>NZ_LRRH01000156.1 GCF_001646785.1 Rhodococcus phenolicus
TGGGCGCGGAGGGTTTCGAAACCACTCGTGCTCCAACGGTTCTCGCTGGTAGGTGAGTCGCACCCGGGGTGGCCTGGAAACTCGATATGCCCTCATATGACGGCATCTACTCGGTTCTGTCGGTGTCACCCTGTGCGACTGTCCGGAATCTGTCTGATTCCCGACCTACCCTGCGAGCGCCCTGGATTCGATCGACCGGAGGGGATCTCGTGAAGAAGGTTCGGGTGGCGCGCGACGACGCGGCACTGATCTACGCGCTCGGTGTCGCGGCACTGTGCCTGTCGTACACCGCGCTCGCGGATGTGGCGGCGCGAGCCGGGCTCGGCGACTGGCAGGCCGCGGTTTGGCCGCTCGTCGTCGACGGACTAATCGTCGCGGCGACCCGGGCGGTGGTGACGCTCGACGCGGGGCCGGCGCGACGGTACGCGTGGCTGCTGCTGTGGTCGGCGGTCGCCGTGTCGGTCGCCGGGAACGTGGCACACCTGCTGCTGCCGCCGGGGCCGGTGCACCCGGGCGTCGCTGCGGCTGTCGCGGTGGTGCCGCCGGTCGCGGCGCTCGCGTTGACGCACCTGGCGATCGTGCGCGCCAGAGCGCTCGCGGGCACCGCAACACGTGACGCCAACAATCGGCCGGAAAATATTATTACCGAGCCGGTCGAAGGCGATGACGCACCCGCGTCACCCGCGTCATCGCAGCTCACCGTCGTGCCGACGCCAGAACTGGAGTCGGGCGACCTCGACGATGACGCACCGGCCGACGAGGGCGACGCACTGCGTCATCGCGCGCGCCAGCTCCGGGACGCCGGCCTGAGCAACTATGCGATCGCGGACCAGATCGGGCGGTCGGAGGCGACTGTGCGGCGCTGGCTGGCGGCGAGCGTCGCGTCGTAGACTGAACCCTCGCGTGGCCGGTGTGACATTCGCTTGAAACTGTTTCACTCGAATGTCACACCGGCCACGTCCAACGCTATGATCGACGCGCCCCGGCGGGGGTTGCTCTATTTGACAGGTCAGTCGTTCTCGCCGGGGCTTTGTCGTACCTGGGGTGCGTAGCCATGCAGCCAAGTGTCGATCGTCGTGCGCTTCCATCCGCGCACGAACTTCTGATGTTCCCCGAGCCCGATGATGGCGTCAGGCTCGGGAAACTTGCCTCTGCGAACGAGGGATTTCAGGGTCTCGAATCGGACTCCGGAGTGATCGGACACATCGAGGAGGCTGAGGTATTGGGCTGTCATAGCCCGGAATCGTAGCACCTACCTGGGTTCACATGAGCATTGAGAAATTCCCTGTCCCTACCGCTTGACATTGACCCTAGTTAGGGGCAATACTTAAGGAGTCAAAGAGAGCAAGACCAGCCAAGGAGAACAACATGACCGCCAAGCTCGCCACCGCCCCCGCCACCATCACGATCTACCCCACCACCGACGCCCTCCACTACGGCGAGGCCGCAACCGACAACGCCCGCGACGACTTCATGGCCTGGATCGTCGGACACGGCTTCACCACCAAGTACGACCTGGACAGCAGCAACGAGTGCGCCGGGTACTACGTCTACAACCAGGCCGGCGAGCAGGTCGCCTCCGCCCTCATCGACTACCGGTAGCCAGGGCTGGGGGCCGGGAAACCGGCCCCCACCCCTCCCCCGATCACACACTCCCGGAAGGCCATACGATGACCCCGATCTTCACCGCCCTGCTCGCCGAGTTCCGCGCCACCGGCCAGATCATGCTGAGCGACGACGAGGACTGACCCCGGACACGACGAAGCGCCCCCGCTCCTCACGACGAGGAACGGGGGCACTTCTGTAGGTCCCGGACGGGAGCCTGACTGCATTGGCGATGCGCGGGCAGGCCACCACCGGGCGGCGTTACAGATCCTCGGCGACGATCTGATCGAACCCCAAACCGCACCCCGAGTTGTACCGCCGAGTCCCGTACCCGAACCCCCGATGCCCCCCGTCGACGGGGGCGATGCCCACACCATCCGG
>NZ_LRRH01000157.1 GCF_001646785.1 Rhodococcus phenolicus
GGACCCAGCTCATCGTTCGTTCTCCCCCTTCGGAATGTCCGGCCGGACGCCGTGACCGTGCGGCAGCCTATAGAAGCGGCGATGCCGCCGGTACCCGCGGGCCCCGCAGGTACCGGCGGCCACCGACGGCCGCACACGATCGGCCCGGTCAGGACAGATCGGTGACCTCACCGGTCTCGGACGAGTACATCCTGTCGGCGAGTCCGTCACCGTCCTCGTCGGTGTAGGTGACCGACTCGTAGTCGGCGTCGTAGGTGATGACGGTGTCGATCCGCCCGTCGCCGTCGGTGTCGATCTCGGTGCGGAACGTCTTGTAGTCCTCGGTCGCGTAGCGCACCGAGTCGAACGTTCCGTCCCCGTCCACGTCGGAGTAACCCACGATGGTTCCGTCCGGCAGTTCGGCTTCGAGAGCGTCGACGACACCGTCCTCGTCGTAGTCGTCCGCATTCAGTTCGACACCCTCGGGTGTGATCGTCTCGGCGGTGAACTCACCGTCCTCCGGCGCGGTCGCGGTGCCGTAGGTGGTGTGGATCAGCGGCTGTGCGTTGGGCGCGTCCTGCATGTCGGACAGGTCGACACCGGCAGGGTCGGTCGAAGCGGCCACGGGAACTCCTCGAAGAAGGAACGGAAACAGTCCGGTCGGAATCAGGCCAGGTCGCCGTAGTCGCCACCGGAGGACGCACCGGAATCGAACGCACCGGTATCGACGTAATCGTCGGCCACACCGTCCCCGTCGTAGTCCACCGCACCGGTGTGCAGATCCACCGTCGCATCGACCCCACCGTCACCGTCGAGATCGAAGACCGCCTCGTCGAAGGTGCCGTCCCCGTCGTGATCGAAGGCATTGGCATCGACGATGCCGTCGCCGTCGGTGTCGGCGCCGATCAGATCGATGGTGCCGTCGGCATCGAGATCGACCAGCCCCAGGTCCGCGACCCCGTCCCCGTCGGTGTCGTACTCCGCGACGAGGCTGCCGTCGGTGTCGGTGTACTCGTCGAGCAGCACCGGCCCGGACGCGGCGCCGTCGGTCGCCGGACCGGACGCCAGGCCCGGGGTGCCGTGGCCGCCGCCGAGGCTGTCGGTGGTGCCGGTGCTGGTGGTGGTGCTGCTCGACGCCCCGGCCGAGGAGGCGCGATCGGAGGAATCGGAGGCGGAGGAGGAACTGCCGTGCGAGGAGTCCGAGCCGGAGTTCGCCGAGGACCCGTAGGACGAGTCCGAGCTGGACGAGCCGGAGCTGTCGTAGCGTTCGTACCGTTCGTAGGACTCGTAGCTGGTCGAGCCTTCCTGCGCGGCGGCGGACGAGCCGTAGGAGGAGTCGGTGTCGAAGGACGAGTCGGTGCCGTAGGAGGAGTCCGAGCGGGTGCCGGCGGTGGAGGCCGAGTCGGTGCGGTCGGTGTTGCTCGAGCTGGTGCTGTCGGAGAAGGATCCGCGGGTTGCCATGTCGGTGCTGCCTTTCGCTCGCCGTGCGTGTCGGTGATAGGAGCAGCCGGGGACGCGGAAAGTTCCGGACGGATTTCCCGAAAATTTCCGCCACGCGGACTTCGGGCACAAAGCACCTGGTCGCAGCACCGAAATCGACAGATATTGTGGCGTGCCTCACATAAATTCGGCCGATCGAGGCGCCGATCGGCGCACCCGCCGAACCTCCCACCGCACGAACCGCGAAGGGTCCAGTAAGTTACACCCGGAAAGTTACGGAGGGGGCCGTCATGAGTGAAGCGGAACTGATCGAGCGGAGCCGGGCAGGAGACCAGGCTGCCTTCGCCGAACTCGTGGCACGGTCGCGTGACCAGACGTGGGCGGTCTGCCTCCAGATCACCAGTCACCGGCACGACGCCGAGGACGCCCTGCAGGACACCCTGACCGCGGCATGGCAGAACCTCGCGTCGTTCCGGGGCACCGCTCGGTTCGGAACCTGGCTGTACCGCATCGCGACCAACGCGTCCCTGGCGATCGTGCGCAAGCGCCGCGAAACTCCCGAGGACGAGATCGACCGCGGCGAGAGCACGGGGCGATCCGTCGCGGACAGCATCGCCGACACCGATGTGGTGCGGCAGGCGCTGGCAACGCTGCCCGAACAGTTCCGGGTCGCGATCGTGCTGCGCGAGTACGCCGACATGAGCTACGCGGAGATCGCCGAGCACCAGGGAATCGGAGTGCAGACCGTCAAGAGCCGGATCAACCGGGCTCGTTCGCAATTGGTCGAGATGTTGTCGCCGTCGATGCTCGACGCGGAGACACTCGAGCCCTGATCGGCTGTCCGGGAATCCCGCATTCGCTCCGCCCGCGGCTGGCGGGTGTGCGTCACGCCGGCGCGGCGCGCGCTAACGTCGACAGTGTGCGTGCACCTGTACACACACTCGAGTTCGGGAATCGGAGGACGTGGTGACGATGACGAACGACCGGGAGCCGTCATTGTGGGAACTCCTGGGTCTCGATCCACAGACGACCGTTCCCCCGCTGTCCGACGACGCCTGGGGTCGCGCGGTGCAGATCGCCACCGATCCGGACACGCCGCCCGTCGGCGCCGACCTGATTCCGGCCGACGACCCGGACGAGCTCGACCTCGATCCGGTGACCGCCGAGGCCGGGCTCGACGGGCACGACGTTCCGGATCACCACGATCCGGATCTCATCGACCCGGCGCTCGACGACCCGGCGCTCGACGACCCAGCGCTCGACGACCCAACCCTCGGGGAGGACGTACCCGGCGACGACGACCTCTCACCCGGCCCGGGCGACCACGACCTCGACCTCCCCGACGACCCGGGCCTCGGCTGACGCCCGGGTCCCCGGGTTCACCGGTCAGCTCCAGGACCGGACGATCGACGTGTAGGCGTGGGTGAGCGACACCAGCGCCGCGTCCTCCGCCGCGGATCGGGTGCTCAACGTCTGCGTCTGCACCGACACGAGGCGTTCCTGCGCGATCGCCCGCAACTGTTCCGGCGGTGCGGACGGGTCCGCCCCCAGCGACTCGGCGAGGGTCGCGCCGCGCAGCAACTGGGTCAGCTCCGTCACCGCGGGAGCGGACGGGTCCGTCTCCAGCAGAGACCGCAGGGACCGCAGCAGGCCGACCTGGACGAGCGCAGGATCCGTCTTCAGCTCGGACACGATCTGCCGGATGCCGTCCCGGGCCGGGTGGGTGTAGGCCAGCGCGTCGAGTTCCGCGACGATCCGTCCCGCCCGGTGCAGGACCGCGAAACGTCGTAGGGACCGGTCGAGCACCGAGCGCAACGGGTCGATGCCGGAGGCCGCGGTCAGCCACTGGTTGACCTGATGCGCACCGCCGCGCGCCGGACCCCGGCCGTGCACGAGCCCGTACTCCCCGACCATGTCGAGGAGGCGGAACACGCGGTCGCGGGGAACGGGAAGCGCACCGTCGCCGACGTCGAGCAGATCGAACAACTCCAGCGGCGCGAACGGCGCCAGCGCGGCCAGGTCCCGGGCATCGTTCTCCGTGAACGCCCCGGTGTGCGAGGTCTGGGCGAGCAGACCGGCCACGGGGATCACCGCGCCGACCACGTCCGCGAGCCGTCGCGACAGCACCCCGGCATGCTCGACGGCATGCCCGATCGGGTCGCGCCGGCCGAGCACACCGCGACCGAATCCGTCGGCGCGGGACAGCACTCCCAGTGTGTTCAGCGGGGTGAATCCGAGGCGCTGCAGGAACGAGATCTCGTCGGCGCGGGGCATCGAATCGAACAGGAACACGGCGGCGTCGGCGTCGACGGACGCCGAGCGGGTCTGTTCGAAACCGTCGATGAGTGCGCGTTCGGTCGCGGCGGCGTTCGCGACGGTCAGGGTCGCCAGTCCCGGGGTGTCGACGAGAGTGATGCGCGTCAGGGCCTGCGACGGCAGGTGCCGGTGCACGTACGCGACTTCGGTCTCGGGCACCCCCAGGTCGGCGGTCGCACCGAACGTCAACGGCACCGCGCGGCGGGTCCCGTCGATCGTCACGACCTCGGCGCGTGAGGGCGCACCGTTCTCGTACACGGTGACGACGCTGGTCGCCTCGAGCGCCGCGGTCTCGGCGACCGGCGCCCCGATCAGCGCATTCACGAGCGTGGACTTGCCGGCCTTGAGCCGGCCGACCACGACGATGCGCGGTGGTGACCACAGGATCGCGCCGATCCGGTTGGCGTGACCCACGAGATCACCGCCGAACGACGCCAGCCGGTGCAGCGCGGCGTCGATGCGCTGGTGGATCGGGTCGGTGCCGTCGGCGACGGCCGGGCCCTGCGGCGCGGTCATGCCGGGACCGCCGTCGGTGCACCGAGTGCGGCCTCGATGGGCGTGATCTTCCCGCGGGTGATCCGCAGGTTCTTCTCCAGCCGGGTGACGTTCGCCTCGCGCGCCGCGGCGTCGGCCTGCGCGGAACGCTTTGCCTCTTCGATCTGCTTCTGCAGCACGGTGATCCGATCCTGGAGGTTGCGGCGGCGGCCGAGCACGATCTCCGGGCGGGTCGTGGCGAGCGTCGCGTCGAGCATGCGGGTCGTCGCGGTGCGGGCGGTCGCGATGGTCTCGCGCAACCAGGTCAGCAGGTTCGTCTTGCCGGCCCGCATCGCGCGGAACCCGAGGTTGACCGCGACCCACACGACACCGGCGACCGCACCGACACCGATCACCGCTCCGAGCATGGTGGTGCCGATCATGCCCATCGACAGGACGCTGGGGTCGAGCAGGCCCTGCCGTTTCGAGGTGACCTCGTTGGTGACGAGCGGATCGGTGCGCATCGAGGCGACCGCGATCTCGCGGATGCGTTCCCACTCCTCGGCGCTGTCGAACAGTTCGGTGGTGATCCGTTCGAGATCGGTGAGGAACCCCTCGGCGGTGGTGGCCATCGCCTCGAGCAGATCGGTCTGGATGCGCGCGGTGAACACCTGCGGCGACCTGCGCAGCACCTCCATGGACGACTTGTTGATGCGGGTGGTCCAGTCCTCGCGGACCTTGGTGAGGTGTTCGTCGAGGCGGGTCGCGGCCTGCTGACGGGCGAGGGTGAGGTCGCGCTGGAGGTGCTGTTCCCAGTGCTGCGCTTCGTCCTTGAGGTTGCGCAGCCGTTCGAGTTCGGCGCTCAGGTCCGGGATCGCGGCTTCCCCGGCCTTGACGACGGCGAGTTCATCCTCGATGGTGCGTTCGATCTCCCGCAGTCCTTCGAGGCAGGTGCGCAGCGCGTCGGTCGCCGGGGAGCGTTCCGCGGCGGTGAGGCTCTCGTCGATGGCCGACCACAGCGCCGGAACCCCGGAGAACGTGACCGCGCGGTGGCGCAGTTCGTCGGGCAGGCCTGCGTCCTCGGCGGCGAGCGCGCGGACGCTCGAGACGGGCACGACCGGAATGTCGCGACCGACGTGCCGGGCGATCGAGCGCCGGTTCTCGGCGACGATGTCCGCCCAGCGGGTGGTGGCCTTGTCCGTCTTGGTGACGGCGACGACGACGTTCTCCACTCCTGCGGCGCTCTCGCGCAGGAACTGCATCTCCGGTTCGGTGATGGGGGTCGAGGCGTCGCACACCATCACGAGCACCGCGGCCTGGTCGGCGGACTGCCGGGCCAGCCCCGCGTGCCGGGGGTCGAGGCCACCGACACCGGGAGTGTCGACGATCGTGGCGGTCCCGAGCCGGCGTGACGCGACGGGCACCACCGCCGCGATCGGCAGCGCCTCGATCGTCGGATCGGAGACGTACCGTCCGCCGGTGGTCGTCCAGTCGGCGAGTTCGGCGTGCGGGATGCGCCGGTTGCCGTCCGGGAACACCAGTTCCGCGGTCCCCTCCGGGTTCTCGACATCGGCCGGAACGAACCGGATGGACACGGCGGTGGCGTTCTCGACGTCGTCGACCGTGACACCGTCGCGTTCGGCGCGGTCGGCGACGGCGTTGCGGCCGTAGGCCCGCAACACCTTGCCGGCGCCGGTCACAAGGTCGGCCACCCCCGTTTCAGCAGACACGGGACAAGACCCTACCGACTCCGCCGCCTGCGGTTTCGCCGACGGGGCGTGCCCGTGGAAAGCTGAACACCATGCGGATGGAGCGACTGGGCGAGGGGGGCAGCCCCGCGCAGGTGCTCCGAGCACTCGGCGGCCGCGCCCGCGACCTGGGCATCGCCCCGCCCGCCGCGCTCACCGGCGTCTGGTTCGGTGCCGCCGCCGTGATCGCCCCG
>NZ_LRRH01000158.1 GCF_001646785.1 Rhodococcus phenolicus
CGCGATCCACTCCACACCCAGCTCCTCGGCCCTGGCCCGGCTCATCACCACCACCGCCGCCGCACCATCGGAAATCTGCGACGCCGACCCCGCTGTGACCGTCCCGTCCTTCGCGAACGCCGGACGCAACCTGCCCAACGACTCCACCGTCGTCTCCGCCCGGATCCCCTCATCGGAGGCGAACTCCACCGCATCCCCCTTCCGCTGCGGAATCGACACCGGCACCACCTCGTCGTCGAACACCCCGTCCTTCCACGCCCGCGCCGCATTCTGATGCGAGGCCGCCGCGAACGCATCCTGCTCGGCCCGCGAGACGAACCGCTCCCCGCTGTTCGCGGACTCGGTCAGATTCCCCATCGCCTGATCGGTGAAAATATCGTGCAACCCGTCGAACGCCATGTGATCCCGCAACGTCACATCCCCGTACTTGAACCCGGACCGCGACTTCTCCAGCAGATGCGGAGCCTGGCTCATCGACTCCTGACCACCGGCGACGACGATCTCGAACTCCCCCGCCCGGATCAGCTGATCGGCCATCGCGATCGCGTTGATCCCCGACAGGCACACCTTGTTGATCGTCAACGCCGGCACATCCATCGGGATACCCGCCGCCACCGCGGCCTGCCGCGCCGGGATCTGCCCGGCCCCGGCGGTGAGCACCTGACCCATGATCACGTACTCGACCTGCTCCGGTGCCACCCCCGCCCTGGCCAACGCACCCGCGATCGCGACCCCACCCAGATCCGACCCCGAGAAGTCCTTCAACGCACCCTGCAAACGCCCCATGGGGGTGCGGGCACCGGCAACGATGACTGAAGTGGTCACGAGGATTTCCTCCGAGTTTTCGAGGAACAGCAGGCCTGCTCGTTCCTGTGGTGTGCCGGAAGACACCTCCCGGCGTGAACTGATCTAACGTTAGCGCTACCGTCTACAACATGACTGAGTCGTCCACCCATTCCTCCGCGACGGGCACCGTTCTGGCTTCCGGCCTCATCACCGCCATCGATCACGTCGGCATCGCCGTGCCCGATCTCGACGCCGCCCTCGCCTGGTACGCCGAGAACCTCGGCCTCGTCTCCACCCACGAGGAGGTCAACGAGGAGCAGGGCGTGCGCGAGGCGATGCTGTCCGTGCCCGGCTCCCCGGAGGGTTCCACTGCGATTCAACTTCTCGCCCCGTTGAACGAGAACTCGACGATCGCGAAGTTCCTCGACCGCAGCGGCCCGGGACTCCAGCAGCTGGCCTACCGCGTCACCGATCTGGACGCGGTCTCGACCCTTCTGCGCGAGCAGGGCGTGCGGTTGCTGTACGACGCACCGCGCCGAGGAACCGCGGACTCGCGCATCAACTTCCTGCATCCGAAGGATGCCGGTGGCGTGCTCGTCGAGCTCGTCGAGCCGGCGGCCGACGCTCACCACTGAGTTCTCGGCGCGTCGCTTATCACAACGCGGGATCGCCCGCAGCTCCGGCCTCGCTGACCAGGTAGATTGTCGCCATGGTCTTCGATCGCGATCGCACCCCCAGCCATCTCCCGTTTTCCATCGTGCGCAAGGGCTTCGACCGCGACGAGGTGACCAATTACTTCGCGCGATTCGAAGCCGAGCTGCGGGTGACCGCCACCGACCGGGACGCCGCGGCAGCCCAGGCCCGGGACCTTTCCCGTCAGCTCGAGAACGCCCGCAACGAGATCGACGAACTGCGCCGGGACGTCGATCGGCTGTCGGTGCCTCCGACGACCGCGGAGGGGATGAGCGATCGTATTTCCCGGATGCTCCGGCTCGCATCCGACGAGGCATCCGAGCTCCGGGCACGCGCGGAAGCCGAATCGGCGGAGATGATTTCGCTCGCCGAGCAGGAAGGCATTCGGCTGCGCGGCGATTACGAAGCGAAGATCGCCGAGATCGAACGACGGCGAATCGCGTTCGAAGAGGAACATGCCGAGACGATGGCCGCCGCGCGGGCCGAGGCCAATCGCATCATCGCCGCCGCCGAGGCGGAACGCGACCGCCTCGCCGCGCAGGCCGAGGCCAAGCGCGCCCAGGTTCAGCAGGATTTCGAGATCACGATGGGCGAACGTCGGTCCAAGCTGCTCGGTGCGCTCGACGAACTCGAGCGCACCAGCAAGGCCGAGGCCGACCGGCGCGTCGAGCAGGCGACCCAGGAAGCCGCGCGTCGCCTGTCCATCGCGACCGAACAGTCCGAACGCAAGATCACCAACGCCCGCGATCTCACCGAGGAACTGCGCGTGCTGCGCAGCCGGATCCTCACCCAGCTCGACGGCGTACGCGAGCAGCTCGACGCGGTGCCCTCGATGCTCGCCGCGGTCACGCGGGAAGGCGACCTGCTCGACCGGGACGGGCTGTCCACGCAGGGCGACGACCGTACCGACGACGAGACCGAGAACACCGATTCGGACGATGCGACCGACTCGGCACCCGAGCCGCCGCAGGACCGGGACGACTCGAGCGACGAAGCCGAGCGAGCCCCGGCACCGGCACCGGCGGGCGATCGCCGTGGTCGTTCGCCCGCAGTGGTCAGCAAGGCTCGCAGCTGACGAAACCGCGGCGCTCGAACCCGCCCCCGACGACAGGGTTCGAACGCCGCGGAGATCTCGTGCAGGTCAGTCCGCGACGACTCCCGTCACGGGAATGCGCCCGTCCACCGCAGTCCGGAAGTCGACGAGTGCGCGCGCGAGGTGGTTGCGGCTCGTGACGACGGTGGCTCCCAGCAGTCCGCGATCCCTCAGGATGTGGTCGGTGTTGACCGCGTTCTCGACGGTGCTGCCGGATCGATCCTCGAGCGTGATCCGCTCGCGCGGAATACCGCGATCGACGAGCCACCGCGCCATCGCTGCGGCCTCGGTGACCCCGGATTTCGGTGCACCGCCACTGACGATGATGGGGGCCTGAGGGAAGCGGTTCGCGAGGTCCAAACCCGATCGCAGCCGCTCGTCCAGGACCGGCCTGATCGTTCCGTCCGGCAGCAGTCCGGCTCCGAGCACGACGATGGCGGTGCTCTGCGGGAGCAGTTCCAGCTGAACCGGCGGGGAAGCCGTCAGCGCTTCTTGCGCGGTACACGCGCGGATGAGCGGGAGCACGTCGGTCCGGCATCCTCCTGCCGTCGCCAGGATGCCGTTGGCGATGGTGACGGGGTCGACGGCCTGGGCCGGCCCGCCGCCGAGGGACAGTGCGGCCGCCGCGACGACGGAACCTACGAGCATCGGTACGCGAACGCGCATTCGCCACTCCTCCTCTTGTAGTTACCCGCGGGTAGGGCGTGGTGCAGGTGTGACCCTAGGGCACCCGTGGGATGAGAAGCGAAGAAAAACGCCGGGACGTCCGATTCCGGCCCGATGTCCGGGCCGGCTCACAACGAGCCCGGCGGACCGCGGTGGCCGGCGACTACGACCAGCGGCGGGTCGGGCTTCGCGTCGCCCGGCCCGACCAGCACCCGGTGTGCCAGTGCCTGCGGTCGTCCGCACCGCCGAGCGTGTCGGCCGACCAGGCGACCACGTGCGCGGTACCCGGCGCGATCTCGTGATCGCAGCCCGGACACCGATACGACTTGATCGCCCGGGACCCCGGAACCGAGCGCACGGTGAACCGTTCCGAGTCGGCGCCCGCGGGGCCGTACTCGGTGCGGGCGGTCGCCGACGCGTGCGGGTTCGGCCCGCGGTGTCGCGGCGGCTGGGCTCGGTTGCGGCGCGGCACGATCAGAACAACCGGAACTCGGTGCTCTCGGTTCCGCGCAGCGCCTCGTAGTCGAGGACGAGGCAACGGATCCCCCGGTCGGTCGCGAGAGTCTTGGCCTGCGGTTTGATCTGTTGCGCGGCGAACACGCCGCTCACCGGGGCGAGCAACGGGTCGCGGTTGAGCAATTCGAGGTAGCGCGTGAGCTGTTCGACACCGTCGATCTCGCCACGTCGCTTGATCTCGACGGCGATCGTGGCGCCGTCCGCGTCACGGCACAGCAGATCGACCGGGCCGATCGCCGTCGGATACTCGCGGCGGATGAGCGTGTACCCGGCGCCCAGGGTCTCGACGTGTTCGGCGAGCAGCTCCTGCAGGTGCGCCTCCACACCGTCCTTGATCAGGCCAGGGTCGACGCCGAGTTCGTGGCTCGTATCGTGCTCGATCTCCTCGAGCGTGATGCGCAACTGCTCACCGGCCTTGTTGGTGACGACCCAGAGGGCCTCCGCCTCCTCGCTGGGCTCCTCGGCCATCCAGCACGGCGGGCTCATCCAGTTCAGCGGCTTGTAGGCACGGTCGTCCGCGTGGATGCTCACCGACCCGTCGGCCTTGATCAGCAGCAGTCGTCGTGCCGTCGGCAGGTGTGCCGTCAGGCGTCCGATGTAGTCGACTCGGCAGCGGGCAATCACTAGGCGCACTCCTGCCACCCTAGTGGATCCTCCGGACGGCGCCTCAACGGACTACTCTCGAACGACTATGCCCGCACGCCGCGCAAGCACCGCGCCACTCGGTTCCGCGATCCTCGGCGAACCCGCCGAACCGGTTCGGCGGCAACGTATCCGGATACAGACGCTGCTGACCCTGTCCCTGCTCGGCACCCACTTCTTCGGAGCCGTCGTCGCGGCGGTGCTGATCAATGTGGTGGTACCCGGACCGTCGGTGCTCACCGGGGACTTCGTCGTCGTCATCGCGGTGATCGCACCCGTCTACGTACTCGTCGCCATGATCGTCGGGACGGTCCGTGGCACCCGGCTGGGGCTCGAGCAACTGCGCTGGGCACTCGCCGACCGGCCGCCGACCGACGCGCAGAAGCAGGACGCCCTTCGCCTTCCGTGGCGCCTCACGGTCCAGCAGGGCGTGCTCTGGTTCATCGGCCTCGTACTCTTCACGACATGTTTCGGTGTCATCGACCCGTCGACGATCCCGAAGGTCTCCCTGACGATCGCCCTGGCCGGCCTGACGGTGTGCGGCTTCGTCTACCTGTTCGGCGAGTTCGCGTTGCGTCCGATCGCTGCTCGCGCACTCGAAGCCGGTGCGCCCGTGCGCCGGCGCCGGGCGAGCGCCGGAGGCCGCTTCATGCTCGCGTGGGCCCTGGGCAGCGGCGTCCCGATCGTCGGCCTCCTGCTGGTCGCGGTGTTCAGCTTCATCAGACCGGTCACACCCACCCGATTCGCCGTGACCATCCTGACGATCGGCACGATCGCGCTCGTCGTCGGGGCCTTGCTCATGTGGCTCAGTGTGCGGGCGAGCATCGCGCCCATCGAATCCGTGCGGACCGGGATGACCCGGATCGAACAGGGAGACCTGGACGCGCGGGTCGTGGTGTACGACGGCACCGCCCTCGGCGAACTACAGGCCGGCTTCAATCGGATGGCCGAGGGACTGACCGAACGCGAACGACTGCGAGATGTCTTCGGCCGGCATGTGGGACGGGACGTCGCGGCAGCCGCGCTCGCCAATGCCGACGTCCTCGGTGGAGAAGAGCGGGACGTCGCGGTGCTGTTCGTCGACATCATCGGATCCACCGAAATGGCCGCGAGCCGGCCGCCCGCCGAGGTCGTCACTCTCCTCAACCGGTTCTTCGACGTCGTCGTCGACGAAGTGCACCGCGCAGGCGGTTTCGTCAACAAATTCGAAGGCGACGCTGCACTGGCCATCTTCGGCGCACCCGTCGAGACGACGGACGTCGCAGGGTCCGCGCTGTGCGCCGCCCGCGAGATCGCCAGGCGCATCCTCACCGAGGTTCCCGAATGTCGTGCCGGGCTCGGCGTCGCCGCCGGGCGAGCGGTAGCGGGGAACGTCGGTGCCCGGGAACGGTTCGAGTACACCGTGATCGGCGATCCGGTCAACGAGGCTGCCCGTCTGTCCGAGCTGGCGAAGTCCGTTCCCGGCCGAGTCGCTGCATCCGGCCGCGCCGTCGCCGCCGCCTCCGATTCCGAACGCGCACTGTGGACGCCGCACGACCGGGTCGACCTGCGCGGCCGCGCCGAATCCACGACCGTGAACATCCCCATCCGCACCTGACCGGCTCTCGCTCCCCGAGTGCAGGGACGCGACAGTCCCCGCTCGTCCGTTCCGGTGAGGGGAACCTTCAATCGGTCAGGCCGAATGAAGGTTCCCACCACCCACAACACCCCCGGAACGCACCAAAGCCGGAGGCCCCCACCAAAACTGGTGGAGGCCTCCGGTAACGGGTGTTCGGCGGTGTCCTACTCTCCCACACCCTGTCGAGTGCAGTACCATCGGCGCAGACAGGCTTAGCTTCCGGGTTCGGAATGGGACCGGGCGTTTCCCTGCCGCTATGACCG
>NZ_LRRH01000159.1 GCF_001646785.1 Rhodococcus phenolicus
GGTCGACGATCTTCCCGTTCTTGATCTGCCGATCGAATCGGGGGTCGTCGTAGATCAGCTCGGCGAGCTGGCCCTGGTAGTTGTCCGCCAGGTAGTTCGCGAACGCGAGCATCTCGTCGGTGTTGCCGGAGCCGTTGGAGAAGTCGACGGCATTCCCGGCGCCGTGGTGATCGTTCGCCCCGGGCCGGTAGTCGTCGGTGACCTGCAGCGCCGGCGCATGCTTCGCGCCGATCGCCGTCAGGGACCCGACTACTCCCCCGTCGGCCATCGCCGGGAACAGCCGCTTGTTCAGCCCGAGCAGGAAGTCCGACAGTGGATGGTCTTCCTGGATCCCGTACTTCGCGAGACGGCCGTCGTAGTCGCCCTCGGCGATGGCCTTGCGCATGCTGAGGATGACGTCGACGAGCGGGTGATCCTCCTGGATTCCGAGGAGTGAGGCGGTGCGGCCGGAGTAGTCGCCGCCGAGCAGTGCCCGCCAGCCGGTCGGATCGGATGCTGCGGTCAGCGAGGACGGGTCGCCCTTGAAGATCTTCCCGGCCTCGCCGCGCACGGTGCGGATGAGCCCGAACCCGAAGCGCTTAGCGACCTCCTGCAGGATGCGTTCGGAGCGTGACCGCTTCGACATCGCACCCGGGATGTATGCCTCCCACCCGGTCTCCCCCTCCGCGTACCGCACGGGCCCGAGTGGGGTGCGCGCGAGAACACCGTTGCCGGCACCGTTCTTGATGATCGGCTGGGCGAGGTCGTCGATGGCACCGTTCGCGCGTTGGCGCACTCCTCCGTCTGCCATTCCTGTCTCAGGCAGCGTCGGACCGTAGATGCTCGGATCGATGCCGGCGGCGCGCCGACGAGACTGGATGTCGACGTACATGTTCACGTTGCGGCCGTTGTTGCGGTCGATGAAGTTGTCGATCGCGTTCTGGCCGTCTTCGGTGTCCGCGGTGATGATGACGGTGCCGTCCTGCAGGTTCTCGACCTTGTATCCCAGGGCCTCGAGGGTGTCGATTGCGTCCTCGGTAAGCGCCTCGGTGTGGATGGTCTTGTCGTCCGGGACATCCAGCACTTTGCCCTTGAGGATGTCCAGGTCGTAGTGCGCCTCCGGCATGCCCGGAGTCTTGATCTGCGTTTCCACCAGCCCGGGCACCAGGCCGTACGAATTGATGAGTGCATTCGCCTGCTCATCAGTGAGGCCCATCTGCCTGGCCTGATCGACCAGCGCGTCACGGTTGGCACCGTAGATCGCGGTCAGCGCCTCGACGGTCTCTCCGGCTTCGAGGCCGGTGCGGGTCTGCTCGAGCAGAGCATCCTTCAGCCCGGTCAGCTGCTGGTGCATCTTCGCCTGGATCGGCACACCCTGATCGAGTGCCCCATTCCAGTTCTCGATCTTCGCGAGAGTGCCGTCGGACTGGACACCGATGTCGCCGATCGCCTTCGCAACCTTCGCCGCTTCGTCATTGAAGGCGGCCGAGAGCTTCATGTTCCCGGCGAATTCGTTGAACCGTTCCCGGCCCTGATCCAGGGCTGGGATGAGACGCTGCTCGATACCGTTGGCCCCGGCATCCATACCGTCGCGGATGGCTGTTCCACCCTCGCGGGCCTTATCTGCGAAGTTCTGCAGGTCATTCGCGACATCACCGAAGTCGGGCAGCCCAGGGATGAGCCCGGCGAGTGGCCCGAGCATGCCATCCATTCCGGCGACGATCACCGCGAACGTGTCGAGCATGGATGCGGCCATCTCGGAACCAGCCTGCGCGAACTCGCCGAATCCGCG
>NZ_LRRH01000002.1 GCF_001646785.1 Rhodococcus phenolicus
AGATCGACGCGGTGTTCGACGTGTCCGGCTTCGTCTTCAGCGACGAATGGGAACACCTCGACCTGCGGCGGCGTGCCGACGACCTGATCCGATGGTCGGAGCGAGGTGTCCCGGTCGTGCTGCTCCCGCAGGCGTTCGGTCCGTTCCGGAACGTGACCGCGCCGGTCTCGGACCTGCTGGACACCTGTGAGCTCGTCTATGCCCGCGACCCGGATTCCGCAACGTTCCTGAAGGGCATTGCCCGGTCGGCGGACGCATACGAGAAGATCTCGGTGGCAACGGACTTCACGACGATTCTGACACCGGAGGAACCGCACGGCACGGCGCACCTGCGCGGGATGGTCCCGATCGTCGCGAACTGGAACATCGCGAAACGCGCTGCGGTGCATGGCGGGTCGAAGGACGCATACCTGCGGAATCTGGAGGAGGTGGTGCGGGTCGTGCGTGCACACGGCCACGAGGTGTACGGGCTGTGCCACGAAGGGGGTGGTGACGCCGAACTGCTCCGCGCACTCGCCGACCGGTGCGGCAGCCTGCAGGTGGTCGAGGGACTCGACGGCAGGCAGTCGAAGTGGCTTCTGGGGCAGGCACCGTTCATCGTGTCCGGCCGCTTCCACGCGCTGGTGAGCGCACTGAGCCAGGGCGTGCCCGGGCTGGTGCACGGATGGAGCCACAAGTACCGGTGGCTCTCCGACGAATACGGCGTGTCGGATTTCGTGCTGGACCCCTACGAGAATCCCGGCACCGTGGAGGCGACCGTGGGCGCGCGGCTCGGGGAGATCGAGGCCGTCAGGAAGTCCGTGGCCGAGCTCGCGACCGCGAAGAAGGCGGAGACCGAGCAGATGTGGTCCGACGTCGAGAAGCGCATCGAACTCTGAGTGCGGCGGAGGGCAGCTCCTGTCCGCGCTCTGCGACCGGCCGTTGCACACTCGGCCGGTGCGCCGAGCGTGCCCGGTCTCCTGGTGGAGCTCGGGCACGCTCGGTCTGCTGGAAGGCTCTACGCGCAGTCCGGTACGGACACGCTGACCATCGGATCGTCGATGAGCGGCTGCACCGGGACCCGCGCCGCGCCGGCGACGACCGGTTCGGTCAGCTCGTACACGATCTCGACCGTCGAACCCTGCGGAACGGGCAGTTGAACTCCGAAAACCGGATGGCCCAGTTCTTTTCCGGTGAGCGCGAACGCGGTCCGGCCGTCGACGGTGACCTTGTCCAATCGCGCACCCTGTGTCGCGAGGAGCGAGACGTCGGTCAGGTTGGTGCCGACCGGCGCACCCATCGGGTTGTCGAACATCCCTGCCACATAGGCGGTGTGCTCTCCCGACGGCAGGTTGTTCGCGAGGCGGACGGTGACCGTCGACGTGCGGGTGTGTCCGTCGCAGGAACCGGCGGTGTAGTCGATCTCGCGTTCGAGGAAGTAGTCGAGTTTGTTGCCGCCCAGGTTGTTCACCACGATTCCGGCGTACGGCGCCGGGTCTTCGGGAACGGAGTGTCCCAGCGCGGTCGTCGCGAGTACGTCCTGCTCGCCGGCGTGTGAACTCCACACTGCGAGTCTGCCTTCGCCGGCTGCGCGGCCGAGCGCCTCGAGCAGGGCCCGCGGACGATCGATGTTGCCGGTGAGCTTCTGTACGACCTTCCTGGCGATCGTCTCCAGGTACTCCTTGCGTGCCTTCTGGTCGTCGCCGAACCGTGCGTAGGCCCTCGATCCGGTGAGCTCGACGACATTTTCGGCGGTGATCTTCTCGCCGTCGGGCATGGTCACCGCACCTACGACATCGAGGACGTAACTCAACGCGACCGGGTCGGTGGCGATCACACCGTCGACCGTTTCGCCGGATTCCTGCTGCCAGATCGACTGCCAGATCCGGGCTGCGTAGGGGAAATGCGAGCTCACGTTGCTGTTGCGGAAGTCCTGCGTCGGCCGGCTCGGTCCGTACAGACGAGCGAAATCCGGACCGAGGTCGACCGGTGCGTAGTCCAGGCGGAGCTCGCGGTTGCTTGCGACGTCGTCGACCCGCACGGCACCGTCCTCGGCTCGGACGACCGCGAATCCGCCCATCAGGCCGCCGGTCCCGCGTGCTTCCGCGTTGGTCTGGAATCCCATGAAGTAACTTCGGGGGCCGTCGCCGCCGAGCATCGCCGGTGCGATCCGTGCCGCGAGGGCGGTGTTCTCCAGGAGGCCGCTCAGTTCTGCGGTCTGCTCCTGCAGCTGGATGCGGGCGCGGTCGATCGCTCCGATGTAGGTGTGGTCGACTGCCTGTGCCTGTGCCTGCGCGTCGAGGTCGGTCATTGCGGCGGATGTCGTCTCGAGTACCGGTGCGGCGTCTCCGAGTGCGCCGAAATCGATTCGCGCTCCGTCGAGAAGAAGCCGGCTGGGCGATAGGGCAGCTCCCGCGTCGACGACGGGCTGCAACACGTCCGATGTGAGCCCTGTCACAATATCGGTCATCTGCGCGGTCGACTCGAACGGGGTTCCGAGCCACGGCACCGCGGCGGCGATCCGCCAGGGCACCGAATGTGCGGCGGCCTGTGCGCGCTGGGCATGACGGTCTGCGTCCGCAGCCGCCCGTGTTGCCGCTTCCGGATCGCCGGACAGGAGAGCATCTTTCGACTGTGTCGCGAAGTCGCGTGCCTTCTCGAGGCTCGATTTCGCTTGCACACCCTCGTATCCCAGCCATCCGGCCGCTCCGACGGCAACGAGAACTGCTGCTCCACAGGAAAGTCGGGTCACATTCCGACGCCGACGGTCACGTGCGATCTCCTCGTCCGTGCGTTTGCGTCTCACCTTGCGTCGTCGCGGATCGGGTGAATGTGACTCATCGGTAATATCGCTCACGCGTTCACAACCCCTTTCAGGATTTCCGTTCGAGACCATAACCGAATTTCGAATTGGCTGTTCGTTCAAGTGGTGTCGGAGGCCGACGGTCAGTACACTTGCGAACTATCGGTCGTCGACGTTGTTGGGAGGCTTCGTCGCGATCTCGGTTGGGGAGGTCTCTTCGTGGTTCTTCTCGTCCGTGGTGAGTTGTTGTCGGGCGATGTGAGGGAGGACAGTGCGTCGTACTCCGCTGTCTTCGGTACAGCGCGGTCTCTGGTTCGCCCAGGAACTGCTTCCGGAGGTCCCGTTCACCATCGCCCAATATGTGGAACTGAGAGGCGATCTCGATACACCATTGATCCGCAAGGCCTGTGAGCAGGCCGCACGCGATGTGGAGTCGGGTTTCCTCTTCCTCGAGGACGTCGGAGGGCAGCCGTATCAGACGGTCCGGGTGGATGCCCCCGATTCCGTCGGTTTCGTCGACCTTCGCGGATCCGAAGACCCGGAGGGCGATGCCCATCGGTGGATGGAGGCCAGGTACTCCCGGCGGCACGATCCGATGCGCGACAGGCTCATCGGCACCACGGTGCTGCAGCTGGCCGACGACCGGTTCTTCCTGTCGAGCCACGTCCACCACATCGCACTCGACGGACACGGCGCCATGGTCATGCTCGAGCGCAGCGCAGAGCTGTACACCGCCTGGGCCTGCGGTGACGAACCGCCACCTGTGCGCAGTCTGCCGGTCGATCGTCTGACCGAACTCGACGCCGCCTACCGGACTTCGGAGCGGAGGCTACGCGACCGGGAGCACTGGGCGCCGCGACTCGCCGATCTGCCCACCCCGGTCTCCCTCGCCGACGGGTCGGCGCCGCCCCGGGTGCCGTGCCGGCACACCGGCGCGTCACTCGAACCGTCGGTGGCCGAGGCGGTCGCCGCACTCGCGTCCGAGGCGAACTCGACGGATGTGCCGGTGGTCGTCGCGGCGTTCGCCGCCTTCCTGGCGAGAACGACCGGGACATCCGATGTGGTGCTGAGCCTTCCCGTCTCCGCCAGGACCACCGCGGCGCTGCGCCGGTCCGGTGGGGCGCTGTCCAATGTCGTTCCGCTTCGACTGTTCGTGCACCCCGCGTGCACACCCACCGAACTGATCCGCCAGGTTCAGCTGGAACTGACGGGTGCGCTGCGCCACCAGCGGTACCGGTACGAGGACATGCTGGCGGATCTCCGCGAACTCGGACGGGAGCACCGCGAGGTCCGCAGCGCGTTCGGGCCGGTCGTCAATCTCATGATGTTCCATCCGCAGATCAGCTTCGGTGACATCGTCGGTGACTTCCACGTGCAGTCCACAGGGCCGATCGACGATCTGTCGGTCAACGTCTATCCGGGAATCGCGGGCCGCACCGTCCGGGTCGATTTCGAAGCCAATCCCGCTCTGTACAGCGAGGACTCGCTCGTCCGGCATCACCGCAGGTTCGTCGATCACCTGGCCTGTTTCGTCACGGAGCCGAACTGCGCGGTGGGGGATCTTCCGTTCACGGATGCGGCGGACCCCGCCGGTCCGGTTCCCACCGACGGTTCCGGCGCGGCCGAACCGGCATTGCTGCCGGAACTGCTCACTGCGCACGCCGGCAGCGACGCCGTGGCGGTGCGCGACGGGACGTCGTCCCTCACCTACCGAGAACTCGATGTCCGTTCGGACGAGCTGGCGTGCCGGCTCATCGCGGCCGGCGCAGGACCCGAGGACCGGGTCGCGGTCCTCCTCCACCGGTCGATCGATTCGGTGGTCGCGTTGTGGGCGGTCGCCAAGACCGGCGCGGCCTACACCCCGATCGATCCGGATCTGCCAGCCACACGCCTGAGCGAAGTGCTGCGTTCGGTCACGGTCGCGATCGCGGGGGAGGACACCGACCTGCCCGGGCACGTCGCGGTCGTGTCGCCGTCGATCGGGCCTACCGGCGATGCCGCTGCGGCCGTCGAACCCCCGCGCGCCCTGCACGTCGACCATCCTGCGTGGGTGATCCACACCTCGGGGTCGACCGGCGTCCCGAAGGCGGTCGCGGTGACCCACCGCGGCGTGGCGTCCCTCGTCGCGACCCTGCGCGAGAAGTACCGGGCCGATCGCGAGTCCCGCGTGCTGCATCTCGCCGCGCCCACGTTCGATGCGTCCCTGCAGGAACTGCTGCTCGCCTTCGACGTCGGCGCGACCGCGGTGATCTGCCCTTCCGATGCGGTGGCCGGTCCCCCGCTGGCGGATCTGCTCCGCCGCGAGGCGATCACGCACGCGATCACGGCACCCGCGATCCTGTCCGTCACGCCGGAGACGGGTCTGCCCGGCCTCCGGGTCGTCGACTCGGGTGGGGAGGCACTGCCTCAGGCCGTCGCCGATCGCTGGTCCGTCGGCAGAGTGCTGCTCAACGCGTACGGGCCCACCGAGACGACCGTGCTCGCAACGCTGAGCGAGCCGCTGCAGCCGGGTGCCGGTGTGCCGATCGGCCGGCCGATCCACGGGACGGCAGCCCACGTCCTCGACTCCAGGCTCCACCCGGTGCCGGCCGGTGTCGTGGGCGAGCTGTACCTCGCGGGACCGTCGGTCGCCCGTGGCTATCTCGACGCGCCGGCGCTCACCGCCGAGCGGTTCGTGGCGGGACCGGGCGGGGAGCGGATATACCGGACGGGCGATCGGGTGCGCTGGACCAGCGAGCCCGGCACGGCCGAGTTCCGCCTCGAATTCCTCGGTCGCGCAGACCGTCAGGTGCAGATCCGTGGCAGGCGGATCGAACCGGGCGAAATCGAAACGGTCCTCGCCTCGTTCGCGGACATCGCGGCGGCGGTGGTCGTCGTGCGCGGCGATCGTCTCGACGCCTACGTGGTGGGCGAGGAAGCGGCGGCCGTCGACGTGGCCGACGTGACGGCGCGGCTGGCTCAGCGCCTGCCCGTACATCTCAGGCCGGCGACGACGACGGTTCTGGGCACGCTGCCGTTGACTCCCGGCGGCAAGGTCGATCGGCGGGCGTTACCTGTTCCCGCCGTCGAACCCGATGCAGGAAACCGGCTGCCGACGGGACCGGACGAAGTGCTGGTGGCCCGACTGTTCACCGAGCGCACCGGCGCGGTGGACGTGGGAGCGGACACCGACTTCTTCGCCGTCGGCGGACATTCGCTCACCGCAACGCAACTCGCGTCGGACCTGACCGCCGCTCTCGGCCGTGACATCCGGCTGCGAGACGTGTTCGAACATCCGACCGTGTCCCGGTTGGCCGCCGCCGCAACCGGACGACCCGTCGTGGTCCCGGCCGAGCGCCGGAGCGCCGAAGCGGACGATGCGCATCCCGATCCGGGGCCGCTGGCGCCCGCACAGTACCGGCTGTGGCTGCAGGCGCGGGCCCAGCGTGACACCAGCGCGTACCACCTGCCGTTCGCGTTGCAGCTCGACGGCGACCTCGATGTGCCGGCGCTCCGGATCGCGCTGGGCGACGTGGTGATTCGACACCGTGTGCTGCGCACCGTCTTCCCGGCGTCACCGCTCGGCCCGGTGCAACGGGTTCTGCCCGTGATCGAAGCGCTGACCGCCTTCGACATCGTCCCGGTCCCGGCCGCACCGGACGATGTGGAGGCGATGATCCGGCAGTGGACCGCCCTGCCGTTCGATCTCGCCGTCGACGTGCCGGTGCGGATCCGGTTGCTGCAGACGGGTCCGGACCGTCACGTGCTCGTCGTCGTCGCGCACCACATCGCGCTCGACGGGGCGTCGTTCGTCCCGCTGACCGCGGACCTCGCCGCCGCCTACGTCGCCCGGTGCCACGGCGATGCCCCGCGCTGGGAGCCCTTGCCCCTGCACTACCTCGACCACGCCCGCGCCCACCGGGAGCTTCTCGGCGACCCTGCCGATCCGGCCGGTCTCGCGTACCGGGAACTCGAGTACTGGACCGGTGCCCTGGCCGGACTCGAATCCGCACCCGCGGTGCCCACCGACCACCCGCGCACGGGGGAGCCCGGGCCCGCCGCCGCCGTCCCGTTCAGCGTTCCCGCTTCGCACGTCGCCGCGTTGCGCGGCGTCGCGGCCCGCCACGACGCGACGACGTTCATGGCCGTCCACGCCGCTGTCGCCGTGTGGCTGTCCGCGTGGACGGGCGAACGCGACGTCGTGATCGGCACCGGCGTCGCCGGCCGCGACCATCCGGACCTCGCCGGCCTCGTCGGCATGTTCGTCGGAACCGTGGCGTTGCGGGTGACCGTCGATCCCGAAGCCGCGTTCGCCGCACTCCTCGCCGACGTCCGGACCGCCGACATCGACGGATTCGCGCACGCGAGTGTGCCGTTCGATCAGGTCGTCGAGAAACTCGGATTCGGTCCGTTCGCGGTGATGCTGAGTTACGACAACATTCCGCCGACCACTCCGGTTCTCCCCGGACTCGACGTGCAGGTGCGGGAATTCGATTCGGTGCGTGCCCGTTTCGACCTCGAACTCCAGATCCGGGAAACCGGCGACGGGTCGCTCACCGGACGGCTCGTCTACGACAGCTCCCTGTTCGAACCGGCGACCGCCGCGCGGTGGGTGGAGCGGCTGGGCACCGTGATCGCGTCGGTGGCCGGCGACCGTACGACCGCCGTCGGTGACATCGACCTCGGTGCCGTACCCGTTGTGCTCGCGCCCTCCGGCCCGGTCGCGACGCTGGCGCACCTGCTCGGCGGCAGCCCGGCGCGGGTGGCGGCGCCCGGACACGACCCCGTCGAGATCCACTCCGCGGCACGCCCGATGGCGTGGGAGCTGCTGCACCGCGGGATCGGGCCGGAAGACCGGGTCGCGGTGCTGCTGCCACGGTCGGTGCAGTCGGTGCTCGCGACCGCCGCGGTCGCGCTGACCGGAGCCGTGTTCGTACCCGTCGACGTCCACCAGCCCGCCGCCCGGATCGCGCAATTGCTCACCGCCGCCGGGGTCGGGCACGTGATCGCCGAGCCGGGCACTCCGGTTCCCGCAGGGATCGAGACGATTTCCTTCGTCACGGACGGTTGCGTGCGCGAGATCACTGACGCCGACCGGACACGTCCGCTGCATCCCGATCAGGCCGCCTATCTCGTGTACACCTCGGGTTCGACCGGACGCCCCAAGGGCGTCGTGGTCACCCACCGGGGGCTCGCGCCGCTGGCGCGGTCGCTGGTCGGGCGTTTCCGCCTGGCCCCGGACGCGCGGGTGCTCCATTTCGCGGCGCCCGCGTTCGACGCGTCCGTGCTCGAGTACCTGCTCGCGCTCGCGTCCGGCGGAACGCTCGTCGTCGCACCCGCCGACGTGTTCGGCGGCGATGAACTCCTGGAACTTCTTCGCGCCGAACGGATCACGCACTGGTTCTCGACCCCGTCGGTGCCGGCGCGGCTCGACCCGGACGGTCTCGACGATCTGCGTGTCCTCGCCGTCGGGGGCGAGGCATGGCAGCCCGAGACCGCGGCCCGCTGGGCGCCGGGCCGCACCATGCTCAACGTCTACGGACCCACGGAGACCACCGTCCTGGCGACCGCCGGCTCACCGCTGGCCCCGGGTGAGCCGCTGAACCTCGGAACCGGGCTCGAAGGGGTCACCCCGATCGTGCTGGACCGGCGTCTGCGCCCCGTCCCGGTCGGCGTCACCGGCGAGCTGTACCTGATCGGAGCCGGGCTCGCCCGCGGTTATCTGGATGCCCCCGTCCAGACCGCGGAACGCTTCCCGGCCGCGCCCTTCGGCGGCGGGCGCATGTACCGCACGGGTGACCTCGTCCGCTGGACTCTTCCGCCGGCCGCCGAAAACCCGGACCCTGTACTCGAATTCGTCGGGCGCGCGGACCATCAGGTCAAGATCCGGGGCTTCCGCATCGAACCGGGGGAGATCGATGCCGTCCTCACCACGCATCCCGCGGTCACCACAGCCGTCACCGTCGCGCACGACGGGAAACTGGCAGCGTTCGTGTACGGTTCCGGCGATCGTCTCGACGCGACGGCGATCCGGCAGTACGCCGCGACGCGGCTGCCGCGACACATGGTGCCGACGACCGTCACCGTGCTCGACGAGGTGCCGCTGACCGCGACCGGCAAGATCGACCGGGCCGCTCTCCCGGTGGCGGATGCCGCGGCAACACCGGCCGGCGACGGATACCGCACCGTCACCGAGCATCTCGTCGCGACGGTCGTCGCCGACGTGCTCGGCCTGGCCGCCGTCGCCCCGTCCGACGACTTCTTCGCTCTCGGCGGCAACTCCCTGCTCGCCACCCAGCTGGCCGCTCGGCTCGCGGGCATCGTCGACCGCCGTGTCGGCGTACGGGAAATCCTCGAGAACCCGGTCGTCGCCGACCTCGCCGACGCGATCACGCACACCGAAGCGGAGCGGCGCATCCCGCTGACGCACGAGGTCGCCGACGGCCCGCAACCGCTCGCCCCCGCGCAGCAGCGCATGTGGCTGGTCAACCGCTTCGACCTCGCCACCGGCATCGGCGGCGACCACATCGCGTTCGTCGCCGAACTCGACGAGAGCGTCGACCTCGACGCACTGACCGCGGCCACCGCCGACGTCGTCGGGCGGCACGCCACGCTGCGGACCGTTCATCCGGACGGACCGGACGGCCCGTACCGGCGCGAACTCCCGGCGATCACGCTCGACCTCACCCCGGTCGGCGCGCCCGCCGACCTCGACGACGAGATCGCCGACTTCGCCCGGTGCCCGTTCGACCTCACCGTCGCACCGCCGGTCCGCACCCGCCTCTACCGCAACGGCAACCGGTACACCCTGGCCGTGGTGCTGCATCACATCGCCGCCGACGGGCTGTCCCTGCTGCCCCTCGGGCGCGACGCCGTCACCGCCTACACCGCCCGCCGTGAGGGGACCATCCCGACTTGGCCGGCACTCCCGGTCACCTATTCGGACTACGCGCGCTGGCAGCACCGGATGCTCGGCGCCCCCACCGACCCCGACGGTCTGGGCGCACGGCAGCTCGCGTACTGGAAGCGCACCCTCGACGGTGCGTCCCCGCTGCTTCCGCTGCCCACCGACCGTCCCCGGACCGCGGGGGACATCCACGCGGACCGGATCACATTCGCTGTCCCCGCCGACGTGCACGCCGCTGTCGACGAACTCGCCCGCGCGCACGACGTCACGCCGTTCATGGTCGTGCACGCCGCCCTGGCGGTCCTGCTCGCGGCGCTCGCCGCGAGCGACGACGTGATCGTCGGTACTCCGGTCTCCGGACGCACGGACGCGGCGCTCGACGACGTCGTCGGCATGTTCGTCGGTACCGTCCCGTTGCGGCTGAGGATCGATCCGCGCGGCACGTTCGCCGAGTTGCTGGCCGAGACGCGCCGCGTCGATCTCGATGCGTTCGCCCACGCCGAAGTCCCGTTCGACCGCATCGTCGACGCGGTGGGAGTGTCTGCGGCCGAGCATCATCCGTTGTTCCGGGTCATTCTCGCGTACGAGTCCTTCGACACCGGTGCCCGAGCGATTCCGGGCCTGGCGACGGTGCGGGAGCTCGCGTCGGACACCGCGCGGGTGGACGTGGAGATCACCCTGCGCGAGACGTTCTCCGACGCCGGGGCAGCGGCGGGACTGGATGGGACGCTGACCTATGCGAGCGGCCTGTTCGACAGCGGAACCGTCACGACGTGGGTGTCGTGGCTGCGGCGCATCCTCGACATGGTGACCTCGGACCCGGAGACGACCGTCGGTGCCGTCGATCCGGTCGGCCCCACCCCGGCATCGGAACCGGTATCGGAACCCGTCCCGCACGCGGACGCCCGGTCGCTGTCCGAGCTGTTCGTCCGCCGCGCCGCCGCGGCGCCGGACGCGGTCGCCGTCGCCGACGGCGACACCGCCCTGACCTACGCCCAGCTGCGGGCGCGATCGGGTGCGCTGGCGGCACGGCTCGCCGAGCGGGGGATCGGACCCGAGGACGTGGTCGCGGTCGCATTGCCCCGCAGCGTCGACCTGATCGTCGCGATCGTCGCGGTCGCCCGGTGTGGTGCGGTGTACCTGCCGGTCGACATCACCCATCCCGAGGCCCGGCTGCGGTCGCTGTTCGACGACGCTGAACCCGTTTCGGTGCTGTGCCGGAGCGATTTCCGTGCCGCCGGGGACATTCCCGCTCTCGACCCCGCAACCGTCCCGGTGCAGGACCGGGCGGCCGCGGACGACGACCACGACGTGCCGGCCGACCCGGATCGGGGCGCCTACCTCATCTACACCTCGGGCTCCACCGGAACTCCCAAGGGAGTGCTCGTCAGCCACCGCAGCGCGCTGAGCGTCTTCGCCGCGACCACATCGCGCTTCGGATTCGACGAATCGGACGTGTGGACGATGTTCCACTCTCCGGCCTTCGACTTCTCCGTGTGGGAGATGTGGGGTGCCCTCGTCACCGGCGGGCGGCTCGTCGTCGTCGACCATGCGACGGTCCGGGATCCGGCCGGGTTCGCCGCGCTGCTCGGTGAGCACGGGGTCACCGTGCTCAACCAGACGCCGACCGCGTTCCACCAGCTGAGTGCCACCGCGGCGCTGCCCGACTCGGTGCGGCTCGTGATCTTCGGCGGGGAGCCGCTCGATGCCGAGCGTGTCCGCTCGTGGCAGTGGAAGCAGCCGCAGATCGAGACGGTGAACATGTACGGCATCACCGAGACCGCCGTGCACGCCACGTGCGGTCCGGCTGCCGTCCCGGGTGTGGGCGAGCCGCTCCCCGGCATCGGGATGCAACTGCTCGACCGGTACCTGCGCCCGGTACTTCCCGGCAGCACCGGCGAGATCTACGTCACCGGAAAGCAACTCGCCCGCGGCTATCGGGGGCGTCCGGGTCTGACGGCCACTCGGTTCGTCGCCGCGCCGGGCGGTGCACGCCGTTACCGGAGCGGAGATCTGGGCCGCAGAGCCGGGAACACCGTGCATCATCTCGGGCGCGCCGATCAGCAGATCGTCCTGCGGGGCTACCGCATCGAACCCGGGGAGATCGAAGCGGCGCTGCTGCGCTGCCCGGGCGTCACCGACGCCGCGGTGATCCTGCGCGACGACCGGCTCGTCGCCTATCTCGTAGGCGGATCCGCCGCCGATGCGCTGCACGAGGTTCGTCGAACGCTGCCCGACCATCTGGTCCCGTCCGCCGCCGTCGTGCTCGATGCACTGCCGCTCACCGGAAACGGAAAGCTCGATCGTGCGTCGCTGCCGGAGCCGGTGGTCGTCTCGGCCGGGGGGCGTGCGCCGCACGGGCCCATCGAGGAAGTGGTCGCGGACACATTCGGGGAGTTGCTGCGCGACAACGGTTCCGAAGTCGCTCTGGGCGCCGACGACAACTTCTTCCACCTCGGCGGCAACTCGCTGCTGGCGAATCGCCTGGCCGGGCGGCTCGTCGGCATCGTCGATGCCGACATCACGGTGCGCGACATCTTCGAGGCTCCCACCGTCGCGGCCCTCGCCGAGCGGATCGCCGAGCGTGCCGGACGGCCGATCGCTCGGATACCGCTGACCGCGGCCGACGGGGACAACGCCCCGCTCTCGCCCGCGCAGCGGAGACTGTGGTTCGTCAACCGGTTCGATCCGCAGTCGGCGGCCTACAACCTTCCGTTCGTGCTGTCCCTCGACGGGCGACTCGACGCCGACGCGCTGGCCGCGGCGGTCGCCGACGTCCTCGAACGGCACCGCACGCTGCGCACGATCTACCCGGACGCCACCCGCCAGGAGATCTCGCCGGTTCCGCATCCCGTCCTCGAGGCGATCGCCGTCGCGGAGTCGGAATGTGCACACGAGATCCGCGAATTCTGCTCCGCCGGTTTCGATCTCACCGTCGAACGGCCGGTGCGGATCCGTCTGCTGCGACTCGCGCCGGAACGTCACCTGCTCGTCGTCGTCGCCCATCACATCGCAGCCGACGAATGGTCCCTCGCCCCGCTGCTGCGCGACCTCGCCGCCGCCTACACCGCGCGGGTCGGCGGGCAGCGACCGCAGTTCCCGCCGCTGCCGGTGCAGTACACCGATTTCGCGCGGTGGCAGCACGCGATCGCCGACGATCAGATCGAGCACTGGCTGCGCGTGCTGGCGGATCTGCCCGACGAGGCGACGCTGCCCGGAGACCGTCCGCATCCCGTCCGTCCGAGCGGACGCGCCGCGGTCCGTCGTCTGCGCCTGGACCGGGACCTGAGCGATCGGCTCGTCCGGCTCGGGCGCGACCGCCACGCCACCGTGTTCATGGTCGTGCACGCCGCGCTCGCCGCCCTGATCGCCCGTCACGGCGCCGGCCGGGACATCCCGATCGGCACCGTCGTCGCGGGACGCGGCGACCCGCGACTCGACGATGTCGTCGGCATGTTCGCGGGGACCCTCGTGCTGCGCACCCGGGTGGAACCCGGGATGCGGTTCGCGGAACTGCTCGCCCACGTCCGCGCCGTCGACCTCGATGCCTACACCCATCCCGACGCACCGTTCGAGACGCTCGTCGAACGGCTCGATCCACCGCGGATCCCGGGCCGGCACCCGCTGTTCCAGGTCGCGCTGTCGCATCGCCGCAGCACCGTCGGTGACGTCTGCCTGCCCGGTCTCACCGCGACGGTCACGCCGGCACCGGACGAGCACGCCAAGTTCGACGTGCAGGTCACCGTCACCGAGGACGCGGCCGAGCTCGAACTGGAATTCGCCTGTGCCGCAGACCTGTACGACGACGAGACCGTGTCGGCGTTCGCCGCCCGGCTCGAGGCGATCCTTCACGCCGCCGCGGGGGATCCGGATGTGCAGATCGACGACATCGACCTGTTCTCCGTCGGGGAAGGTGCTGCGCCCGCACGAGCGGTGGGGCCCGCGGCACCGCGGCCGCAGTCGCTGTGGCGGCTGTTCGTGGCCGGTGCCGCCCGCGCGGGCGACGCGGTCGCCGTGCGCGACGGGTCCCGGGAACTGACGTACCCCCGGCTGATCGAGCGCGCCGAGGACATCGCCGCACGGCTGTGGGCCGCCGGAGCACGGACCGGCGACGTCGTCGCATGCGCGTTGCCCCGCTCGCTCGACGCGGTCGTCGCCGCCTGGGGTATCGCGAGACTCGGTGCCGCGCCGATGTTCGTCGACCCGGCACAGCCGCCCGCGAGGCTCGCCGGGATGCTGGACGCTGTGGCACACGGTGTTGCCGGACAGCAGGATTCGCTTCCCGCGACAGTGCGGTGGATCGGTGTTCCCGCGGCCGGTGCCGACACCACCGGACTCGCCGGGTTGCCGGAGCCGCACCCGGACTCCCCGGCCTACCTCGTGTTCACCTCGGGAACCACCGGGAACCCCAAGGGAGTCGCGGTCGGTCACCGGGCGGTGACGGCACTCGCCGCCGACCTCGCCGACCGTTTCGCGGCCGGCCCGGGAGATCGCGTGCTGCACGTCGCCGCGCCGAGCTTCGATGCCGCAGTCCTCGAACTGCTCGTCGCGGGTGCGTCGGGAGCGACGCTGGTGGTCGCAGGCCCGGACAGCTACGGCGGAGCGGATCTCGGGGAGCTGCTCGCCCGCGAGCGCATCACCCACGCGTGCCTGACCCCGTCCGCGCTGGCGAGCGTGCCCGCCCGTGCCCTGCCCGATCTCCGGGTCCTCATGCTCGGCGGCGAGACCGTCGCCGGCGACCTGGTCGACCGCTGGGGGGCCGGACGCGACCTCTACAACGGATACGGTCCCGCGGAGGCCACGGTCTTCGCGACCTGCTCGGCGGCCCTGATTCCCGGGGACGTGCCCGTGATCGGCAACCCGGTGCGCGGCGTGGCCGTCGCAGTCCTCGACGATCGGCTGCAGCCGGTACCCGTCGGAGTCGTGGGCGAGCTGTACCTGTCGGGGGAACGGCTCGCAGTCGGTTATCGCGGAGCGCCTGCCCGCACCGCGCAGCGGTTCGTCGCGACCGACCACGGCCGGATGTACCGCACGGGTGACCGTGCCCGGTGGCGCCGCGACGGCACCCTCGAATACCGCGGCCGCAGTGACAGCCAGGTCAAGCTGCGCGGTGTCCGCATCGAGCCCGGCGAGGTGGACGCGGCACTCCGTCGCGTCGCGGGCGTCGAACAGGCCGCGACCGTGGTCCGCGACGGCTCGCTCGTCTCGTACGTCGTGCCGGCCGATCTGGACACCGGACGGGTCCGATCGCAGTTGTCCGGCACGTTGCCCGGCCATCTGATCCCGGCCGTCGTGGTCGCGCTCGCCGCGCTGCCGGTCACCCCGCACGGCAAGCTGGACGCGGCGGCACTGCCCGCGCCCGTCCGGCGCGGTGACGCCCCACGGACCGAGACGGAGATGCTCGTGGCCCGGGTCTGCGCCGACGTGCTCGGCGGGGCCGGGCCGGTCGGGCGATCCGACGACTTCTTCACGATCGGCGGAAACTCCCTCCTGGCAACCGTTCTGGTGGGACGGTTGCGGGAGGAGACCGGCATCGCCGTCCCGCTGCGCGCCGTCTTCGACCACCCCACCGTCCACGACCTCGCCGCTGTCCTCGACGCCGGGGGGTTCGACGTCGACGCCGGGCCGGTCGCGGTGATGCCCCGGCCCTCGCGCATTCCGCTGAGTCGCGCACAGCGTCGCCTCTGGGGACTCGACCAGCTGAACCCGGGCGCGTACCGGTTGCGCGCCGAGGTCCGGCTCGGCGGCCGGCTCGACCCCGAGACGCTCGACGCCGCGATCGGAGACGTGGTGGACCGGCACGAGATCCTCCGTACCCGGTACGTCCCGACCGGCACGGATATCCATCAGGAGGCATCCGCCCGCCGCCCGGACACGACCCGGCTGCTCGAGTCCGGTCGTGTGCCGGCGCCCACCGCCGAATCCGCCGGGCCGATCCGGGTGGAACTCGAACGGCTCGAGGAGAACCTGCACGTACTGCACCTCGACGTCGACCACTCCCTCGCGGACGGCGCGTCGCTGCGACCGCTGCTCGCCGACCTCGCCGACGCCTACCTCGCCCGCGCGGCCGGGCACGCGCCGCGCTGGCTGCCGCTGCCGCTGCAGTACGCCGACTACGCGATCTGGGAGCACGCACGGGGAATTCCCGCCGCCGACATCGACCACTGGAAGCAGGCACTCGACGGTCTCACCGTCACAGAACTCCCCGTCGACCGCACCGGTGAGGATGCGGTGGCCGGCACGATCGAATTCGCCGTCCCGGGCACCGTCCGGGAGGCGGTCGCGTCGCTCGCCCGCGCACACGGTGCCACCGAGTTCATGGTCGTGCACGCCGCGCTGTCGGTGCTGCTGGCACGGGTCGGCGACCAGCACGATGTCGCGATCGCGGCCGTCGTGTCCACCCGACGCTGGGCGCAACTCGACGACCTCGTCGGGCCGTTCGTCGAGACCCTGGTGCTGCGTGCCGCGGTGGCTCCCGATCGGTCCTTCACCGAACTGCTCGCAACCGTCCGCGCTTTCGACGTGGCAGCCCTCGATCACGCAACCGTGCCCTACGAGCAGATCACCGGGATGCTCTCGGGGCCGCGGCCTCAGGTCGCCCTGGCGATGCAGGACTTCGACCCGGGCCGCGTGCAATTCGGTGACATCAGCATCGAAGCACGCGAAATACCGGACGACACCCCGAAATTCGACCTCCAGTTCACCCTCGCCCCGGGCGTCGACGGCTACCGCGCGACCCTCCGGTTCGACCGGTCCCGGTTCGCGGACGACACCGCCCAGGCGCTGGTCCGGCGGTTCACCGCGGCGCTCACCGGCCTGGTCGCCGCGCCGGCGGACCCGGTCGGGGATGTCCGGCTCGACGCCCCCGCGGCGCCCCTGACCGGCGACGTGCCGGCGGCACCGCACACTCTCTCCGACCTCCTGCGCGCGGCGGCAGCAGCCCACCCCGATCGTGAGGCCCTGCGCGGAGACGGAATCTCGCTCACCTACCGGGAACTGGACGCCGCATCCGACGCCCTCGCCGCCGAGTGGCGCGCGGCGGGCATCGGACCCGGCACGGTCGTCCGCCTCGGCGACACCCGCAGCGCCGGCCGCATCCGCGATCTGTGGGCCGCGACGAAGACCGGTGCCGCGTTCACGGGATCCACCGGCATCGCCGCGACGTGCCCGGCGAACGTCGCCTACGTCGTGGCGACGTCGGGCTCGACCGGCACGCCCAAGCAGGTCGCGGTCACCCACACCGGACTCGCGCCGCTGGCGGCCGAGGCCGCGACGCGCTACCGCGTCGGCCCCGGCGACCGGGTGCTGCAGGGATACCACCCGGCGTTCGACGCGGCCCTGCTCGAGGTGCTGCTCGCACACACGACCGGCGCGACCCTCGTCGTGGCGCCGCCGGACGTGTACGCCGGGCCCGAACTCCACCGTTTGCTGCGCGAGGAACGCATCACCCACTACCTGTCGACTCCGACGGTGCTCGGCACCCTCGAACCGGCGGGCCTGCACGACCTGCGCGTCGTCGCGTCCGGCGGCGAAACCCTGCCTGCCGGGATCGCCGAACGCTGGGTGGCGGACCGGCTGCTGCTCGACGCGTACGGGCCGACCGAGTCGACGATCGTCGCGACCCTCACCGAGTTCGAGGGTGGTCACGGCGCGGACCGGACCGAGGGCGGAATCGGCCGGCCCGTCCCCGGCACGACCGCCCACGTTCTCGACACTCGCCTGCAGCCGGTCCCGGTGGGTGCCGTCGGCGAGTTGTATCTGATGGGTGCGGGGCTCGCACTCGGATATCTCGACGCTGCGCCCCTCACCGCGGAGCGGTTCGTCGCGGCCCCCGGCGGGCAGCGGATGTACCGCACGGGCGACCGGGTGCAGCAGCGCACCGACGGCACCCTCGCCTACCTCGGCCGCACCGACCGGCAACTGAAGATCCGCGGCGTCCGTATCGAACCGGGCGAACTCGAGACGGCACTGCTCGCCGCACCCGGGGTCCGGCAGGCCGCCGTGGCCGCGATCGACGGCGCGCTCGTCGCGTTCGCCGCGGCCACCGGCACCACCGTCGACGACCTCACCGCGACCGTCGCGGCGACCGTTCCGTCGCACCGTATGCCGGCACGGATCCGGGTGGTCGACCAGCTTCCCGTCACGGCCAACGGCAAACTCGACCTCGCCGCGCTGACCGAACTGGACTCTGCCGCAGTCGCGTTCGACGACCGCGCGCTCACGCCCGGCGAGAAACTGGTGGTCACGATCGCCGAGGACGTGCTCGGTGCACGCCCGGCCGCGCACCTCGGATTCATCGCCGCCGGTGGTGACTCGCTCGGAGCCGTCGTCCTCGCCGCGCGTCTGTCCGAAGCGTTCGCGACGGATGTGCCCACCCGCGCCGTACTGGAAGCGCCGAGCCTGATCGCACTCGCGGGGTCCGTCACCGACGGTCCGGCGCCGCGGCCACCGCTGCGTCGCGCCGACACGACCGGACCGGTGCCGATCGCGCCGGCGCAGCGACGACTGTGGCTGCTGTCGCGCACCGAACCCGACGCGCGCTACATCGTTCCGGTGGTCCTGCGCCTGACCGGTGCTCTCGACGCCGATGCCCTGGATGCGGCGGTCCGTGACCTGTGCGATCGTCACGAGATCCTGCGCACCGCATATCCGGACGGTGAGTACGCCTTGGTCGAACCGGCTGTGCTGGAGAGGATCTCGTGTGCCGACCCCGATCCTGCGGTCACGGAGACGCTCTCCGCTCCGTTCGACCTCGGCTGCGAACCTCCGCTGCGTGTCCGGCTGCTCGACATCGCTCCGGGGGAGAGCATCCTCGTCGCCGCGGTCCACCACATCGCGTTCGACGGAGGGTCGGTCGCCCCGTTGCTGTCCGACCTGCAGGCCGCCTACGTGGCGCGCGCCGGCGGCACGGCTCCGGCGTTTGAGCCGCTGCCGGTGACCTACCGCGACTACGCCCGCTGGCAGCACACCTTCCTCGGAGACCCCACGGACCCGGACTCGCCGGCGCACCGCCAGCTCGATTACTGGGCGGCGGCACTGGCAGGGGCGCCCGGCACCCCGCTGCCCCTGCCCACCGACCGGCCCAGGCCGTCCCGCCCGAGCTACCGCGGCGGAACGACCGCCGTACACCTCGACGCGCAGTTCCACACCCGGTTGCGCACGGTCGCCCGGGCCCACGACGTCACCATCTTCATGCTGCTCCATGCGATCCTCGCGGCGCTGCTCGCCCGTCGCAGCGGCCGATCGGACATCGTCGTCGGCACGGCGGTCGCGGGACGCGACGATCCGCGTCTGTCCGCGCTCGTCGGCATGTTCGTCGGTACCGTCGCGCTGCGCACCCCCGTCGATCCGTCCACCGCCGTCGCGGATCTGCTGCGCGACGTGCGGGCCGCGGACCTCGGGGCGCTCGCCCACGCCGATGTCCCCTTCGAGCAGGTCGTCGAGCGGCTCGCCCCGAACCGCGACGGTGCACACCATCCGCTGTTCCAGGTGATGCTGACCCACCGCCCCGGCGGGGCCGGCGATCCGCTGCTCCAGCTGCCGGGGGTCGACATCGGCGACACCGAAATGGGTTCCTTCCCTGCGCTGTTCGATCTCTCCTGGGAAATCGTCGAGCACACCACCGGGGACGGTGGCGCCGGCCTCGACGTGCGGGTGGTGTACGCCACCGACCTCTTCGACGCAGCCACCGTCGACGGTCTGCTCGCGGAGTATGTGAGGTTGCTGGACGCGGCCCTGGCCACGCCCGGACGGCCCGTCGGCGACCTCGCGGTTCCCGACGCCCGACCGCTCGGCACGGCCGAGGTGACGCCGCGAACGCTCCGGGACCTGCTGGCCGGGACGGTGGCCGCGCATCCTCACCGGATCGCGGTGCAGGCCGGACCGGTCGCGTGGACCTATGCCGAACTCGACGCGCGTGCCACCCGGATCGCATCGGAACTCGCGGGCCGCGGAGTGGGCCGGGGCGACCTCGTCGCCGTCGCGGTACCGCGCAGCGAGTACTGGCCCCTCGCCCTCTGGGCGGTCACGAAGGCCGGCGCAGCCTGGGTGTCCTTGGACGTGAGCCAGCCCCGCGCGCGGATCGAGACGATCCTGGCGGACTGCGGCGCGACCTTCGGTCTCACCGTGCCGCACGGGCTCGACGACGACGAATACGGTCGCGGGACCGTCGAGTGGATCGACCTGACCGGTTCGCACTCCCGCTCCGGGCGACCGGAACCGGAGCAGTCGGTGGATGAGCTGGCGTACGTGATCTACACCTCCGGGACGACCGGCACCCCGAAAGGTGTCGCCGTCCCGCATCGCGGACTCACCGCACTCGTCGACGTGCAGGCCCGGCGGCTCGGACTTCGCCCCGGAACCCGTGTACTGCAGGCGATCTCGACCACGTTCGACGCCGCGATCCTCACCGTGCTCGGTGCCCACGCCCACGGCGGCACACTGGTGATCGCCGACGACGACACCATCGCCGGCCCGGCCCTGCAGAACCTCCTGGTCGAGTCGCGCATCGACCACCTCGATCTCACCCCGACGGTCCTCGCCACCCTCGACCCCGATGCGCTCCGGCCGGTCACAGTGGTCGCCGGCGGCGAGACCCTGCATCCGGCGCTCCTCCGGCGTTGGTCGCGGCACCGGATCTTCAACGGTTACGGACCGACCGAGTTCACCGTCATGGTCTCGTGTGCCGGACCACTGACCGATACCACGGCGAAACCGGCTGTCGGCCTCCCCGTCGCGGGCGCGACCGCCTACGTCCTCGACGCGAGACTGCACCCGGTGTCGCCCGGAACGGTGGGGGAGCTGTACATCACCGGCGCCGGGCTCGCGCGCGGGTACCATCGCCGGACCGGTCTCACCGCAACACGTTTCGTGGCCGATCCGTTCGGAAAGCCCGGAAGTCGGCTGTATCGCACCGGAGATCTGGTGCGTGTCACGGCAACCGGGGAACTCGACCACCTCGGACGGGACGACGACCAGGTGCAGATCCGCGGCATCCGCACCGAGCCCGCCGAGGTCGACGCGGTGCTGCTCACCGCCGACGGCGTCGATGCGGCGGTCACCGTTGCGATCCCCGGTGCCGACGGAACCCTCTGCCTCGCTTCCTATGTCCAGGGTCGTCCCGACCTGCCGGGGCTGCGCCGACAGCTCGCCTCGCAGCTTCCGCGCCACCTGCGCCCGGCCACCGTCACCGTCGTCGACGCGCTGCCGATGCTGCCGTCGGGCAAGGTCGATCGGGCGGCGCTGCCCGCCCCGGACACGGCAGGGTCCACGGAAGCGTACGTACCGCCGAGCGGACCGACCGGGCAACTCGTCGCGGCCGTCTACGCCCGGCACCTCGACATCCCGGTCACCGCGGTCTCGGCCGATCACGGATTCTTCGACCTCGGGGGAAGCTCGCTCGGTGCCGTCACGGTCGCGGGGGAGCTGTCCGAGGCACTCGGACGCCGGGTGCCGGTCGGCTGGCTGGTCGACGCCCGGACCGTCGACGACCTGGCCCGGCGGATCGATTCCGGCGTGGACCCGGACGGCGTCGCGGCTCCGGCCACCGATCCCCTCGCGGTGCTGGTTCCCCTCGGCACCGGTGATCCGGAGGCGCGGCCCCTGTTCTGTGTGCATCCGATCAGCGGATTGGCGTGGTGCTACAGCGGTCTGGCGGCACATCTGGACGGCGCATCCGTGTACGGTTTGCAGGCGGTCGGGCTCGACCCGATTCCCGGCTCGATCCCCGAACTCGCCGCGCGGTACGTCGACCGGATCCGGGCCGTCCAGCCGGACGGCCCGTACCACCTGCTCGGATGGTCCGCCGGTGGCACGATCGCGCACGAGATGGCGGTCCAGCTGCGTGAAGCCGGACAGCGTGTCGCGTTGCTCGCGCTGCTCGACACGTTCACGCCGGAAACGATGCCGGACGTGACCGAACCCGCGTACGGCGAGGTCGAGATCGACACCGGCGGCCTCCCGGACGATCTCGTCGCCCGTGTCCGCAGACGCGCCGACACCGCCGCGGTGACCGTCGAAACCGGGTTGCGCCATCACACACCCCGCGTCCACGACGGCGCGGTCCATCTCTTCGTGGCCGAGTCCGAACGGCGGGATTCCGCCGCACTCGTCGCCGCGTGGAGCCGGTACACGACCGGCGATGTGGTCGATCATCCACTGCCGTTCGCACATTCGGATCTGACGGTGCCGGAAGCACTCCGCCGGATCGGACCCGTGCTGGTGCAGCACGGGGAATTTCGCAGCAACTACCACCAATTCGCGCCCACCGGGCGTAGCAGCAGTGTCATCGGAACGAGGGAGACGCCCTGATGGAAGTACACGACTATCTGCGAATTCTGCAGACACGATGGAAGATCGTGGCTGTGACGTCCGCGGTGGTGCTGCTCGGAGCGCTCGGCGCTTCGCTGCTGGCCACCCCGCAGTACCAGGCATCGACGAGGCTGTTCGTGTCGACATCGTCCGGCGCATCGGTCAGCGAGATCTACCAGGGCAATCGCTTCTCGCAGGAGCGCGTGGCCTCCTATACCAAATTGCTCACGGGCACCACACTCGCGCAGCGCACCCTCGACAGCCTCGGGATCACCGATGTGACCCCGGCCGAGCTCGCGGGGAAGGTGAAGGCGTCGTCGGCGCCGGACACGGTGCTCATCGATGCCACGGTCACGGACACGTCGCCGGAACGCGCCCGCGATCTGGCGAACGTGCTGTCCGACGAGTTCGTGGCCATGGCACGCGAACTGGAGACCCCCGAGAACGGAGGGTCCCCCGCCGCGCGCGTCGTGGTCGAGCAGCACGCCACCACGCCGTCGACGGCGGTGTCGCCGAACACGAAACGCAATGCGGCGTTGGGTCTTCTGGTCGGCCTGCTGCTCGGGATCGGCGCGGCGGTCCTGCGTGACCGTCTCGACAACACGGTCAAGGACCGCAAGACCGCCGAGGACATCGCGGGTGCCGGCCTGGTCGGAACGATCCCGCTCGACAAGGCACGCCAGGAGACAGCGGCGATCGTGTTCCGCGACGCGAACTCCGGCAGTGCCGAGGCATATCGTGAGATGCGGACCAATCTGCAGTTCCTCGACGTGGACAACCCGCCGCGGGTCCTGGTTCTCACCAGCGCGTTGCCGTCCGAAGGCAAGACCACCACGGCCATCAACACCGCCCTCGTGCTGGCCGAGGCCGGACACTCGGTGGTGCTGGTCGAGGGCGACCTGCGTCGGCCGCGGGTCTCGAAGTACCTCGGTGTGATCGGCGACGCCGGGTTCAGCACGGTGCTGGCCGGCCGGGCCGGGCTCGACGACGTGCTGCAGCCGACCCGCTTCGAGAATCTGACCGTGCTCGCGGCCGGGGCACTGCCGCCCAATCCGAGCGAGCTTCTCGGCTCCGCCACCGCCAAGCATGTCGTCGAGGATCTCCGTGCGCGATTCGACTACGTGATCATCGACGCGTCGCCGCTGCTGCCGGTGACCGACGCGGTCGTGCTCAGCGCCGCCGCCGACGGCGCGCTCGTCATCGCCCGGCACGGCAAGACCACACGCGATCAGATGGTCCGTGCCGTCGGCAATCTCGACAACGCGGGCGTGCGGGTGCTCGGCACCATCATCACCATGGCGCCGTCGAAGGGACCCGGTGCCTACGAGTACCGGTACTACTACGAGTCCGACGATGCCGCGACGAAGTCCGTGCCGGCCGCCGTGAACGTCGCGCCTCCGGAACCCGCACCGGTTCCGGCGCACAACGGTGCCCACAGCCGCCCGGTCCCGGCGTACTCGGTCGCGCCGAGTTATCCGGAGGTGGTGACTCCTCGCCCGGGTGAGCGGCCGCGCGTGCAGGCACGGCTGCGGCCGCCGAGCGAGAACTCAGACGTGGAGTCGTGACAGGAGCGGAAACAGAAGGTCCGCGATCTCGGTTCCGACCGTCGCGAAGGTCTCTTCGTCCCGTCCCATCGGATCGGTGATGTCGTCCGGCCCGGGTGCAGTGTTCTGCACCCGGGCCGCCGTCAGTTCTGCGACGGTCGAGGCGCCACTGGCCTGCTGGACCCGAGCGGCCTCTCGAAGTGTGAACGTCACCCGCATCATTCGCGGCGCCGCGGTGATCACCGCGGACCGGTGCCGGCGGGACATGGTGAGGACGAGATCGGCGTCCTCCGCGATGTTCGGCGTCAGCCGGCGGGCGGCGAACCCCACCGGGTCGCCACCGAGCTGCTGCAGCACCTCCGCGGCCGTCGGCTCCATCCCGTGACCGACCAGTGCCCGCGTTCCGGCACTGTGGGCCGTGAGATCCGCTCGACCGGACTCCGCCGCGTACGCCGCCGTCAGTAGTTCGGCCGTGGGTGACCGGCAGATGTTTCCCGTGCACACGAAGAGGACGCGCATCAACCGATCCTATGCGCCGCGGCCCCGGACGCCGACCCGTGCAGAACGACCGTCCGGAATCACCTGGTTGCCCGATGGGACCGTTGGGTAACATCGGGTCCGTCTCGAAGCGCCGGGGGTGAGCACTGCAGCGGCGCCGGAAACTGTAGAAGGCGGCTGATGAGTTCGGTACTCGGGGTGACCGTGGGGGAGAGCGCCGTCCGGATCGTGCGTCCGATCGACCGGACCGCGCCGTCGGCGGGATATCAGTTCCAGGTGGTGGACACGGGCCGCGACGACCCCGCTCGTCTCGCCGCCCAGACGTTGGGAGTGCTGTTCCAGACCGGCGTGGCCGGCGAGCCGATCGACACCGTCGGCGTGGTGTACCGCGACACGACGCAGGCCGACCGGATCCGCGCGGCGATGGCAGAACAGGGTCTCGACAGGTTCGGCCTGGTTTCCGAGTCCGAGGCGGCGCTCGCCTATCTGCGTGCCACCGGTGAGCTGTGCACCGACACCGCGGTGTTCTACGACCTGGGCGATTCCGGACTCACGGTGACGGTCGTCGACCTGCCGTCCGGGCAGGTGCTGGCCGGACGCACCGACACCGTCGGCGGGCGGGTGTTCGACGCCGCGATCCGCGCGCACCAGCTCGGCACCAACGGTGTGTGGCTGCCCGACGACCCGGCGACCTCCACCGAGTTCGATGCACAGTGCCGCGAGGCGAAGGAGCAGCTCTCCGCCAGTGACGCGGTCGCGGTACCGGGAGCTGCCGGGCTCATTCTCATGTCCAGGGACACGTTCGACCCGTTGATCGCGCAGTGCGTCGAATCGTCGGCGCGGTTCGTCCGTGACATCGTCGAACGTGCCGGCCGGGACCCGGAGGCGATCGTGCTGCTCGGCGGTGGCGCGCACATTCCGCTCGTGCAGGAGGTCCTGCGGTCCTGGCTGAAGCTGCCGCTGGTGGTGCCGCACGAGCCGGAACTGGTCCTCGCGAAGGGCGGCGCACTCCTGGCCGGTCAGCCGAAGGACCGGTTCCCGGCCGTCACCGCCCGGATCGTTCCGCCGTCGGCGACCGAGCGCATCGCGCGGCCGGCCCAGGCGCCGGCCGGGGTCGGGGGATTCGCCTCGACGGACCAGCGCACCGACCGGATCGCCCGTTCGAAGGACCGGCCGGGGGACGCCGATGACTCCGACGGGTCGCGGTCCTGGCTGGGGATGATCACCGCCCGCGGACCGCGGGTCAGCGGCAAGCAGATCAGCGGCGCGGGTCTGGCGGGAACGGCCCTGATGGTCGTCGCACTGATCGGTGTCGCGCTCGGCGCGGGCAACACGGTCTTCGGGTCGACACCGTCCGACGAGTCCGCCCCCGCGGAAACCGTGGTGACGACACCGCCGTCGTCGAAGCCGCAGCCGAAGCCCGCGGTCGCACCCGCACCGGTCACCACGACCACCACGGTCGAACCGGACCCGGTGACGACGACGCAGCGGCAGGTGCCGCCTGCTCCCGAGCCGCCTCCGCCCCCGGCGATGATCCCGGGCCTGAACATCCCGGTCCCCGTGCTTCCGACGGTGGAGTTGCCGCGGTTCGAGCTGCCCCGGCTGGAGTTGCCCGGGCCGTGATCGCCGGTCGCTGATCAGCGGGCGTGACGCCCGCGGGGTTGATCGGTGCCGGCGGCGCTTCGCGCACCCGATCCGACCGGCCGCGCGAGCAGCGCCGCGATGGCGGTGGTCAGCGGCACCGACAGGGCCAGTGCGATGCCGCCCACGCAGGCACGCACGACTTCGATCGCCACGGCGTCGCCCGTGACGACGTCCGAGATCGATCGTCCGGCGATGCTGAAGAACAGCAGGAGCGGCAGCGCACCGCCCGCGTAGGCCAGCACGAGTGTGTACACGGTGCTGGCGATGTGATCGCGGCCGACCCGCATCGCGGAGGTGTACACCTCGCGCCGGCTCGCGGACGGGTCGAGGGCCGCGAGTTCGAACGCCGACGACGCCTGGGTGATCGTGACGTCGTTGAGGACACCGAGCGATCCGATGATGAATCCGGCGAGCAGCAGGCCCGTGATGCTCACGTGCTCGAGGTACAACTGCACGTCGGTGTTCTGCTCCTCCGACAGTCCCGTCAGGTGGGTCAACCGGATCGCCAGATAGGACAGCAGTGCCGCCAGGCCCATCGACGCGAGGGTCCCCAGCAGTGCCGAGCTGGTACGGAGGTTCACGCCGTGCGCGAGATACAACACGGCGTACAGGATGAGTGAGCCGCCGACCAGTGCGACCGGCACGGCCGGTTTCCCGTCGAGCAGCGCCGGCAGCATGAAGCCGACGAGGACGGCGAACGCGACGAACAGGCCGATCAGTGCCCGCAGCCCGCGCCATCGCGCGACCGCGATGATCACTGCGGCGAACGCCACGATGATCAGGGCGATGGGCAGGCCGCGCGCGTAGTCGTAGAAGGAGTACTGGGTCGCACCGGACAGATCCGTCTGCCTGACCAGCCGGATCCTCTCGCCGGCGCGCAGATCCGGTTGCCCGGGACCCGGTGCGATCTCGAGCAGGGTGCGCGTGCCCTCGTTGGGACCGGAATCGATGGAGATCACGTTGCGGGAACATTCGTAGGCGTTCAGCGTCGGCGGCACCGGCTCGCCGGTGAACACGCGGCCCGACGAGGTGCTTCCGCACGGTCCGACGTCCTGGGCGACAACGGTGCCGGCCTCTGTGACGACGGCACCGCCGCCGGATGTCTGGAACGGCGCGGGGATGTCGATGGATCTGCTGCTGGGCCACAGTGCGACCGTGCCCAGCAGGACGGCGATGCCGATGGCCGTCAGCAATCCGACGACCACCCGGGCCGCGGTGGGGCCCAGCGGAACCGGGCCGTCGTGGCCGTGCCCGTGCCCGTGTCCGTGTCCGTGACTCACCGCAACAGGCTAGCCACCTGCGGCCACGTGCCCGGATCGGGGCGCGTTCACACCGGTCGCGTATGTGCGCGGGGAACAAGCGGGGAGGGCGGGGTGGTGCCTCCCGCACGAAAAATGCGGCCCGGCGCACCCCGATCGTGTGGATTACCCGGAAATTCTGTGGTTCAATCGTGACCGCGAGTGGGTTTCCCGTCGAGATCCACAGCCCGATGACGGATCACGGCCTGCACACCGCTGAGGCGGCGATGAGTGCAGAAGGGCCGAGGTGAGAGTTGGGCTGGTGGTGGCGGGGAGCAGGGGGGGTGTCCCCGCCACCTTCACCTGACCTCGCACAGGGGGGATGGCGTCGGTCAGGGAGCCCGGCACGATCGAGCCGTGCCATGGACAAACCTACTTGTTGTGTCCGCATTCGGGGAAGTGTTCCGCGGTGTGTTGCCGCTCACGGATTGGTAAAATTGTCTGATTCGGGACCTTTTAGGGACCTTCTACCTGGGAAAATACGGCCTTTGGCATGCAGATATAAATTCCGTATCTATGGGCGTGTCGCGACTCTCGGGCGTGTCACGGCAGGCCCCGGAGTCCGGAGATCCGGAGCCGAAGCCTGCCGCCGGGAGGAGTTCGAGCCGCTGACGGGCACGAACGCTACTGCTTGTAGCTCGAGAGGAAATTGCCGAATCGTTCGATCGCCACGGCGAGATCGCGGGCCCACGGCAGCGTGACGATCCGCAGGTGGTCGTGGTCGGGCCAGTTGAAGCCCGTGCCCTGGACCATGAGGATCTTCTCCTGCAACAGCAGGTCCTGCACCAGCTTCTCGTCGTCGTGGATCTCGTACACGTTCGGATCCAGGCGCGGGAAGGCGTACAGCGCGCCGCGCGGTTTCACACAGCTCACACCGGGGATCGCGTTGAGCCGCTCCCACGCGACGTCGCGCTGCTCGAGCAACCTGCCGCCGGGCAGGATCAGATCCTCGATGCTCTGGTAGCCGCCGAGCGCGACCTGGATCGCGTGCTGAGCCGGGACGTTCGGGCACAGACGCGTCGACGCGAGCAGGTCGACCCCCTCGAGGAAGCCGGCAGCATGCTCCTTCGGACCCGTGATGGTCATCCAGCCCGAGCGGTAGCCGGCGACCCGGTACGCCTTCGACAGGCCGTTGTAGGTCAGGCACAGCAGATCGGGTGCCAGCGTCGCGAGCGAGATGTGCTTCGCGTCGTCGTAGAGGATCTTGTCGTAGATCTCGTCGGAGAGCAGCAGCAGCTGGTGCTTGCGGGCCAGCTCGACGAGCTGGCTCAGCACCTCCAGGGAGTACACCGCGCCCGTCGGATTGTTCGGGTTGATGACGAGCAGAGCCTTCGTGCGGTCGGTGATCTTCGACTCGATGTCGGCGATGTCCGGATTCCAGTCGTTGGACTCGTCGCAGAGGTAGTGCACCGGAGTGCCCCCGGCGAGGGACGTCATCGCGGTCCACAGCGGATAGTCCGGTGCGGGGATCAGGACCTCGTCGCCGTCGTCGAGCAGAGCCTGCATCGTCATCGTGATGAGTTCGGAGACACCGTTGCCCAGGTAGATGTCGTTGATGTCGAGCTTGGGGAATCCCGGCACGAGTTCGTAACGGGTGACGATCGCACGGCGGGCCGACGCGATGCCCTTCGATTCGGAGTAACCCTGCGCGTGAGGAAGCGCGGCGATCATGTCCTGCACGATCGTCTCGGGTGCCTCGAAGCCGAACGGGGCGGGGTTGCCGATGTTCAGCTTCAGGATGCGGTGACCTTCCGCCTCCAGCCGCGCGGCATGGGCGTGCACCGGCCCGCGGATCTCGTACAGCACGTTCTGCAGCTTCGACGACTGCTCGAGCGGGCGGGTGATGCGGTGGTGAAGGTGGCCTTGCTCTCCGATAGTCACGGCGTCCATGGTGCCACCGTCGCGCAACCGCATTTCAACCGGATTTTCCGAAACCTCGCCGCGTCTGCCGCGACGATCCGCGGAAACAGTGCGATGATGGCGACTTGTGACCGCGGCGTCGGGGTGACGTGCGGATGTTGATGTAGGGAGTCGGCGGAAATGGCGCAGGGAACTGTGAAGTGGTTCAACGCGGAGAAGGGGTTCGGATTCATCGAACAGGACGGTGGGGGACCGGACGTGTTCGTCCACTACTCCGAGATCCAGGGCAGCGGGTTCAAGACCCTCGATGAGGGTGCCCGCGTCGAGTTCGAGATCGGTCAGGGCCAGAAGGGCCCGCAGGCGCAGGGCGTCCGCGCGATCTGATCTCGCGTTTCCCCGTCACAACGGTGGTGCCGCAACTTTGTTGCCCGGCATCACCGTTGTGTTGTCTGTGGGTTCCGTCACTGGCCACAGAAGCGTCCACCCCCGTGCATTACTCTTCGAGACCGATGGGGCTGTGTTCGGGGGCGAAGGCAGTCGGCGTTGCAACCGGGAGGGGCCTGCTGTCGTGCAGGTCGCGTGGCAGTACGGCTGGAAGTAAGTGGTGGAATTGGTTGTGTCCGGGGGGTCGGCGTTGGCTGCGTACGACGGGGTCGGGTCGCGGTGGAAGGATCCCAAACGGCATCTCTGGCTCTACGGGCTGGCGGTGCCGCTGAGCCCGTTCGTCGCGTGGATCCTCGTGCACTACCTCCGCCTCGGAGTGTTCTGGGCCGCCGGGGCCATCGTCATCGCCGTGATCGCTCCGCTCGTGGATCGGTTCGTCGACCAGGACCGGCGAAATCCTCCCGACGAGATCGTGAAGTCCCTCGAAAACGACAAGTACTACCGCCGGTGCACCTATCTGTATCTGCCGCTGCAGTACGCGGGTCTGGTCTTCGGCTGCTGGACCTGGGTGAACAGCCCGATGGGACCGTTCGAGAAGTTCGCGATGGCCGCCACGCTCGGCGTCGTCGGCGGCGTCGGCATCAACGCGGCCCACGAACTCGGTCACAAGCGGACCAAACTCGAACGCCGACTCGCCAAGATTGCGCTCGCCCAGTCCTTCTACGGGCACTTCTACGTCGAGCACAATCACGGGCACCACCTGCGCGTGGCGACGCCCGAGGACCCGGCGACCGCTCGATTCGGGGAGGGTTACTGGCGTTTCCTGCCGCGGACGGTGTTCGGGAGCCTGCGGTCGGCCTGGGAGTACGAGAGCGCGCGGCTGCGCCGCCGCGGCCGATCGCCGTGGAATCCGCTTCGCAACAACATCCTCAACGCCTGGGCGCTGAGCGTGGCGCTGTTCGGTGCCCTCCTCGCGGCGTTCGGCTGGCAGATCGCGCCGTGGCTCGTCGCACAGGCCGTGATGGCCGTGATGTTCCTCGAAGCCGTGAACTACCTCGAACACTACGGTCTGCTGCGGGAGAAGCGGCCCGACGGCCGCTACGTGCGGGTGGCCGCGCCCCACAGTTGGAACAGCGACCACGTGTGCAGCAATCTGTTCCTCTACAACCTGCAGCGGCACAGCGACCACCACGCCAATCCGATGCGCCGCTACCAGACCCTGCGCAGCATGCCGGAAGCCCCGCAGCTGCCTGCCGGCTACGCGGTGCTGGTCGTCATCTCGCTCGTCCCGCCGCTGTGGCGCCGCGTCATGGATCGACGAGTGCTCGAGCACTACGACCACGACCTGTCGCGCATCAACATCGACCCACGAAAAGAGGCCGAAATTCTTGCGCGTTACCCCGCTGTGACGTAATCCTGGTCACACGGATGCGCAGCGTCCGTCTCGGGGTGGACGGCGGGGGTTGGATGTGGGAGCTCTGCGGAACGGTGGTGTCGGCGGCGCGTTGCCGTCCTGGGTGCGGCTCGCCGGCGCCGTGATCGGCGGAGCCGTGCTCGCGGCGGCGTCTCAGGCCCTCGCCTGGGCGGTGCCGGGACGGGCCCCCGAACCGGACGGCGGGCCGGCGGTCGTGGAGCGGATCGACGTCGTGGGGGACCGGCGCTGGGACGTGTTCGTGTACTCCCCGGCGATGGGCCGCACCATCACCCTCAACGTGATCCGTCCCGCCGATCCGACGGTGCCGCGGCCGACGCTGTACCTGTTCAACGGGGCCGGGGGCGGCGAGGATTCGATGAACTGGCTCAACCAGACGGACATTCTCGCCTTCACCGCGGACAAGAACGTCAACGTCGTCATCCCCGCCGAGGGGATGATCAGCTACTACACCGACTGGTTGCACGAGGACCCGGCGTCCGGGCGGAACAAATGGGGCACGTTCCTCACGAAGGAGTTGCCTCCCGTCCTGGACCGGGCGCTGGGAGCGTCGGGAGTCAACGCGCTCGCCGGTCTGTCCATGGCGGCCACCTCCGTGCTCGATCTGGCGATCCAGGCACCGGGGTTGTACCGCGCGGTCGCGTCGTACAGCGGGTGCGCGCAGACGAGCGACCCGCTCGGTCAGGCGTACGTGCGCTCCGTCGTCGAAGTGGCCGGCGCCAAGGACGCGACGAACATGTGGGGCCCGTACGACGGCCCGGGATGGGAGGCACACGACCCGTACCTCAACGCAGAGAAGCTGCGGGGGCTGTCGCTGTACGTCTCGAACGGCAGTGGTTTGCCCGGTCCGTACGAGAATCCGGCGCTGCCGCGGTCCCCGCAGGCGCCGATGTTGGTCGAACAAATCGTGTGGGGAGGTCTCATCGAAGCAGCCACCAACGTGTGTACGCACCGGCTGGCCGACCGTCTCCGGGAACTGCAGATCCCCGCCACGTTCCGGTTCCGCGCGGACGGGACACACTCGTGGGGGTACTGGCAGGACGAGTTGTACGCGTCGTGGCCGCAACTGGCTGCGGCGATGGGTTCCGATCGATAGCGCAGCACCTTTCGGGTGTGATGTCTCCCAGCGGCCACCCGGGGCGTTCGTGAAGTGCGCCTCTTCGCCCCGCGGTGGTCGTGGCAGGTTACGCTGATCTGCGTGTCGTCGGCCGGGGAGGGCTGAGGGCGACACCGGAAGGGCGACGCGTGCGGGCGCCGCCGGTGGGTGTGGACATCTCGTCGATACCGTGGTGAACTTCCCCATTTCGACTGCTCGACAAGGAATTTGGCTGATGACGTGTATGCCTGGCGACGGGCGGATTTCTCCGAATGCGGGGCACTCGCTCATTGTGCGCGGGATCATGCGCACAACTAGGCTGTAGAAAGGCGCAAATTCAATTGTTTTCTTTAGTAACTATGCGCCTGTCGCTGGTGCGGGACGCACGGAAGGAGGAGCGTGTCACCGAGGTTGCGACCCGATGCGACGACCGGAACACACGCCCTCACTGAGGGTTTCCCACTGTCTGCCGCTCAGCGCGGCATCTGGTTCGCCCAGCATCTTCTCGGCGATGTGCCCCTGACCATCGCGCAATACCTCGACGTTCGCGGCCGTTTCGACGCCGACGTGTTCGCCGACGCGGCCGCGGACGCCGCGCGGGAACTGGGCACCGGAATGCTCCGTCTCTACGAGGACGGCGGCACCCCCTACCAGGTCGTCGACGACACGCTCGAGGACCGGATGACGATCGTCGACCTGCGCGGCGAGGCCGACCCCGAAGCCGCGGCGATCGCGTGGATGCGGGCGGAATGGGGAGCACCGCTCGACATGCTCCGCGATCGGCTCATCGTGTGCGCGGTGCTGCGCGTCGCGGACGAACGCCACCTGGTCTACACCCGGATCCACCACATCGCCCTCGACGGCTACGGGGCGATGACCTTCGCGAACCGTGCGGCCGAGCGGTACACGGCGGCGGTCGAGCATCGCGCCCCCGCGACATTCGCCGTCAACGCGCTCCCCGAGATCATCGAGGACGAGGCTCGCTACCGTTCGTCCACCCGCTTCGAGTCCGACCGCGCCTACTGGTCCGAACGGACTGCCAATCTGCCGCACCCGATCGGTCTCGCAGGGCGTGCTGCCCCGGTCGGACCACACCCGGTCCGGTGGAGCGAGCCGTTGCCCGATCACATATCCGGCGCCGTCGACCGGCTCCTCGCCGCCTCGCCCGGCACCACGTTCGCGACCGTCGTGGTTTCGGCGTTCGCCGCATTCCTGTCACGGGTCACCGGCGAGCGCGACGTCGTCCTGAGCCTGCCCGTGTCCGCACGAACCACGGCGAAACTGCGCCGATCGGGCGGAATGGTGTCGAATGTCGTCCCGATCCGCGTCACGGTGGATCCCGACGACACAGCCGGCGATCTCATGCGACGGGTTCAGCTCGAACTCACCGGCGCGTTGCGCCACCAGCGGTACCGGGCCGAGGACATGCGCCGCGACTCCGGATACGGCGGCGCCGCCCGTGGATTCTTCGGTCCGGCCGTGAACATCATGATGTTCCACGGCCGGGTGCGGCTCGGCGCCGCGACGGGACAGCTGCACGTGCTCAGTACGGGCCCGGCCGAGGACCTCTCGCTCAACATCTACCCCAGCGGCCCCGACGATCCGGCCGCCATCGATTTCGAGGCCAACCCCAACCTCTACACGCGCGCCGAACTCCGATCACACCGAGCCCGGTTCGTCGAGTTCCTCGCCGGGTTCGTCTCCGCCCCCGGAGCCCTCGGCGATCTCGATGTGCTGCACGACGACGAACGTGACGCGCTCGTGCCCTGCCGCGGCCCGCGGGCGCTTCCCGTGCGGCTTCTGCGGGACCTGCTCGCGGACGGTGTCGCGTGCAACCCGGACGGACCGGCGATCATCGACGGGACCCGCGTCCTGTCGTACCGCGAGCTGGACGCACGTTCCGACCGGCTCGCGGAGGTGCTGCGCGGCGAAGGCGCGGCACCGGAGGAATTCGTCGCGGTCGGCATGGAGCGCAGCGCGGAGGCATTGATCGCGCTGTGGGCGATCGCGAAGACCGGGGCCGCATTCGTGCCGATCGACCCGGCGTTGCCACCTCGACGCATCGAATACATGGTGCGCGACTGCGGTGCCCGCCTCGGCCTGACCGTGCCGGGCCGCGTCGGGTCGCTGCCTGCCGGCATCCGCTGGATTGCCGTGGACGAAAACGTGATCGGCGCGGATGCCGTGTCGTCGCGTGCTGCGGCCGTCGTGCCGCGACCGGAGAATCCGGCCTACATGATCTACACCTCCGGCTCGACCGGCACGCCGAAGGGCGTGGTGGTCACCCATTCCGGCCTGGCCACGTTCGGCGCCGCGGCACGGCCCGAACTCGGTCTCACGGCGCAGTCGCGGATGCTGCGTTTCTCGTCGGCGAGTTTCGACGCGTCGATCTTCGAGATGCTGCAGGCGTTCAGCGCGGGCGCGGCAATGGTGGTCGCACCTCCCGACACCCTCGGCGGCGACGACCTCGTCCGGCTGCTCCGCCGGCACCGGATCACACACATCGTCTCGGCGCCGACGGTGCTCACCACGGTCGATCCGGCCGGGCTCGGCGACCTCGAGGCGGTCGTCGTCGGCGGCGACGTGTGCACCCCGGACCTCGTCGAGAAATTCGGCAGCACGGCACGTTTCGTCAACAGCTACGGCCCCACGGAGACCACCATCGTGGTCACCGCCGGGGACCCGCTCGTCCCGGGCGACCCGATCACGATCGGCCGGCCTCTCGACGGGGTGACCGCGGTGGTGCTGGATCGGCGGCTGAACCCGGTGCCCGTCGGGTTCGTCGGGGAGCTCTACCTCGGCGGGCCGGGTCTCGCACGCGGCTACTGGCGCCGTCCCGGCCAGACCGCGAGCCGGTTCGTCGCCAACCCGTTCGAGCCCGGAACCAGGCTGTACCGCACCGGCGACGAGGTGCGCTGGACGGACGATCATCAGCTGGATTTCGTCGGCAGGTCCGACTTCCAGGTCAAGATCCGCGGGTTCCGCATCGAACTCGGTGAGATCGACGCCGCCCTGAGCGAACTGGACGGCGTCGACTATGCGGCGACGATCGTGCACGACACGGGGCATTCGGTCGTCCCCGTCTCCTACGTGCTGATGAAGGCGGGCAGTGCGTTCGACGCCGAAACGCTGCTCGCCGGTGTCGCGGGGATGCTCCCGTCGCACATGGTGCCGGGCGCCGTCGTCGAACTCGACCGTGTGCCGGTCACGCCCGCCGGGAAGCTCGATCGCGCCGCGCTTCCGGCACCGCGGTTCGCGACAGCGGAATTCCGTGCCCCCGTGAGCAGTTCGGAGCAGCTCCTCGTCGAGATCGCGTCGGGGTTGCTCGACGTCGACCGCATCGGCGCGGACGACTCGCTCTTCGCGCTCGGTGCCGACAGCATCATCGCGATGCAGTTCGCGGCCCGCGCGAAGGAGGCGGGCCTGCACCTGACAGCGAGGCAGATCTTCGAGCACAAGACGATCGCGACGCTCGCCCGGATCGCCACCGCGGTGCCCCGGGAGACCGTCCTCGCCGAACTCGACGGTGGCGGCGTCGGCACGGTTCCGCTTCCCCCGATCGCACACGAGATGATGCGCCGCGGAGACTATTCCGGGTTCGCGCAGGCCGTGCTGGTGACCACCCCGGCCGGACTGACCGTCGAACACCTCGCTGCCGCGCTCGACGCGGTGGTCGCCCGCCACGACGTCCTGCGCTCGACGTTCGACGGCGTGACCTGGGAGGTCTTCGCCGAGGCTCCCCGCGGTACCGTGGAGATCGCCCGAAAGGCCGTTCCCCGCAGCGACATCGACGATCCCGACGTGATCCGGGCGGCAGCCGAGGTCGCCTGCGGCGAGGCCGCGCAGCGGCTGGACCCGTCAACCGGTGTCATGGTGCAGTGCGTCTGGTTCGATCCCGGCGCCGGCCACGGACGACTGCTGATCCTCGCGCACCACCTGGTCGTCGACGGCGTGTCCTGGCGCGTGCTGCTGCCCGATCTGGCCCAGGCGTGGATGCAGGTCGCGACCGCGGGCAGCGGCGTCGCCGAAACCGGCCTCGCCGACGTCGGTACGTCCTACCGCCGCTGGGCACATGCCCTGCACGACGCGGCGCGCGACCGCACCTACGCCGGCGAGACGGACTTCTGGCGGCGCGTCCTCGCGGACGGGCAGTCGCTGCCGGGGGTGGTGCCGCTCGATCCCGCGATCGACACCCTCGCCACCGTCGAGCGCGTCCGAGTCGATCTCGGTCCGGCCACCACGGAAGCGATCCTCACGCGCCTGCCCGCCCTGTTCCGCGCGGGCACCGCCGACGGCCTGATCACCGCCCTCGCGCTGGCGGTCGCCCCCTACGGCCGCTCGGTCCCGATCATGCTCGAGGGACACGGACGCGACCTCGCCGGCGCCGACGTCGCACGCACCGTCGGATGGTTCACCGGCATCCACCCGGTACGCCCGGCACTGCCGGCCGACATCGACGTCGACGACGCACTGGCCGGCGGTGCGAGCGCGGGTGCCGCCGTCAAAGCGGTCAAGGAGCACCTCGCCGAAGTTCCGAATCACGGTGTCGGCTACGGGATTCTGAGGTACCTGGACGCCGAGGCCGGCCCGGTCCTGGCGGCGCCCGCCGCCCCGCAGATCTCGTTCAACTACCTCGGCCGGCTGACCTCCGGCCACGTCGCCGCGGAGGTCCGCGAGATCGGCTGGGTGCCCGATGCCGTCGACCTCGACGCCGGGCGCGGGTCGGCGCTCGCCGTCGCCGCGGCCGTCGACATCAACGCGATGGTGGTCGACGGACCGGACGGCCCTCACCTGACCGCGACGTTCGCGTACCCGCCCCGGGCCGTGCCGGCCGGGCTCGTCACCGATCTGGCCGAGCGGTGGACCCGTGCGCTCGACGCACTGGCCGTGCACGTCGGACGACCCGACGCCGGTGGCCTCACACCGTCCGACGTACCGCTCGTCCGCGTCGACCAGCGGCAGATCGAACGATGGGAAGCCGAATACCCCGATGCGCGCGACATCTGGCCCCTGCCGCCGCTGCAGACCGGATTACTGTTCCACTCGCGGCTGGCCGCCGGCTCGCTCGACGTCTATGTCGCGCAACTGACCCTGAACCTCTCCGGTGCCGTCGACTCGGCGCGGTTGCGTGCCGCGGTCCACGCAGTGGTGGCCCGCCATCCGGGGCTGCGTACCGCCTTCGTCCACGACGACGCCGGAACACCGGTACAGCTCGTGCTCGACCACGCGGACCTGCCGTGGCGCGAGGTGGACGTGGACGCGGCCGGGCTCACTGCGCTGCTGGATGCCGAACGCGTCCTTCCGTTCGACCCGGCGCGTCCGCCGCTGCTGCGCGCCGTCCTGGCCCGGACCGCGCCCGATCGTGCGGTGCTCGTGCTGACCAACCACCACCTCGTCCTCGACGGCTGGTCGATGCCGCTTCTCGTTCGGGAAGTGCTGACGCACTATGTTTCTCGCGACGCCCTGCCCGAACCCGCGCGGTACCGGGACTACCTGCGGTGGTGGCGCGAGCAGGACCGGGACCGCTCGCTCGCGGCGTGGGACGAGGTGCTGGCCGGGATCACCGAACCCACCCTGATCGCGCCGCACGCCGCCGCCGTCCTGTCCGAGAACCCGGATCCGGTGGAGGTCGCGCTGCCGGCCACGCTGCTCGACGCGCTCGCCGAGCGCCGTGACGCCGACGTCACCGTCAACACCCTCGTCCAGACGGCGTGGGCACTGCTGCTGTCGCGGCTGCTCGCCCGCCGCGACGTGGTGTTCGGCGCGACCGTGTCGGGTCGCCCCGCCGATCTGCCCGGCGTCGAGAACATGCTGGGCCTGTTCATCAACACACTGCCGGTACGGGTGCGGTGGGAGCCCACCGACACGGTCGCGGAGTTGCTGCGGCGCGTCCAAGACCAGCAGGTGCGGTTGCTCGACCACCACCACGTCGCGCTCGGCGAGATCCAGGACCGGACCGGTGCCGGCACCTTGTTCGACACACTGACCGTGTTCGAGTCGTACCCGGTCGACCGCGCCGGATTCGACGAGACGACCGACCTCGCCGGCATGCGGGTGACCGGAATCGACGCCCGCGACGCGACGCACTACCCGCTCACCGTGATGGCCCTCCTCGAACCGCGGCTGCGGCTGAGTGTGCGCTACCGCACCGACCTGTTCGCCCGGTCCGCGGTCGAGCGGATCGCGGCACGCCTGGTCGGGCTGCTCGAGACGTTCGTGACCCATCCGGACATGCACCTGCGCGACATCGACGTGTTCGTCGACGGGGAACGCGACCGGATCGCGGCGTTCGAGCGCGGCGCGGCCGTGCCGCTGCCGGAGGTCACGCTCGCCGGCCTCCTCGCGGAGCAGAACGTGAAGACCGCAGACGCCACGGCGGTCGTCGTCGACGGTGGCGAAACCCTGACCTACGGACGGTTCGCGGAGCAGGTGAACCGGGTGGCGCGGTCGCTGATCGCCGACGGGATCGGCCCCGGCGACCTGGTGGCCGTCGCGATGCCGCGGTCGCTGCCGCAACTCGTCGCGATCCACGCCGTCGTCACCGCGGGTGCCGCGTACGTGCCGATCGATCCCGATCAGCCGGACGGTCGCACCGCGCACATCCTCGACACGGCCCGCCCCGTGCGGGTGCTCGACGCGCTGCCCCCAGCCGACGAATATTCCGGCGCCGAGGTTCGCGACACGGATCGTCGTGCTCCGTTGCGACCCGACGACCTGGCGTACGTGCTGTTCACGTCCGGTTCCACGGGCCGACCGAAGGGTGTGGCGATCTCGCACCGCGGAATCGTCAACCGGCTGCTGTGGATGCAGGGACACCATCCGCTGGACGGGGACGACGTGGTCCTGCAGAAGACCCCCGCGACCTTCGACGTGTCGGTGTGGGAACTGTTCTGGCCGTTGCTCACCGGCGCCACCCTCGTGCTCGCCACCCCCGACGGGCACCGCGATCCGCGGTACCTGTCCCGGGTGATCGCCGAACACCGGGTCAGCACAGTACATTTCGTTCCGTCGATGCTGGACGTGTTCCTCATCGACGGGGATCCGGCGCGGTGCGCGAGCGTGCGACAGGTCTTCACCAGCGGTGAGGCGCTCACGACGGCGACAGTGGCCCGCTTCGCCGCGGTCCTGGACGCCCCGCTGTACAACCTGTACGGCCCCACCGAGGCCTCCGTCGACGTCACCGCCCACCGGACGGTCCCCGGCGAAACCCCGGTTCCGATCGGCACGCCCGTGTGGAACACGACGGTTCGTGTGCTCGACGAGCGCCTGCGTCCCGTCCCCGTGGGCATCGAAGGAGAGTTGTATCTCGGGGGAGTGCAACTCGCGCGCGGCTACCAGCGGGCGCCCGCGCAGACCGCCGGTCGATTCGTGGCCGATCCGCACGGGACCGGCCGGCTCTACCGCACAGGTGATCTGGTGCGGTGGCGCGACGACGGTGCACTCGAGTACGTCGGCCGCACCGACTTCCAGGTCAAGCTGCGTGGCCAGCGGATCGAGCTCGGTGAGATCGAAGCGGTGTTCCTCGAACACCCGTCGGTGACCCAGGCGGTCGTCGTGCTGCACCACGATCCCGCGACCGGGGAGCACCTCGTCGCGTACCTCGTCGGTGACGCGGACGCCGCCCTGACGTATGCCGGATCCCGCCTGCCCCGGCACATGGTGCCCACCGTCGCCGTCGGGCTCGCCGCGCTTCCGGTCACCCCGAACGGGAAGATCGACCGGAAGTCGCTGCCGGCACCGGAATTCGCGTCGGCCGAGCACGTCGAACCGGCTACCGGCACCGAGCAGGTCGTGGCCGGAACCATCGCGGGACTACTGGACCGCGACCGCGTCGGAGCGACCGCGAACTTCTTCGATCTCGGCGGCAATTCGCTCACCGCCACCCGGCTGCTCGCCCGGCTCGACGAGGCCTTCGGCACCCGGCTCCAGGTCCGTGACCTGTTCGACAACCCGACCGTGGCGGGGCTGGCGCGCGTCGTCGACCTGCAGCGCGGCGGGGCCCGGCGCCCGTCGTTGTCGGCCCGCCCGAGACCGCCGCGCGTACCGCTGTCGCCGGCACAGGCACGGATGTGGTTCGTCAACCGCTTCGATCCCGCGTCCGGCGCCTACAACGTCGCGGTCGCGCTGCGGCTGACCGGCACGCTGGACACGGACGCGCTCGAGGCGGCGGTCGCCGACATCGTCGAGCGGCACGAGACGCTGCGCACCCGGTACCCGGATTCCGGGAACGGTCCCTACCAGGACGTTCTGCCCGTCGCGGAGGCCGGGCACATCCTCGCCGTCGGCTCGCTCGACGGCCCCCTGGAACAACGTCTGCGTGAGGTGATCGGCCGCGGGTTCGATGTCACCTCCGAACCCCCCGTCGCGCTGACGGTGCTGCGCGAAGGCGCCGACGCACACGTGCTGGTGCTGGTCGTGCACCACATCGCGATCGACGGGTGGTCGATGCAGGCGCTGGCCCGCGACCTCGTCACCGCCTACGCCGCCCGTGCGGAACGCACCGCCCCGTCCTGGGTACCACTGCCCGTACAGTATGCCGATTACGCTCTGTGGCAACAGGATCTGCTCGGCGACGCCACCGATCCGGATTCGGTGGCAGGCCGCCAGCTCACCTACTGGCGCGACGGTCTGGCGGACGCACCCGAGGTGTCGGACCTGCCCACCGATCGACGACGGCCCGCCGTGCCGACATTCCGCGGCGGGACGGTCTCGGCGACCGTCGACGCGGAGCTGTATGCGCGACTCACCGAACTGGCCCGCACCCGGGACGCGTCGCTGTTCATGGTGCTGCACGCCGCACTGGCGGTTCTGCTCGCCCGTATGGGCGGCGACGGCGACGTCACGATCGGCACGCCGGTCGCCGGTCGCGGTGAGGCGAACCTCGACGATGTCGTCGGTATGTTCGTCAATACGTTGCCCCTGCGCACGCGTGTGGCCGCGGAGGACTCGTTCGCCGCGGTGCTGGGACAGGTCCGCGGTATCGATCTCGCCGCGTACGAGCACGCCGACCTGCCGTTCGAGCGGCTCGCCGAGGCACTCGCACCGTCGCGGGCCACCTCGCACCATCCGCTGTTCCAGACGGTGCTCGCGCTCGAGGTCCCGCGTCCGTCATCCGTGTCCCTGCCCGGGCTCGGAATCGAGCTGCTGCCGGTCGATTCCGGGATCGCAAAGTTCGATCTCGAATTCGCGGTGACCGAGCACGATCACCACGCCACCGTGGCGCTGACGTACGCGCGGGACCTGTTCGACGACGCCACCGCCGAGGTGCTGCTCGACCGGTACCTGCGGGTGCTGGACGGAGCGACGACCGATCCGTCTGCCGCCGTGGGTGATCTGGACCTGCTGTCGGCCGCCGAACACGCGATGCTGCTCCGCACCCCCGAGCCGGCGCCGTACCGCACACTGCCGGAACTGCTCGCCGATGCCGCCCGCGACCCCCACGCGGTCGCACTGATCTCGGACGACGAGTCCGTCACCTACGGCGAGCTGGATCGTCGCTCGAACATGCTCGCCCACACCCTGATCGACGCGGGCGCGGCGCCCGGCTCGGTGGTGGCGGCGGCGGTCGCGCGATCGGTGGACTCGGTCGTCGCGCTGTGGGCGATCGCGAAGACCGGAGCGGCGTTCCTGCCCGTCGACCCGGACTACCCGCGTGCCCGGATCGAGCACATGCTCGGCGATTCGGGGGTCCGGATCGGCGTTGCGTCGGCGGGCCACACGCTGCCGGACACGGTCACCTGGGTGTCACCGCACGGTGCCGGTGATCCGGCGCCGCTCACCCGGGCGGTGCCGCACCTCGACGACGCCGCGTACCTGATCTACACCTCCGGCTCGACGGGGCTGCCCAAGGGGGTCGTCGTCACCCATCGGGGCCTCGGCGCGTTCGTCGCCGAACAGCAACTGCGTTACCGGGTGCGGCCGGGGGATCGCATCGCGGCGTTCGCCTCACCGAGCTTCGACGCGTCGCTGCTCGAGATGTTCATGGCGTTCGGCGGGGGAGCGACGCTCGTGCTCATCCCCACCGACGTGTACGGCGGCACCGAACTCGCCGCCCACCTCGCGCCGGTCACCCACCTGTTCCTCACGCCCGCGGCGCTCGCCACCGTGGACCCGGCACGACTCGACCGCACCCGCGTCGTGATCGTCGGCGGCGAGGCGTGCGAGCCGGCGCTCGTGCAGCGCTGGGCGCCGGGCCGCGAGATGTTCAATGCGTACGGTCCGACCGAATCCACCATCATGGCGACCCATTTCGGTCCGATGGTGGCCGGAAACCGGGTCCGGATCGGCAGTCCGGTGCTGGGCACCGGCGCGGTGGTGCTCGATGCCCGGTTGCGTCCGGTACCGACCGGTGTGCCGGGAGAACTGTACGTCCACGGCGCGGGACTCGCACGCGGTTACCACGACCGCCCCGCCCTCACGGCGGCACGATTCGTCGCCAATCCGTTCGCGCCCGGCCGCCTGTACCGCACCGGCGACCTCGTGCGCTGGACCGGCGATCATCAGCTGGACTATCTGGGCCGCACCGACTTCCAGGTCAAGGTGCGCGGCCATCGCATCGAACTGCCGGAGATCGACGCGGTCCTCACCGGCCACCGGGATGTCGCCGCGGCGGTCACCGTGCCGCACCCGGCGACCGGGACAGTGGTGTCCTACGTCGTCCCGGCAGCGGACACCGCGCTCGGATCCGCCGAGCTGACGGAACACCTCGCACAGTCGCTGCCCGCCTACATGGTGCCGTCCGCGATCACGATCGTCCCGGAGTTCCCGCTGACCGGCGCCGGCAAGATCGACACCCGGGCGCTGCCCGAACCAGTCTTCGCGGCAGTCGAATTCGTTGCTCCCCGCGACGGCGCCGAACAGCGGGTGGCGGACGCCTTCGGAGAAGTCCTGGGTCTCGGGCGCGTCGGCGCGCACGACGATTTCTTCGCGCTCGGCGGCAACTCGCTGTCGGCGACCAGGGTCATCGCACGGCTCGATCCGGCACTCGGGGTCCGGACGGTTTTCGAGAACCCCACGGTCGCGGCGCTCGCGGCAGCGGTCGGTACGGCGGCGCCGCACCGGCCGTCCCTGACCGCCGGGTCGCGGCCGGCCCGCATCCCGCTCTCGCCCGCGCAGCAGCGGATGTGGCTGATCAACCGGTTCGATCCCGGGTCCCCGGTCTACAACATCCCCGTCGCGGTGCGGCTGGCGGGCCGGCTCGACACCGGCGCCCTCGCCGCTGCCGTCTCCGACGTCGTGGCACGGCACGAGAGTCTGCGCACGGTCTTCCCCGAGTCCGATGCCGGTCCGCACCAGGTCGTGCTGGACGACGCCCCGCTCGACCTCACCCCCCGCTCCGTCGAGTACGGGTCGGTGCGCGAGGAGATGCTTGCGGTGTTCGCGCGGGGATTCGACGTCACCTCCGAGGCGCCGATCCGCGGTGCGCTGCTCCGCGTCGACGACGACGAACACCTCCTCGTCGTGGTCGTGCACCACATCGCCGCCGACGGCGCCTCGACGGTGCCGCTGGCCCGTGACATCCTCGTCGCCTACACCGCGCGCCTGGCCGGCGCCGCCCCCGAGTGGGAGCCGCTCGCCGTGCAGTACGCGGACTTCGCGATGTGGCAACGTGCCGTCCTGGGAGATCCGGACGACCCGCAGTCGCTCGCGGCGCAGCAACTCGCGTTCTGGACGCGGACGCTCGCCGACGCACCCGCCGTCCTCGACCTGCCGACGGACCGACCGCGGCCGGCGGTCGCCTCGCAACGCGGCGCCCGCACGGACTTCCGCATCGATCCCGGTACGGTGCACGCCCTCGACGACCTCGCCCGCCGCCACGGCGCCACCCGGTTCATGGTGCTGCACGCCGCGCTCGCGGTACTGCTCGCCCGGCTGGGACCCACCGGCGACGTCAGCGTCGGAACACCCGTCGCCGGTCGCGGCGCCGCGGAACTCGACGACCTCGTCGGAATGTTCGTCGGCACCCTCGTGCTGCGCACCGACATCGACTCCGCCGCCGCGTTCGGGGAGGTGCTCGACCGGGTCCGCGACACCGACCTCGCCGCGTTCGGGCACGCCGACGTGCCGTTCGAGGACGTCGTCGACGCCGTCGACCCCGTTCGCTCCCGAGCCCACTCGCCGCTGTTCCAGGTGACGTTGTCGCTGCAGAACCAGGGCACCGGAGTCCTCGACCTGCCCGGCCTCTCGGTCGAACCAGTCGATCCCGGCATCGACGTCGCCAAGGTCGATCTCGAATTCACCGTGCGCGACGACCACGACGGCGGGCTCGCCGCGTCGCTGACCTACGCGACGGACCTGTACGACGCCGCGACGGCGGTGGTCCTGACCGAACGGTGGGCGCGACTGCTGCGGACCGTCGCTGCCGATCCGGACGTCGCGGTGGGTGACCTGCCAGTCCTCGACGAGTCCGACGCCGCCCGGGCACGCGCGCACGCCGTTCCCGCCGAGCTGCCGGCACTGCTGCTCCCCGACATCCTGGCCGCAGGCGTCGCGGCGAATCCGGACGGGACAGCCGCGACCGACGGAAATCGCAGCCTCACCTACACCGAACTCGATCTCGCGTCGAACCGGCTCGCCCACAAGCTGATCGCGCACGGCGCGGCCCCGGAAACCACGGTGGCCCTGTCGTTCCCGCGGTCGATCGAAGCGATCGTCGCCGTCTGGGCGGTCGCCAAGACCGGTGCGGTGTTCGTGCCCGTCGACCCCGCGCTGCCCGCGACCCGCATCACCTACCTGCTCGCCGATTCGGGGGCACGCCTCGGGATCGGCGACGGTCCGGCCGAGATACCGTGGCTCACCGTCGACGCCGACGAGCACCCCGATACCCCGCTCGCCCCGGCGATCACGGCACGGTCGGCGGCGTACATGATCTACACGTCCGGTTCCACCGGCACCCCGAAGGGCGTCGTCGTCACGCATCGCGGCCTCGCCGCGTTCACCGCTGCGCACCGCCCCGAACTGGAGCTGACGACGGCATCGCGAATGCTGCGGTTCTCGTCGTCGAGCTTCGACGCGTCGGTGTTCGAGCAGATCGCCGCGTTCTCCGCCGGCGCCACCATGGTGGTCGCGTCCCCCGAGATCGTCGGCGGCGCCGAACTGGGCGCCCTGATCCGCCGTGAACGCATCACGCACATCCTCACCGCCCCCGCCGCGCTCGGCACCGTCACCGGTGGTCCCTTCCCGGACCTCGAGGCGGTCGTCGTGGGCGGCGACGTGTGCCCACCCGAACTCGTGGAACGATTCGGAACCCACAGCCGGTTCGTCAACAGCTACGGCCCGACCGAGACCACCATCATCATCACCGAAACCGCACCGCTGGCCCCGGGCGACGCCATCACCATCGGCGCACCCATCGCCGGGGCCGGTGCGGTCGTCCTCGACCGGAGACTGCGCCTCGTCGCCGACGGCGTGATCGGTGAACTGTACCTGTCGGGTGCGGGGGTCGCGCGGGGCTATCACCGGCGCCCGGCGCTCACCGCATCCCGGTTCGTCGCGAATCCGTTCACCGGCGGGATCATGTACCGCACAGGAGACCTCGTGCGCCGCACGGCGTCCGGAGAACTCGACTTCGTCGGGCGCGGCGACGCCCAGGTCCAGGTGCGAGGACTGCGCATCGAACTCGGGGAGATCGAGTCCGCCCTCACCCGCGGGGGCGACGTCGCGCAGGCCGTGGTCGTGCTCCACGCCGACGCCCACACCGGCGACCGGCTCATCGGCTACGCCGTCCCGGCGGACGGACACAGCGCCGACCCGCAGCGCCTGCGCGACCGACTCGGCGACGAACTGCCCGGCTACATGGTGCCGGCGCAGATCGTTCTGCTCGACGCACTGCCGATCACCGCGAACGGCAAACTCGATCGGCGGGCGCTGCCGGTGCCCGCCTTCGAATCCCGGCCCTTCCGTGCCCCGCAAGGTCCCGTGGAGCAGACCGTCGCCGACGTGTACGCCGACCTGCTGGGCGCGGACCGCGTCGGCCTCGACGACGACTTCTTCGCGCTCGGCGGAAACTCGCTCAGCGCCACCCGGCTCGTCGCCCGGCTCGGGGTCGCGCTCGACACGACCGTTCCGGTCCGCGCGGTGTTCGAGACCCCGTCGGTCGCTGCGCTCGCCGCCGCGATCTCCGGGACCGCAGGCACGGGTGCGCGGCCGGCACTGACCGCAGGCGCCCGGCCGGAACACGTGCCGCTCTCGCCCGCGCAGCAGCGGATGTGGTTCCTGAACCGTTTCGATCCCGAAACGACGGCGTACAACCTGCCGATGGCGCTCCGGTTGTCCGGGGAGATCGACCTCGACCTGTTGCGCGCCGCCATCGTCGACGTGATCGACCGGCACGAGGCGTTGCGCACCGTGTACCCGGAGACATCCGACGGCCCGGTCCAGGTCGTGCTGCCCACCTCGACCGTCACCACGCAGATCGACGTCGTCGATGCCGACGCCGTCGACCTCCCCGATCTCGTCACCGATTTCACGACACGGCCTTTCGACGTCACCGCCTCCGTTCCGCTGAGGATGCGGCTGTTCCGGCTCGCGCCCGACGAGCACGTCTTCGCGATGGTCGTGCACCACGTGTCGGCCGACGGATTCTCGATCGCGCCCATGACCCGCGACCTGTTGACCGCCTACGTGGCGCATCGCGGGGGAGAGGCGCCGGCGTGGTCACCGCTGACCGTGCAGTACGCGGATTACGCGCTGTGGCACCGCAATCTGCTCGGCTCCGAAGACGATCCGGCGTCGTCGGTCTCGAAGCAGCTGGCGCACTGGCGGGACGCTCTCGCCGGGATTCCCGACCAGATGGATCTGCCCACCGACCGGCCACGCCCGGCCGTGCAGTCGTACGCCGGCGGGCGCATCGACTTCGACATCGATGCGGACCTGCACGCACAACTCGTCGACCTCACCCACCGGCGACGAGCCACCCTGTTCATGACGGTGCACGCGGCACTGGCCGTGTTGCTCGCGCGACTGTCCGGCAGCGACGACATCACCGTCGGTACACCCGTCGCCGGCCGCGGCGATCAGCAGCTCGACGACCTGATCGGAATGTTCGTCAACACCCTCGTGCTCCGCGCGCGGGTCGCAGACGACGCGACGTTCGACGAACTCCTGCAGACCGTGCGCGACGCGGATCTGAAAGCCTTCGGAAACGCCGACGTGCCGTTCGAGCGTCTGGTGGAGGTGCTCGATCCGCCGCGCTCCACCGCCCGGCATCCGCTGTTCCAGGTGGGCTTCTCCTTCCAGAACTTCGCGCAGGGAACACTCGAGCTCCCCGGCCTCGATGCGTCGCTCGTCGAACTCGCCCACCGCACATCCCAATTCGACCTGCACTGGATCGTCCAGGACCGGTACGACGACGCGGGCAGCCCCGACGGCATCACCGGTCACCTCACCTACGCCACTGCGCTGTTCGACGAGTCCACGGCGGTCGAGCTGGTGCACAGGTTCGTGCGGGTCCTGCGTGCCGTGGTCGCCGCGCCCGGGGCGCCCGTCGGCGACATCGAGATACTCGACGACGCCGAGCGTCACCGGATCGTCACCGAGTGGAACGACACCGGACGTTCCGTGCCCGCAACCACTCTCGTGGCGATGTTCGACGCGCAGGTAGCCGCCGCACCGGACGCGGTCGCGGTGCAGTGCGGTGACACGGAACTCACCTACCGCGAGTTCGACTCCCGGATCAATCGCGTCGCCCGGCGCCTGATCGCTGCCGGAGTCGGACCGGAAACACGTGTCGCACTCGGTATGCGACGGTCCGTCGAGCTGCTCGTGGGGATGTACGCCGTGGCCAAGGCCGGCGGCGCCTACGTGCCCCTCGACCCGGCCCAGCCCGCAGAGCGGACCGACTACATCCTGAGCGTGGCGAATCCGCTCTGCGTGCTCACCAGCCGCGGGGACGTGATGGTCACCGGCCGGGCCACGATCGTGATCGACGACGGGGAATCCGACGCACTGGCCACCGGCCCCGTCGGTGACGACGAGCGGCTCACCCCGCTGACGCCCGCCCACCTCGCGTACGTGATCTTCACGTCCGGTTCCACCGGGCGGCCCAAGGGTGTCGCCGTCAGCCACGAAGCTGCCGCCCACCAGATGATCTGGAAGACGGACCGCTTCGGACTCGGCCCCACGGATGCGGCGCTGCTCAAGACCGCCGCGACCTTCGACCTGTCGGTCTGGGAATTCTGGTCCGTGCTCGTCTCCGGTGGCCGGCTCGTCGTCGCCGACCCCGACGGTCACCGCGACCCGGCATACCTGGTCGACACCATCCGCCGGCGGGCGGTCACGACGTTGCACGTCGTGCCGTCGATGCTCGACGCGATCACCACCGCGGCGAACGGTCCGTCCGGTCCGGCACTGCGTCGGGTCCTCGCCATCGGCGAAGCACTCACACCCGAGGTGGTGCGGCGCTTCCGCACCGCTGATCCGGACGCCGAACTGTTCAATCTCTACGGTCCGACCGAAGCGGCGGTGTCGGCGACCTGGCACAGGGTGGACGAGGACGATTCGCTCGACGTGCCGATCGGACGTCCCGCCTGGAACACCCGGGCCCTGGTTCTCGACGCGCGCTTGCGTCCGGTGCCGGTGGGCGTTCCCGGTGAGCTCTATCTCGCGGGTGTACAGCTTGCGCGCGGATATCTCGGACGCCCCGACCTCACCGCCGAACGGTTCGTCGCCGATCCGTTCGCTCCGGATGGTGGCGCGGGAAGGCTCTATCGCACAGGCGATCTCGTCGTATGGAATGCCGACGGGACCCTTTCCTACCGCGGCCGCACCGATTTCCAGGTCAAGATCCGCGGCTTCCGTATCGAGCTCGGTGAGATCGAGTCGGCTCTCCGCGGTCTCGACACCGTCGCGAACGCGGTCGTGGTGGCCCACCACGACGCGCTGACCGGTGATCGGCTGGTGGCCTACGTCGTTCCCGACGGTGAGGGCTTCGACGCGGCAACGGTACGGGACGCGCTGGCGCAACGGCTCCCGAGTTACATGGTGCCGGCCACCTACATCCCGCTCGACGTGCTGCCCCTCAACGCGAACGGCAAACTGGACCGACGGGCGCTGCCCGCGCCCGTCGTCGGGACCACCGAGTTCAGGGCGCCGGCGACACCCGTGGAGGAGATCGTCGCCGCCGTCTACTCGGATCTGCTCGGCGTCGAGAGGGTCGGAGCGGACGACGACTTCTTCGCACTCGGCGGCAACTCGCTCGTCGCCACCCAGGTGGTTGCCCGGCTCTCGGCCGCTCTCGACGCGAGTGTTCCGTTGAGGCTCGTCTTCGAGGCTCCGACCGTCGCGGCACTCGCGGTGCGCGCGGAGCAGCACTCCGGGACCGGGGGCCGTCCGGCGCTGGTGTCCGGTCCACGGCCCGAACGGATCCCGCTGTCGCCCGCGCAGCAGCGGATGTGGTTCCTGAACCGTTTCGATCCGGAATCGGCCACCTACAACATCCCGGCCGCGGTCCGGCTGACCGGCGATCCGAACGTCGGTGCACTATGCGCGGCGGTGGGTGACCTGCTGGCGCGGCACGAAATCCTCCGGACCGTGTATCCGGAGGTGGACGGTTCCGGAGTGCAGCTCGTGCTGCCCGCATCGGAGGTGCCGCTCGACCTGTCACCCGTCGACATCGACCCGGACGAGATCGTCACCGCCGTCACCGGTGTGATCCGGGCGGGGTTCGACGTCACCGCGCACGTGCCGTTGCGTGCCGGGCTGTTCCGGATCACCGACCGGGAGTTCGTCCTCGTCGTGGTGGTGCACCACATCGCAGCGGACGGATTCTCGACGGGACCGCTGCTGCGCGACCTGATGATCGCGTACACGGCACGCTCGATGGGCGAGGCCCCCGCACAGGCTCCGCTGTCCGTCCAGTACGCCGACTACAGCCTGTGGCAGCGCCGGGTTCTCGGGTCCGAGGACGATCCGGGGAGTCCGGCCGCACGTCAGATCTCGTACTGGCGCGACACCCTCGCAGGGGCACCCGACGCGTTGGAGTTGCCGACGGACCGGCCGCGTCCTGCGGTCGCATCCCGCCGTGGCGCCGAGCACCGGATGACGATCGACGCGCGGACCCATCGAGGGCTGCTGGATCTGGCACGCGCCCGGCAGGCGACGCTGTTCATGGTGTTGCACACGGTGCTCGTCGTCGAACTCTCCCGGTTGAGTGGCAGTGACGACATCTCCGTGGGCACACCCGTCGCGGGTCGTGGCGAGCAGGAACTCGACGGAATGATCGGGATGTTCGTCAACACGCTCGTCCTCCGGACCGAAGTGGTTCCGGCGGAGCCGTTCACGGAGTTGCTCGCTCGTGCACGCGAGGTCGCGCTGGGGGCATTCGCGCATGCGGACGTGCCGTTCGAGCGGTTGGTCGACGTCCTCGCCCCGGCGCGCACGCAGGCCCGCAATCCGCTGTTCCAGGTGATGCTGACGTTGCAGAACATGGAGCGGACACAGTTCGAACTGCCCGGTGTCCGGATCTCGGCGATCGAGGCGGACATCCGCGAGGCGATGGTCGATCTGCAGGTGACTGTCCGCGAGGCGTTCGACGACTCCGGAGCACCCGCCGGAATCGACGTGGGCTGGACGTACGCGACCGATCTGTTCGACGCCGCGACCGTGACGTCGTTCGCGCGGCGGTTCGAGCGACTGCTGACCGCGGTCGTCGAGGAACCCGGAACAATCGTGGCCCGGCTACCGATGCTCGATGCCGGCGAACGCGAACAGGTGCTGGCCCTCGGCGACGCGGTCTCGCACACCGTTCCCCGAACTGTTGTGCCGGAATCGTTCGTGGAACAGGTCGATCGGACCCCGGACGCGGTTGCGGTGCAGTATCAGGGTGGCTCGCTGACCTACCGCGAGTTCGCGACGCGGGTACATCACCTGGCGGCCCGGTTGATCGAACGCGGAGTGGGTCCCGAAGCGCGGGTGGCGGTGTGCCTGCCCCGGAGCGTCGATCTGCTGGTGGCGATCCATGCCGTGCTGCAGTCCGGTGGCGCCTATGTCCCGCTGGACCCGGAGCATCCCGCCGAACGCATCGCCCACATCGTCGGCGTGGCGCGGCCGGTCGTGGCGATCACCGCCGGTACTGCGCGCGACCGCCTGCCGGCGGGTCCCGCGATCGTGGATCTCGGCGGCGAGGAATGGCCCGAGACCGCACCGGTGATCACCGATGCGGAACGGCTCACCCCGTTGCACGGGGATTCGACCGCGTACGTGCTGTTCACGTCGGGTTCGACCGGGGTGCCGAAGGGTGTCGCGGTGCCGCATCGAGCGTTGGTGAATCAGCTCGAGTGGATGCGCAGCGAGACGGGTCCGACATCGGACGACGTGTTCCTCTGGAAGACACCGGTCACCTTCGACGCGTCGGTGTGGGAGGTGTTGCTGCCGCTCCGGATCGGCGCGCGGATGGTCGTGGCCGATCCCGGCGGGCACACCGATCCCGCGTATCTGGTGAAGGTGATCGCCGACGAGGGCATCACGGTCGCGCAGTTCGTGCCGTCGGTCCTCGAACCGATGCTCGATCAGGCTGCGACGGCGGGGCCGTTGCGGCACGTGTTCTCCGGCGGTGAAGCGCTCGCGACCGTGACGGCCGCACGCGTCGCCGAGACGTTCGGCGCGCACGTCCACAACGTCTACGGGCCGACGGAAACGACCGTGCAGATCACCCATCGGATCGGAGGCGACTCGGGTTCCGGCGTGGTGCCGATCGGTGTGCCGGTGTGGAACACCGCGGTGTACGTCCTCGATCCGTTCCTGCAGCCGGTACCGGTGGGTGTTCCGGGGGAGCTGTACGTCGCGGGACCGCAGGTGGCCCGAGGCTACGAGAACCGTCCCGGTGCGACGGCGGAACGGTTCGTCGCCGACCCCTTCACCTCCGGTGACCGGCTCTACCGCACCGGCGACCGGGTACGGTGGACATCCGCCGACGAGCTGGAGTTCCTGGGGCGCAACGACTTCCAGGTCAAGGTCCGTGGTCTGCGGATCGAACTCGGCGAGATCGAAACCGTGCTGCGTGGCCTCGACGAGGTGGCGGCGGGTGCGGTCGCGGTGCACTCCGGCCGTCTGGTCGGTTATATCGTACCGGCAGGTGACGGGGCACCTTCCGACCTGCGCGCCGCGATGGGTGACGTGCTGCCGTCGTACATGGTTCCGGACGCGATCGTGATGCTGGATGCGTTGCCGCTCAACACGTCCGGCAAGCTGGATCGGAAAGCGTTGCCCGAACCGGTGCCGGAGAGCCGGGAGTTCCGGGCGCCCGAGGGCGCGGTCGAGCGTACGGTTGCTGCGGTGTTCGCCGATGTGCTGGACGTCGAGCGGGTCGGGCTCGACGACGACTTCTTCGCGCTCGGCGGAAACTCGCTCCTGGCCACGCAGGTGACGGCAAGGCTACGTGCGCAACTGAGTTGCGAAGTGCCACTGCAGTTGTTGTTCCGGGATTCGACCGTCGAGGGCTTGGCGGGCCTCATTGCGGACGTTGCCGGGCCGGACGCGGTGGACACGCTCGGGCCGGTGTTTCCGTTGCGCGAGAACGGGACGGGTACCCCGCTGATCTGCGTGCATCCGATCGTCGGGCTCGCCTGGTGCTTCACGGGACTTGCCCGTCGGCTGGATACCGGTGTGCCGGTGTACGGACTGCAGACCCCGGCGGTCTCGGACGAATCGTTCACCCCGGATTCCCTGGAGGAACTGGCCGGGCGGTACATCGACGAGATTCGAAAGGTACAACCGGAAGGACCGTACCGCTTGCTCGGATGGTCGCTCGGAGGCGTGATCGCGCACGCGATGGCGGTGCAAATGCAGCGGTCCGGGGCGCGGGTCGAGTTGCTGGTGATGCTCGACAGTTTCACCGGCGCGGACGCGGCCACCGGCGAGGCGGCCGAGGTTCCGATGCGCGAGGTGCTCGCCGGTTTCGGATTCGACCCGGAGACAGTCGGCGACGACGCGTCGGGCATCGTCGATTCCCTGGCGGCGCTGAACGGCATTTCAACGGAGCAGGCGGAACAGGTGGTGGCGCGGCTGCTCGCTGCGGCCGAACGGAACGCCGGACTGACGACACGGTACGAACCCGAGCGTTTCGACGGTGACCTCGTCTACTTCACCGCTGCGGACGACGCTCCGGCGCGGGCACACGGTGCCGCAGGATGGCGCGATGCGGTCACCGGCGTGGTGCGGGACCACCCGGTTCCGTCGACGCACTGGGGGATGACCTCGCCGGAAGCCCTCGAGACGATCGTGCCCGTCCTGAACAAGATCTTGACGGACGGCGGGTTCCCGTGACCAAATCGGCAGGAACGTTCGGTACCCTCCGGACGATCGGTGTGAGCGTAAAGGCGGAATTCTCGGCAATGTACAGCGAATTGCTACGCCGTACCGGACTGTGCGCGGGCATCGTCCTCGCGTTCGGTATGACCCCGCTCGGGGTGGCGACTGCAACTCCCGTGACGGAGCACAGCACGTCCACGACGGCTTCCGTGGATCGCATCGAGCGGATCGACGAGCGCAGGTGGGATGTGTTCGTCTACTCGCCGTCCATGGAACGTGTCATTCCACTGCAGGTGATTCGTCCCGCCGACACGAGCAGTCCCCGTCCGACGCTGTACCTGCTCAACGGGGCGGGCGGCGGTGAGGACGGCGCGAACTGGCTGAACCAGACGGACATCCTCGACTTCATGGGTGACAAGAACGCCAACGTGGTGATCCCCGCGGAGGGAATGTTCACCTACTACACCGACTGGCAACAGGACGACCCGAAACTCGGCCGGCAGAAATGGCAGACCTTCCTCACCCGCGAACTGCCCCCGGTGGTCGACGAGGTGCTCGGGGCGAACGGCATCAACGCGATCGCGGGACTGTCGATGTCGGCGACCTCCGCCCTCGATCTGGCCATCCAGGCGCCGGGCCTGTACCGGGCCGCCGCGTCCTACAGCGGATGCGCCCAGACCGGAACCCCGCTCGGGCAGGCCTATATTCGCTCCGTCGTGGAAGTGATGGGGGAGATCGACGCCACGAACATGTGGGGTCCGTTCGACGGGCCGGGATGGAAGGACCACGACCCCACGCTGAACGCGGAGCGACTGCGTGGACTGTCGCTGTACATCTCGAACGGCACCGGACTGCCCGGCCCGTACGAGAACCCGGCGTTGCCGCGCACCCCGCAGTCGCCTCCGCTCGCCGATCAGATCGTCGTCGGCGGCACCATCGAAGCGGCCACCAACGTGTGCACTCGTGCGCTGGCCGGACGGCTGAACGATCTCGGTATTCCGGCGACCTTCCATTTCCGGAACGAGGGCACCCATTCGTGGGGGTATTGGCAGGACGAACTGAGGCTTTCGTGGCCGCAATTGTCCACCGCGCTCGAACTCGAATCCACAGGCGGGTAATTCATCCACAGATCCGCCCCGTGCGGGCGTTCGGGGGAGATCGTCACCGGGTCCGTGCGTGACGCTGGTCGTCATGGGGGAATCGGAGAACATCATCCGGCGTCGCGACGCGCATGCGCGCGGCGTCACCGACATCGAGATCCGACGGCTGTGCCGATCGGGAATCTGGACCCGGCTGAGCCGCGGTGTCTATGTCCCGACCCGGGTGTACGCGGACGCGGACGAACGGGGCAGGCACCTGTATCGCGCTCTCGCGGCGGCGCAGATCGCCCGCCCGGGCACGGTGCTGGGGCACGTGTCCGCTGCAATCGCGCACGGTCTGGAGTTGTGGCGAACACCGCTCGACGACGTGCACCTGACCTGTGGTCGCAGCGGGGGAAACGGACGCAGTCGCGGCCGGATACTGCATGCCGAACACTTCGAGGCCGACGAAGTGGTCGACATCGATGGTGTGGCGGTGATGTCGGTGGCCAGGACGGTCGCCGATCTGGCCCGCACGCTGCCGTTCGAGCAGGCGGTGGTCGCCGGTGACCACGCGATGAGGACAGCAGGAGTCGCCGGTGCCGAGGTCTCTGCGATTCTTGCCCGGAATCCGTCGCATCCGGGCAACGCGAAGGCAGTTCGGGCTGTGCGATTCATGTGCGGGCACAGCGACAGCGTCGGCGAATCGCGTAGCCGGGTGTTGTTCGTCCGCTCGGGTCTGCCGATTCCGTATACCCAGGCGGAGGTGTATGCGGGTGGCGGGCAGTGGCTGGCGCGTGTCGATTTCCTGCTTCCCGAACACGGTGTGATCGGGGAGTTCGACGGGCGCGTCAAATACCGCCGCGACGGTGTCGCGGATGCCGCCGCGGAAGAGGTGGTGTTCCGGGAGAAGCAGCGTGAGGATCGCCTGCGCGAGGCCGGGTGGGTCGTCGTGCGATGGGTGTGGGCGGACCTGGAGAGACCGGAGATCGTCGTCGCCCGTGTGCGGGAGGCGATCGCGCGGGCGGCGCGCGGCCCGCGACCGAGTGGGCACGTCGTCACGCCACAGGGCTTACACCTCCGGTAGAACGCGTACACCCCCTCCGGGCTGCCGGAGGGGGTGTACGCGTTACGGAAGCGGTGTAAGCCCGGAGGGATTACTTGCGTCCGGGCGGCTTGATGCCACCCTTCATGGCGAGTCCGCCCGGCTTCGCCTTCGGCGGCGCCGGGGTCTCCTCGACCGCGGGAGCCTCCGGCTCGGCGGGCTCGGGCTCGGTGGGCTCGGCAGCGGGTGCCTCCGCAGCAGGTGCGGGAGCAGCCGGAGCCTTCTTGGCGCCCGGTGCCTTGAAGCCGCTCTTCATCTGCAGTCCGCCCGGCTTCGCCTTCGGCGGTTCCGTTGCTGTGGGCGCCTCGGCAGCGGGCGCCTCGGCAGCGGGAGCCGCCGGTACCTCGGCAGCCGGAGCCGCGGGGGCAGCTGCCGGAGCAGCGGCCTTCTTGGCGTCCGGGGCCTTGAGTCCGCCCTTCATGGCCAGCCCGCCGGGCTTGGCCTTCGGTGCGGCCGGCGCGGCGGGAGCCTCGGCGGCCGGCGCTTCGGCAACGGGTGCCGCGGCGGCCGCAGGTGCGGCCTTCTTGGCACCGGGGGCCTTGAGGCCGCCCTTCATGGCCAGCCCGCCGGGCTTCGCTGTCGGGGCCGCCGGAGCCGCGGGTGCCTCGGCTGCCGGCGCGGCAGCCGCCGGTGCCGCCGCCTTCTTGGCGCCCGGAGCCTTGAGGCCGCCCTTCATGGCCAGCCCGCCGGGCTTGGCAGCAGGTGCGGCGGGAGCCTCGGATCCCTCGGCCGCCGGAGCCGCAGCGGGTGCGTCGGCCTTCGCGCCGGGGGCCTTGAGACCGCCCTTCATCTGCAGGCCACCGGGCTTACCGCCGGGAGCCTTCAGACCACCCTTCATCTGCAGGCCGCCGGCCTTCGGAGCGGCCGCGGGCGCGGCGGTAGCGGCAGCCTCTTCGACCTCGGCGACGCGCTCGGCCTCGAGTTCCTCGGCCTCGGCCTCGGCGGTGACGGGGGTCTGCGGCTTCTCGGCCTGCACGACCTTGGTGTTCGCGCTGAGCTGGTCGGCTTCGAGCCGAGAAATCGACGACAGCATCAGCTGCGCGACGTCGACGACCTCGACACCTTCACCCTGGCCCTGTTCCTGACGGGCGGTGACACCGTCGGTGAGCATGACGCGGCAGAACGGGCAGCCGGTCGCGATCTTCGACGGCGCAGTCGTCAGCGCCTCGTCGACGCGGTCGATGTTTATGCGCTTACCGATGCGCTCTTCCATCCACATGCGGGCACCACCGGCGCCACAGCACATCGAGCGTTCACCGTGACGCGGCATCTCCTTCAGCGTCGCGCCGGAGGCTTCCATCAACTCACGCGGCGCGTTGTACACCTTGTTGTGGCGGCCGAGGAAGCACGGGTCGTGGTAGGTGACGTCCTCGCCCAGGCGTGCGACCGGCACCAGCTTCTTCTGCCGCACCAGGCGGTTGAGCAGCTGGGTGTGGTGCACGACCTCGTAGTGGCCGCCGACCTCCGGGTACTCGTTGTTCAGCGCGTTGAAGCAGTGCGCACACGTGACGACGATCTTGCGCTTGGAGCGCTCGGTGCCCTCGAACACCGAATCGATCACCGCGATGTTCTGCTGTGCCAGCTGCTGGAACAGGAACTCGTTGCCGGCGCGACGTGCCGAGTCGCCGGTGCAGGTCTCCTCCGCACCGAGCACCATGAACTTCGTGCCCGCCGTGGCGAGGAGTTCGGCGACGGCCTTGGTGGTCTTCTTCGCCCGGTCCTCGTAGGCACCGGCGCAACCGACCCAGAACAGGTACTCGTAGCCGTCGAAGCTGTCCGCGTCCTGACCGAACACCGGGATCTCGAAGTCCATTTCGGAGATCCAGTTCAGGCGGTCCTTGGAGTTCTGGCCCCACGGGTTGCCCTTGTTCTCGAGGTTCTTGAACAGACCCGCGAGCTCGGACGGGAAGTCCGATTCGATGAGGACCTGGTAGCGGCGCATGTCGACGATGTGGTCGACGTGCTCGATGTCGACCGGGCACTGCTCGACACACGCACCACAGTTCGTGCACGACCACAGCGTTTCGGCATCGATGACCGGGGCGGGCTCACCGGCCTCGACCAGCTCGGCGGTCTCGCCGACGAGCTTGCGGTCGGCTTCGGCGCGAGCGGCCTCGGGAATCTTCGCCAGCGCGGCCTCGTCGACGTTGCCTTCGCCGTCGACCAGACCGATCTCGTCGCCGCCGAGGTCCTTGCGGCCCCCGGCCAGCAGGTAGGGGGCCTTCGCGTACCCGTGGTCGCGCAGCGACATCACCAGCAGCTTGGGGGAGAGCGGCTTACCGGTGTTCCAGGCCGGGCACTGGGACTGGCAGCGACCGCACTCGGTGCAGGTCGTGAAGTCCAGCCAGCCCTTCCACGAGAAGTCCTCGATCCGGCCGGCACCGAAGGTGTCCTTGTCCGGGTCGGCGTCTTCCATGTCGACGGGCTTGCCGCCCGACATCATCGGCTTGACCGCGCCGAGTGCGACATCGCCGTCGTCCTCGCGCTTGAAGTAGATGTTGAAGAACGCGGCGAACCGGTGCCAGGCCACACCCCACGTGATGTTCCGGCCGACGATGTAGAGCCAGATCATGCCGGACATCAGCTTGACGAACGCGAAGATCGACACCATCACGGCGCTCGCGGGCAGCAGCTTCGCGAGGTTCATCGTGAAGAAGTCGGTCCACGGGTTCGCGTGGCCGTAGGTGGCGATCTTGCCGGCCTTCACGAAGATCATGCCGAGGCCCTCGATGAGGACGACGGTCTCGACGAAGTAGGCGGCCTTGAAATCCGAGCCGCCGAAGCGCGACAACCGGCCCGGCTGACGCGGGTGGTTGAGCTGACGGATGATGATCAGCGTGAGGATGCCGATCACCGTGCCGAGGCCGAGGATCTCGTCGATGAAGTGGTAGACCGCGGTGCCACCGATGAGAGGCCAGTGGAACTCGGGGTTGAAGGTCTGTCCGTATGCCTCGAACCAGACGATGGCGCCGAGCAGGAAGCCGACCATCACCAGCCAGTGGGCCCACCCGACGGTACGGAACTTGTTCATTCGCGTGTGTGCGAGGAACTCGACGATCATCTGCTTGAAGCGCGGGAAGAACGGGCGCCACCGATCCGGGGCCGGTTGGCCGATCCGGACGGTGTTGACCATCTTCAACGCGCCGCCGATGAACGAGTACCAACACACGAGGCTCAGCAGCACGCCGATCGTGCCCAACGTTATCGTCAGGGCATTCATACGCGGCCTTTCGTGTCGGGGGCGGCTCCGGGCCGCCTGGTATAAGCCTCAGCATCCTAACGCTTCATAAGTTACCCGTCGGTAACTATAGCAATGTTACTCGTGGGTAACTCGCGCTGGAGTGCTGATGGTTCTCCTGCGCACAAGGTAAACGCCGCCTCCGGTGCCCCGACTGCTCAGGATGGCCTAAGTCCCGAACACGCGGTCGGGGTCACGAATGGACGACGCTCGCACGGCTTTTCGCCGACGAATGTGGCTCGACCCGGTAACGAAGTTGTCTGTGATTTCGGATATGATCTCGAACAGCCTTGCACGCTGGGGTTTTCGCGCGATGGGGAGCGGATTTGCCGGTGCAGAGCTGTTGAATCCAGGGGGGCGTCCGTCGGGGGCGTGCGCCACATGTCACAGAACGGGAACAAATGAAGCTCAGGAAGCTTGCGGCGGTTGCCACCATGACCATCGCCGCGATGGGGATCACTGCGGGCACGTCGTACGCGGCGCCTGCCGAGGCGGCGCAGGACGAGATCAACTACGAGGTCAAGGCGGAGGGCAACTCCGTCGTGACCGTCATCGACGCCGGCGCGTTCCAGGTTTCGGGCGACGGCAAGAGCGTCGAGCTCCAGGATGCCGACGGCAACGCCGTTGTCAGCCTGCCGCTCGCCGTCCAGCTCGGCGACCTCCAGCTGCCGTTCGAGCGGGAGATCAGCGAGGACGGCAAGACCCTCACGCTGACCCCGGTCACGGATCCGTCGAAGGCCACCCCGGTCGCACCGGAGGATAGGGTCGCCCGCGGCCTCACGCCCGTCAGCCTCAAGCTGGCGGATGTCGCCTCGCCGGAGGAGAATCTCAAGGCGCAGCAGAACTTCAGCTCGCAGCTTGGTATCGCGACCGCAGTGGGTGGATTGTCGGGCACCATTATTGGCGCACTCGTGGGCGGTCTCGGATTCCTCGGTGGTCCGGTCGGTTTGGCTTCCGTTCCGCTCGGCGCCGGAATCGGCGGTGTCATCGGCACCATCGTTGTCGGTGGTCCCACCCTGGTCATCGCCGGTATCGGCCTGATCCAGACCCTCACCGCGCCTCCGGGAACGACCCAGTACGCGAACTAGCGCGCGCAGACAGCGGCCCCGCCACCTTCGGATGGCGGGGCCGCTGTCGTTTCGGGACTCAGAAGAGGTTCTGCAGGATCAGCTTCGTCACGTTGATGACGATCTCGCCCGAGTACACGAACAGATCCGCGCCGACCAGAATCAGGTCACTCGACACAGCCCCACCTTTCGTCCGACCGCACGCCCCCTGTGGACGCCGGTGACACATGACGGTCCGGCTCGGACGACGCCGGGCCGGACCATCTTGTTGCCGAATCGTAACCTATTCGGTGTGTAGCACACGTAACTGTCCCGGGCGCGTGTTGCCGACGGTCACAACGCAACAGGGCCCGTCTCCTCGGGGGGAGGAGACGGGCCCTGCTGCGTGGATCTGTCCTTACCGGCGGATCACCAGGTGCGGACCTTCAGGCCCGGGTTCTCGGCGAGGATCGCGGAGATCGGCGTGGCGTAGAGCTCGGGGCTCTCACCCAGGATGCCGCTGACGACGCCGGCGATCTCGCACATCTGGTACTGGCCGACGTTCGACGCGCTGGAGATGCCCAGGGCGAGGGTGCCGCTGACCAGGGTGCCACCGCTGTCGCCCTGCAGGGCGCACAGGTTGGTGGAGAACCCGGAATCGAGCACACGATGGCCGATCTCGACGGACTGGTTGGCCCCTGTCACGACGCCGCAGCTGTACCCGGTGCGGACACCGGACTTGCACACGGGTGCGCCGACGACCGGCTCGGCGACCCCGGTCACGGGAAGCGGTGCCGCGTAGGGAACGCGCACGCCGTTGTTCTCGAACCGGCCGCGAGCCTCGGCGGTCGGGCGGATCAGCGCGTAGTCGCGGCGGTCGAGGATGGTCTTCTCGAAGGTGCCGACCCGCTGGCCGAGACCGTCACCGATGACCTGGAAGACCTCGGACGCGTACTGCGTGCCGGCCTGGGCGCGGTTCGGGTCGCAGTGACCGGCGGTGATGTTCACCGGCCGGTTGGAGCCGTCGACGCCGTTGAATCCGAGCGAGCAGCGCAATCCGGTGCCGGCACCGAACGCGGCGTAGGCGTCGCCACCGAACAGCGAATCCGGCGAGGCCAGCCCGGCGATGGGCTCGAGCTTCAGCAGTTCCGGCTCCAGCGTCGCCGGGGCGAGCAGCACCCGCGCGCCCTGCAGGGCGTCGGGGAGCTGGAGGCCGGCGACATCGGCGGCGCGCACCACGACGTCGTTGTTGACGACGTCGATCGCGATACCGCGCACCAGATCGGCGATCGCCGGCGGCTGCGTGTCGAGCCAGTCGTTCAGTTGCTTCGACAGGCCCTCGAGTTCGCCTTCGCTGCGCTCGGCCGGCCGGACGGTGAACCCTTCGTCCTCGGCGGCGTCACGAGCGGCGTCGTGGCCCTCGCCCTCGGTCAGGCCGACGGTCGGGGTGCCCTGCTCGTCGAGCCAGACACCGGCGAACACGTCCGAGAACTTCTCGCGCGCAGTCGCCGCGAACTGCGCGAGCTCCTGGCTGCGGTCGGCATCGGTGACGAAACGCTCGGGGCTGATGCCGAGGTCGCGCGCAAGCGCATCGACCAGCTCGGTGGGCAGGTCGACGGGCTTGTCGGCCGGTTCGGCCTGCGCCAGGGCGACGGCGGGTCCGAGCAGCAACAGAGCTGCCGACCCGATCACCGCTGCCCGACGTGCGAAGGAGCGTCGCATGGATGCCTTCCTCATAGGTCCTGCTCAGTGCGCAGGTTTGGCGGACTACACAGATCTTGCTGATTACACGGTCTGGCTGGTCACGCAAAGACGCCGTCCCGATACCGGGGCGGCAGTCGTTGCGTCAGATCATATGGGGTGAAGCGGCGTGGATCACGTCGGGTCAGGCAGGATCGGTGGCGGTCCGGACCCGGGTGCCCGTTACGTTCTGGATGTCGCGAATCGGGATTCCGAGGCTGGAAGTGCCCCCGTTCGGGGCGAGAACCAGGTTCGCCTCCACACAGTCGGGGGCTCCGGCACTGTTCGATCCGCTGATGACACCGAGCGCGAGTGTTCCGGTGACGATCGCGCCGCCGCTGTCGCCGGACAGCGTGCACGCGGTGGTCGCGAAGCCGCGGATCGTCGTGCTGGCACCGTCGGGGTAGACGAGCTGGGTCTCGATACGGTCGGCGGCGACCACACCGCACGTGAAGTACGACGACTGGCCGGACTTGCACACCGGGGCGCCGACGACCGGGACCGCGGTGCCGGTGATCGTCAGGGTCGAGCCGTTGCCGCCCCGCACCACCGGCCGGTCCAGCCCGGCGTCCACACCGGCCTCGTCGAATTTGATGACGCCGTAGTCGAGTGGGCTGTCGGTGCCGACCGACGAACTGGTGAACGCGCCGATCCGGGTGCTCTCGTCGATGTTCTCGCGGTTCGGCAGGTACACCGAGGAACCACCGTCGGCGCGGGCCACCGCATCGCAGTGACCGGCGGTGACGTTCACCGCGTCACCGTTCGCGTCGACCGAGTTGAACCCGAACGAGCAGATACCGATGCGGTCGAGCGGCGTGGAACGCACGTCACCGTCGGCGGTGATGTAGGTGTCGCCACCGAGCGGCGCCGGATCGTTCGCCGGCAGGCCCGGCGTCAACTGCACCTGCACGTTCGCGATGAGCGACGGCAGATTCAGTGCACGACCGATCGGGGTGTTCACGATGTCGACCACGAGCTGGTTGTTCAGTACGTCGATCGACGTCGACTGAACGGCACCGGCCACGTCGCGCGGCAGTGCGGCAACCCAGCGGTTCAACTCCGCCAGCGCGAGCTCGAGACCGTCCGCGGACACCGGCGCCACCGTCGCGGTGTAGCCGTCGCTCTCGGCCTGCCGGGCCGCATCGGTGTTCGTGACCGCGACGACCGGCTCGCCGTTCCCGTTGATCCAGGCGCCCGCGAAGTCCGCGGGACGCTCGGAACGGAAGCCGCGGGCGTACTCCCCGAGTTCCTGCGCCCGCGCCGAACGCTCGAGGTACTCGTCGGCAGACATGTGCAGATCGCGCTGGACAGCCTCGACCAACTCGGCGGGAAGGTCGTCCACCGGATCCGCCTGAGCGGTCGCGGTGAACGGGCCGATCAGCATCAGCGCCGACGCGGCAGCGACAGCAAGCCGGCGGGCGGTGGTACGAGCAGCGGCGCGCGACGCCGACGAGTGACGCATGAAAGCCCTTCGTTGTGAGCGGGTGTGAGTTGCGACGATCGAAAACAGCCTACGGGAGGGGTGCTGCTACCCAGCGGCCCCGGTGGAGTCGTCCGGATCCTCCGGACCCGGGCCGCCCGGATCGGTCTCGCTCGGCTCCGTGGTCGTCGTCTGCGTCGGCGGCGTGGTCGTCCGATCCCGGTCGCGATCCCGCGTGGGCTTCGGGTCGGACGTCTGCCAGCCCGGGACCGGCCGGGTCGTCGTGGTCTGCGGCACCGTGTTGCCGGACGTCGTCCGATCCGACTGCTGTGACGTGGCAGGAGACTCCGCCGTCTCGGCTGCGGCCGTCGAATCGTCGACCGAGGCCACTTCGGTATCGGACCATGCCGGTGTCGTGGTCTCCGCGGCGGATGTCGTCGTCACCGCGGTCGTGGTGGTGGTCGTCGGCTTCGCCGGTGTGGGGCTCGGCGAACGCAGTTCCGGAATGGTCGCGACGACGGGCTGGTCGGCCACCGGCGCGGTGGTTTCCGCAGCCGAGCCGCGCTGGGTCAGCACGAGCACGCCCACCACGGCGAGCAGCACCACCGCTGCGGCGGAGATGGCCAGCAGGATCGGCGAGGGCCGCCGCGTGGGTTCGGTATCGGGCGCGGCCACCGCCGCGTCGCCCGCCCGGACGGTCGCAACGGGAGCCGGTCCCACCGATGCCTTCGGGGCCTGCGCGCTCGCCGGCTTCGCGCTGTGCGGTTCGCGGGCGGGGATCTTCGGGATCGTCGTGGTGGCGTCGGGATCGACGAGCCGCGGCGGCGTGCCGTCACCCTGCGGCGTCTGCTTGCGCGGCAGATTCACGCGGGCGGTGGGGATGATCTGCGTCGAGCCGAGGAATTCGACGGAACCGGCAGCGGCGGCCAGCGCGGCGCCGCGCACCATGGTCTGGTGCGGATCCGGCGCGAGCGCACAGCGGGTGCCCATCCCGGCCTTGACGGACTGGGCGACGATCTGCGCTGCCGCGGTGTCCACGTCCTCGTCGGCGGTGACGACGACGGCGTCGAGGTTGGTCACCTGCCAGCCGTACCCGGACAGGGCCGTCGACAACTGCTTCGTGACGGGCGGTGCGTCGGTGAGCCCGAACCGCACGGGCTTGCCCGCAGCGATTCCGGCACGGACCAGCGTGACCGTCGAACCCTGGCCGTCGATGTGGTAGACCGCGACGAGGCGGCCGGTCTGACGCGACACCTGGGACTCGAACCAGGCTGCGGCGGCTTCGGCGTCGGACACGAGCGACACGTGCCGCAACCCGACGTAGTCGAGGGCGTTGCGCAGGACCGCGACGGTCGCAGGTGCCCACTCCGTCGGGTGGGTCGCGACGACGGTGTACTGACGGTCGCCGATCAGCGGCGCCGCATCGGCCAGCAGGCACTCCATCGCGGTCGCGACGAGGTCCTCGGCGCGGGACAGCGATCCGTCCTCGGCGCGGATGCCCGACTGGGTACCGACACGGTCGAGGAAGTTGGTGAAGGAACTGGCACCCTGATCGAGAATCGGGTCGATCTCACCGAGAGTCGCGGTACCGTCCTGGTGCAGATGGACTGCACTGCGACGTTCGATCGGTGCGGGACCGGGTTGACCGGGGACAGCGGAGGTCACGGCGACCGACGAAACGGTCGTGCCAACGCGCAGGCCGACGCCTACGGACATGCCGAAGTTCCCCCCTTCTTCTCACTGCTGCTACTGATGGTCGTGCGACCGTCACCCCCGTGCCCCATCGCACGGAGCATGGAAATCAGCTCCGAGCGGGAACCGGCGCCGAGGCGGCGTCGGATCCTGGCGACATGATGTTCGACGGTCTTGCCGGAAATGTACAGCCGTGCACCGACCTCGCGATAGGTCAGGCCGGAAACCACCAGGTCGGCCACCTGCGCTTCCCGTTCGGACAGGGGACCTGCCGGTGTGGACACCGTATCGGCGGACGCGACCGCGGGACCGGGGGCCGCCGTCGGCTGGCGCAGCGCCCGCGCCACCTGGAGCAGCGCGGTCGCTGCCGCGGTGTCGGTTGCCCGCAGCGCGGCCTCACCGGCCAGCCGCGCGCCGTCCCAGGTCAGCCCGATCGCGGCGAGCGACTCGGCCGCAACCCGGATCCGGGCGGGGTCGACGTCGTTCTGCAGCAACCGCAGCCATTGCTGTCCGGCGCGCGCCAGGGCGGCGGCGTAGGCGGTGGACTCGGCGGCGACGGCCAGGGCGCGGGCGTGCGGGAGCAGTTCGTCCGGACACTCCGCGGCGATCGCCGCCTGCACCCCATACCAGTGCAGCGCCGCGCCCCACAGCGGCGGCTCGCCGAGTGCGGCGAGCAGGTCCCGGGCCTGTCCGACCAGGTGCGAGATGCGCGGTGCGTCACCGACCCGGACGGCCGCCAGCCACAGCTCACCCAGCGGAAGCAGGCTCACCAGGTCGACGGAGTACGCGGCGACCACCCCCTGCGCGGCCTCCCATTCGGCGAGCAGCCGCCCGGAGTCGCCGCTGCGCCGGGCCGCCCCGACCCGCAGTCCGTGCAGGAACAGCAGGTCGCGCGGGAGCGTGGCGCGCTGGGACAGGTCCTCGGCCGCGGCGGTCGCCGCCGGCAGGTCACCTCCGAGCAGCGCGGCCCACGCGGCCAGAAGTTCGTGCCGGATCGTCGGCGGGGTGTACCGGGCGAGCACGTTCGACGCGTGCGTCAGCTCCCCGGAGTGCAGACACAGCAGCGCCGTGATCGCCTCGACGGTGTCCGGCTGCACGCCGGCACGAGCGGGGGCGCCGCGCATCGACAGGGCACGCGTGAGCGCGTTCATCGCGACACGCCCGTCACCGCCGATCGATTCGCGCATGCCCTCGGCGAGCAGCCGCGCGGCGGCCGCCGACGACGTGGGAGCGAGGGCACCGGCGGCCTCGATCATCCGCGTCGCGGCTTCGGGGCGCCCGGCGGCCAGCAGCACCGCAGCCCCGACCGAGGCGTCGGCACCGGCCCGGTCCGGCCCCAGCCACTCGTACAGGTCCGCACTGCGGCCGAGCATGCCGTCCCCGGCCGCGACGGTCGCGGCGATCCGGACGGCAGTGGCCAGGTCCGCCGGTGTGAGCGAGCCGGCGCGTTCGAGGATCTCGTCCGTGAGGGCCGCGGCGGTCGACCGGTCGCCGATCGCAGCGGCGGCTTCGGCTCGCCGCAGCGCCAGGTCGGACGCGTCGGCACCGGCGCGCACCGCGGCGGAATACAAGGCGGAGGCTTCCGCCGGAGCGGACGAATCCGCCCGCGCGACGAGATAATCCGCGAGGCGGCGGTCGGTGATCCCGGTCGCCGCGAGACGCGACGCGACCGGGACCGTGAGCAGGGCGCGGTCGAGCCGGCACGACAACAGACCCTGTGCGACGGCCAGGAATCCGTGCGGCCCCAGCGACGCGGAGGGAACACCGGACGCGGCGGGGACGAGCTCGTCACCCGCGGCGGACAGGAGCCCGCTGGCCTGCGCGGCGTCGGCCAGCTCGCGGGCGAGGTCCGCGTCGAGATCGAGCACGGCGGAAAGCTCGGCCGGATCCGGCGTACCTCCCAGCTCGACCAGTGCCAGGACACCGGCGAGCGAGGGAGTCCCGGCGAGCCGGGCCCGGACCCGGTCGACGGCCGCGCGCCGCGGATCCGCGCCCTGCCGCAGTGCCGTCAGGGCCGCGTCCACGAGGTCGCGGGAGCCGCCGGTGAACGACAGCACCCCGCGCACGACCCGAGGGTCGGATATCCCGAAAGCCGCTGCCCGGGAGAGTATTTCGGCCGGGGATGAGGGCTGTAGCGTCACGATGCACGCGTGCGCGGCACACCTCGACACGAGCTGCTGCACCTCCGTCCGGTGCGGCCGTGGCTCCGTGGCGACGATGATGCCGCGATCGTCGCGGAACATCCGATCACTCAGGTCGAGGAGTTCCTCCGCTGGCAGGCGGTGCGCGTCGTCGACGACCCGGATCTCCTCACCGGAGTCCGGAAACGTGCGCCGGATCCGGTCGAGGAGCGCGGACTTTCCGCTGTATGCGCCGCCGACGACCAGCAACCGTGGCGGATCGGCGGTCAGTGCCCGCGCGACGGCGCGGGGGAGTGCGGGCGAACTCATCCGAATCGTCAGTTTCCGCCGCCGAGCAGGCCGCCCACCGCGTTGCCGGTGCCTTCGAGGACGCCGCCCAATCCGTTGCCGACACCCTCGACGGCTCCGCCGAGACCGGTGCCCACCCCTTCGACCGCCCCGCCGACACCGTTGCCGATGCCTTCCGCGGCCTCGCCGACTCCACCACCGCTGGGTTGTTGCGGTGCAACCGGAGGCTGGGTCGTCGTGGGCGCCGGAACGGGTTGCTGCGGGGCAGGCTGCTGGGTCGCGGGCTGCCCGGGTGCCGGTTCGCCGGGCACGGTGGGAGCTGGGGCACCCGGCGCGGCCGGTGCGGTGCCGGCCATGGTTCCCGACAGGACCGGCACGGCCGAGCCGGGCGTTGCGGGGGTCGACGCGGTCGCGGCGGCGTGGGTTGCACCGCCGGGGACGGTCGCCTGCGAGGAGGTCGGCTCACCGGCGGTCGTCGGGACGGTGGGCGCGACCACGGTCGACGAGCGGGCGGATTCGGCACCGGCCTCGCCTGCGCTCGTCGTGAGCGTGCCCACGGCGAGTCCACCGCCGGTGACGACGACGATCGCGGCGGCGGCCGCACCGATGAGGGCGAACTTGCGAGCCTTGGAACGCAGCGGTTCGACGGGCTCACCCGCCGCGATCGCCGGCCGGGCGAACGCACCGGGCGGTGGCGTCACCACGGACAGTTCCGTCGTGATCGCGTCGTCGGCCGGATCGGGCGCGACGATCGCGGCACCCGAGGTCGCGAGCGAGCGCGCCGAGACGAGAGCCGCGCCTGCCGCGACGGTGTCGGCGGGGTTCGCCGACGCCGTCACCGGCAGGCCGAGCTCGAACGAAATTGATTCGGCAACAAGGGGAATGGAGGATCCGCCGCCGACGAGCAGGACGCGGCTCACGTCGGACGGGTCGACGTCGGCGGTGCGCAGCGCCTCGGAGATCAGCGGCAGCGAGTCCCGCACCGGCCCGCGCACGAGCTCCTCGACCTCGTCCCGCACCAGCCGCACATCGCGGCGGACTCCCGGCAACTCGACCGTCACGACGACATCGGTGTCCGCCGACAACTCCTCCTTCGCCCCGCGGCACCGGGCCCGCAGCTCGGCCAGCGCCCCCACGGTGCCCGGGTCGAACAGGTCGAGGTCGCCGGTGACGTCGCCGACGGCGTCGAGCACGTGCGTGGTCACGAGGTGATCGAGCACGTCGCCGCTCAGCTCGTCGCTCGACAGGGGACGGCCCAGCAGCTCGGGCTCGCCGCCGGTGCGGAGCACCGTGACATCGAGGGAGTGCGCCCCCAGGTCGTAGACCACGACGACCCCGTCGCCCAGCGGACCGTGCGCCGAGTCGAGCCAGTGCACCGCCGCCACCGGTTCGGGCATCAGCGTCGCCCCGTGCAGACCGGCGCGGTCGAGTGCGCCGCGCAGAGCGTCGACCGTGTGCTCTGCCCACATGGCGGGGTGGGTCACCGTCACGGCCCCGTGGGGCGGAGACGCGTGCAGCAGGCACGAGACCGCGGTCGCGGTCAGGTCCTCACCCGTCCAGGAGGTGCCGTCGGCGGACAGGATGCCGACCGGGTCCCCGACGCGGCCCACGAAACCGGTGAAGACGTTGCTTCCGCTGCCGTGGCCCAGCTCGGCGGTGCCGTCGTCGTGCAGGCGCACGGTGGTGGCGCGGCGCAGGACCGTCGGATCGTCGGGTCGTTCGAGCACGGTGGCAGCGGCCACCGCGTTCGCCGATCCGATCGTGACGCCCAGTCCTGCAGTCATCGGTCGCTCCTGTCGAGGTTCGTGGCGGGACGGCTCCGCCGTGTCGAACCGATATGTCGCTTCGCTCCAGCTTTCCGTTAGCCCCACCCTCCCGACGACGGGAAAGACCCCCTATCGCCCGTCGATCCCCTAACGCGCCGACGCGGGCAGATGGGGGTGCCGGCCCCCTTGGGCCGGGGGCCGGGGGTTCCTAGCGTCGAAGACAACCCGAACACCCAAGGAGTTTGCGATGTCCAACGCTGTGCTCGACTTCATCCTCGCCCTGTTCCGCGACGAGGACGCCCTGGCCCGTTACTGCGAGAACCCCGACCTCGTGCTCGCCGAGGCCGGGTTGGCCGACGTGTGCCACGCCGACATCGTCGCGGTCGCCCCGCTGGTCGCCGACACCGGCCTGTTCGCGGGTTCCGCCGCGGATCTGACCGCCGCGCTGACCGGTGCCGGCACGATCGCCGGCGGTGCGGCCGCCGGTCTCCTGGGTGGCGCCGGAGTGGGCGCTGCCGCAGGCGCCGGACTAGGGCTGGGGGCCGGTGCCGGTCTCGGTGGCGGTCTGGGTCTCGGTGGTGGATTGGGTCTCGGTGGTGGGCTGGACTTCGGTGCCGAGGCCGGAGCCGGAGCGAACGGTGGTCTGGACCTCGATACCGGTCTCGCTCTCGATGCCGCATCCGACCTGGCCGCCACACTCGGGGCTGCCCTGCAGGCGGGCGGTGAGACCGGCGTCGCCCTGGGCGGTGCCGTCGGATCCGTCCTCGACGCGACGCTAGGTCTCGGCGGAACGGTCGGCGCCGACCTCGGTGCGTCGGTCTCGGGTGCCCTCGCCGGTGGTCTCGGTCTCGACCTGGGCGCCGCCGCGGATCTGACTGCGGCTCTCGACGCCGCCCTCGCCGCGGCCGGCGGCGTCGCTGCCGGTGTCGGTACCGGGCTCGAGGCCGACCTGAGCGCCACACTCGGCTCGGTGTTCGGGCTCGGTGGCGACCTCGGGGGCGAGGTCGGCCTCGCGCTCGGCGGCCTGCTCGACACGGCTCTGACCGCCGGTGGGGACTTCGCGACCTCCGTCGACGCGGCCGTGGGCGGTGGCGCCGACCTCGGCGTCGCCGTCGGTACCACGCTGGCGGGTGCTCTCGGTGCCGGAGCGGAACTGGGTGGTTCGCTCGGCGGTGCCGTCGGCTCCGCTCTCGACCTCGGAGCCGGACTGTCCACCGGCCTGGAAGCGGGCGTGGGTGCCGGTCTGGATGCCGGCCTGAATGCCGGCCTGAATGCCGGTGCGGACCTGTCGGCCGCGGTCGATTCGGCGCTGCAGGTCGGTGGTGATCTGGGCGTGCAGGTCGATTCCGCGATTGCCGGTGGTGCGGCTGCCGGTGTGGATGTGGCGACCGGGCTCGTGGGTGATCTGGGTGTGCAGGTCGATTCTGCGATTGCCGGTGGTGCGGCTGCCGGTGTGGATGTGGCGACCGGGCTCGTGGGTGATCTGGGCGTGCAGGTCGATTCTGCGATTGCCGGTGGTGCGGCTGCCGGTGTGGATGTGACGGCCGGGCTCGCGGGCGATGTCGGTGCGGCGGTCGACACCGCCGCCCAGGTCGGCGGTCAGCTCACCGGTGGTGTGTCCGGTGCCGTCGACGGTGCGCTGAACGGTGCCGCCGACGGTGTGGCGGATCTCGGTGCGGGCGTGTCCGGTGCGGTGACCGGAGCCACCGATTTCGGTGCCGGCCTCGGCGCAGACGCGGCAGCGGGACTGCAGGGCGCCGCGGACCTCGGCGCTTCACTGTCCGGTGGGCTCCAGGGCGCGACGGATGTCTGGTCGTCGCTCGACGCCGGCGACGTGTTCGGCAACGCCGCGGGCACCGGCGGCCTGTTCGACTCCTCCGTCGGTGGCGACGGACTGATCATCGGCGGAACGAGCAACGTCGGCCCGGACGCCGCCGATGTCTCCGACATCACCGGCATCGACTTCACGAACTGATCCGTGTCGTCGTAGTCTCCACAGTCCACGACAGAAGGCGAGCCGTCGCAGCACCATGCAGAACACACCGGTCGACCCCGCACCGCGCCGCGCCGCGCTCACCGAACTCGTCGACGAAGCCACCGAACACACCCGGGCCGCGGGTCGCGGCGATCTCGCCACCAGGCTCGCCGCGACCCGCACCCGGGTGGTCGACCCGCGGCTGCGCGTCGTCGTGGTGGGGTCGCTCGGCCAGGGCAAGAGCCGTTTCGTGAACTCGCTGCTCGGGCTCGACGTGTGCTCGGTGGGTGACGACGAGACCACGGCCGTGCCGACCCTCGTGCAGCACGCGGCCGAGGCCTCCGCCGAGCTGGTCGTCGCCGACGCGGGCGTCGAGCCGGAGCGTGTGCCGATTCCCCTCACCGAACTACGCGGGTTCGGTCCGCGCAGCGGCAACGCGGGCGGTCGCGAGATCCGCCGGCTCGAGGTGAACGTGCCGAGCCCGCTCCTCGCCGACGGACTCGTCTTCGTCGACACCCCCGGAGTGGGTGGGCACACCAACCCGCACACGTCGGCGACACTCACGCTGCTGTCGTCCGCCGACGCCGTGTTCGTGGTGTCGGACGCGAGCCAGGAGTTCACCGCGCCGGAGCTGAGCTTCCTGCGGCAGGTCCGGATGCTGTGCCCCTCGGTCGCGGTGCTCGTCACCAAAACCGATCTGTACCCGCACTGGCGGGCGATCGTCGACGCCGACCGTGCTCATCTGCAGCGCGCCGACCTCGACGTTCCGTTGCTGCCCGTGTCGTCGTTGCTGCGCGAGCACGCCCTGCAACTCGACGACGAGTCGCTGCACCGGGAATCGGGGTTCGCTGCCGTTTACGACCACCTGCGCGAGCGGGTCGTCGCTCGTGCGGCCGACGACGACCGGCGCACGGTCGCCCACGAGGTCGCGGTCGTCGTCGATCACGTCGCCCTCGGTGTCGCCGGTGAGCTCGCGGCGCTGCGTGACCCGGACGCCGGAGCGGCCGCCGTCGAGGATCTGGTCCGCGCCAAGGCCGCGGCCGAGGCCCTGCGCGCCCGTGCCGCGCGCTGGCAGCAGACCCTCGCCGACGGCATCACCGACCTGGCGGCCGACATCGATCACGACCTGCGGGACAGGCTGCGGCACGTCACCCGTGCCGCCGAGGCCGAGGTCGACGAATGCGACCCGGGAACGCAGTGGCCCCGTCTCGGTCAGTGGCTCGCCGAACAGGTCGCGGAATCCGTCGGAGACAATTTCGTGTGGGCGCACGAACGGTCCACGGCGCTCGCAGCGACCGTCGCCGACCTGTTCGCCGCGGACGGCGCGACCCGGTTGCCGCATCTGAACCTCGCCGATCTCGACTCACTGTTCGAACCGGTCGATCCTCTCGGCGACCTCGACCCGGGCCGGATCGGGCCCGGGCAGAAGATGCTGGTCGGGATGAAGGGCTCGTACGGTGGTGTCCTCATGTTCGGTCTGGTCACCACGTTCATGGGCATGGCACTGATCAACCCGGTCTCGATCGGCGCCGGTGTCGTGCTCGGCACGAAGGCGTATCGCGACGACAAGCAGGCCCGCGTCGCGAAACGACGCGTCGACGCGAAGACCGCGATCCGGCGCTTCACCGACGACGTCGGGTTCCAGGTCGGCAAGGAATCGAAGGATCGGCTGCGGTCGATCCAGCGGCAACTGCGCGACCACTTCACCGAACTCGCCGACCAGACGCTGCGGTCGGTCTCGGAGTCGCTGAAGGCAGCGCAGGACGCCGCGACGCTGGAACAGCAGCAGCGGCAGCGGCGCATCGCCGAACTCGAGGAGAACCTGAAAACACTTGTTGCCCTGCGGGACCGGGCACGTGAACTGGCGGGAGCGCGACGATGAGTGCAGAACCGGGCGGAGCCGGGCAGCTGATCGCCGAGGCCAGGGCGGCATACGGCCACGATCCGCGGGTTGCACCACAACTGGCGGAATGCGAAGCGCGGCTGGCGCAGCCGTTGCGAGTGGCGCTGGCCGGTTCGCTGAAAGCCGGCAAATCCACACTGCTCAACGCCCTGGTCGGTCAGGACATCGCCCCCACCGACGCGACCGAGTGCACCCGCGTGGTCACCTGGTACCGCAACGGTGCCACTCCCGCGGTCACCGCCCGATACGACGGAGACCGATCGCTGCCGGTGCCGGTCCAGCGCCGGGACGGCCGGCTCACGTTCGACCTGGGCGAGCTGACCGCCGATCGCATCGACGGCATCGACGTCGAGTGGCCCGCGCGGGCGCTCCGGCACACCACGATCATCGACACACCGGGAACTTCGTCTCTCTCGCACGATGTTTCGGCCCGAACCCTGGACCTGCTCACACCCGACGACGCGGCGTCCGGCGCCGACGCCGTCGTCTACCTGATGCGCACACTCGGTGCCGCCGACGTCCAGTTCCTCGACCGCATCGGCCGTCACGTCGGGGGAGAATCCGGACCGCTCGGTGTGGTCGGCGTCGTGTCGCGCGCCGACGAGATCGGTGCCGGCCGCGCCGACGCGATGATGTCGGCGAAGGACGTCGCCTCCCGTTTCGCCGGCGAACTCGAGCGCACCGGACTGTGCCAGGCGGTCGTTCCGGTCGCGGGTCTGCTCGCGCTCGGGGCGCGGACGTTGCGCCAGCGTGAGTTCGCCGCGTTCGAGGCGCTCGCCGGAGTGCCGCCCGCAGAACTACAGGCCGCGATGCTGTCCGTCGACCGGTTCGCGCGGCCGGACATGCCACTGCCCGTCGACCCCGAGTTGCGGGCGCAGCTGGCGGACCGGTTCGGGCTCTTCGGGATCCGGATGGCCGTCGCGCTCGTGCAACTCGGCGTACGCGACTCGCCGACGCTCGCCGCGGAACTGCTCGCACGCAGCGGACTCGACGAACTGCGCCAGGTCATCGACGTCCAGTTCGGGCAGCGCGCCGATCAGCTCAAGACCCATTCGGTGCTGCTGGCGCTCCGGCGGGTACTGCGCGCGTGCGGTGATCGTCGTCTGCTGGCGTCGGTGCAGCGGGAACTCGCCGACGGGCACGGTTTCGTAGAACTGCGCCTGCTCGGCCGGTTGCGGTCGCGTCCCGTCTCACTCGGCGACGACGAACTGTTCGAGCTGCAGCGCCTCGTCGGTGGTTTCGGGATCGGGGCGCGGCAGCGGCTGGGACTGCCCGACGACGCACCCGCGACGCAGGTCCGTGCCGCGGGTGTCGCGGCGGTCCGCGCGTGGCGCGCGCGGGCCGAGCATCCGCTCCTGGACCCGTTCACGGCCCGCGCCGCCGCGGTCGCGGTTCGCAGCGCGGAAGGTGTGCTCGCCGGCGTCTGAATCACCCGCACGGGATCGACAGCCGCGCGCAACCGGCACCGCGCGGGTGTCTTCATCGTCGGCGGGTGTGGGTGGAGGGCACGTTCGGCGGCCCGCGCGACGCGATCCTCGACGACGTCGAAGCGGAACAACTCCGGCCACGTCCACCGCACGACCTCGACGCCCAGGTCGCGAATCGCGTCCTCCCGCAGCTTCTCCTGCCGTACGGTCTCCGCCGTCGATCCGGGATCGCCCGCGCCGTATTCGCCCATGCCGTCGAATTCGCCGACGACGCCGAGTTCCTCCCGGAAGACGCGCGCGACGAACACGCCGTCGGTGTGAACAACTCGCGCTGCAGACTCGGCTCGGGGTCCCCGCGGAGCGAAGCCGGAGACGGGCGAGGGATTCGCGGGGCTCTCGCTGCGCCCGTCGAGAAAGTCGACGACGCGCCGCGCCGCCGCGACCCCGGAACACAGAGCAGCAGTGTCGAGCACGGCCGGGACTCCCACGAGGGCGGAAGGATGGATTCGCAGGAGTGAATCCCCTGCGATCACGGCCTCGTCGAGGGGTAGAGATCGAGCGACGTCGACGATCGTGCGCGCGGGTGAGGTGATTGCCCGCGGCGCCTGCGACGAAGATGTCGTCACGCGCAAGCGGAGCCGGGTGGACATGGACGTTGGCGGTGCGGCGGCCACCGGATCTCCGGTCGCGGGTGACGTGGACGCGTGACAGATCCGGTTTCCACAGGTCGGCTCCGTGGAACAGCGCGGCGGTGACGTGGCTGAGCACTGCGTCCCCCGCCCAGCGTGTGCTGCACACATCGCGCTCGGACACGGTGCCGGCCAATCTCGTCGAGCCCGTCGGTGTCGGCGCGCCGCAGGTACGTGCCCGGCGCGACCGGAGCGAGAGCGCCGCTGCGCAATGCCTGCCGCACCTCGTCGGAGGTGATGCCGGAGGAGAGTAGGTCGGATCGGTGGACCGATTCGGTGCCTGTGAACAAACCGTCCCGCCCACACACCCGGCGTCGACGGAGACGGCCGCGCGCGGCCGCTCCTCCGCGGCGCGAACAGACCCCGGGAGAGTGATCCGCATCACCGTTGGAACAAAGTCCGGAAGGTTGCGGTTGGACAGATCGACAAACTTGAGCGCGGGTAGCTCAACTTGGACTTGACTCCGGTTTCGGTCCGGGTGCAAGCTTGAGTGGACTTCGCTCACCTGAGTCCGTCGGGCTCAGGGTTGGGGCATGCAGGTCCGCGGTGCAACGACGTATCGCGGCGAGAAAATTGGAGGAGAATTATGGCTCGTGCGGTCGGCATCGACCTCGGAACCACCAACTCGGTCGTTTCCGTTCTGGAAGGCGGCGAGCCCGTGGTGGTCGCCAACTCCGAGGGTTCCCGTACCACTCCGTCGGTCGTCGCGTTCGCGAAGAACGGCGAGGTTCTGGTGGGCCAGCCCGCCAAGAACCAGGCGGTCACCAACGTCGACCGCACCATCCGTTCGGTCAAGCGCCACATCGGCACCGACTGGACCGTCGGCATCGACGACAAGAACTACACGTCGCAGGAGATCAGCGCCCGCACGCTGATGAAGCTCAAGCGCGACGCCGAGGCGTACCTCGGTGAGGACATCACCGACGCCGTCATCACCGTCCCCGCGTACTTCAACGACGCTCAGCGTCAGGCCACCAAGGAAGCCGGCACCATCGCCGGCCTCAACGTTCTGCGCATCGTCAACGAGCCCACCGCCGCAGCCCTCGCCTACGGCCTCGACAAGGGCGAGAAGGAACAGACCATCCTGGTCTTCGACCTCGGCGGCGGCACGTTCGACGTGTCCCTGCTCGAGATCGGCGACGGTGTCGTCGAGGTCCGCGCGACCTCCGGTGACAACCACCTCGGTGGCGACGACTGGGACGAGCGCATCGTGAGCTGGCTCGTCGACAAGTTCAAGGCGCAGAACGGCATCGACCTCACCAAGGACAAGATGGCCCTGCAGCGTCTGCGCGAGGCTGCGGAGAAGGCGAAGATCGAGCTGTCCAGCTCGCAGAGCACCTCCATCAACCTGCCGTACATCACGGTCGACGCGGACAAGAACCCGCTGTTCCTCGACGAGCAGCTCACCCGCGCCGAGTTCCAGAAGATCACCAACGATCTCCTCGAACGCACCCGCGCTCCGTTCCAGCAGGTCATCAAGGACGCGGGCATCTCGGTCGGCGACATCGACCACGTCGTCCTCGTCGGCGGCTCGACGCGTATGCCGGCCGTCACCGAGCTGGTGCGTGAGCTGACCGGTGGCCGCGAGCCCAACAAGGGCGTGAACCCGGACGAGGTCGTCGCCGTCGGCGCCGCCCTGCAGGCAGGCGTTCTCAAGGGCGAGGTCAAGGACGTGCTGCTCCTCGACGTCACCCCGCTGTCGCTCGGCATCGAGACCAAGGGTGGCGTGATGACCAAGCTCATCGAGCGCAACACCACCATCCCGACCAAGCGGTCCGAGACCTTCACCACGGCCGACGACAACCAGCCGTCCGTGCAGATCCAGGTCTTCCAGGGTGAGCGCGAGATCGCCGCGCACAACAAGCTGCTCGGCTCCTTCGAGCTCGGCGGTATCGCCCCCGCTCCGCGCGGTGTTCCGCAGATCGAGGTGACCTTCGACATCGACGCCAACGGCATCGTGCACGTCACCGCCCGCGACAAGGGCACCGGCAAGGAGAACACGATCAAGATCCAGGAAGGCTCCGGCCTCTCCAAGGAAGAGATCGACCGGATGGTCAAGGACGCCGAGGCGCACGCCGAGGAGGACAAGAAGCGTCGCGAGGAGGCCGAGGTCCGCAACCAGGCCGAGTCGCTCGTGCACCAGACCGAGAAGTTCATCAAGGACAACGAGGACAAGGTGCCCGCCGACGTCAAGGAGAAGGTCGAGGCGGCCGTCAAGGAAGCCAACGACGCTCTCGCCGGCACCGACATCGCTGCGGTGAAGGCCGCCGTCGAGAAGCTGGCGACCGAGTCGCAGGCCCTCGGCCAGGCTATCTACGAGTCGCAGGCCGCCGACGGTGCTGCAGCCGGTGACGGTGCTGCCGCCGGTGCCGACGACGTCGTCGACGCCGAGGTCGTCGACGAGCCCAACGATTCGGACAAGAAGTGAGTGCCGAGAAGCCCGAGCAGGAGCCGGTCACCGTCACCGACAAGCGACGGATCGACCCGGACACCTTCGAGGTGCGCGAGGCGGACGCCGAAGCGCACGCCATCGAGGTGGACACCGAGTCGGTGGCTCCCGCTGCGGGAGACGAAGCCGAACTGACGGCCGAGCCGTCGCCGGAAACGGCCGAACTCGCCGAGCGCACCGCGGATCTGCAGCGCGTCACGGCCGAGTACGCCAACTACCGGCGTCGCATCGAGCGGGAGAAGGTCGTGGCAATCGAGGGCGCGAAGGCGTCCGTGGTCGGCCAGTTCCTCGACCTGGTCGACGACCTGGATCGGGCCCGCGCCCACGGCGACCTCGAGACCGGGCCGATGAAAGCCCTGAGCGACAAGCTCACCGGTATTCTCACCGGCCTCGGCCTCGAAGCGTTCGGTGCGGAAGGCGATCCCTTCGAACCGGACCTGCACGAGGCGGTCCAGATGGAAGGCGACGGCACGCACCCCGTCCTCGGGACGGTTCTCCGCAAGGGGTACCGGCTCGGTGACCGCGTGCTGCGGCACGCGATGGTGACCGTCGCCGACGGCGACCCGAGCGACACTCCGGCGCAAACGCCGCCGGACGAGTCGGGCACCGAGTAAGAAACAACAAGTACTGCGAGAGGAGGAGACGCCCGGTGAGCCAGCGGGAGTGGATCGAGAAGGACTTCTACAAGGACCTGGGCGTCTCTTCCGACGCATCGCAGGACGACATCAAGAAGGCGTACCGGAAGCTGGCGCGGGATCTGCATCCCGACGCCAACCCCGGTGACACCGCCGCCGAGGAACGTTTCAAGGCGGTCAGCGAGGCCAACGCCATCCTGTCGGACCCCACCAAGCGCAAGGAGTACGACGAGACGCGCCGGCTGTTCGCGTCCGGCGGTGGCGGCGGGTTCGGCGGCTTCCAGCCCGGTGCCGGTGGCGGGTTCACCAGCACCAACTTCGACATCGGCGACCTGTTCGGCGGCGGCGCCTCCGACAGCGGACTCGGCGACCTGTTCGGTGGCCTGTTCAACCGCGGCGGCGGCGCCGGTGGTGCGACCCGCACCCGCCCGCGGCGCGGCAGCGACGTCGAAACCGAGACGACCCTCGACTTCCGCGACGCAGTGCAGGGTGTGACCGTCCCGCTGCGCCTGACCAGCCCCGCTCCGTGCACCACGTGCCACGGCAGCGGTGCCGAGCCGGGCACGAGCCCGCGGGTGTGCCCGAACTGCAACGGCAGCGGCATCGTCTCCCGCAACCAGGGCGCGTTCGGTTTCTCCGAGCCGTGCGACGACTGCCGCGGTTCCGGATCGATCATCGACAACCCGTGCGGCGACTGCCGGGGCACCGGCATCCAGAACCGGACCCGCACCATCACCGTGCGCGTCCCCGCCGGCATCAAGGACGGTTCCAAGGTCCGGCTCGCCGGGCAGGGGGAGGCCGGGTTGCGCGGCGCACCGTCGGGCGACCTGTTCGTCACCGTGCACGTGCGTCCCGACAAGGTTTTCGGCCGGGACGGCGACGACCTCACCCTCGTATTGCCGGTCAGCTACGGCGAACTCGTCCTCGGCGCCACCGTGTCGGTGCCGACCCTCGACGGTCGCGTGGGCCTGAAGATCCCCGCGGGCACCGCCGACGGACGCGTGCTGCGGGTGCGCGGTCGCGGTGTGCCCAAGCGCGGCGGCGGCAGCGGCGACCTGCTGGTCACCGTGAAGGTCGCGATTCCGCAGAACCTCGACGATCAGGCCGTCGACGCTCTTCGCATCTTTCTGCATGCCGAACAGAACAGCGGCTTCGATCCACGTGAAGGATGGGCAGGTGCATGATGCCGGAACCGAGGCAGCCGCGTGACCATGCCGGCGACCCGGACGCACGCGTGTACGTGATTTCCGTGGCAGCGGAACTGGCCGGGATGCACGCCCAGACGCTGCGCAACTACGACCGGCTCGGCCTGGTCACCCCGCACCGCACCAGCGGCGGCGGTCGCCGGTACTCGCCGCGCGACGTCGAACTGCTGCGCGAGGTCCAGCGCCTGTCGCAGGACGAGGGTGTGAACCTGGCCGGCATCAAGCGCGTCATCGAACTGACCAACCAGGTCGAGGCCCTGCAGCAGCGCGTGGCGGAACTGTCGGCGGAGGTCACCCAGCTGCGCAGCGCCCGCCGCGACCTCGTCCCGATCCCGCGCAGCAACGCCCTCGTCGTCTGGAAGCCGCGCCACCAGCGCGACTCCTGATCGTCACCGCGCCCCTTGGGTGATGGGAACCAATATTCGGTCTGACCGGCTGAAGGTTCCCCTCACCCGGGGGCGCGGGTGTGTCATCGGGCGTCTCCTTCCGGTCCGGCGACCCCACGGACCGCGTCCTCGAGCACATCGAGTGCGTCGACGAGCAGCTCGTCGGGGATCACCAGTGGCGGCAGCAACCGGATCACGTTGCCGTACGTGCCGCACGTGAGCAGCACGACACCCTGCGCCAGCGCGGCCGCGGCGATCGCGGCGGTCGCGACCGGGTTCGGTTCGCGGCTACCGGGCATCACGAACTCGATCGCGAGCATCGCCCCGCGACCGCGCACCTCCCCGACGATGTCGAGTTCGTCGGCCAGCGCCTGCAATCGCGGCAGCGCGAGGTCGGCGATGTGCCGGGCGCGCGCCGGCAGATCGAGGTCGCGCATCCGATCGAGCGTCGCCAGCGCGGCCGCGCACGCGACCGGGTTTCCGCCGTAGGTGCCGCCGAGCCCGCCGACGTGCACGGCGTCGATCAGGTCGGCGCGCCCGGTCACCGCTGCGAGCGGGAGGCCGCCCGCGATGCCCTTGGCGAGGGTCATCAGGTCCGGCACGACCTCCTCGTCCTCGCAGGCGAACCAGCGCCCGGTGCGGGCGAACCCGGTCTGTACCTCGTCGGCCACGAACACGACGCCGTTGTCGCGTGCCCAGCCTGCCAGGGCAGGAAGGAAACCGGGTGCGGGCACGATGAATCCGCCCTCGCCCTGGATCGGTTCGATCACGATCGCGGCGACGTTGTCCGCGCCGATCTGCTTCTCGATGAGCGTGATGGTGCGGCGCGCGGCCCGCTCGCCGGTGACGGGGGCGCCGTCGTATCCGAGTCCTTCCCGGAAGGGGTACGACATCGGCATCCGGTACACCTCGGGCGCGAACGGCCCGAAACCGTTCTTGTACGGCATGTTCTTCGCGGTCAGCGCCATCGTCAGGTTGGTGCGGCCGTGGTAGGCGTGGTCGAACACGACGACGGCGTCACGGCCGGTGGCGTTGCGGGCGATCTTCACCGCGTTCTCCACCGCCTCGGCGCCGCTGTTGAACAACACCGTGCGCTTGGGATGGTCGCCCGGCGTCAGGTCGGCGAGCCGTTCGGCGACCTCGATGTACCCCTCGTACGGGGTGACCATGAAACACGTGTGGGTGAACCGGCCGGCTTGTTCGCGAACCGCTTCCACGACAGCGGAATCGGAGGCGCCGACACTGGTGACGGCGATTCCGGAACCGAGGTCGATCAGCGAGTTCCCGTCGACGTCGACGATGACACCGCCGTCCGCGTCGGCCACGTAGACCGGGACGGACGATCCGACGCCGGCGCCGACCACGTTCCTGCGCCGTTCGGTCAGTTCCGCGGAGCGGGGACCGGGCAGGGTGGTGCGGAGGCTGCGCTGCTGCGGCAGCCGGTATTCGATGGTCATGGTGGACGTCCCTCGGTCGGTGCTGTTGTGTGGTGCGTGCTCGGTCAGGGCCGCTGTGCCGCGGCCATCGCCGACAGCAGTTCGTGGCCGACGTGGGCTGCGACATGCCGGTGAGCTCGGCGCGGTCGTGGGCCGGGGCAACATCGACGATATCGGCGCCGACCAGGTTGAAGTCGGAGAATGCGTACCTACTGCCCGGCAGCGATCCTCTCCCCGGCGACTACCCCTGTGGGTGCGGCGCCCGCCCCTGTGGGTGGTGGGAACCAATATTCGGTCTATCCGGGTGATGGGAGCCATCACCCGGGGGTGGGGCGTCACCCCGGAGTGGGAGAGGCGGTGCGGTGGGTGGCGACCAGTGCGGTCCCGGAGTCCCGGAGTGTGTCGGTGGGTTCGAGACCGAGGATCCGCAGGGAACTGTCGGCGAGGAGTCGGGCGGCCGTCGGCAGCGCACCGTCGGCGGGGGCGGTGATCGACGGGTCGTCGGCGCGGATCGCGATCACCGATTCGGTGACCCGCACCGGTAGTCCGCATCGCGGATCGGCCGGATCCGCGAGCACCTGTGCCGCCAGCGTCCGGTAGATGCCGTGCAATTCACGCCGTTTGGCGTGAAACGCGGACAGTCCCGGTGCGTCCGCCTCCGGGATCAGGTACAGCCGTCCGAGATTCGAGCGGTCCGTGAGAAGATTCCACGAGTCGCCCGCGGTCAGGGCCCACAGGAGCACGGACGGATCGCCGCCCAGGGTCGCGAGGACGCGCGCGTAGCGCAGGGACGGTTCGACCGTCGAATCGAGCAGCGCCGCGAGAATCGATTCCTTGGTGGGGAAGTGGTGGTAGAGCGACGCCTGCCTGATACCCACCGACTCGGCGATCGCGCGTGTCGACGTCGCGGCGAAACCGCGGGTGACGAACAGTTCGCCTGCGGCATCGAGGATTTCCTCGCGTCCCGACGCGCCGGGGCGACGGCGCTCCACGAGGCGCGGTCGTCCGGGTCCGGTCACGCCGACCCACTCTGCCATATCCCGATCGCCCGTTCGACGATCGGCACGAACGGGTCGCCCGGAACCCGATGGTCTCCATCCCGGGCTGCCATCGCGGCGCGCGAGGCGTCCATCCACGCCGTGCGATCGATGCGCCGCAGGTCGAACGGCAGCCCCGCACGGCGGGCCAGGACGGCGAGCAGGGTCGTCGCCGTGCGTCCGTTGCCTTCCCGGAACGGATGCACCGCAACGAGATCGGCCAGAATTGTGGCAGTGGGCCCGACGAAGTCGGGAGGCCGTACGGTGCCTGCGCCGGCCTCGAGTGCCGCCATGCGCGCGGCGAGATGGGGGACCGGCAGGAATTTTGCGTCGCCCTTGCGCAGATCGACGATGCGCTGTTGCCCGGCCCACGGGTAGACGTCGCCGAACAGATGCTGGTGGATCGACGTCACCAGCGGAACACCCGGCGCGACGGCCCCCAGATGGATCTCGACGAGCCGCGCCGCGCACACACGATGTTCGGCCTCGGCCAGCGCCACCGGGTTGGCAAGACCGATCCCGTTGCGCAGCACTGTGGTTCCGCGCACGTAGTAGGGGCGATAGCGGCGCAACAGGCGGGGGCGCTGCTCGCTCGGATCGATCGCGCGCGCCGCCGCGACCGCGGCGGCGATGTACTCGCCCCGTCCGAGAGTCCCGGTCGCGAACGCGGTGAGCGCGACACGGGCGTCGTCCTCGGGCCGCCAGCCTTCGAGCTCCTGGGCGTGCACCGCCTGCGCGACGGCGTCACCGGGGGTCACGGCCGGTCCGGCCGGGTGAACGACGACGCGGACAGCCGGTAGTCGAGGACGCGTTGGATCCCGGCGACAGTGCGCGACACCCACCGGATCGTGGCGCGTTCGGCGGGCCGGAAGCTGCTCAGGGGTACCGGGCCGTCGCCTCGGGTGCCGTCGAGGGCGCGCCGGGTGACGAGGTCGAGGATTTCGTGGTGGCAGCGGCACAGATCGGTGAGCTCGTCGGTCTCGAGGTACTCGCCGGGGCGGGCACCGGCCAGGCGCTCCCCGGTGGTGTGCCCGCCGGTCTCGCCGGCCAGCGCCGCCCAGCGGGCAATCTTGCGCACCGGGGTCAGCATGTCCCGCTCGAGGTCGACGCTCGGGGCGGGGACCAGCGGGAATGCCGGACGTACGTGCGGGCGGTGGGCGAGTGCGTCGGACAGCACGGCGTGGAGACAACGCGGTTGTCTGCGCACCGCGGCGGCGAGGACCTCGGTCAGGTCGATCCCGGCAGGGTCGCCGACGCAGCGGGCGTCGGCTAGGAGACCGATCATGACGACGCCGCGGTCCTCGCGGGGGTCGGCGGTCCAGCGGGCCGCGGCGTCGCGCCATTCGCCAGGGGTCCGGCGCAGTCGTCGACGCAGCGGGGTGGCGCCGTTCGGGTCGGCGACGACCCCGGGCACGTGCAGGGCGGCGGCGTCGAATTCGTTCTCGGGGGTCGTGGTGACGGCCAGGGCGTCGAGGTCGGATCCGGGTATGGCCTCGCCGCGTCCGACGCTGCCGGTGACCCAGACCTGCGCGTCGGTGTGTGCGTCGAGTGCGGTGCGCAGTTCGTCGACGCACAGCCGCGACCACTCGGCCGCGATGTGTTCCGACGTTGCGCCGCGGGCGAATTCGGATCGCAGGCGCGCGAGGTCGGTGGCGGTGGGCATGCAGCGATAGTGGCACACCGAACCCGCGTCACATGTTCGCAACACAGGTAGTCCATTCGAAACATCGCCGTCACCGCGCAGGAATGCGCCCCCTTAAAACTGTCACCCGACAGGTTTTGACGGCTGCGCGAATCGAGGACCCCATGGCACTGACCACGCCCGCCGCGGCGCCACCCGAAAAGGGCGGTGACGCGGGAGATCTCGCCGAGTTCGGCTACGAACAGCAACTCCACCGTTCGCTCGGGAAGTTCGCGTCGTTCGCGGCGGGATTCTCGTTCGTCTCGATCCTCACCACGATCTTCCAGCTGTTCGGCCTCGGCTTCGGGTTCGCCGGACCGGCCTTCTTCTGGACCTGGCCCGTCGTGTTCGCGGGCCAGTTCCTCGTCGCCCTGTGCTTTGCCGAACTGGCCGCCCGCTACCCGCTCTCCGGCGCCGTCTACCAGTGGTCGCGGCGCCTCGGCGGTGAAGTGCTCGGGTGGTTCGGTGGCTGGTTCATGATCCTCGCGCAGATCGTCACCGCCTCCGCCGCCGCGATCGCCCTGCAGGTCGTGCTGCCGGCCGTGTGGTCCGGCTTCCAGATCATCGGTGACGACACCTCGCTGACCTCGCCCAGCGGCGCCGCGAACGCCGTGCTGCTCGGCACCGTGCTGCTCGTCGTCACCACCACCATCAACTGCGTCGGCGTGCGCTGGATGGCGCGGGTCAACACCGTCGGCGTCGTCTGCGAGATCGTCGGTGTGGTCGCCGTCATCGGCGTGTTCTTCACCCACGCCCAGCGCGGTCCGCAGGTTGTCTTCGACACGGGAGTCCACGCAGGTCAATCCGGGTACGGCTGGGCCTGGATCGCCTCTGGCCTGATGGCCGCGTACGTCATGGTCGGCTTCGGCTCCGCCGGCGAACTCGCCGAGGAGACCCGCGACCCCCGCCGGGTCGCACCGCGCACCATCCGCATGGCGCTGAGCGTGTCCGCCCTCGGCGGCGGCCTCATGATCCTCGGCGCACTCATGGCCGCACCCAGCCTCACCGACGGCCGCCTCGCCACCGAGGGCCTGCCGTACGTGCTCGACACCGTCCTGTCCTCACCGTGGGGCACCGTGCTGCTCGTCGACGTCGCGATCGCGATCCTCATCTGCACCCTCGCCATCCAGACCGCCGCCTCCCGCCTCATGTTCTCGATGGCCCGCGACGAACGCCTCCCATTCTCCAAATCCCTCGCGACCGTCAACCGCCGCACCGGAACCCCCATCGCCCCGTCTATCGTCGTCGGCCTCGCCTGCGTCGCGGTGCTGCTGCTCAACGTCGGCAACTCGGCGATCTTCTCGACGCTGGCCAGCGTGTGCATCATCGCGATCTACCTCGCCTACCTGCTCGTGACCGCGCCGATGCTGTACCGGCGGCTGACCGGCGGCTGGATCTCCGGCGCCGGCGGCACCGACGCCGAGGGCCGGCCCCTGTTCTCCCTGGGCCGCTGGGGTGTCCTCGTCAACGCCGGTGCCGTCCTCTACGGACTGGTCATGGTCGTGAACCTGTCGTGGCCGCGCGCCGAGATCTTCGACCCGGCGGGCACCACCCCGATCCTGCGCTGGGCCGGGCCGATCTCCATCGTCGCGATCGTCGCCCTCGGAATCCTGTGCTTCCCCCGCGGCCGGACCCACCCGCGTCCCGTCCGCTCCCTCTGAACGCCCGCATCCCGAGGAGTCACCATGACCGCCACCACCTCCGCAGCCCGCGACCACGCCCGCTCCCAGGCCGGGCAGCACGAGGGACCGATGCCCGTCATCCCCGCCTCTGCCTGGCCGAACCCGCCCGTCGACGCCGCGGCGATGGTGTGGGCCGAGACCGTCCCGGGCGGCCGCTACTCCTCCAAGGTCCTCGCCCGCGGCACCCGGTTGCGGTTGACCGACCTCGCCGGCCGCGGCTGCGCCCACGTGATGCTGTGGCGCGCCGACGCACCGTGGGAGCGGCTCAACATCGCCGACACCGTCAAGGTGCCGTGGCAGGCATACCTCGGCGTCGACCACCCCCTCCTCGACGACCAGGGCCGCGTGCTCGCGACGATCGTCGCCGACACCTCCGGCCGGCACGACGCACTGTGCGGCACCACCAGCGCAGCGGCCAACACCGCCCGCTACGGCGACGGCTCGGCACACTCCACCTCGCCCGCGGGCCGCGAACTGCTCACCCTCGCCGCCCTCAAACACGGGCTCGGACCGCGCGACGTCGCCCCGACCGTCTCGTTCTTCCACGGGGTCCGCGCCGACGACGACGGGTCCCTGATCGCCACCGGCAACGCCGGACCGGGCGCGAGCGTCGAACTGCTGCTGCACCTTCCGTTGATCGTCGCGGTCGCGAACACCGCGCACCCGCTCGACGAGTCGCCCACCTTCGACACCACCGCGATCGAACTGCTCGCCTGGCGCGCCCCCGCCGACCTCGCCGAGCTCGCCGCGCGGGCCCCCGAGATCGGACCCGAATACGACCGCGCCCACCGCAACACCGAAGACGTCCACGCCGCCGCTCTGCCGACCGAAGGGACCACCCGATGACCACCACCGCCCCCGCACCGCTCGTCCCAGGCACCGTGATCCTCGACGAGACGGTCGCCCCGCGCGGCCCGTGGTCGGCGATCGTCGCCGCCGGTGACGTGCTCACCATCGTCGACCTGTACGGCAACCAGGCCGTCGACACCCTGTTCTACGGCGCCGCCGACACCACCGTCCGGTACAGCGCGCAGGTCACCATCGCCGCGCAGCGCTCCCTGTTCCTGACCACCGGATCGGTGATCCGTGACCAGGAAGGCGCCCCGATGATGACGATCGTCGCCGACGAGGTCGGCAACCACGACACCATCGGCGGAGCCTGCTCGCAGGAATCCAACACCCTCCGCTACGGCCATCACACCCGCCACCAGCACGCGTGCGTCGAGAACTTCCTCGCCGAGGGCGCGAAACACGGACTCGGCAAGCGCGATCTGGTCGGCAACGTCAACTTCTTCATGAACGTGCCGGTCGATCCGGACGGCACCCTCGGCATCGTCGACGGACTCTCCGCACCCGGTCGCCGGCTCGCGCTGCGCGCCGAGATCGACACGCTCGTGCTGGTGTCCAACTGCCCGCAGATCAACAACCCCTGCAACGGATTCGACCCCACCGCCGTGCAGATGATCGTCACCCGACCGGAGGCCTGACCATGAGCGCGACCTGCACCGTCCTGAGGCCCGGACCGCTCACCACCGTCCAGGACTGGCCCGGACGTGTCGGCTACTGGAAGATCGGCGTCCCCCCATCCGGCCCGATGGACGACCTGTCGTTCCGGCTCGCGAACCTCGCGGTCGGCAACACCGAGGGTGCCGCCGGGCTCGAGGCCACCATGGCCGGGCCGCGCCTGCGCTTCGACGCCGAGACCACGGTCGCCGTCACCGGCGCGGCCTGCGCGGTCACCGTCGACGGCCGCCCCGTCCCGCAGTGGACGCCCGTCATCGTCCCGGCCGGCGGCGTCCTCGATGTCGGCGCCGTCTCCGGTGCAGGTCTGCGCACCTACGTCGCCGTCGCCGGCGGCTTCGCCGTCGACCCGTACCTCGGGTCCGGCGCGACGTTCACACTCGGCAGGTTCGGCGGCGTCAATGGCCGGGTGCTCGCCGACGGGGACGCACTGCCGCTCGGCGCGCCTGCCGGAACGCCCCGGCGCCTCACCGCCGAAGAGATCCCCTCGATCGGCCACGACTGGACGATCGCGGTCACCGAGGGGCCGCACGGGGCGCCGGAGTTCTTCACCCGCAACGACATCGACACCCTCTACCGCACCGCGTACACGGTGCACCACAACTCCGACCGCACCGGCGTCCGCCTCATCGGCCCCAAGCCGGAGTGGGCGCGACCGGACGGCGGGGAAGCCGGACTGCACCCGTCGAACATCCACGACACCCCCTACACGGTCGGTGCCCTCGACTTCACCGGAGACACCCCGATCCTGCTCGGTCCCGACGGCCCGAGCCTCGGCGGTTTCGTCTGCCCGGTCACCGTCGTCACCGCCGACCGCTGGAAGATGGGGCAGCTCGCCCCCGGCGACCGGCTGCGGCTGGTCCCGGTGCGCGCCGCGAGCGTGGCCTCACCGAAGGTGTTCGGGCCTGCCCGGCGCGCGGCACTGCCCGTCGTCGGCGGCAACGGCGACGGCGACGACGGTGTGCTGCACCGCGGCGCGACCGCCGACGGCACCACCTCGGTGACGGTGCGACGCAGTGGCGACGACAACATCCTCGTCGAATACGGCACCATGTCGCTGGACTTGGTGCTGCGCGCGCGGGTGCACGCCCTGCAGACCGCCCTCGAACAGACCGGGCTGCGCGGTCTCGTCGACCTGACGCCCGGAATCCGGTCCCTGCAAGTGAAATTCGATCCGACTTTGACGAGTAGCGGTGCGGTGCTCGGTGCCGTGCTCGAGACGGAGGCGGCGCTCCCCGCCGCGGACCGGCTCGTCGTCCCCAGCCGCACCGTGCGGCTGCCGCTGAGCTGGGACGACCCCGCCACCCGCCTGGCCACCGAACGGTATATGCACGGGGTGCGCGCCGACGCCCCGTGGTGCCCGTGGAACATCGAGTTCATCCGGCGGATGAACGGACTGGAATCCGTCGACGACGTGTACCGGACCGTATACGACGCGTCCTACCTTGTGCTCGGTCTCGGTGACGTGTATCTCGGTGCGCCGGTGGCGACCCCGCTCGATCCCCGGCACCGGCTCGTCACCACCAAGTACAACCCGGCCCGCACCTGGACCCCGGAGAACGCGGTCGGCATCGGCGGCGCGTACCTGTGCGTCTACGGAATGGAAGGACCGGGCGGCTATCAGTTCGTCGGCCGCACCACGCAGGTGTGGAACCACCGGTTCCCGGAGAACACAAGAGGATTCGAGCCCGAACATCCGTGGCTGCTGCGATTCTTCGACCGCATCTCCTGGTATCCGGTGTCCGCCGAGGAACTGCTCGACCTGCGCGCCGACACCGCCGCCGGACGCGGCCGCGTCGACATCACCGAGGGTGAATTCTCCCTCGCCGAGCACCTCGCGTTCCTCGAACGCGAAGCCGGCTCGATCGGTGCCGTCCGTACGAAGATGGAAGCGGCCCGCGACGAGGAACGCGCCCGCTGGGAAGCCGACGGCGAACTCTCCCGCGGCGCTCGAATCGGGAAGGAAGCGGCATGAACGACCGTGTGGCACAAGCCTATGCGCGGCTACGCGAAGCGGACCGACCCGAGGTGTTCGTGCACCTGCGCGACGAAGCCGAGGTCACCGTCGAGTATGCCGAATCACTTTCTCGTGGTGGAGAACTCGCGGGAGTGCTGCTCGCGGTGAAGGACAACGTCGACGTCGCGGGCCTGCCCACGACCGCCGCCTGCCCCGGCTACGGCTACGTCCCCGACGTCGATGCCGCCGCGGTCGCGGCGCTGCGCGCGGCCGGTGCGGTCGTTGTCGGCAAGACCAACCTCGACCAGTTCGCGACCGGACTCGTCGGCACCCGCAGCCCGTACGGGGCGGTCCGCGACGCGCGGCGCCCCGAGTACGTGTCCGGCGGGTCGTCGTCCGGATCCGCGGTCGCGGTCGCGCTCGGCGTCGTCGACATCGCGATCGGCACCGACACCGCCGGGTCCGGCCGGGTTCCCGCCGCGTTCCAGGGGATCGTCGGCATCAAACCGACGGTCGGGACGGTCGCGACCACGGGTGTCGTGCCCGCGTGCGCGAGCTACGACTGCGTGACGATCTTCGCCCGCGACCTTCCGTCCGCGGAACGTGCGGTCGCGATCATGGCGACCGCCCCCGGTGGCCGGCCGTGGGCGGCGGACGTGCCGCTGGCCGCGGCTCCCGGTGCATCGGTCGCAGTGCCCCGCGACCTTCCGGAACTCGACGAGCGGTGGCGCGCCGCGTTCGCCGCCGCGGTCGAGCAGGCACGGGTGGCCGGGTTCACGATCGTCGAGATCGACCTCGCCGACTTCCTCGCCGCCGCCCGATTGCTGTACGACGGGGCATTGGTTGCGGAACGGTGGGCAGCGGTCGGTGAGTTCG
>NZ_LRRH01000020.1 GCF_001646785.1 Rhodococcus phenolicus
GATGACATCGTCGGCGTGTCGGGAACGCGAGCGGAGCCGGAACTGTGAAGCATCAATCTGCGGTCGGGCCGTACCGAACGGAAACGGACGGCGCCGAGGCGGCCGCGACACCCAGGGATCGCCGCGCCGAGGTGACCTTGGTCACCGGATTGTCCGGGGCGGGCATGAGCACCGCGGCCACCGCCCTCGAGGATCTCGGCTGGTACGTCTCCGACAACGTGCCGCCGCAACTGGTCATCGCCATGGTCGACCTGGCGGTCCAGGCCGAACCTCCGCTCGAACGGCTCGCCGTGGTCATGGATGTGCGCAGCCGGTTGTTCACCGGGGACCTGGGCTGGGTCGTCACCGAGCTCGCCGCCCGCCCCGTCCGCACCCGGGTGCTGTTCCTCGAGGCCACCGATGCCGTGCTGGTCCGGCGGTTCGAACAGGTGCGGCGCAGCCATCCGCTGCAGGCGGACACCGCCGACCGGACCCTCGCGGACGGCATCGCCGCAGAACGCGCCCAGCTGGCCCCCGTCAAAGCAGCGGCGGACCTGGTCGTCGACACCTCCGCGCTGTCGGGGCCGGAACTGCGCCGCAAGATCGAATCCGCGTTCGGGGACGCCGCCGCCGAGACCATCCAGGTGACCGTCGAATCGTTCGGCTTCAAGTACGGGCTGCCGATGGACGCGGACCTGGTGTGCGACGTCCGGTTCCTGCCGAATCCGCACTGGGTGCCGCAGTTACGCGACCACACCGGGCAGGACGCCGACGTGCGCGACTACGTACTCTCACGCGACGGCGCGGACGAGTACCTGCAGACCTATCATCGAGTGCTCCAACTGACCACGGCCGGCTACCGCCGGGAGGGAAAGCGCTACATGACGATCGCGGTGGGCTGCACCGGCGGTAAACACCGAAGCGTGGCGATGGCCGAAGCGCTCGCCACACACCTCGACCGGGATCCGGCGTTGACGGTGCACGTCGTGCACCGGGATCTGGGCCGCGAATGACCGCGCCGGCGATCGTCGCGCTCGGTGGCGGTCACGGCCTGTACGCGACCCTCAGCGCGGTACGGCGTCTCACCGACCGGGTCACCGCCATCGTCACGGTCGCCGACGACGGCGGGTCGTCCGGCCGGCTGCGCGCCGAACTCGGCGTCATCCCACCCGGTGACCTGCGCATGGCGCTGGCCGCGCTGGCCGCCGACACTCCCGAGGTCCGGGTGTGGACCGAGACCGTGCAACACCGGTTCGGCGGCACCGGCGCGCTCGCCGGGCACTCGGTCGGCAACCTCATCCTCGCCGGGCTCACCGAGGTCCTCGGCGACCCGGTGGCCGCGCTGGACCGGCTCGCCGCGGTCCTCGACGTCCGCGGCCGCGTGCTGCCGATGTCGCCGATTCCCCTCGACATCGAAGCGGACGTCTCCGGTCTCGAATCGGATCCGCGCGTCAGCCGCGGCATCCGCGGCCAGGTCGCGGTCGCGACCACGCCCGGCAAGGTGCGGCGGGTCCGCCTGATCCCCGCCGACCCACCGGCGTCCCCGGATGCGCTCGACGCGGTCGAGGACGCCGATCTGGTGGTGCTCGGCCCGGGGTCGTGGTTCTCGAGCGTCATCCCGCACGTCCTCGTGCCGGACCTGCGCGACGCGCTCACCCGCACCCGGGCCCGCAAGGTGCTGGTCCTGAACCTCGCCGCGGAACCGGGGGAGACCGCCGGATTCTCCACCGAACGTCACCTGCACGTGCTGGCGCAGCACGCCCCGGGCTTCCGCGTCGACCACATCGTGGTCGACGCGACGACCGTGCCCGCCGGCCGCGAACGCGAACACCTGTGCCGGGCCGCGGCCCGCTTCGGAGCCGACATCGTCTACGCGGACGTCGCGGAAACCGGCACCCACCGACACGACCCCGCCAAACTGGCGGAGGTTCTGGCAACGAATCTGCCTGCCGCGTCCGGCGCCGCCGACACCCGCGACAGCAGTCGAAGGGAGATCGTCTCGTGGCAATGACAGCGGAGGTCAAGGACGAGCTGAGCAGGCTCGCGGTGACCCGCACCAGCAGCCGCAAGGCCGAGGTGTCCGCTCTCCTGCGTTTCGCCGGTGGCCTGCACATCGTGGGTGGTCGTGTCGTGGTCGAAGCCGAGGTGGACCTCGGTTCGATCGCCCGCCGGTTGCGTCGCGAGATCTTCGAACTGTTCGGTTACTCCGCGGAGGTCCACGTGCTCGGCGCGGGCGGCCTCCGCAAGAGTTCGCGGTACGTCGTGCGGGTCGCGAAGGACGGGGAGGCCCTCGCCCGGCAGACCGGCCTGCTCGACCTGCGCGGGCGTCCGGTGCGCGGGCTGCCCGCGCAGGTGGTCGGTGGCAGCATCGCCGACGCCGAGGCTGCGTGGCGCGGCGCGTTCCTGGCCCACGGGTCGCTCACCGAACCGGGGCGTTCGTCGGCGCTCGAGATCAGCTGCCCCGGCCCCGAGGCGGCGCTCGCGCTCGTCGGCGCCGCACGGCGGCTGGGGATCACCGCGAAGGCCCGTGAGGTGCGCGGCGCCGACCGGGTGGTGGTCCGCGACGGGGAGGCCATCGGCGCGCTGCTCACCCACATGGGTGCCCAGGACACGCGGTTGACGTGGGAGGAACGACGCATGCGCCGCGAGGTGCGGGCCACCGCCAACCGGCTCGCGAACTTCGACGACGCGAACCTGCGGCGGTCGGCGCGTGCGGCGGTTGCGGCCGCGGCGCGCGTCGAGCGGGCTCTGACGATCCTCGGCTCCGATGTGCCCGACCATCTCGCCGCGGCCGGGTCGCTGCGGGTCCAGCACCGCCAGGCGTCCCTCGAGGAACTCGGTCAGCTCGCCGATCCGCCGATGACGAAGGACGCGGTGGCAGGCCGCATCCGGCGGCTTCTGTCGATGGCGGACCGGCGGGCCAAGGAACTCGGTATTCCCGACACCGAGTCCGCGGTGACGATCGAGCTGCTGGACGAGGCGTAGTCCGCCGGCCCGGCGTCGGGCGCCGCGCGACGCCAGGGCGAATCCCCCTTCCTCGACCCGGCAGATTAGGGTAGGGGCACCAGCTGCACCACCATCGAGATTTGGGCAAAGGAGCTTCATCGTGACTGTCCGCGTAGGCGTGAACGGCTTCGGTCGCATCGGACGTAACTTCTTCCGTGCGGTCGAGGCCCAGAAGGCACTCGGCACCACCGATATCGAGATCGTCGCCGTCAACGACCTCACCGACAACGACACCCTCGCGACGCTCCTGAAGTACGACTCGATCCTGGGTCGTCTCGACAAGGACGTCCGCGCCGAGGGCGACTACATCTACGTCGGCGACCAGAAGATCACCGCCCTCGAGATCAAGGAAGGCCCGGCGGCTCTGCCCTGGGGCGACCTCGGTGTCGACGTCGTCGTCGAGTCCACCGGCATCTTCACCAACGCCGCCAAGGCCAAGGGCCACCTCGACGCCGGCGCCAAGAAGGTCATCATCTCGGCGCCCGCCACCGACGAGGACATCACCATCGTCATGGGCGTCAACCACGACAAGTACGACGGCTCGCAGAACATCATCTCGAACGCCTCGTGCACCACGAACTGCCTCGGCCCCCTCGCCAAGGTGCTGAACGACGAGTTCGGCATCGAGAAGGGCCTGATGACCACGATCCACGCGTACACCCAGGACCAGAACCTGCAGGACGCGCCGCACAAGGATCTGCGTCGCGCCCGCGCCGCCGCCCTGAACATCGTCCCGACCGGCACCGGTGCCGCCAAGGCCATCGGCCTCGTGCTTCCCGAGCTGCTCGGCAAGCTCGACGGCTACGCGCTGCGCGTTCCGGTCCCGACCGGCTCGGTCACCGACCTCACCGCGACCCTGACCAAGAAGGCCACCGTCGACGAGGTCAACGCCGCGCTGAAGGCCGCTGCGGAGGGCCCGCTCAAGGGCATCCTGAAGTACAACACCGACCCGATCGTGTCCTCGGACATCGTCACCGACCCGCACTCGTCGATCTTCGACGCGCCGCTGACCAAGGTCATCGACGAGCAGGTCAAGGTCGTGTCCTGGTACGACAACGAGTGGGGCTACTCCAACCGCCTGGCCGACCTCATCGGCCTCGTCGGCAAGTCCCTCTGACACCGATCGAAGAGGACACCCGAACAGTGGCAGTTCAGACCCTGAAGGATCTGCTCGACGCCGGGGTCGAGGGGCGCGGCGTGCTGGTGCGCTCCGACCTCAACGTCCCGCTGGACGGCGCGACGATCACCGACCCCGGTCGGATCGTCGCGTCGGCCCCGACGATCAAGGCGCTCGCCGACGCCGGTGCCAAGGTCGTCGTCACCGCGCACCTCGGCCGCCCCAAGGGCGAGCCGGACCCGAAGTACTCGCTCGCGCCCGTCGCGGCGAAGCTCGGTGAGGTGCTCGGCCGCAACGTCCAGCTCGCCGGTGACGTGGTGGGGCAGGACGCCCTCGCCCGCTCCGAGGGCCTGACCGACGGCGACATCCTCCTGCTCGAGAACATCCGTTTCGATCCGCGCGAAACCAGCAAGGATGACGCGGAGCGTCTCGCCCTCGCCCGCGACCTGGTCGAACTCGTCGGCGACGACGGCGCGTTCGTCTCCGACGGTTTCGGTGTGGTGCACCGCAAGCAGGCGTCGGTGTACGACGTGGCGACGCTGCTGCCGCACTACGCGGGCACGCTCGTCGCGGCCGAGGTGGACGTGCTGGCCCGGCTGACCGCCGACTCCGAGCGTCCGTACGCGGTCGTGCTCGGCGGCTCGAAGGTCTCGGACAAGCTGGCCGTGATCGAGGCGCTCGCACCGAAGGTCGACACGCTCGTCATCGGTGGCGGCATGTGCTTCACCTTCCTTGCCGCGCAAGGGTTCTCGGTCGGAAACTCCCTCCTCGAGGAGTCGATGATCGACACCTGCAAGGCGCTGCTCGAGCAGTACGCCGACGTGCTGCACATCCCGCAGGACGTCGTGGTCGCCGACAGCTTCTCCGCCGATGCCGAGTCGAAGGTGGTTCCGGCCACCGAGATCCCGGACGGCTGGATGGGCCTGGACATCGGGCCCGAGTCGGTGGCGCGCTTCTCGTCGCTGCTCTCGGCCGCGAAGACCGTGTTCTGGAACGGCCCCATGGGCGTGTTCGAGTTCGCGAAGTTCGCGGACGGCACCAAGGGTGTCGCCGAAGCCATCATCGAGGCCACCGGCAAGGGCGCGTTCAGTGTCGTCGGCGGCGGCGACTCGGCCGCGGCCGTGCGCCTGCTGGGTTTGCCCGAGGACGGTTTCTCGCACATCTCCACCGGTGGCGGTGCCTCCCTCGAGTACCTCGAAGGCAAGGAACTTCCCGGCATCGCGGTTCTGGAGGGCTGAGCGCAATGACATCACGCAAGCCGCTCATCGCCGGCAACTGGAAGATGAACCTCAACCATCTCGAGGCCATCGCCCTGGTGCAGAAGATCGCGTTCACCCTTCCGGAGAAGTACCTCGACAAGGTCGACGTGACGGTGATCCCGCCGTTCACGGACATCCGCTCGGTGCAGACGCTCATCGAGGGCGACAAGATCAAGCTCACCTACGGTGCGCAGGATGTGTCGGTCCACGACTCCGGCGCCTACACCGGGGAGATCTCCGGCGGCATGCTCGCCAAGCTGGGATGCACGTTCGTCGTCGTCGGTCACTCCGAGCGGCGCACGCTGCACGGCGAGACCGACGAGATCGTGCGCGACAAGGCCAAGGCCGCGCTGAAACACGGCCTGACCCCGATCGTGTGCATCGGTGAAGGCCTCGACATCCGCGAGGCGGGTAACCACGTCGAGTACAACGTCGAGCAACTGAAGGGCTCGCTCGCGGGCCTGACCGCCGACGAGATCGCGAAGACCGTGATCGCGTACGAGCCGGTGTGGGCCATCGGCACCGGCAAGGTGGCCTCGGCCGCCGACGCCCAGGAGGTGTGCGCTGCGGTGCGCGCCGCGCTCGGCGAGCTCGCCTCGCCCGAGGTGGCCGCGACCGTCCGCGTCCTCTACGGCGGCTCGGTGAACGCCAAGAACGTCGGCGAGCTCATCGCGCAGACCGACGTCGACGGCGGCCTGGTGGGCGGTGCCTCGCTCAAGGCCGACGAGTTCGCGCAGCTCTCGGCGATCGCCGCGGGCGGTCCGCTGCTGTAGCGGCCGACGCGAACGACAGTTCCACCCTTGGGGCGCAGGATCGGCACCGATCCTGCGCCCCACGGCATTTCGTCAGAAAGTGAAGACACGCCGATGGCCGCGGCAGGTTCCATCCGTTCCGCCCCGACCCGCCGAACCGTGCTGTTCGGTCTGCTCGCGGTACTGCTGGTCGCCGCGTGCCTGCGCCCGCCGATCACCGCGGTCGGTCCGCTCCTGGACCGGATCGGCGCGGACACCGGCCTGGGCAGCACCGGCCTCGGGGTCCTGGGGGCGGTGCCGCTGCTGTGCTTCGCGGCGGTGTCCCCGTGGATCCACCGGCCCGCCGTCCGATACGGATCGCAGCGGCTGATCCTGCTCGCGCTGGGTGTGCTCGCCGCCGGGATTCTCGTGCGTTCCCTGCCCGGCGGGGTGTGGTTGTGGGTAGGCACCGTGGCGATCGGCTCCGGCATCGCGGTCGCGAACGTGCTGTTGCCCGCCGTCGTCAAACGCGATCACGCGGGCCGCCTCACCACCGTCACCGGTGTGTACTCCTCGGTCACCACCGGTGCCGCCGGGCTCGGCTCGGGATTGGCGGTCCCGTTGGCGGTCGCGACCGGCAACTGGCGGACCGCGCTGGCGGTGTGGGCGATCCTGCCGTGTGTCGCGGGGGCCGTGTGGTACCTGCGCGGCCGGATCCGGCCCGGCGAGCCCGCAGCCCAGCCGCCCGCTGTCGAACCCGGACCACGCCGCTCGATGTGGCGCTCGGGCGTCGCGTGGCAGGTCACCGCGTTCATGGGCCTGCAGTCGACCACGTTCTACCTGCTGGTGACGTGGCTGCCATCGATCGAGGCGAGTCTCGGCGTGGACGCGGCCACCGCCGGCTGGCATTCGTTCGCCTACCAGGTCGTCGGAATCGTCGCGGGTCTGGGCGCGACCGCGCTGATGGGTGATCGGGCCGATCAGAGCCTGCTCGCAGTGATCGGTGGCGCGATCCTGGTCGTCGCCACCGTCGGGATCCTCCTGGTCCCGGGGCTGGTGCTGCTGTGGGCGATCGTCGCCGGTATCAGTTCGGGTGCGACATTCGTGCTCGCCATGTCACTGTTCGGGCTGCGCACCCGTACGGTCGCGCAGACCGCACAGTTGTCCGGAATGGCGCAGTGCGTCGGATACCTGCTGGCCATGTGCGGCCCGATCGCGGCAGGGGCCATCTTCGATGTCACCGGGACCTGGGCACCGGTACTGATCCTGATCGCGGTGTGCGCCGCCGGCCAGAGCCTGATCGGCGGATTCGCGGGCCGCGACCGGTACACCCACCTCGCGCCGACCGGATAACGCGGACCGTCACGAGTCGGCCCACGCGTCGGGCCGGGTGCCGTCGGTATCGGTGAAGCGGTACGCGCGGGCGAGTTCGGCCGAGGTCACGGACCGCTGGTTCCAGCGAGCCCGGAGAGGGTCCGCGGCCAGCGCGGCGATGCCGCGACCGATGTAGAGCGGCGATTCGGAAGATGCGAAACCCGGAGGCGCCGTGGGCAGGTGGCCGGGCCGGTCGGCGTCGAGGGCGTCGCGCCACGTGCTCTCGGTGACACCGTAGTTGTCGAGCATCATCTCCGAGCGCAGCCAGCCGGGCGTGACGGCGACAGCGGTACCGTCGTGCGCGGCCAGTTCGTGCCCCTGGGAGAAGGCCAGCCGGTTGACCGCGTTCTTCACCAGGTCGTAGAAGACGGAGATGCGGTAGTGGCCGGCGTTGTAGTGCGCCGTTCCGTCGGTGACCTCGACCAGCAGGCCGCCGGGTTCGGCCACCAGCAGCGGCAGCAGGTGATGCGAGGTGATCAGGTGGGTGTCGAGACCGAGCCGCAGGATTCGGAGGCCCGCGTCGAGGTCGTGTTCCCAGACCGGTGTGTTCCACTGCGCCGGGGTGCCTTTGAGGATCTCCGCGCCCCAGATGTCGTTGACGAGCACGGCGATGTGGCCGAAGTCGCGGCGGAGACGGTCGGCGAGTCCGGACACCTGGTCGGCGTCGAGGTGGTCGACCTGGATCGCGACGCCCGTTCCGCCGACCGCAGTGACGATCTCGGCGGTCTCTTCGACGGTCTCGCGCCGATCGTAGTCGGAGCTCGCGTTCCCGTGCACACGACTGCTGCGCCCGGTGCAGACGACGGTGCCGCCGGCCTCTCCCAGTGCTACGGCGATCCCGCGGCCGGCGCCGCGGGTGGCTCCGGCCACGACCGCGACCTTCCCGTGCAATGGTGCGTTCATCGACTTCGATGATGCTCGTGCCGAACGATTCCGGTCGGGGATCGGGTGACTGCCGTGCCTGCAGCGCGGCGTGGCCGGGTGTTTCGCCGGCGACCTACTCGTGCTTCCGGCGCCGGCGGCACCCCGCCCGGCCGGGCGGGGTGCCACCGGTCAGGCTACGAGCTTCGCGGACAGTGTCGCGAGTGTCTGCGGGCTCAGCCCCAGTCCGGTGACGAGGTAGTTGTGGACCGTGCCGTAGTCCTGTTCGAGCTGGGTGAACCCGGCCTCGAGAAACTCGCGCTCGACGCCGAGAAGCGGCGCGTAGATCGCGGCCGCCTCCGGTCCGCGGGCGTCGGCGGCCGCGGCCAGTGTCGCGCGGATGCGGTCGCCCGAATACTCGTTGGACAGCAGGTAGTCCGTATACACGGTCTCGCGGTCGACGCCGACGAGGGACAGCAGCATTGCCGCGGTCCAGCCGGCGCGGTCCTTCCCGGCGGTGCAGTGGAACAGTTGAGGGCCCTCGGTGTGGGCGAACTCGGTGAACATCGCGCCGAGTTCGGCGCGGAGCTGCGGGTCGGTGACGAACGAACGGTTGATGTCCTGCATGAACGCGCGTGCCGCCGCCGGTGTCTTCAGGTTCGCCGTCGAACTCAGGTTGCCGGACAGCAACGGATGCCGGATGTACGCGGCACCGGCCGGGACCCGATCCGGGGCAGCGGCGACCTCGCCGTCGGTGCGGAGGTCGTACACCGCCGAGATACCGAGGGTGTCGAGAACCGCGGCGTCCGCGCCGTCGGTGGTCAGGGCGTTGGATCGGTAGAAGACGCCGGGCTGCACCCGCAGTCCGAACGCTGCCTGGTAGCCGCTGCCGGATCCGGCGAGATCGCGGAAGTTGTCGATCGAGGGCAGACGGGGAGTGTCGACGGTGGTCGGTGCACCGGTACCGGACGACCCGGACGGGAGGTCGAAGGGCACGGCGCCGGCCGTGGCGGTGCCGGTGAGCAGCAGCGCGCCGCTGACAGCGAAAGCGGCTGCGAGCCGGGCGCTGTGGCGCACGGGGAGGAGGACAGTGCGAGACAACACGAAACTTCCTTCGGGGTATGGTTTTCTTTGCGTCTCATTTAGATCACACGCCGCCGAATCACGCTCTTGATTCGGAGAATCACATTCCCTAACCGGAGGATGCCGCCGGGACCGGGCGGATGTGGAGCACCGGGTAAGCTGACGCCCGACGTCACCGACCATCGAAGGACACCGAACGCCGCATGGAACTGTTCCTGGACATTCTGCTGATTGTCACCAGCCTGCTGCTGATCCTGCTGGTGCTGTTGCACCGCGGCAAGGGCGGCGGCCTGTCCAGCCTGTTCGGCGGCGGCGTGCAGTCGAGCCTGTCCGGATCGACGGTCGCGGAGAAGAACCTTGACCGCCTCACCGTCTTCACCGGGATCATCTGGCTGATCGCCATCCTCGGCATCGGGCTGCAGATCAAGTTCAGCTGACCGGCTTTCCGGTCGCGCGACCGGCGCCCCGCGCCGATACTGACCGGATGAGCGTCCCGACCGGAACAGCCGCCACCGAACCCCTCCGCGACGACATCCGCCTGCTCGGCAGCATCCTCGGGCAGATCGTGCGCCGGCACGCCGGAGAAGCCGCCTACGAACTCGTCGAGAAGGCCCGGATCGAAAGCTTCCGGGTGCGTCGCTCCGAACTGGACCGCGCCGACCTCGCGGCCATGTTCGGCGAGGTCGCCACCGCCGACACGATCCCCGTCATCCGTGCATTCAGTCATTTCGCGCTGCTCGCGAACCTCGCCGAGGACCTCCACCGCGAGCGGCGTCGCGCGCTGCACGTCAACGCCGGGGAACCGCCCCAGGACAGTTCGCTGGCCGCCACCTATGCCAAACTCGACGCCGCCGATCTCGACCCGGATGCGGTCGCGGCGGCACTCGAACACGCGCTGGTCTCACCGGTCATCACGGCGCACCCCACCGAAACCCGCCGTCGCACCGTGTTCGTCGTGCAGTCCCGGATCACCGACCTCATGCGCCGCCGCGGTCGCGCCGAGGACGCCACCGAGGTCGCCGCGATCGACCGGCAGCTGTGGCAGCAGATCCTCACTCTGTGGCAGACCGCGCTGATCCGGTTGTCCCGATTACGGATCCAGGACGAGATCGAAACCGGGCTGCGCTACTACGAAGCCTCCCTGTTCGCGGTGGTGCCCGCCCTCGACGCCGAGGTCCGCCGCGAACTGCGCGCCCGGTGGCCCGGCACCGACCTGCTCACCGAACCCCTCGTGCGGACCGGATCGTGGATCGGCGGCGACCGCGACGGCAACCCGAACGTCACCGCCGATGTCGTCCACCGCGCCACCGATCGTGCCGCGACCACCGTGTTCGGCCACTACCGCACCGAACTCGCCGAACTCGAGCAGGAACTGTCGATGTCCGCGCGACTCGTCGCGGTCACCGACGAACTCACCGCGCTCGTCGAGGCCGCAGCAGACGAGGCGCCCTCACGAGCCGACGAACCCTACCGACGCGCGATCCGCGGCATTCGCGGGCGCCTTGCCGCGACCGCGCAGCGACTGCTCGACGACCCGCCGGATTTCGACGTCCCCACTCGTGAGCCCTACCCCAGCCGGGCCGAACTGCTCGTCGACCTCGACATCCTCGACGCCTCGTTGCGTTCCGCCGGAGACGAGGTCCTCGCCGACGACCGCCTCGCCGCCCTGCGCAGCGCCGTCGAGGTGTTCGGTTTCCACCTCAGTGCGCTCGACCTGCGGCAGAACTCCGAGATCCACGGCCGGGTGATCGCCGAACTCCTCGCATGGGCGGGCGTGACCGGCGACTACGAGGCGCTGCCCGAGGAAGCCAAAGTCGAACTGCTCACCCGCGAACTCGCCACCCGCCGACCGCTCAGCGCCCCCGGCGCGCAGCTCGGGGAACTCACCACCGCCGAGCTCGGAGTGCTGCGGGCCGCGGCCGAGGCGGTCGGGCTCCTCGGTCCGCAGGCAGTGCCGCACTACATCATCAGCATGTGCGGATCGGTCAGCGACCTGCTCGAAGCGGCGGTGCTGCTGAAGGAAGTCGGCCTCGTCGACCACACCGACACCGGACCCCGCTGCCCGGTCGCGGTGATCCCCCTGTTCGAGACCATTGAGGACTTGCACAGCGGTGCGGAGATTCTCGGTGCTGCCCTGTCCATCCCGGAGTTCCGCAGCCTCGTGGACTCCGCCGGATCGGTGCAGGAGGTCATGCTCGGCTATTCCGATTCGAACAAGGACGGCGGGTACCTCGCCGCGAACTGGGCGCTGTACCGCGCCGAACTCGACCTCGTCGAATGTGCACGCGCGCACGGCATCCGGCTGCGATTGTTCCACGGGCGCGGCGGCACCGTCGGGCGCGGTGGGGGACCCAGCTACGACGCGATCCTCGCGCAACCCCCCGGCGCGGTCACCGGCTCGCTGCGGCTGACCGAACAGGGTGAGGTGATCGCCGCGAAGTACGCCGAACCCCGCTCGGCGCGCCGCAATCTCGAAAGTCTCGTCGCCGCCACCCTCGAATCCACGCTGCTCGACGTCGAGGGTCTCGGCTCCGACGCACCCGCCGCATACGAGATCCTCGACGATCTGGCGCTCCGGGCACGCACCGCCTACAGCGAACTCGTGCACGACACCCCCGGATTCGTCGAGTACTTCCGTACCGCCACACCCGTCGGTGAGATCGGCCAGCTCAACATCGGCAGCCGCCCCACCTCACGCAAGCCGACGTCGTCGATCGCGGATCTGCGGGCGATCCCCTGGGTGCTGGCCTGGACCCAGTCCCGCGTCATGCTGCCGGGTTGGTACGGCACCGGCACCGCCTTCGAAACCTGGATCGGGGACGACGACACCCGCCGGGCCGCGCTCACCGACCTCTACGAGCGGTGGCCGTTCTTCCGTACCGTGCTGTCGAACATGGCGATGGTGCTCGCGAAGTCCGACCTCGGGCTGGCGGCCCGCTACGCCGAACTCGTTCCCGACGCGGATCTGCGGGACCGCGTCTTCGGGAAGATCGTCGACGAACACGCCCGAACCGTCCGCACATACCTGGCGATCACCGGACAGCCCGATCTGATGGCCGACAACCCGGCGCTGGCCCGATCGGTACACAACCGCTTCCCGTACCTCGAACCGCTCAACCACCTGCAGGTGGAGTTGCTCCGGCGACTACGCGCGGGCGAGGACAGCGACGAGGTGCGGCGGGGCATCCAGCTGACGATGAACGGACTGGCGACCGCGCTGCGAAACAGCGGCTGAGCCGCGGCAGCGGCAGCCGGAGGAACAGAGACGACGAAAGTGATGGTCGGTGCACCGGAATTTCGGTGCACCGACCGTCCGACCGGCACGGCACATCTCGCCGCCCGGTTCACCGGTACGACTCGCCGAGTTCCGCGTAGTCCGCCCAGCGCGGCGTCTTCCGTCCCATCAACAGCGTGTCGAGACGATCCAGGTAGTACTGCCAGCCGGGTCCGATCGCGGCTGCCTCCGACCGCGGCACGTGCCGGTGCGTGAACTCGAGCGTCGTGACCTGCCCGACCTGCCGCAACCGCAGTTCGAGCCGCCACCCGTCCACATCGAGGACGAGCAATCGCGGACCCGCACACTCCACGATCCCGATGTCCGTCGTCGCGCGATCGTGTTCGTCGGTCATTGTCAACCGCACCCGACCGGACGACGGGTCCCCGGTCCACCGTCCGTACCAGGCGGCCAGCGCGTCGGGCTCTGTGACCGCCGCCCACACCGAGGCGATCGGCAGCGGGAAACTGCGCTGGTAGTGCAGGGAGACCAGGACCGCGTCCGCCGGACAGTCGTGTTCGGGACGGACCTCGCCGAGCACGGTCGTCGGAGTGCTCATCGGACTGCTCCTCTCGCCGATCGGGGCGCCGGACACCGACATTCTCCCGCGCGCGGCGCACCCCGGTGGCCTCCGGGCGGATCCGTGACCGACGCGAGATCGGCGCGGTTCTTGATCGGATCTTGACCGTTCGACCGGGCCGGCCCCGACACGGCGCGGGCAGATTGGGCTGTGGGCAGCACACCGCTGCCCACGAGCAACCTCATCACGAACGGACGACATCATGTACAGACTCCTGGCGACCGGTACGGCTTCGGTGGCAGTACTGCTCTCGTTGACGGCGTGCGGCGGCGCCGCGCCCGATCGCGCCGAGCAGGTGCCGGGCCCGGCGGCGACCGCGACGTCGAACCCGGGCGCCGAGGAAGACCACAACGACGCCGACGTGATGTTCGCCGCGATGATGATTCCGCACCACCGGCAGGCCGTCGAGATGAGCGAGATCGTGCTCGCGAAGTCGGACATCCCCGCCGAGGTGCGGACCCTGGCCGAGGAGATCCGGGCAGCGCAGGCGCCGGAGATCGAGCAACTCACCGCGTGGCTCGACGAATGGAACGCGGCGACCTCGATGCCGATGACGTCCATGCCGATGGACTCGCCTGGTCACGACATGCCGATGAACTCGCCGGACCACGAGATGCCGATGGGTGAACCCGAAACAACCGCCGAACAGATGCCCGGTGACATGAGCGGGATGGAGGGAATGCTGTCCCCGCAGGATCTGCAGGCACTGCGAGACGCCGAAGGCACCGACGCGGCCCGGCTGTACATGACACAGATGATCGCCCACCACCAGGGTGCGGTCGCGATGGCACAGGGCGAGATCGAGCACGGCCGGAACCCGGCGGCGGTCGACATGGCACGGCAGATCGTCGATACCCAGCAGCAGGAGATCACGACGATGGAGCAGCTGCTTGCGCAGTGACGCACGCCGGCACCGGAGGCGCCGCTGTGCCACAGCGGCGCCGCGGTGTAGGAACACAGGCATGGCGCACACGGACGGGAACCGGCGAATCCTGGTGGTCGACGACGAGGTTGCCCTGGCGGGGGTGGTGGCCGGTTATCTCACCCGCGAGGGATTCGAGGTGACGGTGGCGCACGACGGCCCGTCCGCCGTCGACGCCGTCCGTGACGCCGACCCGGCACTGGTGGTCCTCGACCTGATGCTGCCCGGATTCGACGGGCTCGAGGTGTGCCGCAGGCTCCGCACGTTCTCCGACGCGTACGTGCTCATGCTCACCGCGAAGGGGGAGGAACTCGACAAGGTGATCGGCCTGTCGGTCGGGGCCGACGACTACGTCGTCAAACCGTTCGGCCCTCGCGAACTGGTCGCCCGGGTCAAAGCGATGCTGCGCCGGCCCCGGACGGGGCCCGTCGCCGAAGGCGGGCCGATACGCCGATTCGGCACGCTCGAAGTCGATCCGGCCGCGCGCACGGTGCACGTCGACGGACATCCGGTCGAACTGACTCGCACCGAATTCGACGTGCTCGAGCTGCTGTCGAGCCGGCCCCGCACCGCGTTGAGCCGCGGGCAGATCCTCGAACACGTGTGGGGACCCGACTGGTTCGGCGACCCGCACGTAGTCGATGTCCACGTCGGGGCGCTGCGACGCAAGCTCGGCGACGATGCCGCCGCACCCCGGTTCGTGCGCACCGTCCGCGGAGTCGGATACGCGATGGTGACGCGATGAAACCGGCAGGGCTGCAGGGACGACTGATGGTGGCGCAGTTGCTGGTGTTGCTCGTGGCCGGTGTCGCGCTCGCCGGTGTCGCCGCGCTGGTGGCGCCACCACTGTTCCACAAGCACCTCGCTCAGGCCGGCATGAACGATCCGCACGTCCGCGCCCACACCGAGGAAGCATTCGCGCAGGCTCTCGGTACCGCCCTGATCGCCGGCGCGGTCGCGGCAGTTCTCGCCGCGACCGTCGCGTCCGTCCTGGTCATCCGTCGTGTCGCCGCGCCCGTGGGGCGGCTCGTGGCTGCCGCCCGTGACATCACCGCCGGCCGGTACGGAATCGACGTCCGGCCGTCCGGCACCGACACCGACTTCGCGCGCCTCGAGGAAGCCTTCGCGACGATGGCCGGTCGCCTCGAACGCACCGAACGTGCCCGGCAGCAACTGCTCGCCGATCTCGCCCACGAATTGCGCACTCCGGTAGCCACACTCGTCGCTTATGTCGACGCGGTCGAGGACGGCGTGCTACCGGCGGACGCCACATCCTGGCAGGTCATGCGCGACCAGCTCGACCGGCTGGGACGCCTGGTCACCGATCTGTCCGTCCTGTCGGCGGTCGACGAGGACGCTCTGACCCTCGAACGCGAGGATGTCGACCCCGCCGCGGTCGTCGCGGCCGCGGCAGCGGCGGCCGCGCCGCGCTTCGCGAACAAGGCAGTGAAGCTGGACGTTCACTCCGGCCGCGACCTGCCGGTGCTCTCGCTCGACCGGCACCGGATCGAGCAGATCCTCGCCAACCTGTTCGACAACGCGCTGCGGCACACGCCCGAGGGCGGCACCGTCACCGCGTCGGCACGTGTGCTCGACCGGCACCGGGTGCGGATCAGTGTCAAGGACACGGGGGAGGGCATCGCGCCGGAGCGGCTCGAGGCGATCTTCGAACGGTTCCACCGCGCCGACTCCGCCCGTAGTGCCGCGGGTAGCGGACTGGGCCTGACCATCGCGCGGGGGCTCGCGACCGCACACGGCGGAACGCTCACCGCCACCAGCGCCGGCCCCGGGCAGGGCACGCGGTTCGACCTGGACCTGCCCGTGCCGTGAAACTCCAGGGGCACTTCGCGGTTCCACTCAGCGGACGGTGACAGCGCGGACCGTCCGGGTCGTCGCATACTCGGGCCATGAATGCCCCCTCGGAGTTGGCCGCCCGCTACGCCGTCGCGGTGGACGATCGGGACGCCGCCGCCCTCACCGACCTCTTCACCGCCGACGCCGAGTTCGTGCAACCGCCGGCGATCACCCGCGGAGCGGGGGAGATCGTCACCGTCGGCGCGGCGGCGATCGCCGGGGTCGTGCTGAAGAGCACCGCGCACCTGCACGGCACTCGCCACGAGGTGCACCAACAGGTGGTCGACATCGACGGCGATACCGCCACCGGACGGGTGTACTGCACCGCGCACCACCTGTACCGGGGGCGGGACGGGATGCGCAACAACGCCCTCGCGGTCCGCTACCGCGACACCTATCGCCTGATCGACGACCAGTGGCTCATCGCGCGGCGCGAACTTGCGGTCGACTACGCGGAGGACATCGCGGTTACCGTGCCGAGTGCCCGACCGAGAGGGTGAAGGTCGGACTCGGCCTCCGCGCAATCCGCCGGCCGGTTCTCGCGCCGCGCACCGCACGGGGCCGGTGAAGTCGAGTACTGCCCTCGTGACCCGGCGCCTTCTTCCCTGCACGCTCGACTTGTACACCGCGTACCGTGTCCGCGGCCTCGACTCGAGAGCAGGAGAACGACATGCCCAGTCGAAGGGTGCGTTCCACCGACCCGCCCACCACGCCCGATCGGACGGTGGCGGCACCACCGGACCGGGACGCGGTGGAGGAGGTCTCGCCCGAGGTGGACACCGTGTTCGATATCCCTGCGGACAGCGCTGACCTCCATCGGTCGGCTGTCTCCGCATCCGGCCTCGACGCGAATGGGGCGGCCCGTGCTGTACCGGTGTCGGAACTACGAATCACCTACCGCCCGAACAGGATCGGGCAATGGACGATACCGGGTTCGGTACCTGCCGAGGTGCTGGAACCACCGGACGCCGCGATCGTGGCGGAGGGGGCGCGGGCGCTGGAGTCCGTCAACGGAGATGGGAGCACCCGACAACCGCCACCGTGAACACCGCCGAGGGGTGGGGATCTTCGTTGAGCACAGCCGGGATTCTCCCTGAGCCTCGTCACACCCGCCGGGGGGGTGTTCAGCTCGTACTCGACGGTTCAGTGCCCTGTTGCACGAAGTTCGTGCCTGGTCAGGCGAACTTTTCGAAACCACTCGGTGACGTGCGTTCGGCGATGACACCTTCGAGTGCGCAACTCGCTGTGCGAGATGCTGCCCCTTGCAGGGGGTGACCGGTCGAGTCAGTAGTCGACGGGATCTCGCGAGAGGGGGCAGGTCATGCAGTGTCCGCCGCCGCGGCCTCGTCCGAGTTCGGCGCCGGTGATCTCGAGGACTTCGACGCCCGCATCGCGCAATAGGCGGTTGGTGTGGGTGTTTCGGTCGTAGGCGAAGACGACGCCTGGTTCAACCGCGACGACGTTGTTGCCGCTGTCCCATTGCTGTCGTTCCCCGGCATACCAACCACCGCCGGGCTCGATCCTGCGCAGCGGGGTTCCAAGCGCGGCGCCGACGACGTCGATCCAGTGCGTACCCTGGTGATCGATGACGTCGAGCCGGCCGCCGGCTCCGGGGCGGAGTTCGATGGGATGGATGCCGTCGACAATGTCCGGATAGTAGGTGACGATGTCACGATCGGCGAAGGTGAACACGGTGTCCAGATGCATCGCTGCCCGCAGTTTGGGCATACCGGCGACCAGCACCCGGTCGGCTGCTTCGGCGCGGAAAAGTGCCTGTGCGACTTGGGTGATGGCCTGTCGGCTGGTGCGTTCGCTCATGCCGATGAGGACGGTGCCTGCCCCGACCGGCATCACGTCGCCGCCCTCGAGAGTGGCTTGGCCCCAGTCCTGTTCGGGGTCGCCCCACCAGATCGTGTTTCCTCGGAAATCGGGGTGATACTCGTAAATGGCCTTCATGAGCAGGGTCTCGTCATGTCGGGCCGGCCAGTAGAGGGGGTTGAGCGTGAGGCCGTCGTAGAGCCAGCAGGTGGTGTCGCGGGTGTAGAGCGTGTTCGGCAGCGGTGGCATCAGGTACTCGTTCACGCCGGTGGATTCGCGCGCCAATGCCAGGTAGGGCGAACGGAAATCGTCGGGAAGATCACGAGTGGACAACCCTCCGACGAGGAACTCGGCCAGCTGGTCGTTCGGCAGCGAGTCCAGGAATGCTCTTGTGTCGTCGACGAGCCCGAGACCGACCTCGTTGGCGACGATCTTGCGATCCAGAAGCCATGCTTTCGCGCCGGGCACGCCCATCGTCTCACCGAGCAGGTCGTGTAACTCGACGACCTGGACTCCGCGCTCCTGCAACGCTTGTACGAACTTGCTGTGGTCCTCCTTGGCTTTGTCGACCCAGAGGACGTCGTCGAACAGGAGGTCGTCATTGTTGCTCGGAGTCAATCGTTCGTGTGCCAGGCTCGGTCGGCAGACAAGCACCTTGTTCAGTGTGCCGACCTCGGAATGGACGCCGTGTGGCGCGCTGCGGGACATGTAGGCTCTCCTGGATCACTGGTGCGGAAGGTAAGGGGGCTCAGGCGGAGTGGGCTGTTCGATCTGGATGACACCGGTGGCCATCAACACGATGCCGACGACGGCACCGGCCAGGACGACAGCGAAGACCACCAGGCCAGAACGGGTGAACACGGTCTCGCCCCGCTGGCGACGCGCGGAATAGTAGAGCAGCGTCGCCGGAGCGAGCAGCACGCAGGAGAGAAAGAGGAACAGGTACCCCGCCGCCCACAGTAGGAACAAGGTGTAGACGGTGGAGATCGCAGCCACGACCAGTTCGCGGGTGCGACCGCGGTCGCCGGCGGGATAGCCGTCGTGTGTGAGAGCAATTTTCAGGGCGTAGGCGGAGGCGAGCGCAAATGGCAAAAGTGCCAGTGCCGCAGTGAGGTCGAGGGTGAAGTCCAGTGCGTTGCCGAGGAATTGCACGGCGAACAGGATGGCGGTGACCAGGATCGAGGTCCACAGTACCGCCGACTCCGGAGCGTCGTGCTGGTTGAGTCGTGCGAAGTAGGCTGGGAAGTCTTTGTCTTTGGCTGCAGCGTAGACGACATCGGCGGCAAGCAGTTGCCAGGCGAGATAGGCGCCCAGGACCGAGACGATGAGTCCGACCCGGATAAGAGTTCCGCCCCACCCTCCGGTCACGGATTCGAGCACGCCCCCCATGGATGGTTGCTGCAACGCGGCGATGTCTTCTTTGGGAAGGATGCCGTAGGACAGGATCGAGATACTGGCGAACAGAGCCAACACCGAGAGGAATCCGAGGACGGTTGCCCGACCGACATCGGACCGCTTCTTCGCGTGACGCGAATACACGCTCGCACCTTCGATACCGAGAAATACGAACACCGTGATCAGCATGGTGCCTTGCACCTGCTGAAACAGGGAGTCCCCGCCGGGAAGGTCGTACCCGCCGGTCAGATTGTCCACGAAGACGTCGGCTTCGAAGAAGAAGATCACGAGAACCAGGAACAGCAGCAGCGGAACCAATTTCGCGGCGGTGACAATCGTGTTGATCCATGCAGCTTCCTTCACACCGTTGCGGATGAGGAAGAAGAACCCCCACACCGCGGCTGCCGACACCGCGAACGCCCACCAGGTGTCGCCTGAACCCAGAACCGGTTCGAGATCCGGGAACAGCTGCGACACGGTGGTCATGATCAGCACCCAGTAGAATGCATTTCCGGCGCATGCGGAAGCCCAGAAGCCAACTGCGGAAAGGAACCCGGGGTAAACGCCGAATCCCTCGCGGGCGTAGACGTACACGCCGTTGTCCAGATTCGGTTTGCGCCTCGCAAGATTCTGAAATACGAACGCGAGGGTGAGCATTCCGGTGCCGGCAATCGCCCAGGAGATCGCCGCCCCGTATACGCCGGTTTCGCTCGCGAACCGCGAGGGCAACTGGAAGACTCCTGCACCGACCATCGAACCCACAACCATCGCGGTCATTGCAGGCAGACCCAGCTTGCTCGTTGCGTTCGCGGTTCTCACCGTGGTGGTGTCTTCGGTCATGCTTCCACGCTCGATCCTTCCTGGCGCGCACATGTCGCGGATTCGGTAGGTTGCGTTGGCGACAGTATAGACATGGTTACGGAAGAGAAGCCGATCAATCATCGCTGTGCGACACACGCATCGGGCCCTCGAAGGTGCGAACCCGCTGGGGCGTACGCGCACGCGAAAGTTCTTGACAGTGGAGTACTTTGCTCTGTCTCGAGTCGTCGGTCCATCGGAGTTCCCAGGCCTGTAACTCTTCGACCGGCCGTCCGAGGCTCCCGCAGGGACGCAAGACGTAGGACAGTAGATGTCGAATCCGATTGTTCCAGTGCGATGCCGGCGGCAAATGGCGGTCGCTTGACCGCGTCCGGCGATCGGACCGGGATTCGTCTGGGACGGGTGCTTCGCACATGTGCGTTCCGTTGTGCCGGTTGCTGAGCACCGAAATCGACCGGCTGGGGTTTCGCACCGTTGAAGCTCGACCCGGAGCACTCAGTACCAGTACCGGCGTCCGGCGACTTTCTGGCCGGTGATGCCGGGGATTTCGAGTCGCTTTCCGCCGGGTAGGTCCGAGTGCCGACGCCCCGCTCAGTGCCCGGGCAGCACGCAAGTGGTGTCCAGGCCGAGGACGTGGTTGAGCCGGCCGAACGCCAGCCACGCCCCGATGCTCATCGACAGTTCGACGATCTCGGCCTGCGTGTAGTACGCGGTCATCCGGTCCCAGAACTCGTCGTCGAGTCCGTGGTGGTCGAGGGCATACCGCTCGGCGTACTCGGCGGCGAGGCGGGTGCGGTCGTCGAAAGCCTCGGTGGTACGCCAGTTCTCGACGTCCTCGGCGAAGCCGATCTCGACCTTGACGCCGTCTCGTTCCGTGCGCCAGTCCTGACAGAAGATGCAGCCGTTGATCTGGGCGATCCGCAGCCGGGCCGCCTCGAACGCGCGCAGGTCGATGCTCGAGTGCTCGTACACCGACAGCGAGAACTGCGAGGCGGCGATCCCGATGCCGGGGACCATCTCACCCCACACGTAACCGATCGGGTCCTTGCCCCCGGGGATGTCGATGTTCATGCCGGGGTCCTCTCGAAAGTGGTGGCGGTGAGCTTCCCGATCGCGGGCCGGATCGGGACGTCGAGCGCGTCGTACATTCCGGGCTCGTTGCGGGTGAGCCAGTCGATGGCGCCCACCAGGCGCCCGACCGCGGTCGCGTTGCCGCCGGCCGACCGGTTGCCGCCCTCGTCGGTGGCCTCGACGGCGACCTCGATCCGCGGCCTGCCCTCGATGATCACCTTGTGCGCGCCGGCGCCGTCCGCGGGGCTGGGCCAGTCGGGCGCGCAGGACGGGTGGATGCGGGTGACGTGCTCGATGACGATTCTCGGTTCGCCGCCGACGATGCCCTGCACCTCGAACCGTAACGCGCCCTGGGTGCCTTCCTCGAAGTCGCCCATGGTCGCGGTGGTGACGGTGGATTCCAGGGGCCTGCGCAGGAGGGTCTCGCGGATCTCGTCGAGTTCGACGCCGAGCGCCCGCGCCATCAGCCGGATCTGACCGCCCCACACCATCGTCGGAATGCCGGGCGCGACCATCGGCGGCGCGTAGTCCATGGGCTGCCCCATGCCGACCAGCCACCGGACGGAATCGGGCTGGTCGTAGGTGGAGTAGTCGAAGATCTCCTGGCAGCGGATCACGTCGACGGTGGTCGCCAGACCACTGAGCAGCAGCGGCAGGACGTCGTTGCCCCAACCGGGGTCGATTCCGGACGCGAACAGCGATCCACCGCCCTCGTCGATCGCGTCCTGGATCGCCTGACGCATCTCAGCGGGCGCGCTGCGGTGGTCGTACAGCGGGTACATGGACGTGGTCACGACGACGGCGCCGGCCCGGATCGCGGCGACGATGTCGGCGAGCGCGTCGTCGGGTCGGATGTCGCCGGACGCCGCGTACACGACGGCGTCGGGCTTCGACGCGAGCACGGCGCCGACGTCGTCGGTGGCCGCGATCCCGAGCTCGCGGCCGACGTCGCCGAGGTCACCGGCGTCGCGGCCGATCTTGGCGGGGTTGTGCACGATCACCGCGGAGAGGTGGAGCTCGGGGTGCGCGTCGACGGCACGAATCGCCGCGCGGCCGACGTTTCCTGTGCCCCAGACGACTGTGGTGATCATGGCTGCGCACGCTACGACATCGGAACAGGTTCTCGTAGCGAATCCGGGCATCCGGTTCCCATGGCAGCGTGACTCGCCGGACGGCATCGAGCGCGTCGCAGATCCCGGGTTCCCACCCGGACGGCCACCTGGTGACGTCGATGAGCCGGCTGATCGCCGCGCCTCCGTCGACCAGGATGCACTGGGTGATCACGAGAGCGGGAGCGCCGTCCTCGGTGCGCTGGTGGAGGGTGACGGTGACCTCGGGACTGTCCGCGGCGGGGTCGTGGGCGAAGGCTGCGGCGTTGTCGGCGCAGATCGACCGGGGGCCGTCGCCGGTGTAGCAGGAATCGGTCGCCGCGGGTGGGGTGCAACGGCCCCAGAGGTCGTCGACCCGGCAGTCCACTGCTCCCGCTCCGTCCACCCAGCCGCCGGAGGGCCCTCAGGTGTGGCGGCTGTTCCGCGAGCCCCGAGGCGGTTCCGTGTCCCGCCGATGATCGGGCACCGCCCGCACGTCCTGAACGGTCCCGGCGTGATCAGGCCAGGGACAACCGTTGCGAGCACGCCGCCATCTCGTCGAGCACGGCGTCGAGGGTGGTGGCGTGCCGCGACGCCGACACCAGGATCCGATCGGATCCGAGCGAACCGGCCCATTCGATCTTGGACTCGTCCATCCGCGGCAGAGTCGCACCGAGCACCACTGCGACGTCGGCGGGATCCCGGCCCGCCTCGGTGGCCGCGGCCCGCATCGTCGCGATCGCGCCGGTGAGGTCGTCGCCGAGTCCCAAAGGCTGGAAACCGTCGCCGATCCGGCCCGCCCGCCGGGCCGCCGCAGCACTGTGCCCGCCGATGTACAGCGGAACCCTGTTGTCCCGGAATGGTTTCGGGAAGGAACACGCACCGGTGAACGAATGGAACTCGCCGGCGAAGTCGGCACCCTCGGGTCCGCCCGCCCACAGTGCCCGCATCACCGCGATCGCCTCGTCCGTGGCCTTGCCGCGCCGACGGAAGTCGCCGCCGCACGCCTCGATCTCCTCGCGCATCCATCCGATACCGAGGCAGATCCGGGTCCGTCCCCGGGACAGCCGATCCAGGGTGGCGAGTCGCTTGGCGAGCACCACCGGATTGTGGTTGGGCGCCACCAGGACTCCGGTGGCCAGGCCGAGCCGGTCGGTGGCGCCGGCGACGAACGAGAGAACTTCGAGCGGATCCGGCAGAGGGCAGTCGTCGGGCAGATGCGACCTGCCGGTGGGGGAGTAGGGGTAGGCGCTGGTGGTGTTCGCGATGACCACCGCATGCTCCACGGCGGAGATCTCGTCGAAGCCCAACTGCTCTGCGGTCCGCGCGAACCTGAGCACCGCCTCCGGGTCGCCCGCCATGCCGAGCTCGACCGGCATCACCACTCCGACCTTCACGCCACCACACCCTCTCCGATTGTCCTGTCCGTCATCGTCGGACATCGGGGCCTGGTTCGGCGCGGAATATCCCGCCCAGTGGTACTGCGCATTCCGCGCCGCGCGGTGGAACCGAGTGCGGCCTCACGGCGTCGAAAGGAGTGAGGGACGACAACAGTCGTCGAGGGGAGGAGCACCGAGCATGGAACCACGCACGACCCACTGCCACCGTGCGCGATCGCGAACGGGCTTGCTGCGCACGGTATCCGGCCCGCGGAGCGCGATCAGGCTGGGATGCGGCCGACGGGCCGACGGCGGGGCGCCGGGATCGGAGCCCCGCCCCGAGGACATCTCCGACGACGGAACGGAACGATGACCGTCCGCGTGGTCACGCCTGCGGCAGACACGCCGCAGCCTCGGTATCGACGAACCACACCGTCTGCTCGAGACCGCGGGCCCCGGCCGCCGGGATGTCGACCGGATCGGCGCCGGCCACCGCAGCCGCGACCGCGTCGGCCTTCGCCGCGCCGGTCACGAGGAACCACACCCGCCGGGACCGGCGGATCGCGGGCAGTGTCAACGTGACCCGCGCCGGCGGCGGCTTCGGCGAGTCGTCGACACCGACGACGAACTTCTCGGACTCGCGCACCGCGGAGGTGTCCGGGAACAACGAATTGATGTGGCCTTCGCCGCCCATCCCGAGCAGGTGCACGTCGAACGTCGGCACCGTGCCGTCAGGGGAGTGCGCGGCCAGGACCCGCGCATACGCCTCGGCGGACGTCACGGGGGAGGAACCGCCGGACTCCCCGAGGGCGGGCATCGCGTGGATCCGCGCCGGATCGATCGGCACCCGGTCGAGCAACGCGGCCCGCGCCTGCACCTCGTTGCGTTCCGGATCACCCGGCGGCAGGAACCGCTCGTCGCCGAAATACACGTCGATCGCCGACCAGTCGATGCCGCCCTGCTCACGGCACACCTGCTCGAGCACCGCGATACCGGTGCCGCCTCCGGTCAGCACCACCGAGGCGTTCACCCGCTCGCGCTGCGCCGCGACGACCGCGTCCACGAACGCGGACGCGGCCGCGGCGACGAGCGCCTCGCCGGAGTCGAAACGTTCCACACGGACCGGTGCGTCAGACATATTCCACCTTCGTGATGCCGTTGAGTGCGGAGTGGTAGATCTCGTCGGGGTCGAGCCGCCGCAGTTCCTCGGCCAGGCATTCCCAGGAATCCCGGCGCGCCAGGGTGATCAGCGAGTCGGGTTTCCCGGTGCGCCGCAGCGTCGCGACACGCCCTTCCTGCGGACGCACCAGCTCGATCGTCTGCGACCGCGTGTGCAACTCGACGCGCAGTTCACCGACGGAACGCTGCACCGGGCCGTCGATGCGACTCGCGAGCCAACCCGCCAGCAGATCCAGCGCGGGCTCGTTGGCCAGGCCGGACACGCCGGCCGACTCGATCGGCTCGTGGGGAGCCTGATCGAGAGCGGAGACCAGTAGTGCCCGCCAGTAGGTGATCCGGCCCCACGCCAGGTCGGTGTCGCCCGGGGTGTAGCCGGCACGGCGGGACGCGATCGACGCCATCGGATCCGCATCGTTGGTCGCGTCCGTCAGCCGGCGAACCGCCAGGCGGCCCACCGGGTCCTTCGCGGGGACCTCGGGAGGCGACGTCGGCCACCACACCACGATCGGGGTGTCCGGCAACAGGAACGGCACGATCACCGATTCCTGATGGTCCGCGAGGGGACCGTGCAACGCCAGGATCAGCACCTCGGACGCCCCGGCATCGCCACCGAGACGGATCTCGGCGTCCATGCGCGGTTCGCTGCCGTCGCTGACCCGGCCGACGACGATCACGCGACACGGATGCTCGCGGGCCGCGGCGGTCGCTGCGGCGATCGCCGGTTCCAGGCCCCGTCCGCCGTCCGTGCACACGACGAGCGTGAGCACGCGACCCTGCGTGACGACACCACCATTGCGGCGCAGCTCGACCAGCTTCTTGCTGATGTCGATCGCGGTCGCGTTGCGAAGCTGAACCCTCACGGCCGCCTCCATTCACGGCCGGAACGGCGCAGCATCTCGTCCGCCGACGGCGGACCCCACGTCCCGGCCTCGTACGGCTCCGGGGTGCCGTCGGCGGCCCACTGCTCAAGCACCGGATCGAGGATCTTCCACGACAATTCGACCTCGTCGTCGACGGGGAACAGGGAGGGTTCGCCGAGCAGCACATCGAGGATGAGCCGCTCGTACGCCTCCGGCGACGACTCGGTGAACGCCTGGCCGTAGCTGAAGTCCATGTTCACGTCCCGGACCTCCATCGAGGACCCGGGCACCTTCGAACCGAACCGCAGCGTGACACCTTCGTCCGGCTGCACCCGGATCACGAGTGCGTTCTGGCCGAGCTCGGTGGTCATCGTGTCGTCGAACGGCAGGTGCGGGGCCCGTTTGAACACGATCGCGATCTCGGTGACACGACGCCCCAGCCGCTTGCCGGTACGCAGATAGAACGGCACACCCGCCCAGCGCCGGGTGTCGATCTCACAGGTGATCGCCGCGAACGTCTCGGTCGTCGAGTCCGGCGCGAAACCTTGCTCGTCGTGCAACCCGACGACCTCGCCGCCGTTCTGCCAGCCGGCGACGTACTGACCGCGCGCGGTGGTCTCGTCCAACGGTTCGGCGAGTCTCGTCGCCGAGAGCACCTTGATCTTCTCCGCCCGCAGCTCGGCCGGGTCGAAGCTGATCGGTTCCTCCATCGCGATGAACGCGAGCAGCTGGAGCAGATGGTTCTGGATGACGTCGCGCGCGGCGCCGATGCCGTCGTAGTACCCGGCCCGGCCTCCGAGCCCGATGTCCTCGGCCATCGTGATCTGCACATGGTCGACGTAGTGGGCGTTCCACAGCGGGTCGAACAGCTGGTTCGCGAAACGCAACGCCAGGATGTTCTGAACCGTCTCCTTACCGAGGTAGTGGTCGATGCGGAACACCGCATCCTCGGGAAACACCTCGCCGACAACAGCATTGAGCGCCCGGGCGCTGGTGAGGTCGTGGCCGAACGGCTTCTCGATCACTACCCGGCTCCACCGCCCGTCCTCCGGCCCGGCCAGCCCGGATCGTGACAGCTGCGAGCACACCACCGGGAACGAATCCGGCGGGATCGACAGGTAGAACGCGTGGTTGCCGCCGGTGCCGCGAATCTTGTCGAGCTCGGCGAGGGTCGTGGCGAGCTCGGTGAAGGCGTCGTCGTCGTCGAAACTGCCCTGGACGAACCGGATGCCTTCGGCGAGCCGCTGCCACACCTCCTCCCGGAACGGCGTGCGCGAGTTCGCCCGGACCGCGTCGTGCACGATCCTGCCGAAGTCCTCGTCCGCCCAGTCCCGCCGAGCGAAGCCGATGAGCGCGAACCCGGGCGGCAGCAGGCCGCGATTGGCGAGGTCGTAGACAGCCGGCATCAACTTGCGCCGGGCGAGGTCGCCGGTGACTCCGAAGATCACCAGCGCACACGGGCCCGCGATGCGGGGAAGCCGGCGGTCCCTCTCGTCGCGGAGCGGATTGATCCACTCCGCCGCCGCGGGGTCGCGCACGGTCAGCCCTCCGCGCCGGCCGTGTGGGCCGACAGCTGCTCGGCGGTCGCCGCGATCAGCTCGTTCCAGGACACCTCGAACTTCTCGACGCCCTCGTCCTCCAGCTTGCGGAACACGTCGTTCAGATCGATCCCGGCAGCCTTCAGCGCGGAGAACACGTGCTCGGCAGCCGAATCGGTGCCGGTGACGGTGTCGCCGGTAATCTCACCGTGGTCGGCGACCGCCTCGAGGGTCTTCTCCGGCATCGTGTTGACGGTGTTCGGTGCCACCAGCTCGGTCACGTACAGGGTGTCCGGGTAGTCGGGGTTCTTCACACCCGTCGACGCCCACAGCGCGCGCTGGGCCGGCGCGCCGGCCGCGGCCAGCTGCTCGAACCGCGCCCCGGATTCGAAGGCCTTCCTGTACGACGCGTATGCCAGGCGAGCGTTGGCGAGACCGGCCTTGCCGCGCAGCGCCAGCGCTTCCTCGGTGCCGATCTCCTCGAGCCGCGCATCGATCTCGGTGTCCACCCGGGAGACGAAGAACGACGCCACCGAATGGATCGTCGACAGGTCGTGCCCGGCGGCCTTCGCCGCGGTCAGACCGTCCAGGTAGGACTCGATGACCCGCTCGTACCGGTCCACCGAGAAGATCAGCGTCACGTTCACACTGATGCCCTCACCGATCACACGGGCGATCGCGGGCAGCCCGGCGATCGTCGCGGGAATCTTGATGAACAGATTCGGGCGGTCGACGATCTTCCACAGCTCGATCGCCTGCGCGACGGTGGCGTCCGTCTCGTGCGCGAGCCGGGGATCGACCTCGATCGACACCCGGCCGTCGACACCGCCGGTCGCCTCGAACACCGGCGCGAGCACATCGCACGCGGCCCGCACGTCGTCGGTGGTGACGGTGCGGATGGTGGTGTCGACGTCGGTGCCGGCCGCAGCCAGCTCGGTGACCTGTGCGTCGTAGGCGTGGCCCTTCGACAGCGCGGCCTGGAAGATCGACGGGTTCGTGGTGACACCGACGACCGAGCGGGTCGCGACGAGCTCGGCGAGGTTGCCGGACTCGATGCGCTCGCGGGACAGGTCGTCGAGCCACACGGACACGCCCGCGGCCGACAGGGCTGCCAGGTTCGCGTTCTGCGTGGTGGTCTCCTGCGTCATTGCGATCTCTATCCCTTCAGTCGCGTCAGCGAGCGGCGGGCCGCGTCGACGACGGCCTCGGCGGTGATGCCGAACTCGCGGTACAAGGTCTTGTAGTCGGCGGAAGCGCCGAAGTGCTCGAGCGACACGGCTTCCCCGGCGTCGCCGATCAGGCGGTACCACGGCAGGGCCAGACCGGCCTCCACGGACACGCGGGCCTTCACCGACGGCGGCAGCACCTCGTCGCGGTACGCCTGGTCCTGCTCGAGGAACCAGTCGAGAACCGGCACCGACACGACCCGGGTCGGGACGCCCTCGCCCTCGAGGACCTCCCGCGCGGCGACGGCGAGCTGCACCTCGGAGCCGGTGGCGAGCAACAGCACCTCGGGGGTGCCGGTCGACGCCTCGGCGAGCACGTACGCACCGCGGGTGACACCTTCGGCGGCCTTCTCGCGGGTGCCCTCGAGCACCGGCACGTCCTGACGGGTCAGGGCGAGCGCGGTCGGGCCCGTCTTGTTCTCCAGCGCGGCCTGCCACGCGAACGACGTCTCGTTGCCGTCGGCGGGCCGGATCACCGCGAGGTTCGGGATCGCGCGCAGCGCGGTGAGGTGCTCGATCGGCTGGTGCGTCGGGCCGTCCTCGCCGAGACCGATCGAGTCGTGCGTCCACACGTAGATCGCCGGGGTCTGCATGAGCGCGGCCAGGCGCACCGCGGGACGCATGTAGTCGGAGAACACGAGGAACGTGCCGCCGTACGGGCGGGTCGGCCCGTGCAGCGCGATGCCGTTGAGGATCGAGCCCATCGCGTGCTCACGGATGCCGAAGTGCAGGGTGCGGCCGTACGGGGTCGCCGACCAGTCCTTCGTGGAGATCGTCTCCGGGCCGAACGAGTCGGACCCGGGGATGGTCGTGTTGTTCGAACCGGCCAGGTCGGCCGAGCCGCCCCACAGCTCCGGCAGGATCGGGCCGAGCGCGGCCAAGGCGTTGCCGGATGCCTTGCGGGTCGCCGGACCCTTCTCGGCCGGCTCGTAGGTCGGCAGCGCGTCGGTCCAGCCGGCGGGGAACTCGCCGGACTGCAGACGGTCGAACAGTTCCTTGCGCTCGGGTTCCCGCTCGGCCCACGCATCGAACCCGCCCTGCCACTCGGAGCGGGCCTTCACGCCGCGGTCGACGACGCGACGGGTGTGCTCGAGCACCGCGGCATCCACGTCGAAGTTCTTCTCCGGGTCGAAACCGAGGAACTTCTTGACGGCGGCGACCTCGTCGGCGCCGAGCGCCGAACCGTGCACATCGCCGGTGTTCATCTTCGTCGGGGCCGGGTAGCCGATCACGGTGCGCAGCAGGATCAGCGACGGCTTGTCGGTGACGGCCTTCGCGGCCTCCACGGCCTCGAGGATCGCGGTGACGTTCTCGCCGCCCTCGACGGTCTGCACGTGCCAGCCGTACGCCTCGTACCGCTTGGCGACATCCTCGCCGAGCGCGATGGCGGTGTCGTGCTCGATGGAGATCTTGTTGTCGTCGTAGAAGACGACCAGATTGCCCAGTTCCTGGACGCCGGCGATCGACGACGCCTCGGAGGTGACGCCCTCCTCGATGTCGCCGTCGGACGCGACGACGTAGACGTAGTGGTCGAACGGGCTGGTGCCCGCGGCGGCCTCGGGATCGAACAGGCCGCGCTCACGGCGGGCGGCCATCGCCATACCCACGGCGGAGGCCAGGCCCTGGCCGAGCGGGCCGGTGGTCATCTCGACGCCGGCGGTGTGCCCGAACTCCGGGTGGCCGGGGGTCAGCGAGCCCCACGTGCGCAGCGCCTCGAGATCGGCCAGTTCCAGGCCGTAGCCGGACAGGAAGAGCTGGACGTAGAGGGTCAGGCTGGAGTGGCCGCAGGACAGCACGAACCGGTCACGGCCGACCCACTGCGGATCGGTGGGGTCGTGGCGCAGCACCCGCTGGTACAGCGTGTAGGCGAGCGGCGCCAGGCTCATCGCGGTGCCGGGATGCCCGTTGCCGACCTTCTGCACGGCGTCCGCAGCAAGCACACGCGCGGTGTCGACGGCCTTGGTGTCCAGATCGGTCCAGTCGGCGGGATGGACCGCCTCGGTGAGGGTGCGGATCTCGTCGGTGATCGACACGAGCTTCAAGTCTCCTGACATGGGTGTACGGGATGCCTGCGACCGCGAATGCGTCGCGCGCCCTCCCAGCCTAATCGCCGCGGCGGCACTACGCGGATTACGGGTCGATTCGGTCGAGGCCTGTCCGCGGTCTACCATCGACCGTAGTAGAGGCGCGTCCGTGATCGGGCGGCGGTGAGCGGGCGAGCGAAGGTGTGTATTCGCGTGGTGCAAGGAGACAGTGTGCGGACAGGGCGACGGCCGGGAGGACACGGCTTCGGTGCCCCGGAAGCGCCCAGCACCCCCCGGCCGGACACTCCGTGGGGCCGGGTATCGGGCACCGTCCTCGCCTACATCGCGCTGACCAAGCCGCGCGTCATCGAGTTGCTGTTGGTCGCGACCATCCCGGCGATGCTGCTCGCCGATCGCGGCAGCGTCGACCTGGCCTTGATCCTGAGCACGCTGTTCGGCGGCTGGATGGGTGCGGCGAGCGCGAACTCGCTCAACTGCGTCGTCGACGCCGACATCGACAAGGTCATGAAGCGCACTGCCCTGCGACCGTTGGCGCGGCAGGCGGTGCCGACGCGCAACGCCTTCGTGTTCGGCATGGTGCTCGGCGTCGCGTCGTTCGTCTGGCTGTGGTGGCGCGCGAATCTGCTCGCCGGTGCCCTCGTCGTCGCGACCATCGCGTTCTACGTGCTGGTGTACACGATGGTGCTCAAGCGACGTACCTGGCAGAACGTGGTGTGGGGCGGCGCTGCCGGCTGCATGCCCGTGATGGTCGGATGGGCCGCGGTCACCGGGTCGCTGAGCTGGGAACCGCTGGTGCTGTTCCTGGTGATCTTCTTCTGGACGCCGCCGCACACGTGGGCGCTGGCGATGCGTTACAAGGAGGACTACAAGGCGGCCGGCGTGCCGATGCTCCCGGTGATCGCCACCGAACAGCACGTCACCAAGCAGATCCTGATCTACACGTGGGCGACGGTCCTGGCGACGCTGGTACTCGTCCCGGCCGCGGGTGTCGTGTACGCGGCCGTTGCGCTGCTGGCCGGTGCGTGGTTCGTGTTCATCGCGCACCAGCTGTACAACAGCGTCCGCGGCGGGGCCTCGGTCAAGCCGCTCAAGCTGTTCCTGCAGTCGAACAACTACCTCGCCGTGGTGTGCCTGGGCCTGGCCGTCGACTCCGTGCTGGATCTGCCCACGATCGCCTCCTACTTCTGATCCGTGGCCTTCGGCCCCGTGTGCCTTTGTGGCGCCCGGGCGTGGGAGGGCCACAAAGGCACACGGGGCGCCTAGGTGTAGTTCCCAGGCAGGTTGTGAACGGCGTGCCGCCACGAGATAGGTGAGGACCTCCGGTATCGGTGTGGTTACCACACACACGCCGACTACCGAGAGGTCCTCGTGACACACGCTAACGCCTATCTGACCCCACGCGGCCGATTGGCCCTCGCCGAACTCGTCGCCGAGACCGGCTGGAGCCTGCGCAGGGCCGCCGAACGGTTCCAGTGCTCACCGGCGACCGCCAAGAAATGGGTCGATCGCTACCTGTCCGGTGACCGATCGATGCAGGACCGATCCTCACGCCCCCGGTCCTGCCCACACCGGACCCCGACCCGCACCGAACGACGCATCATCGGCCTGCGCTTCACCCGACGGTGGGGACCGCACCGCATCGCCTACCACCTCCACCTGGCGAAATCGACCGTCGAGGCGGTGCTGCGCCGCTACAAGATGCCCCAACTCGCCCACCTCGACCAGGCCACCGGACTGCCCGTACGCCGCCCGGCACCACACCGCTACGAACACGAGCAACCGGGTGATCTGGTGCACGTCGATATCAAGAAACTCGGCCGGATCCCCGACGGTGGTGGGCACCGCAAGCTCGGCCGGCGGACCGGCCGCAAGAACCGATCGAAGATGGGTTACGCCTACCTGCCACCACGCGGTCGATGATCACTCGCGGCTCGCCTACTCGGAGATCCTCGGAGATGAACGCAAGGGCACCGCGGCCGGGTTCTGGGCCCGTGCTCACGCGTTCTTCGCTGCCCACGACATCACCGTCAGGCGAGTGCTGACGGACAATGGATCCTGCTATCGATCAAAGGAGTTCGCTTGTGCTCTCGGTCCGGAGATCGCGCACAAGCGGACCCGGCCGTATCGGCCGCAGACCAACGGCAAGGTCGAACGGTTCAACCGCACCCTCGCTGCCGAGTGGGCGTACGCGCACACCTACCGGTCCGAGGAGGCCCGCTGTGCCACCTACCGACGGTGGCTGCATGACTACAATCACCATCGGCCCCATACCGGGATCGGTGGACAGTCACCTATAGACCGCGTCGGCGTTCACAACGTCCCCGGGAATTACACCTAGGGCGTCAGCACGATCGATCCGGTGGTCCTGCGGGATTCGAGGTCGTGGTGGGCCTGTGCGGCGTCCGCGAGCGGATAACGTGCCCCGACCCGGATCGTGAGGTCGCCCGCGGCGATGGCGGCGAACACGTCACCGGACCGCCACAGCAACTCCTCGCGGTCGCGCGTGTAGTGCGCGAGCGTCGGGCGGGTCAGGAACACCGATCCGGCGGCGTTGAGCCGCTGCGGATCGAACGCGGGGACCGGGCCGCTCGCCGCGCCGAACAGCGCGAGCGTGCCGCGTACCCGCAGCGACGCCAGCGACGCCTCGAACGTGTCCGCCCCGACACCGTCGTACACCGCGGCGACACCCTCACCGCCGGTCAGCTCCCGTACCCGCCCGGCGAGGTCGCCGCCGTAGCGCAGCACCTCCGCGGCACCCGCCTCACGGGAGAGCGACTCCTTCTCGTCCGAGGACACGGTGGTGATCACCCGCACCCCCTTCGCGGCCGCGAGCTGAGTCAGGATCAGCCCGACACCTCCGGCACCGGCGTGCATCAGCACCGTGTCGCCGGGCTGCGCCGGATAGGTCGACTCGAGCAGGTAGTGGGCGGTCATGCCCTGCAGCATCGCGGACGCCGCCTGCTCCGCGGGCACCTCGTCCGGGACCGGCACCGCGACCGCCTCCGGTACGACGACGAGCTCGGCGTACGAGCCGGGCGCCGCGGCCCAGCACACACGGTCGCCCACCGCGAACTCGGTGACACCGGTCCCGACTGCCACGACCCGGCCGGTGCCCTCGGACCCGGGTACGTACGGCAGCTCCGTCGGGTACAGCCCGGTCCGGAAGTAGGTGTCGATGTAGTTGACGCCGATCGCGTCCGTACCGACCAGTAGCTCGCCGGGGCCGGGAGCGGGGTCGGGCAGTTCGGCGGGAACGAGGACGTCGGGACCGCCGAACCGTGTCACTTCGATTGCGCGCATGTGCCCACAGTATTCTGCAGGTATGAGCGCTGAAACTCAGGTCGCGACCGCACCCGCGCCGACCGACGTCGTCACCTCCTTCCGTTCCTTCGTCGCCGCGCACGGCGGCTCCGCCAAGGCGGTGCTCCAGCCGATCGGGCGAGCCGGGGTGCGCGTGACGGTCGTCGCCGCGGACGGCACCCTCGGCGACCGTGTCGTCGCCGATCTCCCGACCGCGCACGCGGTCGTCGAGGCACTGTCCGACGTCACGGTCTCGGACTGGGACCGCGAGGTCACCAGTATCGCCACGCCGCAGCAGGGCCACTGGAAGAAGATGGCAGGCTGGGTCGCGAACCAGACCCGGTTCCCGAAGGCACGCAACGAGCGCTGACGCTGCCGCCGAGAGGCGCAACGCCGTGGGCCCACCCTCCGGGATCCGGCGGCGGTGACGGCTTCCGGCTGGGGCGCGGCGGTACGCACCCGGCCGGCGCACCACACCGCGGCGGTCGCGGCGGTGCACAGACCGGCCCCGGCGACGTGCATCACCACGAGGACCGCAGGCACGTCCGTCCAGAACTGCACAAGCCCGATGAGGGACTGGGTGAGGACGAGGCCGAGCAGCACCTTCAGGCGCAGCTTCACCGGCTCCGGTGCGGCGACCGCGTACAGCGCGAACGCCAGGCCCACCAGCAGCGCGAGGTAGCCGACGAGCAGTTCGGCATGCAGGTGCACGAGGTTGGTGATGTCGAGGTCGAGGCGCGGCACCGGACGCTCGATGCTCTTGTCGCCGGCGTGCGGGCCCGCCCCGGTGACCATGGTTCCGGCGATCAGCACGCCGGCGAGCACGACCCCGGACAGCGCCGTGAGCCATCGCAGCGGCTGGGGGAGGATCTGGTCGACGACCCCGTCGTCGGGTTCGCCGACCTTCTCGAACAGCACGACCGCCAGCCACACCATCAGCATCGACGCGAGCAGGTGGATCGCGACGGTCCACCAGAGCAGTCCGGCGAGCACGGTGATGCCGCCGATGACTGCCTGGACCACCGTGCCTGCGGGCATCAGCCACGCCCAGGCGATGACCTCGCGCCTGCGGCGCGCGCGGGTGACGGCCAGGACGATCGCCGCGGCCACCGCGACGACGAGGAATGTCAGCAGGCGGTTACCGAATTCGACGATCTGGTGGACCGTGTGGACGTTGCTGGACACGCCGACCGGCACCAGTGATCCGGGGAAGCACTGAGGCCAGGTGGGGCAGCCGAGGCCCGACGCGGTGACCCGCACGACCGAGCCGGTGACGGCGATGCCGCCCTGCACGACGATGGTGACGAAGGCGATGATCCGCTGGGTCCGCAGAGACGGCAGCGGAAGTCGGTCGACGAGGTTCAGGTAGCCGCGATACAGCACGTTCACGATGGTACGGGTCCGTCCACTACGCGGTGTAGTTGGGCCGTCCGGAAAGTCGCGGTCACGTGAATCGGAAGAACCGGCGGGCCAATAGACCGCCCACGACGGCCCAGACGGCGAGGATCGCCGCGGCGAGCCAGTCCATCGCGCCGCGCACGGCTTCCTCGAGGCCCAGGGCCAGCGCTCCCGACGGGGTCACCCGCGCCAGGTGGACGAGCGCGTCGGGCAATCCGTCCCCGGCGAGCACGACGCTGCCGATACCGAGCAGCACGAACCAGACGATGTTCGCCAGCGCCAGCACGATCTCGGCGCGCAGAGTGCCGCCGAGCAGCAGCCCGAGCGTCGCGAACATGACGGTTCCGAGCGCGATGACGACGGCGCCGAGCAGCAGGCCGAGCAGGCCCGGGCGCCATCCGAGCGCGACTCCGATCGCACCGAGCAGAATCGATTGCATCGCCACTACGATCGCGACTGCGCAGCTCTTACCTGCGATGATTCCCCATGTGGGGAGGGCGGTCGCGCCGATCCTTTTCAGTGCACCGTATCTGCGGTCGAATCCGACGGCGATGGCCTGGCCGGTGAACGCGGTGGACATCACCGCGACCATCATCACCGCGGGCAGCACCCGCTCCACCCGCGGATCGCCGAGGTCGCCGATCGGCAGCAGCGTCAGTCCGATCAGCAGGGTGATCGGGATGAACATGGTCAGCAGCAGCTGCTCGCCGTTGCGGAGCAGCAGCTTGAGCTCCATGCGCGTCTGCGCCGCGAGCATGGCCACCGGCGTGTTCGGTCGCGGCGCCGGAGCAAAGGTCCCGGCCTCGAACCGGTTGCTTGCCAACCGATCGTGATGCGTCACGCTCACCCTCTCAACTCCCGTCCGGTCAGGTCGAGGAAGACGTCCTCGAGGCTGCGCTGGTCGACGCGGAGCTCGCTCACCAGCGCGCCCTGATCGGCGCACCAGGATGCGGTGGCGGTGACCACCGCTGGATCGATCGCACCCTCGACGAGGTAGCGGCCGGGTTGCGCCTCCCGCACGCGGAACCCCTCGGGCAGCGCGGTCCGCAGCGGCGCGATGTCGAGCCCTGCGGACGCGGTGAGCCACAGTTGGTGCTCGGAGCCGGTCCTGGCCACCTCCTCGGGCGTTCCGGCGGCGACGACCCGGCCGTGGTCGATGATCACGACCTCGTCGGCCAGTTCCTCGGCCTCGTCCATCAGATGTGTCGTCAGCAGCACCGAGACCCCGTCGCGGCGCAGCGCGTCGATCAGTTCCCAGACCAGCAGGCGGGCCTGCGCGTCGAGACCGGCGGTCGGCTCGTCCAGGAACACGAGTTCCGGGCGTCCGACCAGCGCGCAAGCCAGCGCAAGCCGCTGCTGCTGACCACCGGAGAGGCGCCGGTAGGGGGTGCGCCGGGCCTCGTCGAGCCCCAGGCAGTTCATCAGCCACGCCGGATCGATCGGATCCGCCGAGTACGAGGCGACCAGATCGAGCATCTCGCCGGCCTTCGATCCGGGATACGCACCGCCGCCCTGCAGCATCACGCCGATCCGCGGCCGCAGCGCATCCGAATCCGCGACCGGATCCAATCCGAGCACACGCACGGTGCCCGCATCGGGCGTCACGAAGCCCTCGCACATCTCCACCGTGGTGGTCTTGCCGGCGCCGTTCGGGCCGAGCAGGGCGAGCACCTGGGCACGCTCGACCGTGAGGTCGAGTTCGTTCACGGCGGTGGTGTCACCGAACTTCTTGACGACGCCGTCCAGGCGCACCGCGGGCGCCGTCCCGGCAGGGGATCTCGAGGTCACGGGTTTCCAGCGTAGGCGTCGGGGAATTCGGCCGGTCGCGGTGGTGTGCGGTCCTCCTCGCGCCACGGCAACCGGTTGCGGGTGGCGACGATGAGCAACCCGACCACGACGACCGTCGCGATCGCGGCCTGCACGATGATGAACGGCTGGTACTCGCCGCCGTTGGGCATCAAAATGACGCTGACCAGCGACGAAAAGGCCACGGTGGGAACCCGGAAGATCGGCCGGGTGGCCCACGCGGCGAGCGGGATCACCGCCCACAGCAGGTACCAGGGCTGCACCACGGGGAACAGCAGAACGATCGCGCCGAGCGAGACGCCGAGGCCGCCGACCGGGTGGATTCGCCCGACGAGCACCGCCAGAAGCATCCGGATTGTGACGAATGCCGCAATCAGGGCGGCGATCGGCCGGGTGATCGACAGGATCGCGGTGGTGTGGTCGCCCAAACCGAGCAACACGCCCGCCAGGCCGGTGCCGACCCCGAGCAACGTGGGGATCGACATCCAGCTGCGCACCTCGGTGGCGGTGCCGAGGGTGTTCGTCCAGCCGAGCCCGAGTCCGCTGCCCCAGCTCACCGCCGCGATCACCGTCAGCGAGACCACCCCGAGCAGTGCCGCCGCCGCCAGGACCGCCCGCACCGTCGCGCCCCAGCGCCGGGCCAGCGCCATACCGACGAATCCGAGAGCGAGCAGCGAGGGCACCTTGATCATCGACGACACCGCGATCAGCGAGGCGCCGGCGACGAGCCACGCGAGATGGGGCCCGCGCAGCGGCGACCCCGCCCCGTCCGCGTGGATCCCGCGCAACGCCAGTTCGAGACCGGCCAGCATCAGACCGAGCATGAGGGCCTCGTTGTGGATGCCGGCCACCAGATGGAACAGCAGCAGCGGATTCGCGGCGCCGAGCCACAGCGCGGTCACCGAGGCCACGCCGCAGCGCCGGGCCAGCCGCGGCAGTGCCCACACGATCAGTGCGACGCCGCCGAGCGCGAGCAGCCGGTGCAGGAAGATCCCGGACACGATGTTCTCACCGGTCAGAAACGTGATGCGCTCACCGAGCCACAGGAATGCGGGCCCGTACGGCGCGGACGTCTCCCGCCAGATGTTCGGCACCGTCCGGGTGAGCACGTGGTCGACGCCGAGCGCTCCGGCCGGCCCGATCGCGTACGGGTCCAGTCCACGCGCGGCGATCTCGCTCTGCGCCAGATAGGAGTAGACGTCCTTGCTGAACATCGGAGGTGCGACGGTCAACGGCAGGATCCACAGCAGCAGGGTGCGGTCGAGCTGCGAACGCGACAGGCGGCGCGGCTGCCCGTCGGGGTCGCGCCGTCCGACGGCGAAGCGACCGAGCAGCAGCCAGGCCAGTACGACCAGCACGGTGCCGGTCATCGCGAGGGTCAGGGCGGCGCTCGGCATCCGCGCGGGCAGGCCGAGCAGCCGGACACCCTGAACCGGGTTCTGCAGCACCGGCTGGGCCCCGGCGCCGAGCGCGCCGACGCACATGAGTACCGCGCCGGTCGCACCGAACAACCGAATTCGGCGCAACTGGGTGGTTTCGGTCGGGTCGAGGCCGCGTCCTTCGTCTTCGTCGCCGTGCAGGACGGTGACGACGTCGGTGTGGTGGCCACGACCGTCGAGCCCGAATGCGCGCTTGCCCAGCTCGATCACGCGGCCGCCGGTCGTGCCGAACGTGCGGGCGGACGGGCTCGGTTCGGGGGCCGGACCGGCCGTGCTGGGTTCGTCGATGGTCGGCGGCACCCGAGCAGCCTATCGGGCGGTTCGTGGGCCTATTCCCGCTCCGGCCCGGGCTGTGGGGAAGGGCACCCTTGGTGGACCGTGTATCCGAATTCCGTCACACTGGTGTTGTGAAATCAGCGACCGAACACGCAGCGGACGAGAAAAGCGCAGGCCACGTGCCCGACGCAGCGCTCGCCGCTACGCGCGCGGCGCGTGATTCGTCGCCACAGCACGAAGGCCAGACCCGCGCGGCGGTCGTCCAGTTGCTCCTCGAGCAGGGCCCGATCACCGCACCGGAGATCGGAAAGCGACTCGGACTGAGCGCCGCCGGCGTGCGCCGGCATCTCGACGCACTCATCGACACCGGCGAGGCGCAGGCCGCCGCACCCCCACGCCGGCAGGGCCGGGGCCGCGGACGTCCGGCACGCCGATTCCAGCTCACCGCGGTCGGCCGGGCCCGGCTCGGACACACCTACGACGATCTCGCGGGCGCCGCGATGCGGCATCTGCGCGAACTCGGTGGTGACGCCGCGATCGAGGATTTCGCGCGCCGCCGGGTCCGGTCGATCCTTGCCGGTGTCGAACCCGCCGCCGGACCGGACGAGGTCGAGGCGACCATCGAGGACATCACCGAGGCGTTCACCGCGGCCGGATTCGCCGCCTCCACCCGTCGTGTCGGGACCGGCATGCAGGTCTGCCAGCACCACTGTCCGGTCTCGCACGTCGCCGAACAGTTCCCGGAGCTGTGCGAGGCGGAACAGGAGGCGTTCGTGGAGATCCTCGGCACGCACGTCCAACGGCTGGCGACCATCGCCAACGGCGACAGTTTCTGCACCACTCATGTGCCGCTGCTTCCGGATCAGGCCGCCGAGGCCCGACCCGACAGCGACCCCTGACTGCCGGGAACGGCAACCATCGGCAGACCGGTCCGTCGGCACTCCAGTCGGCGCCCACACGAAACAAGACTCCGGAAGGAGCTCGCATGACCCTCACATCGGACCAGGCGTCCGGCGCAGGTGCGCCGCTGACGCAGGAGGAGACCATCGCGTCCCTCGGCCATTACGACTACGGCTGGTCGGACCCGGATGCGGCCGGCTCAGCGGCGCAGCGCGGCCTGTCCGAGGAGGTCGTGCGCGACATCTCCGCCAAGAAGAACGAGCCCGAGTGGATGCTCGACATCCGCCTCAAGGCGCTGCGCACGTTCGACAAGAAGCCGATGCCGGGGTGGGGTTCGAATCTCGAGGGCATCGACTTCGAGAACATCAAGTACTTCGTCCGCTCGACGGAGAAGCAGGCCACGTCCTGGGAGGAACTGCCCGAGGACATCAAGAACACCTACGACAAGCTGGGTATCCCGGAAGCGGAGAAACAGCGTCTCGTCGCCGGTGTCGCCGCCCAGTACGAGTCCGAGGTGGTCTACCACCAGATCCGCGAGGACCTCGAGTCGCAGGGCGTGATCTTCCTCGACACCGACTCGGGCCTGCGCGAGCACCCCGAGATCTTCAAGGAGTACTTCGGCACGGTCATCCCGGCCGGCGACAACAAGTTCTCCGCGCTGAACACCGCCGTGTGGTCGGGTGGTTCGTTCATCTACGTGCCGCCGGGCGTGCACGTCGACATCCCGCTGCAGGCCTACTTCCGGATCAACACCGAGAACATGGGCCAGTTCGAGCGGACCCTGATCATCGTCGACGAGGGTGCGTCCGTGCACTACGTCGAGGGTTGCACCGCGCCGATCTACAAGTCGGACTCGCTGCACTCGGCGGTCGTCGAGATCATCGTCAAGAAGGGCGGACACTGCCGCTACACGACCATCCAGAACTGGTCGAACAACGTCTACAACCTGGTCACCAAGCGCACCAAGGTCGAGGCCGGCGGATCCATGGAATGGATCGACGGCAACATCGGTTCCAAGGTGACGATGAAGTACCCGGCGGTGTGGATGATGGGCGAGCACGCTCGCGGCGAGGTCCTGTCCATCGCCTTCGCCGGTGAGGGCCAGCACCAGGACACCGGCGCGAAGATGCTGCACCTGGCACCGCACACCTCCTCGACGATCGTCTCCAAGTCGGTCGCTCGCGGCGGCGGGCGGGCCTCCTACCGCGGTCTGGTGCAGGTCAACAAGGGCGCTCACGGCTCGAAGTCGACGGTCAAGTGCGATGCGCTGCTCGTCGACCAGATCAGCCGCTCGGACACCTACCCGTACGTCGACATCCGCGAGGACGACGTCACCATGGGGCACGAGGCGACCGTCTCGAAGGTCAGCGACGACCAGCTGTTCTACCTGATGAGCCGCGGCCTGACCGAGGACGAGGCGATGGCGATGGTCGTGCGCGGCTTCGTCGAGCCGATCGCGAAGGAACTCCCCATGGAGTACGCCCTCGAACTGAACCGACTGATCGAATTGCAGATGGAAGGGGCAGTCGGCTAAATGGCTGCGAATACCGCTCACACCCCCACCGGGGTGCAGGACGCCGTGCGCGCCGAGAACGCGCAGGCGGTGCCTGCAACGAACGCGCAGGCGGTGCCTGCAACGAATAAGGGCGAACTCTTCACGTCGTTCGACGTGAACGCCTTCGAGATCCCCGGCGGGCGCGACGAGGCGTGGCGCTTCACCCCGCTGCGCCGCCTTCGCGGGCTGCACGACGGCTCCGCCGTCGCCTCGGGCACGGCCACCGTCGAGGTCTCCGACACCGCGGGCGTGCAGGTCGAGACCGTCGGCCGGGACGACGAGCGACTCGGTCAGGGCGGCGTCCCGTTCGACCGCATCGCCGCGCAGGCGTACTCGTCGTTCGAGACGGCGACGGTCGTCACCGTCGGCCGTGAGGTCGAGGTTGCCGATCCGGTCACGATCGCCCTCACCGGTCCCGGCGAAGGCGAGGTCGCCTACGGGCATCTGCAGCTGCGCCTCGAGCCGTTCGCGAAGGTCACCGTCATCCTGGATCAGCGGGGGAGCGGCACTTACGCGGAGAACGTCGAGTTCGTCGTCGGTGACAGCGCACACCTGAACGTCGTGGCCGTGCAGGACTGGGCCGACGACGCCGTGCACGTCGCCGCGCACCACGCGCGGCTGCACCGCGACGCGGTGCTGCGGCACTTCACCGTCGGTCTCGGCGGCGACCTCGTGCGGATCTCGCCGACGGTCAAGTACGACGCACCCGGCGGCGACGCCGAGCTGCTCGGCCTGTACTTCGCCGACGCCGGTCAGCACCTCGAGCAGCGTCTGCTCGTCGACCATTCGCAGCCGCACTGCAAGTCCAACGTCGTGTACAAGGGCGCGCTGCAGGGCGACCTCGACTCCGGTAAGCCCGACGCCCACACCGTGTGGATCGGCGACGTGCTCATTCGCGCCGAGGCCGAAGGCACCGACACCTTCGAACTCAACCGCAACCTCGTGCTCACCGACGGTGCCCGCGCCGACTCGGTGCCGAACCTCGAGATCGAGACCGGCGAGATCGTCGGTGCGGGTCACGCGTCCGCGACCGGCCGCTTCGACGACGAGCAGCTGTTCTACCTGCGCGCCCGCGGTATCCCCGAGGACCAGGCACGCCGGCTCGTGGTCCGTGGCTTCTTCCACGAACTGATCGAGAAGATCACCGTCCCCGAGGTCCGGGAACGACTTGAGGCAGCCGTCGAAGCCGAACTCGCCGCCGTCGGCGCCTGAGTGCCGACCACCCACACACTTCGTAAGGAACCGATTCACCGATGTCCACCCCTCAGAACGTCCTCGAGATCAAGGACCTGCACGTTCGCGTCGCCCAGACGGACGAGAACGCCGAGCCGATCAACATCCTCAAGGGCGTGAACCTGACGGTCCGCTCCGGCGAGACGCACGCGATCATGGGCCCGAACGGCTCCGGCAAGTCGACCCTGTCGTACGCGATCGCGGGTCACCCCAAGTACGAGGTGACCTCCGGCAGCATCACCCTCAACGGTGAGAACGTGCTGGAGATGAGCGTCGACGAGCGGGCCCGCGCCGGTCTGTTCCTGGCCATGCAGTACCCGGTCGAGGTGCCCGGTGTGTCGATGTCGAACTTCCTGCGCACCGCCGCCACCGCCGTCCGCGGCGAGGCCCCGAAGCTCCGCACCTGGGTCAAGGAGGTCAAGGGAGCGATGACCGAGCTGGACATCGATCCGGCGTTCGGTGAGCGCAGCGTCAACGAGGGCTTCTCCGGCGGCGAGAAGAAGCGCCACGAGATCCTGCAGCTGGGCCTGCTCAAGCCGCAGATCGCGATCCTCGACGAGACCGACTCCGGTCTCGACGTCGACGCGTTGCGCGTGGTGTCCGAGGGCGTCAACCGCTTCCAGGAACGCGAGCACGGCGGCGTTCTCCTCATCACCCACTACACCCGCATCCTGCGCTACATCAAGCCGCAGTTCGTGCACGTGTTCGTCGGGGGCCGGGTCGTCGAGTCCGGTGGCCCGGAGCTCGCCGACGAGCTCGAGGCCAACGGCTACGTCCGCTTCACCCAGGCCGCGGCGGCAGGAGCTTAGACACATGACCATCCCGGTGAGGGATCTCGATGTCACCAGGATCCGGAAGGACTTCCCGATCCTGGCCCGTACGGTGCGTGACGGAAAGCCGTTGGTGTACCTCGATTCGGGCGCGACCTCACAGCGGCCGGTCCAGGTGCTCGACGCCGAGCGCGAGTTCCTCACCACCTGCAACGCGGCAGTGCACCGCGGCGCGCATCAGCTCGCCGAGGAAGCCACCGATGCGTACGAGGGTGCTCGTGCCGCGATCGCCGAGTTCGTCGGCGCGCACAGCGACGAGCTGGTGTTCACGAAGAACGCCACCGAGTCGTTGAACCTGGTCACCTACGTGCTCGGCGACGACCGTTTCGAACATCGTGTAGGGCCCGGGGACGACATCGTCGTCACCGAGCTGGAGCATCACGCGAACCTCGTGCCCTGGCAGGAGCTCGCTCGCCGCACCGGCGCCACGCTGCGCTGGTACGGCGTCACCGACGACGGCCGCATCGACCTGGATTCGCTGGAACTGACCGATTCGGTCAAGGTCGTCGCGTTCACCCACCAGTCGAACGTGACGGGTGCGGTCGCGCCGGTCGAGGAACTGGTGCGCCGCGCCCGTGCGGTCGGCGCGCTGGTCGTGCTGGACGCGTGCCAGTCGGTGCCGCACATGCCGGTGGACTTCCACGCCCTGGACGTCGACTTCGCCGCGTTCTCGGGCCACAAGATGCTCGGTCCCTCCGGGGTCGGTGTCCTGTACGGCAAGCAGGCCCTGCTCGCGGCGATGCCGCCGTTCGTCACCGGCGGCTCGATGATCGAGACCGTGACGATGGAGGCCAGCACGTACGCGGCACCGCCGCAGCGGTTCGAGGCCGGTGTGCCGATGACTTCGCAGGTCGTCGGGCTCGGCGCGGCCGTGCAGTACCTGAACGAGATCGGGATGGACGCGGTCGCCGCGCACGAACACGAACTGACCGCGCTGGCGCTCGAGCTGCTCGGCGGCATGGACGGGGTGCGGATCATCGGCCCGGCCACCACCGAGAATCGCGGGGGAGCGGTGTCGTTCGTGGTCGAGGGCATCCACGCCCACGATCTGGGGCAGATCCTCGACGACGAGGGCGTCGCGATCCGTGTCGGGCACCACTGCGCGTGGCCGCTGCACCGGCGTTTCGGTGTCGCCGCGACCGCGCGGGCGTCGTTCGCGGTCTACAACACCACCGACGAGGTGCGTGCACTGGCCGCGGCGATCCGGCGCGCCCAGGAATTCTTCGGAACACATCCGCCGCTGGACCATCCCCGGGACGACGGCAACACGATCGACGGGGCGTCCTGACATGCGGATGGAACAGATGTACCAGGAAGTGATCCTGGACCATTACAAGCACCCGCACCACCGGGGGCTGCGGGAGCCGTTCGGTGCCGAGGTGCACCACGTGAACCCGACCTGTGGTGACGAGGTGACCCTGCGGGTGCACGTGACCGACGACGGCGTCGTCGGCGACGTCTCCTACGACGGTCAGGGCTGCTCCATCAGCCAGGCCGCGACGTCGGTGCTGACCGATCAGGTCATCGGCCTGCCGGTCGAACAGGCACTCGCGACGGTCGACAGCTTTGCCGAGATGGTCAGCAGCCGTGGCACCGTCGAAGGTGACGAGGACGTGATCGGCGACGGCATCGCCTTCGCCGGCGTGTCGAAGTACCCGGCGCGCGTGAAGTGCGCGCTGCTGGGCTGGATGGCGTTCAAGGATGCCGTGGTGCAGATCGCCGACGACGCACCCGTTTCGAGCGGAGGACAGAACCGATGACCGAACCGGCTACCGAGACCGGCACTCCCGAGGCGGAAGCCGCGACCACCGACACCTCGGCGGCGGAGGCGCCCACGGCCGCCGCCGATGCGGCACCGATGGATCCGCAGCGCCTCGACGAACTCGAGGAAGCGATGCGCGACGTCGTGGACCCCGAACTGGGCATCAACGTCGTCGACCTGGGCCTGGTCTACGGCATCAGCGAGGACGACGAGGCGGTCACCATCGACATGACCCTCACCTCGGCGGCGTGCCCGCTCACCGACGTGATCGAGGACCAGTCCCGCAACGCCCTGGTGCGCAGCGGGCTGTGCGAGGAATTGCGCATCAACTGGGTGTGGATGCCGCCGTGGGGTCCGGACAAGATCACCGACGACGGGCGTGAGCAGTTGCGCGCCCTCGGTTTCACCGTGTGACCGAGACCGTGGTTCCTTCCCGGGACGGCCTGCCGGATTCGACCGGCGAGGCGCCGGGCGACGCCGCCGCAGCGCTCGAACAGGAAGTGTTCGCGATGTGGCGGCGCGGTCGGGCCTACATGGCCGAGAGCGCTCGCGCGGTGGACCCGAAACTGGATCCGATGTGCTACCCGCTGCTCGTGTTGTTGCGCGGCGCCGAGGCGGTGGCGATGTCCGATCTGATCGCGGAGCTGGGCATCGAGAAGTCGACGCTGACCCGCCGTATCGACAGTGTCGAGCGACTCGGCCTGGTCGAACGCATCCCGGACCCGCACGACGCGCGGGCGCGGCTGGTCGCGTTGACTTCCGACGGGCGCTGCCGCCTGGAGGACCAGCGGGCGGAGACGTTCCGACGGTGGCGTGAGCGCCTCGCGATGTGGGACACCGCCGACGTCCGGCAGTTGGCGGAGCTGATGCACCGCCTCGGGGGCATTCTCGACTGACCCGGTTCCGCATCGACGGCCGGAAGGGGCGGTGACCTGCGTCACCGCCCCTTTAGTTGCATTGGACAACCAAGTTTCCTATGGTTGCAAGGTTCAACCAATTGGGGATGGGATGCTGGCTCCGGACACCGCAGAAGAACTGATCGCGGCGCTGCGCGCACTGATACGGCGCAGTCGCAGCCTCAATGCGCGGGCCCGTGCCGCGGATCCCGACGTCATGCCAACCTGGCTGGTCGCGCTGCTCGCCAACCTGGGATCCGGGGAAGGCTGCAGGCTCGGCGATCTCGCCGACCGGCTGGGGATCACGGCATCGACACTGAGCCGCCAGGCCGCCTATGCCGAATCGCTGGGCTACGCCCGTCGGGGCGCCGATCCCGACGACCGCCGCGCCTCGTGTCTGACTCTCACCGATACGGGTGCCGAAGCCCTGCACGAGTACCGATCGCGGTTCGTGCGGCTACTGCAGGAGGTCGTACCGGACTGGACCGACGAGGAGGGCCGCGACCTCGTCGACCGGCTCGAACGACTCGCCGCCGCCGTCGACGGATTCCGCGACGCCCGGCTCTGACGGTCCGGCCCCGCGGCCGTCCCCAGACTTCGCCATCAGATCCGACGAGGAGCGACCATGACCGCATCCGTGCCACCGGCACCCGGGACCGAGGCCACGCCGCCGGACGACACACAGACGGGCATGACCCACCGCCAGCGCATCAACGCCCTGGTCGGGCTGCTGCTGGGCATGTTCGTGGCGTTCCTGTCGTCGACGATCGTGTCCAACGCGCTGCCGACGATCATCATCGATCTGCACGGGACCCAGGACCAGTACACGTGGGTCGTGACCGCGACCCTGCTCGCCTCCACCGCGACCACCCCGATCTGGGGCAAGTTCTCCGACCTGGTCAGCAAGAAACTGCTGGTGCAGCTGGCGCTGGTCCTGTTCACCGCCGGATCGGTGCTCGCCGGCCTGTCCCAATCCGTCGGGATGCTCATCGGCTGCCGCGTGATCCAGGGCCTCGGCCTCGGTGGCCTGCAGGCACTCGTCGTCATCGTCGTCGCGTCGATGTTCAGCCCCCGCGAGCGAGGCCGCTACCAGGGGCCCATCGCTGCGGTGATGGCCGTCGCGACCGTGGCCGGCCCGCTGATCGGCGGGGTCATCGTCGACACGAGCTGGCTCGGCTGGCGCTGGACGTTCTTCATCGGCGTGCCCCTCGCCGTCCTCGCATTCGTGGTCATCCAGCGCACCTTGAACCTGCCGACCGTGCGCAAGGAAGTGACCATCGACTACCTCGGCGCCACCCTCATCGCGGCGGGCGTGAGCGTGCTGCTGATCTGGGTGACCCTCGCCGGCAAGAACTTCGCGTGGGGCTCCGGAACGTCCTACGGGCTGGTCGCGCTCGGCGTCGTGCTGCTGGCCGCGGCGGTGTTCGTCGAATCCCGCGCGAAGGATCCGATCATCCCGCTGAACCTGTTCCGGGACCGCACCACGACCCTGGCCACCCTCGCGAGCATCGCCGTCGGCGTCGCCCTGTTCGGTGGTGCCGTCTTCCTCGGCCAGTACTTCCAGATCGCCCGCGGTTACAGCCCCACCGCCGCCGGTCTGCTGACCGTGCCGATGGTGCTCGGTTCGACGGTCTCCGGCGCCCTGTCCGGCGCGCTCATCACCCGCTTCGGCCGATGGAAGATCTACCTCGTCGTCGGTGCGATCGCGATGACCGTCGGGTTCGGGCTGCTGGCGACGATCGACCACACCACCAACATCGTGCTGATGTCGGGCTACCTGTTCGTGCTCGGCCTCGGTATGGGCATGACGATGCAGAACCTGGTGCTCGCCGTGCAGAATTCGGTCGCCCCGCAGAATCTCGGTGCGGCCAGCTCCACGGTGACGTTCTTCCGTTCGCTCGGCGGCGCCGCGGGCGTGTCCGTGCTCGGTGCCGTGCTGTCCACCCACATCGCCGACCTGACCGCGAAGGGCCTGGCGGCGCTGGGTATCACGGTCCCGGAGGGATCCGGCGGGGCCGGCCTGTCGAACCTCAACGAGCTGCCGCCGGAGATCGAGGAGGTCGTGCGCGGCGCGTACGGCGACGCCACCGCCCGGATCTTCCTCATCGCCGCGGTCCTCGGTGCTCTGGCGTTCGTCGCGATCGTGTTCATCAAGGAGGTCGCGCTCAACACCCGAACCGGGCTCGAGCAGCTCAGCGACGCCCAGGCGGACGCCGACGCGACGGAAGGCGCACGCAGCTAGACCGGGTCCCGATCGGGGATCACCGACGGGGACGGCTCAGGCGCGCTTGCGCGCGGCGGACTTCTTCGCCGCGGGTTTGTCCGCCTGAGCCTTCCGGGCGGACGTCGATTTCGCGGCGCTCTTCTTCGCCGGGGCCTTCTTCGCCGGCGTCTTGCGACCGGATGTCTTCTTCGCGGGGGCGCGCCGTTGCGACGACTCGCCGTCGCCGTCCGCGCCCTTCCCGCCCGCCGCGTCCACGCTGCGCTGCAACGCCGCGACCAGATCGAGCACCTCGGCGTCCTCGCCCTCGGCCGCGGCCTCGGGTGCCTGGAAGACCTTCTCGCCGCCGCGGGCCAACGCGTCGTCGATCAGTGCGCGCAACTCGACCTGGTACTCGTCGGTGAACTCGTCCGGATCGAAATCCTCGGACATGGACTCGACCAGCGTCTCGGCCATCGCCAGTTCCTTCGAGGACGGCGCCTGCACATCGTCGAGCACCGGGAATTCCGCGGCCCGTACCTCGTCCGGCCACAGCAGCGTCTGCAGCACCAGCATGCCGTCGCGGTTGCGCAGCGCCGCCAGCCGCGTGCGCTGGCGCAACGTGAAATGCACCAGCGCGGTGCGATCACTGTGCTCGAGGGTCGCCGCGAGCAGCGCGTAGGCCTTCGGCGACGACGAATCCGGCTCCAGATAGTAGGACTTCTCGAACAGGATCGGATCGATCTGCTCGGTCGGCACGAACTGCAGCACCGGGATCTCGTGCTTCTCCGCCGCCGGCAACTTCTCGAAGTCCTCGTCGGTCAGCACCACCCGGGTCCCGTCGTCCGAGTCGTACGCCTTGTCGATCTCCGCGAACGGAACCGACTCGCCGCACTCGGTGCACACCCGGTCGTACTTGATCCGCCCGCCGTCCTTCGAGTGCACCTGATGGAACCGGATGTCGTGGCTCTCCGTCGCGGAGTACACCTTCACCGGCACATTCACCAGGCCGAACGCGAGGGAACCTTTCCAGATCGACCGCATGGGTCCATCATGCGGGACGACACGCACCTGTGCAGTCGACCGCCCGAATTCGCCGGATCTGCTCAGACCAGTGAGCGCACGATCGTCCGGCGCAGCGCGGGGGACAGCGAGCCGAACAGCGACCACATCGCCGCCGCGACACCGGCCGGATCGGCGCGTCCGGACAGGTAGGCGCGCTGCCGGTCGACCGGCAGCGCGAAGAACGCCTCGAAGAACTCGGCCGGATCCGCGGTGCCGAGCCCCAGCAGCACCCGGAGTCCCGCCGCCCGCAAGGTCGCGACCGTACGTGCCGCCGGTGTCCACAGCACCCGGTCGGGTGCACGTCCGGACCGCAGGGCCGCCACCACGGGATCCGTGGCCGACAGCGCGGTGGCCACCGCGTATCCGGTCGCCGGGTGCATCAGGCCCCCACGGGCCCCGAATCCGGCCGGGCCGCCCCGGTGCCGACGGGCGCCCTCGACGGCGAAACGCACATGCTCGGCCGGTTCGGTGCCGGACAGGGGCACCCCGCGGCCCGCGAGCCGCGCCCGCAGGCGCCGCTCCAACTCCGGCAGGGCCAGCGCCGGACGGCCCACGAGGCAGGTCTCCTCGAGCAGCACCCGTCCCGCACCGACCGGCACCGCATACAGGAACGACGGGACATCTCCCTCGCGCGTGCCGTTGTCGCGCCGCCAGTCCATGAACCAGGCGTCGCGGCCGTCGAGCGCCGCCGCCGCCGCGGCGGCATCCACGACCAGCCCGAACGCGGTCTGCTGCGCCCGTCCGGGCGTCGCGGGCAGTCCACGCGCGTCCATCACGCAGCGACCGGCCAGGCGCCTGCCGTCGGCCAGCAAGACCTCGTCGGGACCGACCGCGACGGCCCGCGCCGGCACGACCCGGATGCGGTCCAGGGACAGGGCGCGCTGCAGCGCAGCGGTGTCCAGCACCCGGTACGGACGAGGAATGCGATGGGCCCGCACCGCCCACGCCCACGGCGCATCGACACGCGCGGCGACCGCGGCCGAGGGCAACCAGCCGGGCAGTTCGTCCGCCCACGCCGCGTACGTCGCCGTCCACACCCGATCCGGGTGCGGGTCGACGGCCGTCACCTCGAGGCCCGCGGTCGCCGCGCGGAACGCCAGCGCCCGGCCGGCCGGGCCGAGCCCGGCGATCACGAGGTCCGCGCGTGCGCGGCCCCGGTCACCGGAGCCGGAGGAACCGGTCACGCGATCACATGGAACCGGTCGCGAGGAGCCCGCCGTCCACCCGGACGGTCTCGCCGGTGATCCACTGCGCCGCGTCCGAGACGAGGAACGCCACCAGCTGTGCCACGTCCTCGGGGGTGCCGAGCCGTTTCATCGGGTATCCGGCCGCGGCCGCGTCCTCTCCCGCCGCCACGAGTGCCGCCGCGAACTTCGTCTTCACGATGCCCGGGGCGATCGCGTTGACACGGATCGACGGACCGAGTTGCCAGGCGAGTTCCTCGGTCAACCGGATCAGCGCCGCCTTCGACGCGCCGTACGCGGCGATCACCCCGGTCGAACGGAGACCGGCCACGCTGGCCACGTTCACGATCGCGCCGCCGTGCTCGGCCATCCACGCCCGGTACGCCTCCTGCACGTACCCGAGGGCCGCGACGACGTTGACATCGAAGATCTTGCGGACCGCATCGAGGTCGGCGTCCATCAGCGAACCGAACACCGGGTTGATGCCGGTGTTGTTGACCAGCACGTGCAGGCCCCCGAGCTCGTCGACCGTGCGCCGCACCGATTCGCCGCGCGCGTCGGCGTCGCCTGCGTTGCCGGGCAGTTCGAGAACCGAGCCGCGATGACCGAGCGCCCGCAACTCGGCGGCCGCCTCCGCGAGCGGACCGGGTTTACGGGCCGTGATCGCGACGTGTGCGCCGCGGGCGAGCAACTCGGCGGCGATGGCCTTGCCGATACCTCGGCTCGCGCCGGTCACCAGCGCGACACGTCCGTCGAAGTTGCGCACGGCGGGGGATTCGGGGGAACTCGTCATAGCCCGGAACGTAGCGCATCTCACCTCGGGGGCGTGCCTGCACCACGGTAAAATGAATGGTTCGTGTGCCCGTTCGTCCGGCATCATGACCCAGTCCCGTTCGTCCCCCTGAGGAGTCCCACGCGTGATCACCGCCACCGACCTGGAAGTCCGCGCCGGTGTGCGGACGCTGCTCTCCGCGCCGGGGCCGGCGTTGCGGGTGCAGGCGGGTGACCGGATCGGACTGGTCGGCCGCAACGGGGCCGGCAAGACCACCACCCTGCGCATCCTCGCGGGGGAGGGCGAACCCTACGCGGGCACCGTCGTGCGTTCGGGTGATCTCGGCTATCTGCCGCAGGACCCGAAGGAAGGCAACCTCGACGTCCTCGCGAAGGACCGGGTGCTCTCGGCGCGGGGCCTCGACGAGATCATGCGCAGCATGGAGAAGCAGCAGGCGTTGATGGCCGAAGCCGTCGACGAGAAGATCCGCGACCGTGCCGTCCGCAAGTACGGCTCGCTCGAGGAACGCTTCTCGACGCTCGGCGGGTACGTCGCCGAATCCGAGGCCGCGAGCATCTGCCACAGCCTGGGCCTGCCCGATCGGGTCCTCGGTCAGCCGCTGCACACCCTGTCGGGTGGTCAGCGACGCCGCGTGGAGCTCGCGCGCATCCTCTTCGCCGCCTCCGACGGCTCCGGCGGCAAGTCCGACACCACGTTGCTGCTCGACGAGCCCACCAACCACCTCGACGCGGATTCCATCACGTGGCTGCGCGGGTTCCTGCAGAACCACGACGGCGGTCTCATCGTCATCAGCCACGACGTGGACCTGCTCGCCGACGTCGTCAACAAGGTGTGGTTCCTGGACGCGGTCCGCGGGGAGGCCGACGTCTACAACATGGGCTGGAAGAAGTACCTCGACGCCCGCGCCACCGACGAGCAGCGTCGCCGCCGGGAACGCGCCAACGCCGAGAAGAAGGCGTCGGCGCTGCAGAAGCAGGCCGCGAAACTCGGTGCCAAGGCGACCAAGGCGACCGCCGCCCAGAACATGGCCAAGCGCGCCGAGAAACTCCTCAACGACCTCGACGACGTGCGGGTGGCCGACAAGGTCGCCAAGATCCGGTTCCCGACGCCCGCCGCGTGCGGCAAGACACCGCTCATGGCCGAGGAACTCACCAAGGTCTACGGGTCGCTCGAGATCTTCACCGGAGTCGACCTGGCCATCGACCGCGGCAGCCGCGTCGTGATCCTCGGCCTCAACGGTGCCGGCAAGACCACGCTGCTGCGGCTGCTCGCCGGCGTCGAGAAGCCGGACCTCGGTGAACTCGTACCCGGGCACGGCCTGAAGATCGGCTACTTCGCGCAGGAACACGACACCATCGACGACGAGGCGAGCGTGTGGGAGAACATCCGGCACGCCGCCCCGGACGCGGGGGAACAGGATCTGCGCGGCCTGCTGGGCGCGTTCATGTTCACCGGGCCGCAGCTCGACCAGCCGGCAGGCACCCTGTCCGGCGGTGAGAAGACCCGTCTGGCGCTGGCCGGGCTGGTGTCCTCGGCGGCGAACGTGCTGCTGCTCGACGAACCCACCAACAACCTCGACCCGGTCTCGCGTGAACAGGTGCTCGACGCACTGCGCAGCTACGAGGGCGCGGTCGTGCTCGTCACCCACGACCCGGGTGCCGCCGAGGCCCTGAACCCGGAACGGGTGATCCTGCTGCCCGACGGTACCGAGGACCACTGGTCGCAGGAGTACCTCGAACTGATCCAGCTCGCGTGACACCGGTGACGGGTGTGGCACGAACATACGGGGGCGGTGCGCAGCGATCCGCCTCGGGTTTCGTCGACGTGAACTAGCCTGGTAAGCGGAGCCTTGTCGAGCCGACGGGAGGGATCCGATGGCACGCAGATCCGAAGACGGGCAGTCCACGTTCAGCAAGGGGACGCGGGTCACCGGAGAATCCCGGGACCGCCTCCAACAGGAACTCAAGCGGCGCTACGAAGCCGGAGCGAGCATTCGCACGCTCGCACAGGAGACGGGCCGGTCCTACGGGTTCGTGCACAACGTGCTCGTCGAATCCCACGTCGCGCTCCGTGGGCGCGGCGGCCCCAACCGCCGGCGCGCAGCCGCCTCGGGCAGCACCAGCTGACACCGGCGCCGATCAGTCGCGGCGCCGCACCGATTCCTCGACCAGGTCCAGCACCTGGGTGAGCTCCTTCTCCGCGTGCCCGGACGCGATCCGTGCGACGAGACCGTCGAGAACCAGATCCAGATAGCCGAGCAGGACATCGGTCGGCACGTCGTCGCGCAGCCGGCCGGCTTCGCGTTGCCGGGCGAGGCGGCCTTCCGTCGCCTCGGTCAGTTGCGCCGAATGCGCGGTCCACGCCCGCGCGAAATCGGGATCGGTACGCAGTCTGCGGGTGATCTCGAGCCGCGTGCCGAGCCAGTCGAACTGCTCCGGCGAGGCGAGCATGTCCCGCATCACCTGGACGAGACCCTGGTCGGCGGCGACCTCCGCCATTCGCCGGGCATCCTCCTGCGCGAGCGCCAGGAACAGGCCGTCCTTGTCCTTGAAGTGGTGGAAGATCGCACCGCGCGACAATCCGGTGGCGTCCTCGAGAAGCCGGACCGTCGCGCCCTCGTAGCCGTGCTCGGCGAAGCAGCGTCGTGCGCCGTCGAGAATCTGGCTCCGGCGCGCGGCGAGATGGTCCTCACTGACCTTGGGCACGGGCACCTCCTTCGTCGTGTGCGGGTGGCACTTCGGCCTTTCGCGGGACAGGTCACCCGGTGCGCAAAGCGCCCACGACCACTGCCGAATCGATGATCGCCGCCGGCGAATCGTGGTCGTGAGCGCTCTGCGCCCGTCCGGGCCGAAAGTGCTCACCGGCGCGCAGCGCCCGCGGGCCGCAAACGCGCACAGGTGGGTGGGGCGGCTGTGTCGCCGAGGGCGACACAGCCGCGGAGCCGCCTCTAGCCGCGGATCATGTTGCGCAGCACGTACTGCAGGATGCCGTCGTTGCGGTAGTAGTCCGCCTCGCCGGGGGTGTCGATGCGCACGACCGCGTCGAAGACGACCTTCTCGCCGTTCTCCTTGGTCGCGGTGACCTTCACCGTCTCCGGGGTGACGCCCTCGTTGAGCTTCTCGATGCCCTCGATGTCGAAGACCTCGGTGCCGGTCAGGCCCAGCGACTTCGCCGACTCACCAGCCGGGAACTGCAGCGGGATGACCCCCATGCCGATGAGGTTGGAGCGGTGGATGCGCTCGAACGACTCGGTGATGACGGCCTTCACGCCGAGCAGGCGGGTGCCCTTGGCAGCCCAGTCGCGCGACGAACCGGAGCCGTACTCCTTGCCGCCCAGGACGACCAGCGGGATGCCGGCGTTCTGGTAGTTCTGCGACGCGTCGTAGATGAACGACTGCGGAGCGCCGTCCTGGGTGAAGTCGCGGGTGTAGCCACCCGAGACGCCGTCCAGCAGCTGGTTCTGCAGGCGGATGTTCGCGAACGTGCCGCGGACCATCACCTCGTGGTTGCCGCGACGCGAACCGAGCGAGTTGTAGTCCTTGCGCTCGACGCCGTGCGAATCCAGGTACTGCGCAGCCGGGGTGCCGGGCTTGATCGGGCCGGCCGGGCTGATGTGGTCGGTGGTGACCGAATCGCCGAGCAGCGCGAGCACGCGGGCGCCCTTGATGTCGGAGACCGGCTGCGGCTCGAGCGGCATGCCGTCGAAGTACGGCGCCTTGCGCACGTAGGTGGAGTCCTCGTTCCACGCGAACGTGTCACCCTCGGGGGTGTCGAGGTTCTGCCAGCGGCTGTCACCCTTGAACACGTCGGCGTAGGACTTGCGGAACATGTCCTGGCTGATCGCCGACTTGATGGTGTCGTCGATCTCCTGCGCGGACGGCCAGATGTCCTTCAGGAACACGTCGTTGCCGTCCTGGTCCTGGCCCAGCGCGTCGTGCTCGAAGTCGAAGTCCATCGTGCCCGCGAGCGCGTACGCGATGACCAGCGGCGGGGATGCCAGGTAGTTCATCTTGACGTCGGGGGAGATGCGACCCTCGAAGTTGCGGTTGCCCGAGAGCACCGCGGTCACCGACAGGTCGTTGTCGTTGACGGCCTTGGAGATCTCCTCCGGCAGCGGACCGGTGTTACCGATGCAGGTGGTGCAGCCGAAACCGCCGAGGTAGAAGCCGAGCTTCTCGAGGTACGGCCACAGGCCGGCCTTCTCGTAGTAGTCGTTGACGACCTGCGAACCCGGAGCCATGTTGGTCTTGACCCACGGCTTGGTGGACAGACCCTTCTCGACCGCGTTGCGAGCCAGCAGGGCAGCGCCCAGCATGACCGACGGGTTCGAGGTGTTGGTGCAGGAGGTGATACCCGCGACCACGACGGCACCGTGATCGATGACGAAGTCACCGCGCTCGGCGGAGCTCACCTTGACCGGCTTGGTCGGGCGGCCCTCGGCACCGTTGGCGGCCGACTGCACGTCGACGGCGCCGTCGTCGGCGAACGAGAGAACGGCCGGATCGGACGCCGGGAACGACTCCTCGACGGCCTCGTCGAGCTTGCTGTGCTCGACCGGCAGCTGCTCCTCGACGTAGTTGTGGATGTCCTTGCGGAACGCGATCTTCGACTCCGACAGCAGGATGCGGTCCTGCGGGCGCTTCGGGCCGGCGATGGACGGCACGACCGTGCTCAGGTCCAGCTCCAGGTACTCGGAGTAGGCGGGCTCGTTGGCGGCGTCGTGCCACATGCCCTGTTCCTTGGCGTACGCCTCGACGAGCGCGAGCTGCTCGTCGCTGCGGCCGGTCAGGCGCAGGTAGTTGATCGTCTCGCCGTCGATCGGGAAGATCGCGGCGGTGGAGCCGAACTCGGGGCTCATGTTGCCCAGGGTCGCGCGGTTCGCCAGCGGCACCTCGGCGACACCGGCGCCGTAGAACTCGACGAACTTGCCGACCACGCCGTGCTTGCGGAGCATGTCGGTGACGGTGAGCACGACGTCGGTGGCGGTCACGCCGGGCTGGATCTCACCGGTGAGCTTGAAGCCGACGACGCGCGGGATCAGCATGGAGACCGGCTGGCCGAGCATCGCGGCCTCCGCCTCGATGCCGCCGACGCCCCAGCCGAGCACACCGAGGCCGTTGACCATCGTGGTGTGCGAGTCGGTGCCGACGCAGGTGTCGGGGTAGGCCTGCCCGTTGCGGACCATGACGGTCGGCGCGAGGTACTCGATGTTGACCTGGTGGACGATGCCCATGCCCGGGGGGACGACCTTGAAGTCGTCGAACGCGCCCTGGCCCCAGCGCAGGAACTGGTACCGCTCACCGTTGCGCTCGTACTCGAGGTCGACGTTGCGCTCGAGGGCGTCGGCGGTGCCGAAGAAGTCGAGGATGACGGAGTGGTCGATGACCATGTCGGCCGGCGACAGCGGGTTGACCTTGTTCGGGTCGCCACCGAGGGTGGTGACGGCTTCACGCATGGTGGCCAGGTCGACCACACAGGGAACACCGGTGAAGTCCTGCATGATCACACGGGCCGGGGTGAACTGGATCTCGACGCTCGGGTCGGCCGACGGATCCCAGTTCGCGATGGCGCGGATGTGGTCGGCGGTGATGTTCGCACCGTCTTCGGTGCGCAGCAGGTTCTCGGCGAGAACCTTCAATGCGTAGGGCAGCTTCTCGGTGCCGGGCACGGCCGAGAGGCGGAAGATCTCGTACGAGTTCTCTCCGACCTCCAGCGTTCCCTTGGCTCCGAACGAATCAGTACTGGTGCTCACGTCAGCTCCACTCGTCGATGAGGCTCGCCGCCGACGGGGCTGTGTCGACGGCCGAAGCGAGGCACACGAAACCGAACCGGGATCCCGGGGAGGGGTGGTGGTGTCGCGGCGTCTCGCGGCAAGTCTAACAGTACGCTTGTCCTGCAATGCGCGCGGCGCAATGGCCGGGCGTGGGTTCCGCGCCGTGGCCGGCCTCCCGGTGCGGGTCGGTCGGGGCACGCTCATCGCGTAGGGTGCGGATGTCGCCGTGCGCGCGGTGCCCGAGTCCACCGGACTCGGGGGCTGCGCCGCCGGTCCCGTCCAGCCCCACCGGAGAGAGATGTCTGCGCCACTGCCACGAATTCCAGTGCCATCGGCCACCGATCTCCCGCCGGGCGTCTCGCTCGACCAGGTGCTGGCGGACCTCGCCGACGACCAGGTCTCCGCTCCCGCGGGCAGCGTCGACGCCCTCGTCGAGCAGGTCCACCGGGCGCAGGACCACGGCATCGACCTGCGTGTCGTCGTCGTCGACGGGAACCCGCGGATCGATTCGCAGCTGCGCGACCTCGCGACCGAGGTCGGGAGCGAAGAGGGCGGCACCGTGCTCGTGCTCAGTCCCGGCTGGGTGGGCGCCTACAGCGACAGCCTCGACCGGGTGACCCTCGAAGCCGCGCAGGACCGGACCTATACGGGCGACCCGGTCGTCTCCACGCGCAACTTCGTCGATTCGATCACCGAACCCGGTCCCGCATGGACCGCCTGGACGATCCTGTTGATCCTCGTCGTCGCTGCCGCCGCCGGTGCGACCGCGCTCGCGAAGGTCGCGCGCCGCCGCAAGGCCGAGGACGCGAGCGCCGCGCCCGGCCTCCGCTAGCCCGATTCCCCAGCCCACCGCCCGGTCCGCCGCGGCGGTGGGCTCCGCCCTGCGTGCCTTCACCTGCGCCCCGCGTCCGGGGCGCCGGATTCGTCGACACGGACAATTTTTTGCGGCTTTATTTGTGACTGTCGCGCCAAACGGGTGCGATGTGTCGTACGGTGCCCTTGGCGCTCTTGGGGAAGGAGTGTCGCACTTGCCGTCGTGGGACCGCAGTTCACGGCGGCTGGAACGGATCTGCGGAAAGATCGCGCGGCGCGCGATCCGATGCAGCGTGCAGTCCTTCCCTCGGCGCGGCGGATCGGTTCAGTCCGTGACACCACCGAGGGAGAAATGATGTGAGGCGCTTCGGTTTCCACGGGGGGGATACGCGACGATCCGGGTCACGGCGACATCGCCGGGGCGGGGGAGCCGGCACACCGATGTCGGCCGGACCACGGCTGGTCCTGGGGCTCGGGCTCGTCGTCACACTGCTCGTGGGGACCGCGGCCTCGGTGGGTGCGGTACCGAATCCACCGCCGAACCCGAGCGACGATGCTCTCGCCGCAGCCGGCGCCGCCGTCGATACCGGGATCGACCGCGTCGGCGACCTGATCGTGCGCATCGCTTCCGCCGATCAGCAGCTCGCCGAACTCGAGAACCAGGTCGCGATCAAGCGCGAGAACGTCAACCGGGCCCTGGTGGACCTGCAGAACGCCCGGGATGCCGCCGACACGGCCGCGTACGCCGTCACGCAATCGCAGCAGGCACTCCGCGACGCCGGTGCACGGATCGAACAGGCCCAGAACGACTTCGACGCATTCGCGCGCAGCAGCTACACCCGCGGCACCAACGCCGCGTCCCTCGCGTCCTTCCTCGGTTCGACCGGCCCGGACGACCTTCTCGATCGCGCCCAGGTGATGCGACTGCTGTCGTCGGGGCGCACCGCTGTGCTCGACGCTCTCGAACGCGCTCGCACCGAGGAGGCCAACAACAACTCGCGGGCGCGCGCGGCCAAACAGGAGGCCGACGCGGCGTCGCAGGCAGCCGAGCAGCGCAAGATCGACGCCGAATCCGCGATCGCGCAGGCCCGTTCCGCGCTGGATCAGCAGGCTGCGGACAAACAGCGGATCGAGATCGAACGTGCGGCGGCGCAGACCGAGCTGGATACGGCCCGGCAGAACGTCGCCGGACTCGAGAACCAGCGCGCCGACTACGCAGCGTGGGACCGGCAGCGACAGGCAGAGGAGGCGGCCCGCGCGGCCGCCGAGGCGGCAGCGCAACAGGCCGCGGTGGAGGCGACCCAGCGAGTCGCCGCGGATGCCGCGGCCCGGGCCCGTGCCGCCGAGCTCGCGAACGGTCAGCGTCCGCACACCCAGATCGACGGCTACCGGGTCGACCCCGGCGACTGGTCCGGCGCCGAAACTCCACTCCGGGACGCAACGGAGGAGGACGACCCGTCGGCGAGCGATTCGGCGGCGGGCGCGTCGTCCGGGGCTGACTCCTCGACAGGGGATCCCACGACGGGCGATTCCACGACAGGGAACTCGTCGGCCGGCGATTCCGCTGCAGGGGATTTACCGACCGACGATTCGACGTCCGAGAATCCGTCGGAGGGGGACAGCGACGGCGGCACGGGCGACGAGGACGGCGACGAGCCGAGCAGCAGCGGCCGCGACTGGGGCAACCAGGACCCGGGCGACCCGACCGGCGAGAGTTCCGTGTCGCCGTCGACACCCAAGTCCAAGCCGCGCACCACTCCGCGAGCGACGATCACCGGCCCCGCCGCAGTCGAAACCGTCATCGATCGCGCCATGTCGCAGATCGGTGTGCCCTACGCGTGGGGAGGCGGCGACGAGAACGGACCGACCCGCGGCATCCGCGACGGTGGAGTCGCCGACAGTTACGGCGACTACAACAAGGTCGGGTTCGACTGCTCGGGACTGATGATCTACGCGTTCGCCGGCATCGGGATCTCACTGCCGCACTACACCGGGTATCAGTACACCGCAGGCACCCAGGTGCCGTCGGCCGAGATGAAGCGCGGCGACATGATCTTCTACGGACCCAACGCGAGCCAGCACGTCGGGTTGTATCTCGGTGACGGGCAGATGCTCGAGGCCCCGCAGTCGGGTTCGCACGTCAAGATCTCGCCGGTCCGCTGGTCCGGGATGACGCCGTACGTCGTGCGTATGGTGTCGTGACGGCCGTGTGACCTCGCGTTTCGCTGCCCGCCCGCCGGTCCGCGCATCACCCGAGCGGCACGGTGGCGGCGCCGGGTCGCCACACCTGGAATAGTGGTGCCCGAATGTGATCTCCAGCGGAACGACCTAGGCGAAAGCGGTGGATTCTTGGTGACCTCACGTGAGGGTGGGACGTCGGGCACGAACACCCAGGGCACGAACACTCAGGGCTCGAACGCCCAGGGCACGGGAGCGAAGTCCCCGACCCTGACGAAGGACGGCACGAGGCCGCCCGCCACGACCGATCAGGTGCCGGACGTGCGTGTCCTCGAGAAGGCGATCTACGAGGTCAAGCGCGTCATCGTCGGGCAGGACCGGCTCGTCGAACGGATGCTCGTCGGAGTCCTCGCGAAGGGCCACGTGCTCCTGGAGGGTGTTCCGGGCGTCGCCAAGACCCTCGCCGTGGAGACGTTCGCCAAGGTGGTCGGCGGGTCGTTCTCCCGCGTCCAGTTCACCCCGGACCTGGTGCCCACCGACCTCGTTGGCACGCGCATCTACCGGCAGGGCCGTGAGGAGTTCGACACCGAACTCGGCCCCGTGGTCGCGAACTTCGTGCTCGCCGACGAGATCAACCGGGCGCCCGCCAAGGTGCAGTCCGCGCTGCTCGAGGTGATGGCGGAACGACACGTCACCATCGGTGGCAAGACGTTCCCGATGCCGGAACCGTTCCTGGTGATGGCCACCCAGAACCCGATCGAGAACGAAGGTGTGTACCCGCTGCCCGAGGCGCAGCGCGACCGCTTTCTGTTCAAGGTCCTCGTCGACTACCCGTCGGTCGAGGAGGAACGCGAGATCGTTTACCGCATGGGCGTGTCCGCGCCGGAACCGAAGCAGATCCTCGACAACGCCGAGCTGCTGCGCCTGCAGGACGCCGCCAGCCGCGTGTTCGTGCACCACGCGCTCGTCGACTACGTGGTGCGGGTGATCTTCGCGACCCGTGCCCCCGCCGAGGTCGGCCTCGCCGACGTCGCCGGATGGATCGCCTACGGCGCCTCGCCCCGTGCGACCCTCGGCATCATCTCGGCGGCCCGCGCGCTGGCGCTGGTGCGGGGCCGCGACTACGTGGTCCCGCAGGACGTTCTCGACGTGATCCCGGACGTGTTGCGGCACCGCCTGGTGCTCTCGTACGACGCGCTCGCAGACGAGGTCACGGCCGACCAGATCATCAACCGCATCCTGCAGACCGTGGGCCTGCCGCACGTCAGCCCGCAGGTCAACGCGCCCACCCCGTCGGCTCCCGGGCCGGCGGCACCGGCCGCGGGTGTCCCGGCCGGCCCCGAGGCAGGTCCGGGGCAGCGGTGAGCCCACGCGCCCACGGATCGCCGCCGACTTTCCGGTCCGGCGAGTTGCGAGATCCCGCACTGACCGCTGCGCTGCGCACCCTCGAGCTCACCGTGCGGCGACGGCTCGACGGCGTGCTGCACGGTGATCACCTCGGCCTGATCCCGGGGCCCGGCTCCGAACCTGGTGATGCCCGCGAATACCAGCCGGGTGACGATGTGCGGCAGATGGACTGGTCGGTCACTGCCCGGACCACGCATCCGCACGTGCGCCAATCCGTCGCCGACCGGGAACTCGAGACGTGGCTGGCCGTCGACCTGTCGGCCAGTCTCGATTTCGGCACGGGAGTCTGCGAGAAACGCGACCTGGCGGTCGCGGCGGCGGCCGCCGTCGCGCACCTGACCAGTGGCGGCGGCAACCGCATCGGTGCGGTCGTGAGCACCGGCCACGACACCACGCGCTTCCCGGCGCGCGGCGGCCGCCTGCACGCGCAGGCGATGCTGCGGTCGATCGCGACCACCCCGCACGCCCCCGACGGCACCCGGGGCGACCTGCGCGGTGCCGTCGAGGCGCTGCGCCGGCCGGAGCGCCGGCGCGGCCTCGTCGTCGTCATCAGCGACTTCCTCGGCCCGCTCGACTGGGAGCGGTCCCTGCGGGCGCTGTCCGGCAGGCACGACCTGCTGGCCGTCGAGGTGCTCGACCCACGCGACCTCGAACTCCCCGATCTGGGCGACGTCGTGCTGCACGACCCCGAAACCGGCCGGACCCGCGAGTTCACCACCACGGAACGGTTGCGCGCCGACTACGCCGCGGCCGCCGCCGAGCACCGCGCGGCCGTGCAGCAGGCCCTGCGCCGCTGCGGTGCCCCGCAGATGACCCTGCGCACCGACCGGGACTGGATCGAGGACGTCGTCCGGTTCGTCGCCGCTCGCCGGCACAGTTACGGCGCACCGGGCAGGGGGGTCCGATGAGCTTCTCCGATTTCGCGTCCCCGTGGTGGCTGCTGTTCCTCGTCGTCGTCGCGGGACTGGCCGCCGGCTACATCCTGATGCAGCGCCGCAAGCAGAAACACGCACTGCGTTTCAGTAATCTCGAGATGCTCGAGAAGGTCGCGCCGGCCCGGCCCGGGGCGGCCCGGCACATTCCGGTCGTCGCGCTGTTGTGTGCGCTGGCGCTGCTCACCGTCGCGCTGGCGGGCCCGACCGCCGAGCAACGCGTTCCGCGCAACCGGGCGACGGTGGTGCTGGTCATCGACGTGTCACTGTCCATGGAGGCCACGGATGTCGCGCCGAACCGGCTCGCCGCCGCGCAACAGGCGGCCAAGCAGTTCGCCGACGATCTGACGCCGGGGATCAACCTGGGTCTGGTCGCGTTCTCCGGCACCGCGTCGGTGCTGGTGTCGCCGACCACGAACCGTGAGGCCACCAAGTCGGCGATCGATCAGCTCACCCTCAGCGAACGCACCGCGACCGGCGAGGCGATCTTCACTGCGATGCAATCCATCGACACCCTCGCCGCGGTTCTCGGTGGCGGCGATCAGGCGCCCCCCGCGCGGATCGTGCTGCTCTCCGACGGCAAACAGACCGTGCCCGAAAGTCCCGACGATCCCCGTGGCGGATTCACCGCCGCACGGCAGGCCGCCGACAAGGGCATCCCGGTGTCGACGATCTCCTTCGGCACCGAATACGGCACGGTGACGATCGAGGACGAACGGATCCCGGTCCCCGTCGACGACCCGTCGCTCAAGGAGATCGCGAACCTGTCCGGCGGAGCGTTCTTCACCGCGTCCAGTCTCGAGGAACTCGAGGACGCCTACGACACGCTCGAGGAGCAGATCGGGTTCGAAACCACCCGTGGCGACGCCAGCCGGCCGTGGCTGGTGCTCGGTGTGCTCGCCGCCGCGGTGGGTCTCGGTGTTGCGCTGGTCCTGCGCCAGCGGCTGCCCTGACGCTCCCCGTTTCCCCTCGAGGTCCCGTCGGATCTCGATCGACCACCAGATAGGGTTCGACACCATGACCGACGCACCGACAGACGTTTCCACTCCCGCCGGCCCGTCCCGCCCCGCCGAGACCCCACGCTCGGTTCTCGTCACCGGAGGAAACCGCGGCATCGGCCTGGCCGTCGCCCGGCGCCTGCAGGCCGACGGCCACAAGGTCGCCGTCACCCACCGCGGTTCCGGTGTACCCGACGGGTTGTTCGGCGTCGTCTGCGATGTCACCGACAGCGATTCCGTCGATGCCGCGTTCAAGGAGGTCGAAGAGCATCAGGGGCCGGTCGAGGTGCTCGTCGCCAACGCGGGCATCACCGACGACACGCTGCTGATGCGCATGACCGAGGACCAGTTCACGAAGGTCCTCGACGCCAACCTCACCGGCGCGTTCCGGTGCGCCAAGCGCGCCAACCGCGCAATGCTGCGCGGTCGCTGGGGCCGGATGATCTTCCTCGGGTCCGTCGTCGGCATGGGCGGGCAGGCCGGGCAGATCAACTACGCCTCGTCCAAGGCCGGCGTCATCGGCCTGGCCCGATCGGTCACTCGCGAACTCGGCTCGAGGTCGATCACCGCGAACGTCGTCGCACCCGGCTTCATCGAAACCGACATGACCGCCGAGCTGTCCGACGACCTGCGCGACACCGCGAAGAAGTTCATCCCGCTGCAGCGTCTCGGCAGCCCCGAGGACGTCGCTGCCGTCGTCAGCTTCCTCGCGTCCGAGGATTCGGCCTACGTCTCCGGCGCGGTCATCCCCGTCGACGGCGGCATGGGCATGGGGCACTGACCTCACCGTCGGCGCCGGGCGCCGCGATGTCACCGTCGGCGCCGAGCGCCGCGATGTCACCGTCGGCGCCGAGCGCCGCGACCGTATCCGACACTCACTGGAGGACCGACACACTCATGAGCGGACTGCTCGAGGGCAAGACCATTCTCGTCACGGGGATCATCACCGACTCGTCGATCGCGTTCCACACCGCGAAGGTCGCGCAGGAACAGGGCGCGAAGGTGATCATCACCGGCTTCGACCGGTTGCGGCTGATCGACCGGATCGCGCAGCGGCTCCCGCAGCCGGTGCCGCCCGTGATCGAACTGAACGTGCAGGATGCCGATCACCTCGCCGGGCTCGCCGACAAGGTCCGCGAACTCGCCCCGGAGGGCATCGACGGCGTCGTGCATTCGATCGCGTTCGCGCCGCGCTCCGGTCTGGGCAGCCCGTTCCTGGACGCGCCCTGGTCCGACATCGCTGTGGCGTTGGAGGTGTCGGCCTACTCGTACGCCGCGCTCGCCAAGGCCTTGCTGCCGGTGCTCAACGACAACGCGTCGATCGTCGGCATGGACTTCGATCCGTCACGCGCGATGCCGTTCTACAACTGGATGGGTGTGTCCAAGGCGACCCTCGAGTCCGTCAACCGGTACGTCGCCAAGGAGGTCGGCGGCCGCGGTATCCGCTCCAACCTGGTCGCCGCCGGGCCCATCAAGACTCTCGCCGCGAAGGCCATCGCCGGTGACGCGACCGGGCCGGGCGCCGAGATGAACCGCCTCAACGAGGGCTGGTCGGCGGCGTCGCCCATCGGCTGGAACGTCGACGACCCGACCCCCGTCGCCAAGACCGTGTGCACCGTGCTGTCGGACTGGCTGCCGGGCACCACCGGCTCGATCGTCTACGTCGACGGCGGTTTCCACTCGCAGGTCGGCTTCGGCGCCTGAGCGGAGGACCGATCATGGCGAACACCCCCGAGCCGTACGACGCGCTGCTGCTGCTGTCGTTCGGTGGTCCCGAACGCCCCGAGGACGTACGCCCGTTCCTCGAGAACGTCACCCGCGGTCGCGGCGTGCCCCCGGAGCGGCTCGACGAGGTGGTGCAGCACTACCTGCACTTCGGGGGTGTCTCGCCGATCAACGCCCTGAACCGGGATCTGATCACCCGGATCGACACGGAGTTCGCCGCTGCCGGCATCACGCTGCCGGTGTACTTCGGCAACCGCAACTGGCATCCGATGATCGAGGACACCGTCGCCGCGATGCGCGACGACGGCGTCGCCAACGCCCTGGTGTTCCCGACCTCGGCGTGGGGCGGCTACTCGGGCTGCCGCCAGTACCACGAGGACATCGCGCGTGCCCGTGCCACTGTCCCGGACGGTCCCACACTGACGAAACTGCGCCAGTTCTACGACCATCCGCTGTTCGTCGGTGCCGTCGCCGACGCCCTCCGGGTCGCCCGCGCCGAACTGCCGGCCGAGGTGCGCGACACCGCGCGGGTGGTCTTCACCGCCCATTCGATCCCGCTGTCCGCGGATCGCACCGGCGGACCCGCGGACGGCGACGGTCACCTCTACAGCCGGCAGGTCGCCGAGGCGGCCCGCCTCGTCGCCGCAGCGGCCGGCGTCGCCGACCACGATCTGGTGTGGCAGTCCCGGTCCGGGCCGCCGCAGGTGCCGTGGCTGGAACCGGACATCGTCGATCACCTCGACGCGCTGCACGCGCGCGGCGTGACCGCCGTGGTCGTGGTTCCGGTGGGTTTCGTGTCCGACCATCTCGAGGTCGTCTGGGACCTCGATACCGAAGCGGAGCAGAAGGCCGACGAGCTCGGCATGGCGTTCGTGCGGGCCGCGACGGCCGGCGCCGACGCCCGCTTCCCGCAGCTCGTGCGCGCCCTCGTCGAGGAAGTCACGGTCGGTCGAGAGGCCGAGCGGCTCGGTACCGAACCGCTGTTCGGCGTCGGTCGCAACGGCACGTTGTGCGCGGTCGAATGCTGCCGGCCGCCCGCGCGGCCGTCCCGTCCCGCCCGCTGACTCCGGGTCAGCCGCCGGACTTCGCGGCGAGCGGCGAGACGAACCAGCCCGGCAGCGTCCGGCGCAACATGACCGGGCCGTCGATCACCACGGTCCCCGAACGCAACGCGTCCGGCCACCGCTGTTCGCCCCGCCAGATCTCGGTGAGTGCCCGCAGGTCCGCGGTAACCTCCACGGACACGTCGAAACCGGGGTCCAGGTCGCAGACATCGACCTCGTCCGCGGTGATGACCAGCCACCACGACCGCGACCCGAGTGGTGCGTCGGTGAACGCGAATCGCACCACCACCTGCTCGAGCGGGATCGCGGACCGGTCGACGTTGCGGTGCATGTCCCACATCAGCAGCTTCGGATCGAGATCCTCGTCGCCGAGCCGTCCCGTCCATCGCGATCCCCAGGCGCCGAGCGTCTCCACCACCGCCTCGAGGTCCCGTCCCGCTGGGGTGAGCACGTAGCGGATGTCGCGCCCGTCGGTGACCCGCTGGACGATGCCGGCGGCGGTCAGCTGATGCAGCCGGGTGGACAGCAGTGACGGCGACATCCGCGGGAGTCCCCGGCGCAGGTCGTTGAAACGTTCGCTGCCCAGCACCAGTTCGCGTACCAGGAGCAGCGTCCATCGTTCGTCGAACAGTTCCATCGCCTTGGCGACGGGGCAGAACTGTCGATACGACGAGCCCATGGTCGAATGCTAGGCCGTCGCCACCGGTGACACGCGGTGAACGCGACGTCCGGGGCACCACCGGACCTGCGGTACAGATCCAGTACTGGAATCGGAGCAGTGCCCGTTCCTACAGTCGACCTACGGCCCGATCGCCTCCTCGGATCACGAATCGGGACGCATCCCGGAGCTGGAGAAAGGAGGCCGGTGCCCCCGCCCTTCCGCACCCGGAGCGTGCGCACCGGAACACCATGAGCGAATCGACGACAGCACCCACCGGCGATCGTGCGTTGAAGGCCAGGCACCGGGCGATGTGGGCGCTCGGCGACTACCCGGCGGTGGCCACCGAGGTGATTCGGGCACTCGGCCCGATCCTGGTGTCCGCGTGCGACGTCCGCGCCGGGGACCGGGTCCTGGACGTGGCGGCCGGATCGGGCAACGCCGCGATTCCCGCGGCGCTCACCGGTGCCACCGTGGTCGCGTCGGATCTGACACCCGAACTGTTCGAGGTGGGCCGCCGCGACGCCGCGGCGGCAGGCACCGCTCTGACCTGGCAGGAGGCCGATGCCGAGGCATTGCCGTTCGACGACGCGAGTTTCGACGTGGTGCTCTCGTGCGTCGGCGTGATGTTCGCGCCCCACCACCAGGTCTCGGCGGACGAACTGGTCCGGGTCACCCGGCCCGGCGGGCGGATCGGCCTGCTCAGCTGGACTCCCGGCGGCTTCATCGGCCGGATGTTCGCCACCATGAAACCGTATGCACCACCGCCCCCGCCGGGAGCGCAGCCGCCGCCGCTGTGGGGAGACGAGTCCCACGTGCGATCGCTGCTCGGTGAACGGGTCACCGGCGTGGAGGCACGCACGGCGATGTTGCGGGTCGATCGCTTCGCCACCGGCGACGAATTCCGGGACTTCTTCAAGGCCACCTACGGGCCGACCATCGCGGTCTACCGCGCGATCGCCGACGAACCCGACCGCGTCGCCGCGCTCGACCGCGAGCTGGCCGACCTGGCCCGCAGCCACGACCTGGGCGGGGGAGCGATGGACTGGGAGTACCTGCTGCTGACCGCGCGTCGCACCGGCTGACCCGTGGCCTTCGGCCCGGTGTGTCGTTGTGGCGGTTGGAGGCGCCACAAAGGCGCAGGGGCGGCGGAGCCGCCCGTCAGCCGCCGGTGGTCCGACGACTCCGACGACTCCGACGACCCGCGTCGAGTGCCGCGGCCACCGCGCCGAGCCGGGCCGCCCGCACCGCCGCCAGCAGCGGGCGCAGAGCCTCCTCGCGGCCCGTCGCCGCCGAGACGGATCCGGCCTGCAGTCCGGCGCCCCGAGCTGCGACGGTGAGGATCGCCGACACCTGATCGGCCGAGTCGAGGATTCGCACGGCGCGATCCGGAAGACTCTCCGGATAGCGGTGCCGGGCCTGCTCGGCGATCGCTTCGGCGATCTCCGCGCGCGGATCGGTGCGGCGACCGTCGGTGCCGACGGTCGGGATCCCCGTCAGCGTGGCCGCAGCGTCACGCACCGCCTCCCGCATCGCGAACTCGGCCTCGCCGAGGCCGGGATGTGCCGGGGCGTCCGGCAGTGCCGGCACCGCGAACACGGTCCAGCGCAACACATCCGGACCTTCCACAGCCGGGACCAGGCCGATGCCCGGCGTACCGGGCGCCCCGGCCAGCACGCCCTCGCCGGCAGCGAGCGCCGCAGCCGCGAACGCGGTCCCGGCCGGCAGCCCGCCGACGTCGCCGGGTGCGGGCAGCACGAGCCGGAGTCCGGCGGTGTCGGCCGGATCGGCGCGACGGACCGCCGTCAGCAGCGCCGCGGCGCCCGTCGCGGGCCCGGTACCGGGGAGCCCCGCAGCCGATGCGGCCGCGTCGTCGTGCGCGAACACCAGGTGCAGTGGTGCCCACGCGTGCAGGGCATCGATCACCTCGTCGGGCGCGGCGTCGCCGGACAGCCACACGCCCGCCCACAACGTCAGGCTCAGGCTGGCGGAACTCATCGGCACAGCATACGGCGCCACGTCACAGCGGCATCCCGGCGTGGCAGCCCCCACGGCGCGACGCGGTGTCCTAACGTCGTCGGACGTGAGCCCACGCGACATGTACGGCGGCGACATCTACGCCGGCCACACCCGCTCCCGCAAACCGACGGTCCCCGAGATGGCGGCCGAGAAGGATCTCGTCGTCGAGGATGCCGCCTCCGGCTGGTGCGGGGCGGTCGTGGGTTTCGAACGCACCTACGACGGCGACTTCGTGCGCCTCGAGGACGGGCAGCGCCGGACCCGCCTGTTCGCGATGCGACCCGCCGCGTTCCTCGTCGACGGCCGCCCCGTCACCCTGGTCCGTCCGAAGGCGCGCCCCGCCGCGCAGACACCGACGCGGTCCGCGTCCGGCTCGACCCGCGTCGAGGGACTGAAGGCCCGGGTCGCGCGCGGCAGCCGGATCTGGGTCGAGGGCGTGCACGACGCCGCGCTCGTCGAACGTGTGTGGGGTCACGACCTGCGGGTCGAGGGTGTGGTGGTCGAGCAACTGGAGGGTCTCGACAACCTCGCCGAACGGCTCGCCGAGTTCGAACCGGGACCGGGCCGCCGGATCGGGGTGCTCGCCGACCATCTCGTCGCGGGATCCAAGGAGGAACGCCTCACCGCGAACCTCGGACCGCACGTCATGGTCACCGGCCACCCGTACATCGACGTGTGGGAGGCGGTACGGCCGAAGGCGCTGGGCATCGCGGCGTGGCCGGCGGTGCCGCGCGGCCGGGACTGGAAGACCGGGGTGTGCGACGAACTGGGCTGGGGAACACCGCAGGACGGCTGGCGCCGCGTCTACGGCGCGGTCTCCTCGTTCCGGGATCTCGAGGCACCGCTGATCGGCGCGGTCGAACGTCTCGTGGATTTCGTCACCGAACCCGAGCAGGGCTGACCACCCGAAGCGTCCGGTCAGCGGCCACCGTCCGCGGGCGTGGGTCCGGCGTCCGGCAGTCCCGCGCCCACGCCGCCGACGTCGGTGATGGTCCGGTCCGATGCTCGAGCAACTCTTCCGTGGTGCGAAACGGCGGAACACCGTACCGACCGAGACGCGCATCGTCGCCGCGAGGATCGCGGCGTCGGTGGGGTCGACGTCGACGTTCCGGCCCGCCAGTGCGCCGACCAGCAGGGACCGGACCGGGACGATACCCACGGTCCGGGAACGGTACGCCGATATCACCCGGTGGAAAGAACCTGTTCCGGTCGGTCGGATCCACGTTCTTCCGACCCGGGGACGGTGCGGTGCCGGGGTCGCGAAGGTCGCTCTGCCAGGGCATCTGCCCACATGTCCGAATTGTGGTTCCATGGGTGACGTGACGGCATTGATCTGGCTGATCGCGGGTGTGGCTCTCGCCGCGGCCGAAGCGCTGACCGGTGACTTCGTGCTGCTGATGCTGGGTGGCGCGGCCCTGGTGACCGCGGGTGTCTCGGCCGCGACGGACCTGCCGGTGTGGGTCGATGCTGTGGTGTTCGCCCTGTCGTCGCTGGTGTTGCTGCTCGGGGTGCGACCGGCGTTGCGGCGGCGTTATGCGGCCCCGCCCGCGCTGACCACGGGTGTCGAGGCCCTGCCGGGCAAACACGCGCTGGTTCTCGAGCAGGTCGCCGAACATTCCGGACAGGTCAAGATCGACGGTGAGGTCTGGACGGCGCGGCCGCTGGACCACACCGAGGTGTACGAACCGGGAACGACCGTGACGGTGATGCAGATCGACGGCGCGACGGCCGTCGTGTGGAGGAGTGTCTGACGATGGAAGCGTTGATCGTGCTCGCCGTTCTGGTGGCACTGGTGGTCCTGGTCGTGGTCAAGTCGGTGGCCCTGGTGCCGCAGGCCGAGGCCGCGGTGATCGAACGGCTGGGTCGCTACTACCGGACCGCGTCGGGGCAGCTCACGTTCCTGGTGCCGTTCGTCGACCGGATCCGCGCCAAGGTGGATCTGCGCGAGCGGGTGGTGTCGTTCCCGCCGCAGCCGGTGATCACCCAGGACAACCTGACACTGAGTATCGACACCGTCGTGTACTTCCAGGTCACCAATCCGCAGGCCGCCGTCTACGAGATCAGCAACTACATCGCCGCGGTCGAGCAGCTGACGGTGACGACGCTGCGCAACGTGGTCGGCGGGATGACCCTCGAAGAGACCCTGACCTCGCGCGACTCCATCAACGGGCAGTTGCGCGGGGTGCTCGACGAAGCGACCGGCCGGTGGGGCCTGCGGGTCGCCAGGGTCGAGCTGAAGAGCATCGATCCGCCGCCGTCGATCCAGGAATCGATGGAGAAGCAGATGAAGGCCGATCGTGAGAAGCGCGCGATGATCCTCACCGCCGAGGGCCACCGCGAAGCCGCGATCAAGACCGCCGAGGGCGACAAGCAGTCGCGGATCCTCTCGGCGGAGGGTTCGAAGCAGGCCGCGATCCTCGAGGCCGAGGCCGAACGCCAGTCGCGGATCCTGCGGGCACAGGGCGATCGGGCCGCGAAGTACCTCGAATCGCAGGGCCAGGCGAAGGCCATCGAGAAGGTGTTCGCGGCGATCAAGTCCGGCAAGCCGACCCCCGAACTGCTCGCGTACCAGTACCTGCAGACGCTGCCCCAGATGGCGCAGGGCGATGCGAACAAGGTGTGGCTGGTACCCAGCGACTTCGGGGATGCGCTCAAGGGATTCGCGAAGACTCTCGGTGCGCCCGGCGACGACGGGGTGTTCCGGTTCGAGGCCACGCCGGTCGAGGAGGAACTGCCCCGGCCGGAGGACGACAGCGCGGAGGTCGCCGACTGGTTCACCACGGCTCGCGACCCGGAGGTCGCGCAGGCGGTCGCCGAGGCGGAAGCCGTCGCCCGCAAACCCGTCGACCCGGCGGTGCGCACGACCCCGGAGCGGGCCGGGGCACCGGAGTTCGACAAGCCCGGTGAGCTGCCGCCGTCGTCGCCCCTGCAGGCGGGGTGGGTGCCCCCCGCCGAGGGCTCCGCGGCACCGACGGCGCCCGACGAGCCGAGGCACCGCCAGGAGTGACGTCTCGCTCGTGCGTGGATTCGGTGGCAGGGGCTACCGGATCCACGCACGGGCCGGCTTCACGGGGCGGGTAGTTCCTCGATCGAATCGACGATCCAGCTGCTCCACGTCACCGTGCCGCCCGACCGGCATCCGTGGGAGAAGGACGGCTGCGGCGCACCGGCCTGCACGGCGACCCGGAAATTCCGTGCGCTCATCCGTAGCTCGACGACGGTGACCGAATCGGCCGACGTCTCCGTGAGGTGTTCGAGCGCGTCCACCGCGACGATGCCGGTGGCCGAGCGGACCGCGTGCTCGGCGGCCTGCGCGGTTTGGGACAACGCGGCCCGTCCCCGCAGGTGATCGAGAGGCAGAACGCCGGCACGATATTCGCGCACGACATCGCGTGCCGATTCCGTTCCGAGCCTGCTGAAGTACAGCCCCTCGGGCAGCACGACCATGTTCGCGGCGAACCGGTCGCCGCCGATGTGGGTGCATTCCCACACGTCGGCATCGTCGACGGGCGTCAGCGCGGACACGATCGGCCGGCCCAGTTCCGCGCAGCACGCGTCCTTCTTCCCGTGCGTGCACACGGCGAACAACGGGACGTGCCGCGGCGCCCCGACATCCGGTTCGATGCCCGCCGCGCACGCGGCGAAGGGCAGGCCGGCGAGTTCGTCGTAGCCGGTCGCGGTTCCCTCCCGCATCCAGTGGCGCGTGCCGTCGGACCAGGCCAGGATCCACCGCGGCCGGTCGGCCGTCCGGGCGCGCGGCCGGCGGATCAGCGCCAGGCGAACGTGTCCGGGCGCGGCGTCGATGCGGTCGACGAGCGCCGGGGGCAGGACTCCCTCCGGGGCGGAATACGGCCACGGTCCCGGGTGCTCGATCAGGACCCACAATCGGGTTCTCCCGGCCCGTGCGACCATCGGCTCGCCCGCGGAGGACGACTGCCGGGAACAGGCGTCGGCGCGCCGACTGGTGAGCGCATCGGCCGGCTCCGTGCAGGTGTGGATCCGCTCCGTGGACACCGGCGACTCCTTGTAGGTTAGGCTCACCAATATTTGTTCGATGCTAGCCGGACGGCTGGGCAGCGCAGGAACCGCCCGGCCGTCGGCATGTCTTCAGGAGAGTGAAGTGGGACGGATTGCGACACGGATGAATCGCGTGTTCTTCGGCGTGGTCGCGGCCACCACGGCGGTCGCGGTCACCGCGTGTGGAAGCAGCGGCGGCGGTGACGAGTCCGATACTGCCGCGGCCACGACGCGCACGGTTGAGCACGCGCACGGCGTGGCGGAGGTTCCGGACAGCCCGCAGCGGGTCGTCGTCCTCGAACCGGTCCAGCTCGACACCACCATCGCCCTGGGCGCGACACCGGTCGGTGCCGCCGTGCTGAGCGAGGCCACCGGCGTTCCGGCCTATCTCGGCGAGGAGGCCGCCGGAATCGAAACGGTCGGTACCGTCGCGGAACCGAACGTCGAGGCGATCGCGGCGCTGGCGCCCGACCTGATCCTCGGCACCGAGACCCGCCACGGCGATCTGTACGAGCAGCTCGCGGGAATCGCACCGACCGTGTTCATGGCCTCGCAGGCCGACCCGTGGCAGGACAACGTCCGCTTCGTCGCCGGTGTCCTGGGCAAGGAGGACGCGGCGCAGACCCTTCTCGACGACTACACCGCGCGGTGCGAGGAGATCGCGACCGAGCACCGCACCGAAGGCCGGACCGCGCAGCTCATCCGGCCCCGCAACGACAACCTCACCCTGTACGGGCCCACCTCGTTCGCCGGCAGCACCCTCGAGTGCGCGGGTCTGACGATTCCGCCGCGGGACTGGGAGAACTCGATCTCCGTCGACCTGTCGCCCGAACTGGCCGCGGAGGCCAAGGCCGACCTGGTCGTCGTCACCAGCGCGCAGCCCGACGATCCGGCGACCATGCCGGCCGCGGTGACCGCGAACGCGCAGTACTTCCCGAATCTGCACCTCGTCGACCAGTCCTACTGGATCACCGGCGTCGGACCCCTGGGTGGAATGACGGTGCTCGACGACCTGGACCGAATCCTCGGCGCAGAGGGCTGAGTTCCACCGAGGAGGCCGTCCGGCTCGTGCGTGGTTTCGGTAGCGCCCGCTACCGAAACCACGCACCGGGGGCCGAAGTTCGGCTCAGCCGCGCGGACGGGACCGCACCGGGTCCCTCGGTCAGGTGAGCAGCGACCAGCCGACGCCACACACCGCCAGTGCCCACAGGACGCTGGTGCCGGTTCCGATGATGAACTGCTCGGAGGCCTGCGGCTCGCGCAGTTCCGGGTAGCGGGCCAGGCCCTTGACCGCCAGGACGATCGCGATGCCTTCGGGCCAGCCGGCCAGCACCGCACCGGCCACCGCCGCGCGTTCGAGGATGCCGATGACCCGGCCACCGCGCAACGGACCCGGAACCGGTGCCCCTCCGGGCGCCGCCGCGGCCGGCTCGGGACCGGCGTCGGGTTGGCGGCGCGCGATGCGGAACGCGGCGAGTACGGCCGGCCCGCCGCCGGTGATCGCCGCGAGCATCGTCAGCACCAGGGTGGCGGCGTAGACGAACCCCTGCACCGCGGTCGTCGCCGACGCGGCGGTGGCGGCCCCGATCAGCGCGGCCGTCGAGATCACCGGCGCCGGCCAGACGGGCGCATTCGGGCGCAGGCTCAGCACGGGCGCGAGGGCGACGACGGCGAGCAGTGCCAGCGAGAGGACGGTCAACGATCGGCCCTTTCGAGGAGTCGACGGGCGAGGGTGCATCCGGCGAGTTCGGCCTGCCATCCGGCGGCGGACAGGCGCTGGGACACGGCTTGTTTGCTGATGCCGAGTTCCGCGGCGATCCGGGCCTGGGTCAGTCCGGTCCGGGCGAGTGACACCGCCTCGTGGCCTTGCGGGGAGCGGCGGAGCACAACGGTCGCGAGGAGTGTGAGTGCGGCGTCGGCGTCGGCCGCCGCGGGTGCGTCGGAGCCGTCGACGGCGAGCTGCCCGATGGCGTTCTTGGCGCGTTCGACGGCCTGGCGGGCATGTTCGAAGGCCGGTCCGCGCCCCGCGCGGGTCTGTGCCGGCAGTGGGGTCTCGACGGGTCCGATACCGATGCCGATGCTCCACCGCTCACGTCGGAGCAGTTCGAGAACCAGATCGACGACCGCCCCGGGGTCGTCGGTGACGGCTTGGACTTCGTCCCCGGCGGTCCGGTCGAACGGACGGGCCAGCCTCGGATCGTGGAGGTCGGTGAGCAGCCCTGCGACACGGTCGACGTCTCGGCGGCTGCCGCGTTGGTCGACCGTCAATACGAACACTGGTCAAGTGTGAAACCTTGATGAGAGAAAATCAAGCCTGAAACCTTGTCTGCATGCGGGGGTGCGGCTCGCTCGCACGGGCGGGCTCGTCCCCGGTCAGGGCATGATGCGCGGTGATCGCGTCCACGGCGTCCCCGTCGTAGGCCATCCGCTGCGCGAGAGCGACCCGCAGCATCGACGGGAGGCCGGGGGCGAAGTTCTTGAAATAGGCCCGCAGCCAGTCCTGGCGGCCCATGAGGAACGGGAAGTCCGTCGTCATCATGGAGCGCGCGACGAGCATCGGGAGCGGGGCGTCGAGCGGGCGGAAGTCGTGATTCCAGAGCCCCGGCTGCGGACATCCGGGATAGAACTGGCCGAGCATGCATCCCCGGTCGACGAACCGGGACTTGTATTCCGCGTGCACGACGTCGATCACGGAGCAGTCCGCGAGATCCGGCAGCACCGTGACCAACGTCTTCAGGCAGCGATCCTTGTCGGCCGGGCGTACGAGTTCGAGATAGATCTCGAACTGGTCGGCCACGATCGTGCCGAGGAGGGTCGCGTCGAGTTCCTGTCCGTGCACGAACGCCGCCGCGAAGAGCTGCCTGGTGATGGACGGGCGGACGAACGGGCACACCGGCCCGTCCCGGCCGAGGTCGGGATGGGGTGCGGTGAGATACTCACGCGCCCACGATCTCAGCTGGTGTGCACTCGATTCGTGCGCATACTCCACCGTGTCTCCGAAGAGGTCCACCCACACTGTGCCGGACCGGGTTCCCACGCACTTCTGGATCGGCATGGCGGTTTCCTCGCTCCCGAAAAGGCGAACGGCTGTCTGTGCCGATGTGGCCGATATGTTGGAACATATTGTTTTGCAAGAAGATTCATCGGCGCCACAGGCGCATCGGGTGTGGACGCCGAGGTCGCTGACGCGCTGCCCGCACGTCGCACCGATGGCGCGGAACCGCTGGACCGCAACGAAATTGAACGAGACGCTCGCGTGGAGTTCGTAACATCCACGGCGCCTGGGGGAGCGGGGCCGGTCGTGACGGTGCTCCCGCTCTCCGGCCGGGCAGTGTGCAGCGGAGTGGAGAATCCTTTCGTGGTGCGAAGCGCCGACGGTGGAGCTGGAGTTCGTTTCGACAGCATACAACGGGCTCAAGATCGGATCTATGGGCCAAAACAAACTATGGGATTGTTTTACGGGTCGTTTGGCCGCGGCGAATCGCAGGTGACGCAGCGCGCAGCGGTCGACCACCACGCCGCTCGTCCGGCGCGAAGCGTTGCCGCAGACGGCCGTACGCGCCTACGCTTGTCGGATACATTTCGAGGCCCTGCCGCCGGCCCGCACCCCGTTCTCCAGGAAAAGTTGCGCCGCAGGTGATCACGACGAGCGCAGGCGAGACGGCAACCCGGCAGGCATGCGCCTCCGGCGTCGACCACGCACACGGATCGCAGTCTCCACCTGAAGGGGGCCGCAATGGCCACTCCCGTCATCCACAGCGAAGCCGATACCGGTGACGAGCACATCCCGGAGGGCGCATTCCCGTTGTCGCCCGCACAGTACGGCATCTGGCTCGCCCAGCAGCTCGCCCCCGACGTCCCGTACGTGATCGCCCAGTACGTGGAGTTCCACGGCCACCTCGACCTCGACCTCGTGCGCGCCGTGGCGACGCGCGCAGGGCGCGAGTTCGAGACGGTGTTTCTCCGCCTGATCGAAGTGGACGGCCGGCCGTTCCAGATGATCGACCCGGACCTCGGATTCGACACCGAGGTCCTCGATTTCCGCGATGCGGACGACCCGCAGGCGGCCGCGGAGACCTGGCTCCGGCGTGACGTGGAAACCGCGATCGACCTGCTCGCCGATCGCTTGTGCCGGATCGCCGTCCTCCGAGTCGGTCCCGAGGACTTCCTCGTGTACATCAAGGCGCACCACATCGCCCTCGACGGATACGGCGCCATGATCCTGGTCGAACGAAGCGCGGCGATGTACACCGCGGCACTCGACGGGCGCACGATCGAGCGGAAGCCGCCGGCGGACCTGCGCACCCTGTACGAGAAGGACCGGCAGTACCGCGACTCGCGCCGCTTCGTCGCCGACCGGGATTACTGGAGGGAACGAGTCCGGGACTTCGCCGAGTCGCCCGAGGTCTCGGAGGTGCCGCCCGCTGTCCGGACCATCACGACCCGGGCCGAACTGCCCGCGGCAACCGACGCCCGCCTGACCGATCCGTCGGCGCCGGGGGGTGCCTCCCCGGCCGCGGTGATCCTCGCGGCCTTCGCGTGCTGCTTCTCGCGGCTGTCCGGTCGATGCGAGGTTCTCGTGCACATTCCCGTGTCGGCGCGCACGACAGCCGAACTACGACGATCCGCCGGGATGCTGGTGAACGTGGTGCCTCTGCGGATCCGGATCGTGCCGGACGAGCCGATCGAGGATCTGGTGCAGCGCACGCACCTCGAACTGGTCGGGGCGCTGCGGCACCAGGCGTGCGGCATCGAGGACATTCGCCGATCGTCGGTCGCGCCCATGTCCCGGTTCTCGGTGCCACTGGTCAACGTGATGCTCTTCGATCAGCAACCCCGGCTCGGGGACCTCGTCGGAATCCCGCACGTTCTGTCCCGCGGGCCGGTCGGGGACCGGCTGATCACCGTCTCCCGCACGGGCACCCCGGCCGGGACGACGATCGAATTCCGCGCCAACCCCAACCGCTACCGCGTGGACGAGGCGGCCGAACAATGCGCGCAGATCGCCGAGGTTCTCGAAGAATTCCTGACCGTCGATCCCCGGACTCCGCTCACGTCCGTCCATCCCCCGAGCGCGGTCGCGGCGGCACCCCGTTATCGGGCGACCGAGCTGCTGGCCCACTGGACCGAAGTGCTCGCCGGAACACCGGCGCCACCGAATCTTTCCCCCGACCGGAGCGCGGTCGCCCGGCCGGCGGGCCCGACCGCGATCGGGCGCCGATGGGCGGAGGCCGTGCACCCGCTCGGGTCCGACCTGTACCGCGGAATCGTCGCGCTCGCCGATCGGCACGGCACCGATCCCTTCACCGTCCTCCACGCCGTGACGGCGATCCTCGTCGCCCGGCTGACCGGCACCGACGACGTCGTTGTCGGCACCGACCCGCCCGCCACCGGCGACAGCGCACCCGCCATCGCGGAATTCGTGCCCCTGCGCACCCGCGTTCGCGGTGCGACCGGCATGGCGGCGCTGCTCGACGACGTACGGCGAGTGGATGGAGAAGCCTTCGAGCACGCCGCAGTCCCCGGACAGCGGCTGCTCGACGCGTTGGCACCGACGCGGAACGGATCCCACACACCGCTGTTCGGGGTGACGGTCGAACGGGACGCCGCCGCGGCCGCCGCCTCCGCGGAACACACGGCCCTCGGCGCCGTCGATCTGCGGATCGGCCTCACCGGACCGTCCGCCGCGACCGCCGACGCCGCCCTCCGGATCCGGTACGACCCGGACGTCCACGACGCCGGCACGATCGCCGGGTTCGCACACCGGATGCACCGGCTCCTCGCGGCGGCCGTGGCCGACCCGGCGATCCCGATCGGTGACGTCGACCTGCTCGACGTCACCGAGCGCCGAGTCCTCGCCCCCGTGACGGGACCGCCCTCGGTCCCGGACCGCACGCTGCCCGAGATCCTGGCCGCGGCAGTCGCGGTCGATCCCGACGCGACCGCGGTCACGTGCGGGCAGGTCCGGATGAGCTACCGGGAGCTCGACGCGACCTCCGCGCGGCTGGCGCGCCTGCTCGTCGAGGCGGGAGCCGGACCCGAACGTTTCGTGGCCATCGGAATGGCCCGCTCCGTCGAATCCGTGCTGGCGGTGTGGGCGGTCACCAGGACCGGGGCCGCATTCGTGCCGGTGGATCCCGGCTACCCGCAGGACCGGATCGACTTCATGCTCCACGACTGCGGCGCGGTGCTCGGACTGACCACGGTCGAGCAGCGGAGCCGGCTCTCCGACCGGGTCCGGTGGGTGATGCTCGACGATCCGCGGGTGATCGCGACCCTGACCCGGTACCCGGAACGCACGGTGACCGCTGCGGACGGTCGAGCCATCGTGCGCCCCGACCAGCCCGCCTACCTGATCTACACCTCCGGTTCCACCGGCACGCCGAAAGGTGTGGTCGTCGCGCACCGCGGCCTGTCGAATCTGGTCGCGCACACACGCACCCTCGCCACCGCGGACTCCCGGGTGTGGCACGGCACCTCGCCGAGCTTCGATCTGGCGGTGTTCGAACTGCTCGTGACGTTCGGGGCGGCCGGGCACCTCGTGGTGGGACACACGACCGTGTTCGGCGGCGAGGAACTCGCGCGGGAACTGGACGCCGCGCACGTCACCCACCTCTGCACCACACCCGCGGTCCTGGCGACACTCGACCCCGACCACGTGCAGGGGATCCGCTTCGTCAGTGTCGGCGGTGAGGACTGCCCACCCGGGCTGGTGGATCGATGGGCGCGCGGCCGCCGGATGGTCAACGGATACGGGCCCAGCGAGATCACCGTGCAGATGGCCTCGGCGGACCTCACGCCCGGCACCTCCGTCACCGTCGGCGGGCCGGGCCCCGGATTCCGCGCCGTCGTCCTCGATCCGCGACTGCACCCCGTGCCGGTGGGCGTCGTCGGTGAGCTCTACGCGGCCGGTCCCGGGCTCGCCCGCGGATACCACCGACGCCCGGGAGCGACCGCCGTCCGATTCGTCGCCGACCCGTTCGGGCCGCCCGGGTCGCGGATGTACCGAACCGGGGACCTGATGCGATGGGACGACGGGGACGACGGATCCGCCGGAACCCGGCCGGAACCGGTGCTGGCCTACCTCGGTCGCGCGGATCTGCAGGTGAAGGTGCGCGGTCGTCGGCTCGAACTCGGCGAGGTCGAGGCGGCACTGGCGAGCCTGGCCGAGGTGTCGCAGGCCGTCGCCGTCGTCCGGGAGGACGAGGGCCGGGAACGCCTGGTCGCGTACGTGGTGCCCGTGCCCGGGCGGATGCCGGACCCGGTGGCGCTCCGCGCCTCGGTCACGGCGATGCTGCCGGAATACATGGTGCCGGCCACCGTCGTGCCGCTGGCCGAGATGCCGCTCACCGCCAACGGCAAACTCGACCGCGCCGCTCTACCGGCACCGACGTTGCGTGGCGCGGTGTACCGTGCCCCCCGATCCCGGATCGAGCGCACGCTGGTGGGCGTGTTCGCGGAGGTGCTGCACCTCCCACCCGACCGGATCGGAATCGACGACGACTTCTTCGAACTCGGTGGTGATTCGCTGGTGGCCACCGGAGCCGTGGCCCGCATCAGGGCCGTGCTGCAGGCCGAGGTACCGATCCGGGTGATCTTCGAGGCGCCGCGCGTCGCGGAACTCGCGCCCAGGCTCGCCGACTGCGGCCTCGCCCGGACGCCGCTCGTTCCGCAGTCCCGACCGGAACGAATCCCGTTGTCCTACGCGCAATCACGGCTCTGGTTCATCGATCGCTACGAAGGACCGTCCGCGACGTACAACATTCCGATGGCGGCCCGGCTGACCGGGCGAGTGGACGTCGCGGCCATGCAGGCGGCGTTCGGGGACGTCGTGGCTCGGCACGAGAGCCTGCGCACGGTGTTCGCGGAGATCGACGGAGTCGCCTTCCAGCAGATCCTGCCGCCGGCCCCGGCGACGCTGCCGGTGTCGACGATCCCGCCCGACGACGTGACGGACGCGATCCGCGCACAGGCACGGCGGCCGTTCGACCTGTCCACCGACATCCCGGTGCGTGCGGCGCTGCTGCGTACCGGACCCGCCGACCACATGCTCGTGCTGGTACTGCACCACATCGCCGGCGACGGCGCGTCGATGGTGCCGCTCGTGCGCGATCTGCTGCGCGCCTACGCGGCACGCTCGGCCGGGGCCGAACCGGACTGGGAACCCCTCCCGGTGCAGTACGCCGACTACACGCTGTGGCAACGCGCCGTGCTGGGCGGCAACGACGACCCCGGCAGCCCGATGCACGCCCAGTTCGCCTACTGGCAGCGGGAACTGGCCGGCGTGCCCGAATGCGTGACACTGCCATTCGACCGTCCCCGCCCCCCGATGCAGTCCTCCCGCGGCGGGCAGGTCGAGTTCACCGTGCCCGCGCGCCTGCGGGCCGCGGTCGACGACCTCGCCAGGGCGCACGGTGCCACCGCGTCGATGGTCTTTCAAACGGCACTGGTCGTGCTGCTGCACAAACTCGGCGCCGGGCCGGACATCACCCTCGGCGGGCCGGTCGCCGGCCGCACCGACGAAGCGCTCACGGACCTCGTGGGTTTCTTCGTCAACACCTGGGTGCTCCGGGTGGAGGACATCGCGGGGAACCGGTCGTTCGCCGAGATCCTCGACCGCGTCCGCGACAAGGCGCTGGCCGCCTACGAGAACCAGGATGCGCCGTTCGAGCGGCTCGTCGAACTGATCGCCCCGGAGCGTTCGACCGCGCACCACCCCCTGTTCCAGGTCGCTTTCGCGCTGCAGAACAACCCGGTGCCGCGGCTCGACCTTCCCGACCTGCACGTCGAGGTCGTCCCGATCCCTACCGAGATCGCCCGCTTCGACCTGTACGTCGGCCTCGCCGAGAGCACCCTGTCGGGAACGACCGCACCGGACGCCGGGGCCCTGCACGGGACGATCGAATACGCCGTCGACCTGTTCGATCGGGACACCGTCGAACACTTCGCCACCCGGTACCTGCGCGTCCTGGAATCGACGGTGACCTCCCCGGGCGACCCGCTCGGCCTCGTCGACCTGCTCGACCCGGTCGAGCGGCACCACCTCGTCGAGCAGTGGAGCGGTGCCGCGGTGTCCGCGCCCCAGCGCACCGTCGCCGCGCTGTTCGCCGAGCAGGCAGCGGCGACACCGGACGCCGTGGCGCTGACCTTCGGCACCCGCAGCTGGACGTACCGGCAGCTCGACGCGAACGCCAACCGGCTCGCGCGCCTGCTCGTCGAACTGGAGGTGGGCGCCGAATCCGTCGTCGCCGTCGTCGTGGGACGGTCGCCCGCGCTGATCGTCGCGCTCCTCGCGATCACCGCCGCGGGCGGTGCGTACCTTCCCCTCGACCCCGACTACCCGAGCGAACGCACCGACTTCCTCCTCACCGACGCGGCGCCCCGGATGGTGCTCACCGACGACCGGCACTCGTCCGTGCCGGGCCACCGCCCCCACCTGGTCCTCGACACGGAGGGAGTCCCGCGGTCCCACCGTGCGCCCGACGACGCGCGGCCGGTCACCGACGACGACCGGATCCGCCCCCTCCGCCCCGCCGACACGGCGTACGTCATCTACACCTCAGGCTCCACCGGCGTGCCGAAGGGAGTGGCGATCACCCACGGGAACCTCGCGCACCTGGTGGTGCACAGCCCACTGTCGAACCGCGACCGGAAGCGGATGTCCACGATCTCCTCGCCCGGATTCGACGCGTCGGTGCTGGAAATCTGGCCGGCGCTGCTCACCGGCTCGGAACTCGTGCTCGCCCCACCCGGACCGATCGATCCGTCGACCGCGGCGACGGTGGTGACCACGCAGGACGTGACGTGGATGTTCGCCACGACACCGCTGTTCCACGCCCTGGCAGATCCCGCGGTCGTGCCGGCCCGGATGTGGGACCGGGTGGACCGGGTGGTCACCGGGGGCGACGTGCTCTCAACCGCCGTCCTCCGGCGATTCCGCGCCGCGCACCCGCGGACGGCGGTGGTCAACGCATACGGGCCGACGGAGACGACCGTCTGCGCTACGACCCACGAGATGCCGGGGACCACCGGGTCCGACGAACCGGATCTCCCGCACGAAACGGTGCCGATCGGCCGTCCCCTCCCGGGCGTCCGGGTCTACGTGCTCGACACCGGTCTGCTGCCGGTGCCGGTCGGTGTCCCCGGCGAGCTGTACATCACCGGTGCGGGCGTGGGCCGCGGATACACCGGTCGCGCGGCCCTGACCGCCTCCCGATTCGTCGCATGCCCGTTCGGCGACCCCGGGGCACGGATGTACCGCTCCGGCGACCTCGTGCGCTGGGTTCACCGCAATCGCACCGACGATCGAGCACCCGCCCCCTACCTCGAATTCACGGGCCGCACCGACGATCAGATCGAGGTGCGCGGATTCCGGATCGAACCCGGCGAGATCGAAGCGGCGCTGAACCGACATCCCGATGTCGCGCACGCCGTGGTGGTGGCCCGGGACACCCCCGGTGACGATGGCCGGAAACAGCTGGTCGGATACGTGGTGCTGAACAGGGAACCGGTAGTCCCCGGCGAACCGGTGCCCCCGGACGACGTCCGCATCACCGGCATCCGTCGCCACCTGACGCACCGGCTGCCGGACTACATGGTCCCGGCGGCGCTCGTCACACTGGCCGAGCTGCCGGTGACGGCGCACGGGAAACTCGACCGTCGGGCGCTGCCGGCCCCCGACTTCGCCGCGACCGGCCACGGATACGTGGCGCCGTCCACACCGACCGAGGAAACCCTGGCACAGATCTTCGCGACGGTGCTCGGGATCGACACCGTCGGTGCACACGACTCCTTCTTCGCGCTCGGCGGCGACTCGATCATGTCGATCCAGTTGGTCGCGCGGGCCAAGACCGCCGGCCTGGTGTTCACGCCGCGCGACGTCTTCGAACACAAGACCGTCGCCGCGCTCGCGGCAATAGTCACGGCACCTGCCCCCGCGGCGCCGGCACTCGCGGAACTGCCCGGCGAAGGAATCGGCGACGTCCCGCTCACCCCGATCCTGCGATGGCTGCTCGACACCGGAGGATGCCGTCCCGGATTCCGGCAGGCGGTACTGCTGCCGCTCCCGACCGGCCTCCGGGACGACACCGTGCGCGCGGCGCTCCAGGCCGTCGTGGACCGGCACGACATGCTGCGCGCCCGGCTCTACACCGATGCCGGCGACGCACCCGGATGGCACTTCGAGACCCGGCCGATCGGGTCGGTCCCCGCCGGGGAGATCGTGCAGCGCATCCCGGTCGAGACCACCACCGGACCGGGATTCACGTCGATCGCCGCGGCACAGTGCGCAGCGGCGACGGACCGGCTGAACCCCGTTGCCGGGGTGATGCTGCAGAGCGTGTGGTTCGACGCCGACACCGACTCCCGTCTCCTGCTCGTCGCCCACCACACGGTGATCGACGGAGTGTCCTGGCGCATCCTGGCCACCGACCTCGCCGCCGCATGGGAGCGACTCGCGCACGGCCTCGAGCCCGATCTCGACCCGGTCGGCACATCCATGCGCCGATGGGCGCACGGCCTGACCGAGGAAGCTCGCCGCGGGACCCGCACCGCCGAACTGGACCGGTGGCGCGCAACGCTGACCGGTGCCGATCCGATGCTCGGGACCAGACCGCTCGATCCCCGGATCGACGTCGGCGCCACGATCGGCACCCGGACCGTCGACATTCCCGCCCCGACCACCGCGGTGTTGCTCACGACCGTTCCGCAGGCGTTCCACGGCAGAGCGGTCGACGGTCTCCTCGCCGCCCTCGCCGCGGCGGTGATCGCCCGGCGCGCAGAGAACGGCACCCAGCTCGCAGAGGTCCTGGTGGGCCTCGAAGGACACGGACGGGAAGAACAGGTGATGCCCGGCGCCGACCTGTCTCGGACCATCGGCTGGTTCACCACTTCGTACCCGGTGCGAGTCGACCTCGCCGGCATCGACCCCGCCGGCATGGCGCGCGGCGACGCCGCGGCGGCGGCAGCGGTCAAGACCGTCAAGGAACAACTGCTCGCGATCCCCGACCACGGAATCGGATTCGGCATCCTGCGCTATCTCGACGAGACGACCCGCGCGGTGCTCGAACCGTTCCCCGGGCCTCAGATCGCGTTCAACTACCTGGGGCGGATCGGTACCCCGATCCCGGCCGCGGCCGCCGATGCCGTTCCGTCCGATGGTCTCGACGCTGTTCCGCCCCAGGGTCTCGACCCCGTGCCCGCGGGGGGTCTCGACCCTCACCAGCCGCTACCGGCCGTGGTCACGATCAACACGGCTGCGGTCGACACCCCCGACGGGACCGTCCTGCGCGCAGACTTCGCCTACGCCACCGGTGTCGTCGGCGCAGAGGAGATCGCCGCACTCGCGGACCGGTGGCGAACCATGCTGACCGGTCTCGCGCGCCACGTCGCCCGCCCCGGAGCGGGCGGACACACCCCGTCCGACTTTCCTCTGGTCGAGTTGCCGCAGCACCGTATCGACGATCTGGAACTGCGCTGTCCCGCACTCGAGGACGTGTGGCCGCTGACCCCGCTACAGGCCGGACTGCTGTTCCACGCCCTGCAATCCGATTCGATCGACGCGTACACGGTGCAACTGACCCTGCGCCTCGGTGGGACGGTCGACGCCCCGCGGCTGCGGCGAGCCGTCGACACCCTGGCGACGCGACACCCCAACCTCCGGGTCACCTTCGATCTCGACGCAGCGGGGCCACCGGTCCAGATCGTGCACGGCGGCCTCGGGATTCCCCTCCTCGAGCGAGATCTCAGCGGACTCGACGCCGCCGCCCGCGACCGCGAGCTCGGCGACCTGCAGACCGCCGACCGCACCCGGCGATTCGACCCGGCCCGCGGGCCGCTGCTCCGGCTGACCCTGGTCATCCTCGGACCGGACGACGCGCGGCTGGTGTTCACCGGCCACCACCTGCTGCTCGACGGCTGGTCCGCGCCGCTGCTGCTGAAGGAACTGCTCGTCCTCTACGCGAACGACACGGACACCGCGGCACTCCCGCCCGTGCGGCCCTACCGGGACTATCTGCGCTGGCTCGTGCAGCAGGACGACGTCTCCGCCCGGACCGCGTGGGCACGCTACCTCGGCGGGCTCGACCGGCCCACCCTCGTCGCGGCGGCCGCGCAGGACGCGCCCGTGTCGGCACTGTCCGAGGAATCGACCTGCGCGCTCACCACCGCCGCGACCCGGCGCCTGCGCGCATACACCCGCGAACGCGCGGTCACCGCGGGAACCCTGATGCAGGTCGCGTGGTCGATCGTGCTGGCCGGACTCACCTCGCACGACGACGTGGTCTTCGGAACCACCGTCTCGGGGCGACCCGCAGACGTACCCGGCATCGAAGAGATGATCGGGCTGTTCGTCAACACCGTCCCCGTCCGGGTCCGCCTCGATCCCTACGAGACGCTCGGGTCGCTGGTCGAGCGGATCCGCACCGAGCAAACCGACCTGCTGGACCGGCATCACCTCGGGCTCACCGAGATCCAGCATGCGAGCGGTCCCGCCGCCTCCTTCGACACACTGACGGTGTTCGAGTCCTATCCGGTCGACCGCCCCGCGCTGTCGGCGGCCATCGACCTCGCCGGCCTGCAGGTCCGCGAGGTCACCGCCCGCGACTCGGGGCACTACCCGCTGACCCTGATCGCGCACCTGGACGACCGGATGCATCTGCGCCTCAGCTACCGGCCGGATCTGTTCGCGCGCAGCACGGCCGACGAGATCGTCTCGCGGGTCGCCCGGGTCCTCGAGACCGTCGTCACCCGACCGGACCTGCCGCTCGGGCGCCTCCGGGTCGCCGGCAGGAACACCCCGCACACCCTGACCACGCCAGCCCGCCCGGACGCGGAGCCCGACCGGACCTGGACCGGGATCCTCGACACCTGGTCCCGGCGGACTCCCGACGCCGTCGCGGTGGTCGACGGACGGCAGCGATGGACCTACGCCCGATTCGACCGGCAGGTGAACAGGCTCGCGCGGCTGCTCCTCGCCCGCGGAGTCCGCCCGGAAACCCCCGTCGCCGTGGCGATGCGGCGTTCGCTCGACGGGTTGGTCGCGATGCACGCCGTCGTCCGGGCCGGCGGCGTGTACGTACCTGTCGACCCCGGCCATCCCGCCGATCGGCTGGCCGAGATCCTTGCCGCGGTCGATCCGCTGTGCCTGCTCACCCGCGACACCGGGATCGATCTGCCCGGGACGATCCCGGTCGTGTCCGTCGGCGACGCCGACCTGGACCGCTTCGCCGCATCGGCGGTCACCGACACCGACCGCGCGGCCCCGGTTCGGTCCGACAACGGCGCGTACATGATCTTCACCTCGGGGTCGACGGGAAAGCCCAAGGGTGTCGTCGTCACCCACCGCGGCATCGCGAACCTGGCGGGCCGGCTGACGGACGTCGCGGACCGGACGTCGCGGATAGCGCAGTCCGTGTCGCCGAACTTCGACGTGTCGCTGCTCGAATCGTTCGTGGCGTTCGCGGCGGGAGCGCAGCTCGTCGTGGTGCCGCCCGAGGTGTGTGCCGGGGCCGACCTCACGCACTTCCTCGCCGCAGCGCGGATCACCCACCTGTACACGACCCCCGCGGTCCTGGCGACGCTCGACCCGGTGGCACTGCCGGACCTGACGTTCGTGAGCGTCGGGGGCGAGACGTGCCCGCCGTCGCTGGTGACGACCTGGGCGCCCGGCCGTCACATGGTCAACGGGTACGGCCCGAGCGAGGCTACGGTGATGTCGAACGTGCTCGACCCGCTCGCCCCCGGCGCGGCCGTCACCGTCGGTGCGCCGATGCCGGGCTTCACCGAGACCATGCTCGACCGGCGGCTGCAGCCGGTGCCGGCCGGCGCGGTGGGGGAGCTGTACCTCTCCGGACCCGGGCTGGCACGAGGCTATCTCGGGCAGCCCGGCACGACCGCGACCCGCTTCGTCGCGGACCCGTTCGGGGAGCCCGGCGCCCGGGCGTACCGCACCGGCGACCTGATGCGAGGAACAGTCGTGTCCGGTCGCATCCAACCCCGCTTCGTCGGACGCGCGGACCTCCAGGTCAAGCTGCACGGTCTGCGCATCGAACCCGAGGACGTCGAGGCCGCACTGCTGCGCCATCCCGCGATCACCCGCGCCGCCGTGGTGGTGCGCGACGACGGCGGCGGCGACCGGCTGGTCGGCTACGTGGTCGCGGACGGTGCACCGATGATCGACACCGCGGACGTGCTGCGCCGCGCGGCCGAAGTGCTGCCTCGGTACATGGTCCCGACGGCACTCGTGGTGCTGGACGGACTCCCCGTCACCACCGGCGGAAAGGTGGACCGTGCGGCGTTGCCCGCCGCCGCGCCCGCCCCTGCCCGATACCGTCCACCCCGAACCGCGAGGGAACGTGCCACGACAGCCGCGTTCGCCGCGGTGCTCGACCGCGACCGCGTCGGTCTCGACGACAACTTCTTCGACCTCGGCGGGAACTCGCTGGCAGCTGCCGCCGTGGCGTCGGCACTGCGCAGCGAGCTGGGCCGGGATCTCCCGCTCGGGCTGATCTTCCTCGATCCCACACCGGCCGGTCTGGCCCGGCGCCTCGACGACACGGCCGCGGAGACCATCGCCGTGCCGTCCGGGACCCTCGACGTGATGATCACCCTTCGTGGGAGCGGGCACCGGACACCGGTGTTCTGCGTGCATCCCGCGATCGGCATCTCCTGGGTGTACGCCGGGCTCCTGCGCTACCTGCCGGACCGTCCGCTGTACGGACTGCAACTGCCGTTCCTGTCCGGCGGTCCCACCTACGCGACGCCCGCCGCGCTCGCGCACCGGTACGTCGAGGAGTTGCGGACCGTCCGGCCGCGCGGGCCGTACACCCTGCTCGGCTGGTCCCAGGGGGGACTGATGGTCCACCACATGGGCGTCGAGCTGCGCGACGCGGGCGAGACCGTCGACCTGGTGATCCTGGACTACTACCCGACCGAACGTGACCGGCGAACCCTCACGCTCGCCGAGATGCTCACCGGACTGGGAATCGAGATCCCCGGCGACGGGGGAGAGACGCTGTCCTACGAGGACGCCGTCGGTGCGGTCGATCGGGCCGTCGGGCACGACACGGGACTCACTGCCCGTGACCTCGAGCGGATCATGGCGGCGTATACGCAAGGCCGGGCGGATGCGCCGAACCTCGCGCTGCGCTCGTTCGACGGGGACCTGCTCTTCTTCGCCGCCGCGCGATCCCTCGACGGGCCCGACGGCGCCTCACCCGCGCTGTGGCGGCCGCTCGTGACCGGAACGATCACCGAGCACACGATCGGATGCGACCACCTGCAGATGATGACCCCGGATACGCTCGCGACGCTCGGGCCGCTGCTGGCCGGCCACCTCGACGCGCGCCCCGGCGGATCGTGACGGGTGCGGTGATCAGGACGCCTTCGTCGGGTCCCGATCGGTGTCGTCGACGGCGTCGAGTGCGGAACCCGCGGGTTCGGGGAGCCGCGCCTCGAGCCACAGTCCTGCGACTCCCACGAGCAGGCACACGACCGTCACGGCCATGAGCGCCGGATCGGTCCGTCCCGTCAACGCGTCACCGAGCAGGACCACCCCGATCGTGCCGGGCAGGATTCCCACGAGCGTGGCCAGCGTGTACGGCACCGGGCGCACAGACGACACCGCGCAGCAGTAGTTCACCACCGAGAACGGTGCCGGGGCGATCAGGCGCAGCGATCCGACCGCGAGCCAGCCGCGCCGCGCGAGCCGCAGATCCACCGCCTTCGCCGCCGGATGCGTCAGATACGACGAGACCGCCCGGCGGCCGATCCGGCGCACCAGCAGGAAGGCGAGCACCGCGCTCACCGTGGTCGCTGCGACGGAGACGGTGATCCCGGTGCCAGCCCCGAACAGCACGCCAGCGCTGAGGGTGAACATGGTGCGCGGCACCGGCGCGATCGTCACGAGGGTGTGCACCAGGAAGAACACGAGGAGGAACGATGGTCCGATCGCCTCCGACCAGCCACGGATCTCCCCGATCGACGGGTGGGGGAGCAGGGTGGCGGCCACGGCCACTGCGACCAGGGCAACGAGTGCGGCGAGGAGCCCGAGGATTCTGCGGTCGTTCAGGAGCCTCGTCACGAGCGTCCACGATACCGGGCGGTCCGGCGGACCGGCCGGTGCCCACCTGGCCTGCGGCGGCGGGTAGATTGCCCTGCGACAACGCTATTAACGATCGCTAGAAAAACTGTGGTGATCCCCACAATAGTCCCGGCGTGTATGCGGCTAGCATCACACGAGAATCCGCCTAAGGTATCCACGGCCACACAGGCCGAGAACCTGCACCATCAGCCTGCACCACAATCCGCAGCGTAGGAGAGGAACCGCACGTGTCATTAGCTGCAGAAGCCGAGGACGCCGCGCGCGCGTACGCGCAGTGGCAGAACGCGGTGGCCGGCGTGCTCGCGAAGTCACGCCGCGTCGAGCCCACCGAACTCGGCCCGGAGCCGCAGCGACTGCTCGAGACCACCACGTACGACGACGTCACCGTCAATCCCCTCTACGGGATTCGCGACGAGCTCCCCGAGGCGCCGCTGCCCGGTGAGTTCCCGTACGTGCGCGGAACCTCGGCGACCCGCGACGTCAACGCCGGCTGGCTCGTGTCCGCGCAGTTCGGCGGCACCGACGCCGCCGCCGCCAACGAGCGGATCCTCTCGGCACTCGAGAGCGGCGTCAGCGCGCTCTGGCTGCAGGTCGGCGCCGAGGCGCTGCCCGCCGACGCCCTGCCCGCCGTGCTCGACCAGGTGCTGCTCGACCTCGCGCCGATCACCCTCGACGCCGGCGCCGACACCGCTGCGGCCGCCGACGCGCTGTACGCGCTGCTCGACGCCCGCACCGACGTCGCGGACCGTGCCGCCGTCCGGATCGCGCTCGGTGCCGCACCGCTGACCAGCGCATTCTCCGGTCGCGACGACGTCTCCGTCGCCGACGCCATCGCCCTCGCGGCAGCCGCGTCCGAGCGCGCCGAGAGTGTCCGCGCCCTGACCGTCGACGGCACCGCGTTCCACAACGCCGGCGCCTCCGACGCCGAGGAACTCGGCGCCGCGATCGCCGCGGGTCTGGAGTACCTGCGCGAACTGGTCACCGCGGGACGGACCGCGGCCGGTGCACTCGGCCAGATCGAGTTCCGGCTCGCCGCCACCGACGACCAGTTCCAGACCATCGCCAAGTTCCGTGCCGGCCGCCGGCTCTGGGCGCGCGTCGCCCAGGTCGTCGGCGCCGCCGACGCCGGCACCGCTCCGCAGCATGCCGTCACGTCCGCCGCGATGATGACCCAGCGCGATCCGTGGGTGAACATGCTGCGCACCACCCTCGCCGCGTTCGGCGCCGGCGTCGGCGGCGCGGACTCGGTCACGGTGCTGCCGTTCGACGTGGCACTGCCTGCCGGGGTGCTCGACGTGTCCGAGGCGTTCTCCGAGCGCATCGCCCGCAACACCCAGCTGCTGCTGCTCGAGGAGTCCAACCTGGGCCGCGTCCTCGATCCGGGTGCCGGTTCCTGGTATGTCGAGGAACTCACCGCGCAGGTCGCCGGCAAGGCGTGGGAGTTCTTCCAGCAGATCGAGGCGGCCGGTGGTTACCGCGCGGCGCTCGACGCCGGTCTGATCTCCGACCGGATCGCCGCGACCCGCGCCCGCCGCGACGCCGACATCGCGCATCGTCGCACCTCGGTGACCGGTGTCAACGAGTTCCCGAATCTCGGCGAGGCGCCGCTGCCCGCCGACGTCGCCGATTCCGGTGCGTTCGCCGCCCGTTACGCCGCGCCGTTCGAGGCGCTGCGCGACCGCTCGGACGCGTACCTGGCCGCCCACGGCGCCCGCCCGACGGTGCTGCTCGCTCCGCTCGGTCCCGTCGCCGAGCACAACGTCCGCTCGACGTTCGCGGCGAACCTGCTCGCCGCCGGCGGTATCGAGGCGGTCAACCCGGGTCCGCTCGCCCTCGACACGATCGCGCAGGCCGTCACGGATACCGGCGCGACCGTCGCCGTCCTGTGCGGAACCGACAAGCGGTACGGCGAGGACGCCGGTCCCGCGGTTGCCGCGCTGCGCGCCGCGGGCATCTCCACCGTCCTGCTCGCGGGGCCGGAGAAGGCCGTCGGTGACGCCGAAGGCGAGGCGCGGCCGGACGGGTTCCTCACCGCCAAGATCGACGCGATCGCCGCGCTGACCGACCTGCTGAACACCCTGGGAGCGTAAGTGAGCATCGAACACCAGATCGGCAGCTTCGCCGATGTCCCGCTGACGGATCCGGCGTCGCCGGCCCCGTCCGCGCCGACCCCGGAGCAGGCCGCCGCGCTCGTCGAATCCGTGGCGACCGCGAACAACTACACCGTCGACGACGTGGTGTGGTCGACGCCCGAGGGCATCGACGTCAAGCCCGTCTACACCAAGGCCGACCGCGACGCGGTCGAGGCCGACGGCTACCCGCTGGCCGGTTACCCGGGCATCGAGCCGTTCGTGCGCGGCCCGTACCCGACCATGTACGTCAACCAGCCGTGGACCATCCGTCAGTACGCCGGATTCTCCACCGCCGCCGAATCGAACGCCTTCTACCGCCGCAACCTCGCGTCCGGCCAGAAGGGCCTGTCGGTGGCGTTCGACCTGGCCACGCACCGCGGCTACGACTCCGATCACCCGCGCGTGCAGGGTGACGTGGGCATGGCCGGTGTCGCGATCGACTCGATCCTCGACATGCGTCAGCTCTTCGACGGCATCGACCTGTCGCAGGTGTCGGTGTCGATGACGATGAACGGCGCGGTGCTGCCGATTCTCGCGTTGTACGTCGTGGCCGCCGAGGAACAGGGCGTCACCCCCGAGCAGCTGGCCGGAACCATTCAGAACGACATTCTGAAGGAGTTCATGGTCCGCAACACGTACATCTACCCGCCGAAGCCGTCGATGCGGATCATCTCCGACATCTTCGCGTACACGTCGGCGAAGATGCCGCGCTTCAACTCCATCTCGATCTCCGGCTACCACATCCAGGAAGCCGGAGCCACCGCCGACCTCGAGCTCGCCTACACGCTCGCCGACGGAATCGAGTACATCCGTGCCGGTCTCGACGCCGGCATGGACATCGACAAGTTCGCGCCGCGCCTGTCGTTCTTCTGGGCCATCGGCATGAACTTCTACATGGAGATCGCCAAGATGCGGGCCGGGCGCCTCCTGTGGAGCGAACTCGTCGAGAAGTTCGCCCCGAAGTCCGCGAAGTCGAAGTCGCTGCGCACCCATTCGCAGACGTCGGGCTGGTCGCTCACCGCGCAGGACGTGTTCAACAACGTGGCGCGCACCTGCGTCGAAGCGATGGCCGCGACCCAGGGCCACACCCAGTCGCTGCACACCAACGCGCTCGACGAGGCCCTGGCGCTGCCGACGGACTTCTCCGCGCGCATCGCCCGCAACACCCAGCTGCTGCTCCAGCAGGAGTCCGGCACGACCCGGCCGATCGACCCGTGGGGTGGTTCCTACTACGTCGAGTGGCTCACCCACGAACTTGCGAACCGGGCCCGCGCCCACATCGCCGAGGTCGAGGAGGCCGGCGGCATGGCGCAGGCAATCTCCGAGGGCATCCCGAAGCTGCGCATCGAGGAGGCCGCGGCCCGCACCCAGGCGCGCATCGACTCCGGCCGTCAGCCGGTGATCGGCGTCAACAAGTATCAGGTCGAAGAGGACCAGCAGATCGAGGTTCTCAAGGTCGAGAACTCGAAGGTGCGTGCCGAGCAGATCGCCAAGCTCGAGAAGCTGCGCGCCGACCGCGACGAGGTGGCCACCCGCGCCGCCCTCGCTGCGCTGACCCGCGCCGCCGCCTCGAGCGAAGGTGGCATGGAGAACAACCTGCTGGCCCTGGCCATCGATGCCGCGCGTGCGAAGGCCACCGTCGGCGAGATCTCCGACGCGCTCGAAGAGGTCTACGGACGTCACCAGGCCGAGATCCGCACCATCAGCGGTGTGTACCGGGACGAGGCCGGAAAGGCGGGCAACATCAGCACGGCAACCGAGCTCGTCGAGAAGTTCGAGCAGGCCGAGGGACGCCGCCCCCGCATCCTGGTCGCGAAGATGGGTCAGGACGGACACGACCGCGGCCAGAAGGTGATCTCCACCGCCTTCGCCGACCTCGGCTTCGACGTCGACGTGGGACCGCTGTTCCAGACCCCCGAAGAGGTCGCCAACCAGGCGGCCGACAACGACGTGCACGTCATCGGCGTGTCGTCGCTGGCCGCGGGACACCTCACGCTGGTGCCCGCGCTTCGGGAGGCGCTCGCGGAGGTGGGTCGGCCCGACATCATGATCGTGGTCGGCGGTGTCATCCCTCCGGGCGACTTCGACGAGCTGTACCAGGGCGGCGCCGCGGCGATCTTCCCGCCCGGCACCGTCATCGCCGATGCGGCCGTCGGCCTGCTCGGCAAGCTCTCCGAGCAGCTCGGCCACGACGCGGAGGCCTGATCGGAATGGGCCGACCTCCGGTCGATCTCGATGTGCTCGAACAGGACGTGCTCGCCAACCGGCGCGCCGGTCTGGCGAAGGCCATCACCCTGGTCGAGTCCACCCGCGACGACCACCGGGAGCAGGCGCAGCAACTGCTGCTGCGCCTGCTCCCCAAGGCGGGCAACGCAATCCGTGTCGGCATCACCGGGGTGCCCGGTGTCGGCAAGTCGACCTTCATCGACTCGCTCGGCATGTATCTGCTCGGCAAGGGGCATCGTGTCGCGGTGCTCGCGGTCGATCCGTCGTCGACCCGCACCGGGGGATCGATCCTCGGGGACAAGACGCGCATGGCGCGGCTGTCGGTCGAACGCGACGCCTACATCCGGCCGTCCCCGACCGCGGGCACACTCGGCGGTGTCGCCAAGGCCACCCGCGAAACCATGGTGCTGCTCGAGGCCGCCGGTTTCGACGTGATCCTCGTCGAAACCGTCGGTGTCGGCCAGTCCGAGGTGACGGTCGCGAACATGGTCGACTGCTTCACGTTCCTGACCCTCGCCCGCACCGGGGATCAGCTGCAGGGCATCAAGAAGGGCGTGCTCGAGCTCGCCGATCTCGTCGCGGTGAACAAGGCGGACGGGAATTTCGAACGCGACGCGCGGGTCGCCGCGCGCGAGCTGTCCGGCGCGATGCGCCTGGTCCACCCGCACGACGCGATCTGGAAGCCGCCGGTCATCACGATGAGCGGTCTCGAGGGCAACGGACTGGACACGTTCTGGGACACCGTCCTGAAGCACCGCGAGGTGCTCACCGAGGCCGGGCAGTTCGAGGAGAACCGGCGCCGCCAGCAGGTCGACTGGACCTGGACGATGGTGCACGACCAGTTGCTGCGGCGCCTCGAGACGAACCCGCGGGTCAAGGCGATCCGAGGTGACGTCGAGCGGGGTGTGCGCGACGGGTCGCTGACGGCGGCCCTGGCCGCACAGCAGCTGCTCGCCGCGTTCGACGGCACCGAATGACCGGACGGCCGACCGCGATCGTTGCTTCCGCGGCGTTCGCGGTCGTCGCCGTCGCGCATCTGATCGCGCAGGCGGCGGCACCGGAGTCGTCGTTCACCGACATCTCGCAGTGGCTGCTGATGCCGCTGCTCGCGGCCGCGCTGGCCGCCTCGACGCGGCCGCCGCGTACCCGGCTGGTGCGGTTGGTGCTCGTCGCCCTGGGGTTGTCCTGGCTGGGGGACACCGCTCCCGACCTGTTCGACGGGGACGCGTCGTTCCTGGTGATGGTCGGATTCTTCCTGTGCGCCCAGGTCGTCTACCTCGTGGCGTTCGTGCCGTACCGGTCGTCGAGCATTCTGTGCACGCGACGCTGGGCGCTGGCGATCCCGGTGGCCGCCGTCGTCGCGTTGATCGCGGTGTGCGCGCCGGGCGCCGGGACGCTGCTCGTCCCGGTCGTCGTGTACGGCGTGCTGCTCGCGACGACGGCGGTGTCGGCGACGGGCGTGTCCGCGGTCGTCGCGACCGGTGCGGTGCTGTTCGTCGTCTCCGATGCGTTGATCGCCCTGGGAGCATTCACCGATCTGGCCGTGCCGGGGTTCGCGGTGATGTCCACCTACATCGCGGCGCAGGTGCTCATCGCGGTCGGTGCCCGTGCGGTCGCCGAGCCGGGGGATCGCCCGTCAGATCCCGATCAGTTCCTTCGCGACGGTCACCGACGCGGGCCCGTCGAGAGCCGGTAGATCGCCCCAGCGACCACCGGTGACCGTCACAGACACCTCGGGCAGCGTCACGGTGGTCACGGCGACGGACGCGACGGCGATCTCCTGCTCCAGGGTGTAGGCGATGCCGCCGGCGCCCTCGATATCGGCGTCGGAGATCACCGTCAGGCCGGAGCCGCCCATCTGATCGGCCGAGTACACGACGCCGGTGCCGGGTTCGAGGGTGATCCCGACAGTGCGGATCTCGTCGGGATCGGTCGCGGAATCGGGCGTCTCCCACTGGCAGTAGGCGCCGTTCTCGCCGGCCTCGCTCGACGGGGCGGCCTCGAGACCGTCGATGTAGTCGGCGACGAACGGTTCGATGTCGGCGCAGCTCGAGAAGCGCGCGAGGATGTCCTCGTCGAGGGTTCCGGGAGTGAACTCCTCGGCGGAACCCGAGGACGCCGAACCCGAGGGGGTGGAATCGGCGGACGAATCGTCGGAGGAGCAGGCGGGCAGCAGCAGCGCGCAGGCGAGAGCGACCGGTGCGGCGAGAAGTCGAGTTCGAGTCACCGGTGCATGGTATAGGTCACCCCGACGCCGGTTGATCTTGGTCCCCTTTGCCGGTATTCCTGGGGATCGGTGCAGGTCACGGGGTGCGGCTCCTCAGACACCCGCGGCCTGCCCACCCCCTCCGACGCGCTCGTAGCCGAGGAACGGGCCGAGCGTCGGCACCACCTCGTCCGCGCTCTCGTCGCCTCGGGCCGGGTGGGTGTACAGGACCCGTTCGGGGTCGACCACCGTCACCCGCAAACCGTCCAGGCGCAGTCGCCGCACGGCTTCGCGCAGCATCCGGTCGGCGACGTCGTTGACCGAGTGGACCCGCCGCAGATCGAGCACGACCAGGTCGAGCCGATCTGCCGCGTCCTCGTCCGAGAGGGCGCGCAGAACGTGTTCGGCGCCGCTGAACTGCAGGGTGCCCTGCAGGCTGCACACCCGGACCGTATGACCCTGCGGACCGCGCAGGGTGCGGTCGCGGCGGATCGCCGAGCGGGCCGGTTCCGGGCCGTCCATGATGTGCAGTCCCATGTCGTCCGACAGGCGGGTGCACATGCGCACACCGCGCACGCTCGAGCCGTGCGGGTCCAGGCGAGGGGAGAAGGCGCCGATGCCGACCTGCCCGGGAAGGGCCCCGAGAACCCCGCCCGACACCCCGCTCTTCGCGGGGATCCCGACGGTCGACATCCAGTCGCCGGCCGCGTCGTACATGCCGCACGTCATCATCACACTGAGCACCTGCCGCACCACCGGCCGTGGCACGACGCGCTGTCCGGTGAGCGGCTGAACGCCGCCGTTCGCGAGGGTCGCGGCCATCACGGCGAGGTCGCGCACGGTGACGGTGATCGCGCACTGCCGGGTGTATCCGCGCACCGTCTCGGCCGGGTCGCCGTCGATCACCGAGTAGCTGCGCAGCATGTTCGCGATCGCCGAATTGCGGTAGGCGGTGCCCAGTTCCGACTCGAACACCGATTCGTCGACGTCGAGGTCGCGGCCGGCGAACGCGGAGAGCCCGCGCAGGACCCGCTCGACCCGTTCGTCGGTGGTGGCGGACTCCGGTCCGACGAGCGCGTGGGCGGTCAGGGCGCCGGCGTTGATCATCGGGTTCAGCGGCCGGCCCGAGTCGCTGTCGAGGGACAACTCGTTGAACGCCTCACCGCTCGGTTCCACCCCGACGCGGGCGAGCACATGGTCGAGGCCGTGCTCGGCGAGCGCCAGCGCATACACGAACGGCTTTGAGATCGACTGGATCGAGAACTCGGCGTCCGCGTCCCCGGCGGAGTACACGACACCGTCGACTGTCGACAGGCACACCGCGACCCGGTCCGGGTCGGCCTGGGCGAGTTCGGGGATGTAGTCGGCTGTCGACCCGGGGTTGTCGCCGCTGCACGCCTCGACGACCTCGTGCAGATAGTCGGGGATCGGAGACTTCATCGACGGATCCTATCCGCAGTGCGGCTCCGCCGCCGGGGTGCCTTTGTGGCGGCTCCGGGCGCCACAAAGGCACCCCGAGGGCGTCAGCGCACTTCTTCGCGCAGGGCGGGGGTGACCGGTGCCTGCAGAGTGTCGAGCGACCCGGCGGACTCGGCGCGCGTGAGGCGCGAGCGCCGCCACGATACGGACAGCAGCGCGATCCAGCCCGCCGCGATCAGCAGATACACCAGCATCGCGACGGTGCCGGACACGTCGAAGGACTTGAACAGCTTCTGCGCGTTGGTGATGACGATGATGCCGCCGACCGCGGTGCCGAGCAGCGTCGCCGGCACCCGGCTGACCAGCCACGCCGCGAGCGGCGCCGCGATCACACCACCGAGGGCCAGGCCCGCGACGACGAGCAGATTGCCCACCGACTCGCGGCCGAGACCGATCAGGAAGCCGATGCTCGCCGCGACCGCGACCATGAACTCCGACGCGCTGACCGACCCGATGACGGTGCGCGGCGCGGTCTTGCCGCGGGAGAGCAGGGTGCTGGTGGTGATCGGTCCCCATCCGCCTCCGCCGCTGGCGTCCACGAACCCGCCGAAGAATCCGAGCGGCGACAGGAACTTCGCGGTGTGCGGGGACGTGCGGGCGTGCGCGACCGCGGGCGGTCGGACCGAGAACCGCAGTGCCACGTAGACACCGATCGCGAGCAGGATTCCCGCGGTGACCGGAGCGGCGGCCTCGGTGGACAGGCTCGACAGCACCGTCGCGCCGAGGAACGCGCCGATCGCGCCGGGCACGCCGAGCTTCGCCACGACCTTCCAGTCGATGTTGCGGAACTTCCAGTGCGAGATGCCGGAGGCCAGGGTGGTGCCGACCTCGGCGAGGTGCACCGCCGCGCTGGCGTGAGCCGCACCGACCCCGCTGAAGATCAGCAGCGTGGTCGCGGTGACACCGAAAGCCATCCCGAGTGCACCGTCGACGAGCTGTGCGCCGATCCCGACGAGGGTGAAGATCAACAGATTGAACAAGGCATGCTCCGACCGCGAACGTGGTTACCGAAGGGGAAGGGGAGCGGAGAACCGCTCAGCAACACACCCGGCAACAACACGCGCCGTCGAAGCAGGCGCCGCGACGCGTCGGCCAGAACGGCATCAGCGCAAGCACGCTGGCCGGTGCGGCCTCGATGCTCGTCGTCTGCACGTCTGTCGTCCTTCGTCGGAGAAGTCGCCGAGGACACGGCGACCGGTCGAGCATAGCCGGATCCCGTGCGGGACGACACCTCGGTGCCGCGTCGTGTCGTCCCGCGCGAGTGTCAGGGGAGCCGGCGAGTCGTGATCTCGAAGCCGGCCGCTCGCAACCGATCGGTGAGCACGTCGCCGAAAGCGACCGCGGGGGTGAGCACGCCGCCCCCGGCATGCAGCGCGGAACCGCCGACGGCCAGCGACAGCGCGGATTCGCCGAGCATCACCGCGGTCGCCTTGTAGCCGGGGTCGCCCTGCGCGGCGAACCGGGTGGTGTAGCGGGCGCCGGTGGTGGTCGTGGTGTACAGGTCGATGGTGAAGAACCCCCGCTCGCGGGACGATTCCGACGGGCCTTCGCCGGGTGCGGGCAGCACCTTGTCGAGCAGGAACCGGGTGGGCGGGAACGACAGCCCGAGCACCAGCGCCCCGAGACCCGCCGCGACACCCCCGGCGAGGACCGGCGACACGGGAGACGTGCCGACGCTCATGACCTCCCGGTATCGGAAGGACTTGCCGTAGTCCCAGCCGGTCAGGGCATTGCTGCGGCGCACGATCCGGGTGTTGTACGACGCCATGACGAACGGAGCCTTCCAGCCGGACAGTTCCGGGGCGATGGTCTTGCCGTCGACGAGGGCGAGATCGTTCTGCCGGCCGAGCTGCGGTTCCTGCGACACATCGGGGCTGAGCGAATACGGCCGTGCCGCGACCTTCCGCTGGGCGGGGTCCTTGCGCACCACATCGATCTGATTGCGCAGCGAATCGATGGTGCCGCCGCTGATGCCGCCCCGGAACGCGGTGACGACCAGCGTGGTGTCGGTGAGCTCACCCGCGTCGTCGGCCTGCGCCGCCCGATACAACGCGTGCACACCCAGATCGGACGGGATCGAGTCGAAGCCGCACGAATGCACGATGCGGGCGCCGGTGCGGTGGGCGACCTCGTCGAACCGGTCGATGCTCTCGCGGTGGAACAGAACCTCCCCGGTGAGGTCCACGTAGTCGGTGCCCGCCTCGGCGCACGCCTGCACCAGCGGCAACCCGAACTTGGCGTAGGGACCGACGGTGGTGAGCACGATTCGGGTCGACGCGGCCAGCGCGGCCAGGGACTCGGGTCGTCCGGCGTCGGCCTCGACCAGCGGCCAGTCCGCGGCCGCGGCGCCGAGCTCCGCGCGGACCTGCTCGAGGCGGGTGCGGGACCGCCCGGCCAGGGCGACCTTCAGGCCGGAGGGGAGATGCTCGGCCAGATAGGCGGCGGTGAGCCGGCCGACGAACCCGGTGGCTCCGTAGACGACGATGTCGAACTCGCGTGGGGCAGCAGTCATGCCGCCCACCCTACTGTCGGGTAACTCCGGATGCGACGTAACTCACACGACGCAGCCGTCGCCACAGGCCCACCCACGAGACCAGGACGCAGACGGCCACGAGCACGCGGACCGGACCGAGCGCGGACTCCGGGTAGACGACCCCGGTCAGATAGTGGTCGATGAACCCCGCCGGCGGCAGACCGGCCTCACCGGCACGATGCCGCGCCCAGTTCTCGGCATGCGTGAGCGGGCAGTCGAAACCGACGAGCACCGACGCGAGCCCCCACGCGACCGCGCACACGTGCAACGCGATCGTGCGCGGCCACCGCCACGCCACGAACCCGCCGAACATGACGTACAGCAGGAAAATCAGGTGGGTGACCGCGATGCCGTCGGCCAGTACCCGATAAGGCATGGCTCCAGCGTAGGTCGACTACCGGTCCTCGGGATCCTTGACGACGAGAACCGGTACCGGAACCTCGATCAGCAGCCGCTGCAACGGACGTTCCAGCAGGAACTTACCGAGAGCATTACGGCCCCGGCTGCCGACCACCACCCGGTCGGCGCCGCTGTCGACGACGAGTTCGACGAGAGTGCCCACCGGATCGCCGTCGTGCACGGCGGAGCGCACCTCCCAGTCCCCGTCCCCGGCGATCCGCCGCACCGCGGTGCGCACCGATTCGGCCTCCGCCGCGGCCGCCGGACCGTCGTCGTCGAGCACGTGCAACACCAGCAGATTCTCGTGCCGCCGGGCAGCCTCGTCGACGGCGGCGACGAGCGCGGCGCGCCCCTCGGGGGTCTCGGCATGAACTACTGCGACGGTCATGTGCTGCTCCTGGACGGGTCGACGGGGCTGCCTCCAGTATCCCGGCACCGACCCGGCGGGGCACCGTCGAGCAGGTGTGGAACCGGTCTCGACCTGCTCTTTCGTGTCGGATGCGTCTCAGTCGTGGCTCACCACGGATGTCATTTGTGGTTCACCACGGTGCCGGTTTGTAGTCCTTCAGGAAGCAGCCGTACAGGTCGACACCCGCCTCGCCCTGCACGATCGGGTCGTAGACCCGTGCCGCGCCGTCGACCAGGTCGAGCGGAGCGTGGAAGCCCTCCTCGGCCAGCCGCATCTTGGTGTGGTGTGGGCGCTCATCGGTGATCCACCCCGTATCCACCGCCGTCATGAGGATGCCGTCGGAGAGCATTTCCTCCGAACTGGTGCGGGTGAGCATGTTGAGCGCAGCCTTGGCCATGTTGGTGTGCGGATGGCCCGCGCCCTTGTAGCGGCGACCGGCGAACTGCCCTTCCATCGCGGAGACGTTCACCACGTACTTGCGGCGCGCGGGGGCCGCGGCCATCGCTGGCCGCAGCCGGTTGACCAGGATGAACGGCGCCACCGAGTTGCACAGCTGCACCTCGAGCAGTTCGAGGGGCTCGACCTCGCCGACCGCCTGCACCCAGCTGTTGGTGTGCACGAGATCCGGAAGCAATCCGCCCGCGTCGACCGCGACACCCGCAGCGATCCGCTCCGGGGTCGCGGACCCGGCGACCATCGCCAGCGCCGTCACCGACTCCGGTGTCAGAGCGTGTGCGGCGAGTTCGGTCGGGAGCGACCCGGCCAGCGCCGCCGGGTGCGCGTCCGACGGTTTGCCGAAGGTGATCATCTCGGGCCGGGGACCGGCGGGCAGCGGCCCCGACTCGGCGTCGGCCAGCGCCGAATAGGCACCGGGGGAGCGGCGCACCGTCTGCGCGGCGTTGTTGATGAGAATGTCGAGAGGCCCCTGCGCGGCGACGTCGTCGGCGAGGGCGACCACCTGCGCCGGATCACGCAGGTCGATCCCCACGATCCGCAGCCGGTGGATCCAGTCGGCGCTGTCCTCCATCGCCGAGAACCGGCGGATCGCGTCGTGCGGGAACCGGGTGGTCACGGTCGTGTGCGCCCCGTCGCGCAGCAGACGCAACGCGATGTACATGCCGATCTTCGCGCGACCACCGGTGAGAAGCGCACGGCGACCCGACAGATCGGTCCGGGCGTCGCGCTTGGCGTGGTTCTCGCTCGCGCAGTTCGGGCACAGCTGGTGGTAGAACGCGTCGACCCGGGTGTACTTGTCCTTGCACACGTAGCAGTGCCGGGGACGCAGCAGCGTGCCCGCGGACGCGCCGCGCGTCGTCGACGTCAGCGTCAGCCCGGCGGTCTCGTCGTCGATGCGGGTCGGGGAGCCGGTCGCGGTCGCGGCCAGCACGTCGCGGTCGGCCTCGACCTTCCGTGTCCGCGCCTCGTTGCGGCGCAGCCGCTTGAACTTCTTGAACATGTGGCCGACGGCCCGCTGTACGGCGATCGCGTCGGGATCGTCGGCGTCCAGACCGGCCGCGAGATCGAGAACCCGCAGGCAGGTTTCGAGGTCGGCCGGGTCGATCGCGCTCGTCGGGACGGCGGCGGCATCCGCGGCCGGGGTGTCGCAGTGGGAGTTCATGAACCTTTTCCGGAAGTCGTGCGGTAGCAATAGATGGTATCGGGCGCAGCAGGTGCGTCCGTCCACACACCCGAGGAGCACCGGACCATGAGCGCCGCCAAGAAGAAGTTCGCCGACCTCGCCCCGTGGCAGAAGGCCGTGGTCCTCACACTCGCGAGTGTGCAGTTGTCGCTGGCGGCTTCGGCGTGGGCGGACCTCGCCACCCGGCCCGCCGACAAGGTCAACGGCAGCAAGGGCAAGTGGGCGCTCATCACCCTCATCAACTTCGTGGGTCCCGTCTGGTACTTCCGCAAGGGCCGCCGCGCCTGAACGATCGCGTTCGGTGTGGATTCGTGTCCGCCCGGCGATCACGAATCCACACAGAACCGATCCAGGATCGGCGCCCACCGCGCGCGGTGCTGCGGGAAACACGCGCCGAGCAGATCGATCATGACGGCGGGCGCGATCGAAGCGCCGGGGGAGGCGCCGAGCAGACCCGCGATGGTGCCGTCCGCGCCGACGACGACCTCGGTGCCGAACGTGAGGACACCGATCTTCCGCGGGTGCGGGACGATCAGCTGGGCGCGCTGCCCGGCGTCGACCAGCTCCCAGTCGCCGTCGCGGGCGGTGGGCACGAACCGCCGCAGCTGCTGCAGCTTCCGGCCGCGCGACGCCGCGAGTTGCCCTATCAGGTAGCCGAGCAGGGGCAGATTCTGCACAGCGACCGCGACCAGCGGCGCGATGTTGTGCGGCCGGATCGTCGCGAACAGGTCGGTGAGGCGTCCGTGCTTCAGCAGCCGGGTGCTGAACGTCGCGTAGGGGCCGAACATCAACGAGGCCTTCCCGTCGACGATTCGGGTGTCGAGGTGCGGGACGGACATCGGCGGCGCACCCACGTCGGCCTGGCTGTAGACCTTCGCGCGGTGTGCGGCCACGATGTCCGGGTCGTCGGTGCGCAGGAACTGCGCGCCGATCGGGAACACGCCGTAGCCGCGCACCTCGGGGATCCGCGCCTTCTGCAGAAGCGTGAGCGCGTGTCCGCCGGCACCGACGAAGACGAAGCGTGTCCGCATCGAGAACCGTTCGCCGCCTGCACGTCCGCCGACGATCCACCGTCCGTCCGGTTCGCGGCGCAGCCTCCGCACCTCGTGACCGGTGACCACCCGGGCACCACGAGCGCGCACCCCACTCAGCAACGCGCGAGTCACGCCGCCGAAGTCGACATCGGTCCCGCCAGGCTGGCGGGTCGCGGCGACCGTTTCGTCGCCCGTGCGGCCCGCCATCAGCAGCGGCGCCCAGGTGGCGATCACTCGCGGGTCCTCGCTGTACTCCATCTCGGCGAACCGCGGTGACCGCCGCAACGTCTCGAATCGTTGCCGCAGGTAGGCCACGTCGCGATCGCCGAACACGACGTTCATGTGCGGTGTCGGGTTCACGAACGACGTTCCGGCCAGGTCGCCGGAGTCCACGAGCGAGTCCCAGAACCGGCGGGTGAGCTCGAACTGCCGACCGATCTGCTCCGCGCGGCACGGGTCGGCGGGGTCGGGCATGTAGTTGAGTTCGCACATCCCGGCGTGCCCCGTGCCGGCGTTGTTCCAGGCGGCGCTGCTCTCCTGCGCGACCCGGTCGAGGCGTTCGAGGACGACGATCGACCAGTCGGGCTGCAACCGGGCCAGCAGAGCTCCCAGGGTTGCGGACATGATGCCGGCGCCGATCAGGACGGCGTCGTACTCACGATCGAGAACTTCTGTCCCGCTGTCGGTTTCGAAGTCGTTCACGACAGTTCACCTTCTCCCGTGTGGATGTCTCCTCAGCGTCCACCCCGGAATTCGATCCGTCCAACGATGAAACAGGGTCTATATGATCCGAATATGGAATGGTTTTTGTCCGAGGAAGCCGCCGCAGTCGCGCCGCTGCTGGCCGCATTCGACGCCGCCGCCCGGGAAGGACACATCACCCACGCCGCCGACCGGCTCGGAGTGCCGCAGTCGTCGGTCAGCCGGCGGATCAAAACCCTCGAGAACACCGTCGGGCTGTCGCTGTTCCAGCCGGTCGGCCGCGGCGTTGCCCTCACCCCCGCGGGCCGCGAACTCCACGACCGCACCCGTGACCTGATCCGGGACCTCGACGACGCGATCGGCGCCGTCCGCAGGCACGCCGACCCCGACAGCGGCGTGGTCCGATTCGGATTCCCGCTGACACTGGGGCCGGTGAGCGTTCCGTCCCTGCTCGCCGACTTCCACCGCGCCGCACCGCGGATCCGGCTGCATCTCGTCCAGGCGCACGGCGCGGCCCTGGCCGACATGGTCCGGGACGGCCGTCTCGACCTCGCCGTGATGATTCCGCCTCCCGTCGATCTGCCCGCCACCGTCCTCGGCCGCCAGCCGCTGCGGTTGCACGTGGCGACGGCGCACCGTCTCGCCGGCCGGGACACCGTCGACCTCACCGACCTGGCCGACGAACACTTCATCGCCGGCCCGCCCAGCTATCACATCCGTGAGGTCCTCGAAACCTGCTGTGCGGAAGCCGGGTTCGCCCCACACATCGCCTTCGAGATCAGCGAGTTCGAAACGGTCCGCGTCCTCGTCGCCCACGGACTCGGTGTCGCGCTGCTGCCACCCGCCGAAACCCCGGTCGCGGGCACTGCCACCGTGCCGGTGCGCGGCGTCGTCGACCGCATCATCGGACTGGCGACGGGCACCCGCGAGTTGTCGCCCCCGGCGGCGCGACTGCACGAGCATCTCACCGCACACGCCGACCGATTCCGCGGATGAGCCCGGTACTCTTGCCTCTGTGGCACGCATCGTGGACGGACTCGCGCAGCGGCTGAACGTCGTTCAGCTCGCGTGGCTGTCGGTGCTCGCGATCCTCGTCACGGTCACCGCCGCGATCGACGCCCCGACGGCGGTGGCCGCGGCGGCAGTCGCGATCGTCCTGATCGTCGCGGTCGCCGGGCACAGCGTTCTGCCGGCGTTGCGTGCGCTGACGGCATCGTCGGCCGGGCCGCCCCGGGAGGAACGCCGCCTGCGCGGCGCGTTCCGCAGGCAGAGCGCCCCGAACACCCCCGGGCGCCCCCGGCGCCCACGAGCACCCGGGCGGGACCTGCTCGCCGCGTAACGCTCCCGAGAGCCCGCGGCACGCGCAGCCCTACCCGAAGCGCCGCCGTCCCGACAGGACCGGCCGCGCCCGTCACCCGCACGATGCCGCGCCTGCCGCCGCATCGTGCCGGAAGGTGCTCGATGCTCGACTTCGTCTACTATCCCGTCTCCGCGATCCTGTGGTTCTGGCACAAGGCGTTCGGCGCCGTGCTCGGCCCCGACAACGGCGTCGCGTGGGCGCTCGCCGTGATCTTCCTCGTCTTCACCGTGCGGCTCGTCCTGCTGACCCCCGCGATCCGGCAGATCCGCACCACCCGCCGGATGCAGAAGCTGCAACCGCAGATCGCGGCCCTGCAACGCAAGTACGCCGGCGACCGTTCCCGCATGGCGCTCGAGATGCAGCAACTCCAGAAGGAACACGGATTCAACCCGCTGATGGGCTGCCTGCCTGCGCTGGTGCAGATCCCGGTCTTCCTCGGCCTGTTCCACGTCCTGCGATCGTTCAACCGCACCGGCACCGGACTCGGCCGGCCCGGAATGACACCGGACGAGAACGCGAACACCGCGAACTACCTCTTCGGCGCGGCCGACGTGCAATCGTTCCTCGGTGCCCGCCTGTTCGGTGCCCCGATCTCCGCCGCGATCACCACGCCGGAGAACACACTGGTGTCGTTCGTGCATTTCGGCGGCATCCCGGCGCTCGGCACGATCGCGGCCGTCGCAGTTCCGTTGATGGTGATCGCGGGTCTCGCGACCCACTTCAACGCGCGCGCGGCGCTGCCACAGGGGAACCCGGACCCCGCGGCGAATCCGCAGAGCGCCGTGATGAACAAGATCATGCTCTGGGTGTTCCCGCTCGGTGCCCTCGTCGGCGGACCGTTCCTGATGATCGCGATCCTGCTGTACTGGGTGAGCAACAACATCTGGACCTACGTGCAGCAGCGGATCGTCCACGCCCGCCTCGACCGGGAGGACGCGGCCGAGCATCTCCGCCGGGAGGAAATGCGGCAGGCAGCTGCCCCGAAACCGGGCGCGCACCCGGCCGGGAGGAAGTCCCGGAAGAAGGCCCGTCGTTGAGTCCTCACCCCGCGTCGTGACGATCGACGAAGGCGAGGAACCGTGGCACGTCCTGCTCCGTATTCGTCCAGAGCAGGTCGTGCCCGACCTCGGGTTGGATCCGATCTCCGCCGCCGCAAGTCGGTCGCGGATCCGCGCGGCACTTACCGCCCGCGTCGGAGATCCGGAACTCGACGCCGAACCCGTCCTCGCCGCGATCGGCGGCACCGCCCAGGGCGTGCTGTCCGCGTCTCCACCGTGGACACGGCTGTCGCGATCGTCGGCTGGCTCCCGGCCTCACCACACGCGACTGAACTGACGTCACCAGGACTGCGCGGCGGCGCGCCGTTGCTGGCGTCGCCCACCCTTGCCGTCGTGGCGGCGACGTGACGGAATGCGCTGCGCGCGGCGGCGCAACGCCAATTCGTGTTGCAGGCGATCGTCCGGCAACTTGCCGGGCCCGTAGATGCTGGTGCCGTCGGCGCGTTGGATCGTTGCGGTCATTTCTCCCCCCTTCGCTCTGTCGAAGTGAACGTCACAGTGGAGCGCGCGCACGACATCCGGGCAACGGAATTTTGTGTTCTGTGTGGATTTTCATCCGTCCGGCGAACATGAATCCACACAGAACTGAGGGGACGCGGGAAGCGTCTTGCCCGCACCGAATGCGCCGTTGATCCAGACGATCGTCTCGCGAGTGTAATGATTTGTGCCGCAACGAGAAACGAGGTCACATTCCCTGTCGGGTTCGTGACCTCGCATGTGCAGTTCCGGGAACCGCCGATGTGTCCGAGGGGGGACTTGAACCCCCACGTCCGTTAATAGGACACTAGCACCTCAAGCTAGCGCGTCTGCCATTCCGCCACTCGGACCGGGATGTGCGTGGACATGCCGGTAGCTCCCGCTCCCGCGGGCGCTGACGAGAACAGTAGCGCATGGATGCGCAATTCCCCAATTCGGGTGCCGATGTCGCGCGATACCCCGGGACTCGTGCGCGGTTCCGGCAACGGCCGCTACCGAAAGCGCGCACGAGCGGAAGGAAGCCGAGAACGACGAAGGCCCCGGACCTGTCGGTTCGGGGCCTTCGTCGTCTGTCTCAACTCAGAGTGTCCGAGGGGGGACTTGAACCCCCACGTCCGTTAATAGGACACTAGCACCTCAAGCTAGCGCGTCTGCCATTCCGCCACTCGGACTGAATTGTTCGCACCCGCTTCCGTGGGTGCTGTGAAAGAGTAACCCACGGCGTCCACGCGCCCAAATCGTCCCCTTCACCTGCGCAGATGCGAACCGCCGGTGGTAGACATGCAGACATGGCCGAACACGTGAGCGCCCACCTTCCGTCCCGAGCCGAGAACGAGGTCGTCGACCTGGTCTCGCAGCTCATCCGGTTCGACACCTCGAACACCGGTGACCCGGCGACCACCCGCGGCGAACGTGCCTGTGCCGAGTGGGTCGCGGCGCAACTCGAGGAAGTGGGCTACGAAACCGAATACGTCGAGTCCGGGCAACCCGGCCGGGGCAACGTGTTCGCACGCCTGGCCGGGGCGGACCGTAGCCGCGGCGCTCTCATGCTGCACGGTCACCTCGACGTCGTGCCCGCCGAACCCGCCGACTGGAGCGTGCACCCGTTCTCCGGAGCCGTCGAGGACGGTTACGTGTGGGGACGCGGCGCCGTCGACATGAAGGACATGGTCGGCATGATGCTGGCCGTGGCACGCCGTTTCAAGGCCGAGAACATCGTCCCGCCCCGCGATCTCGTGTTCGCCTTCGTCGCGGACGAGGAGGCCGGCGGCACCTGGGGCTGCCAGTGGCTCGTCGAGCACCGCCCCGACCTGTTCGACGGCATCACCGAGGCCGTCGGGGAGGTCGGTGGTTTCTCTCTGACCGTGCCCCGGCGAGACGGCGGGGAGCGCCGCTTCTACCTCGTGGAAACCGCGGAGAAGGGGCTGGGCTGGATGCGGCTGACCGCCAAGGGGCGGGCCGGGCACGGATCGTTCCTGCACGAGGAGAACGCGGTGACTATCCTGTCTCAGGCCGTCGCACGCCTGGGCAGCCACACGTTCCCGCTGGTGATCTCCGATTCGGTCGCCGAGTTCCTTGCCGCCGCGTCGGAGGAGACCGGCCTCGACTTCGACCCGAACTCCCCGGACATCGAAGGCACCCTCGCCAAGCTCGGCTCCATCGCCCGCATCATCGGCGCGACCTTCCGCGACACCGCCAACCCGACGATGCTGCAGGCCGGTTACAAGGCCAACGTGATTCCGCAGACCGCGCAGGCCGTCGTCGACTGCCGCATCCTCCCCGGCCGGCTCGCAGAGTTCGAACGCGCCGTCGACGAACTGATCGGCCCGGACGTGACACGCGAGTGGATCACAAGCCTCGACTCCTACGAGACGAGCTTCGACGGCGATCTCGTCGACGCCATGAATGCGGCGATCCTGGCGCACGACCCGCTGGGCCGGACCGTGCCGTACATGCTGTCCGCAGGCACCGACGCCAAGGCGTTCGCGAAACTCGGCATCCGGTGCTTCGGGTTCGCGCCGCTGCAGTTGCCGCCGGATCTCGACTTCGCGGCGCTGTTCCACGGAGTCGACGAGCGTGTCCCGGTCGAAGCTCTGCGGTTCGGCACCCGCGTCATGGAACACTTCCTGTTGCATTCCTGAAGACCCCGCCCCACAAGGAAAGGACCCCCGATGGCGTTCGATTACGACCCGTACGAGTTTCTCCCGAAGCTGCCCACGTTCCAGGTGACCAGCGAGGACTTCGCCGAAGGTGAGGAGTGGAAGCTCGCACAGGCCAGCGGCGCGTTCGGGATCCCGGGCGGCGGCGACGTGTCGCCGCAGCTGTCGTGGTCCGGGTTCCCCGCCGAGACGAAGAGCTTCGCGGTGACGGTGTTCGATCCCGATGCGCCGACCGCGTCGGGCTTCTGGCACTGGGCCGTCGCGAACATCCCCACAACGGTCACCGCGCTGCCTGCGGGCGCCGGCAGCGCCGAGGGGAAGGGGCTGCCGGCCGAGGCGGTCACGCTCCGCCACGACGGCGGCGCCCCCGGTTTCATCGGTGCCGCCCCGCCGGCCGGTCACGGCCATCACCGTTACATCGTCGCCGTGCACGCTCTGGACGTCGAGACGATCGACGGGCTGACCGCCGACTCGAGCCCGGCGTTCCTCGGTTTCAACGTCTTCGGGCACGCCGTCGCGCGCGCGTTGCTGACGGGCACCTACGAGGTGAAGTAGCCCGTTTACCGGGCCGTCCGCGACAGACGGCACGGCCGTGATGACGGGTCGTGCTCTGTGTCGAACAGAGCACGACCCGGCCCGGCCGGGCCACCGGCCGGGCGGGTCACAACATTCGGCGTCGGCGATCGAGGGCATGGAAGCGGCGCACGGACACCCGCGACCATGCGGCCTGCTGAACGGCCAGAGTGGCCCAGCCGGCCAGCGCCATTCCGGACAGGTTGAGACCGAGCTGCAGCGTGCTGCCCCAGATTTCCTCGCCGGCGCCGAACGCGAGACCCAGGCCGACGTTGCCCGCCGCCGGGACCGTCGTCACCGAGATGAACACACCGGACAACCCACCGAGCTTGGACGAGGTCAGCGACAGCACCCCTGCCGCCGCCGCGATCATCGCGACGATGAACGACCACTTGTCCGGGGTGTAGATGAAGGCCGTCTCGGGTCGCGGTCCCGTGATGTCCTCGAGCGTCACCCAGCCCAGTAATCGTCCGGCCAGGGCGGCCAGCGCGGTGATGGCGATCGCCACCACGAACCCGGCCACCAGGGTGCGTACTGCCGTGGCCAGCAGGACGAAGCGGCGCTTGACCAGAGCGACGCCGAGAGCGGCGATCGCACCGAACTCGGGTCCGAGCACCATCGCACCGATGACCAGGATCTGCGAATCGGTGATGATCGCGATGCCGGCCAGGAGCGTGGCCATGGTCATGAAGCTGAGATAGGTCCAGTTCAGCTCGACGTCTTCGTAGGAACGCTGCGCGACCTCCGCCCACACGACGGCGTCGGCACTGCTCCCCGGAGTGCGCAACTCCGCGTCGAACCCGCTGCGCGAAAGCCAGGCATGCACCGGTTCGATCTCGATCGTGCCGAGGCGATGCAGCCCGATCGCCCGGAACTGCTCGATCAGGTCGTTGGCCGCCTCCCGCGCAACGTCTGCGTGCACGACGTCGCCGGCCGGGCGCAGCGCAGCGCCGTGCAACACCGCGAGGCCGCTGACCCCGGTGTCGTCGCGGAGGATACGAACCGTGTCCTCGGTCAGATCGGTCGGCGAGAGGATCCGTAGGTGCAGCATGGGGACAGTGTCCCTGCTCCCGGTCTCGTCGCCGGCCGATTCGTCTCCGGCGCGGCGCCGTGGCGACCACGTGTCGACGAGGTCGCCACGGCGCACGCGGCAGGGATCAGCGCCCCGCGCCGACCGCCTCGGCGATCGACCCGTAGCCCGAGGCCCGGAGCTTGCGGGCCAGGCCCTTGTGGATGCGGCGTGTCCAGAAAGGGCCGCCGTAGATGAATCCGGTGTAGCCCTGGATCAGCGACGCCCCGGCCAGGATTCGCTCCCACGCCTGCTCGACCGTTTCGATACCACCGACCGACACCAGCACCAGCCGGTCACCGACGCGGGCGTGCAGGCGGCGCAGTACCTCGAGGGAGCGCTCCGCGACCGGCGCCCCGGACAGCCCGCCCGCGCCGATCTCCTCGATCCGTGCGGCGTCTGTGCGCAGCCCGTCACGGCGGATCGTGGTGTTGGTCGCGACGATGCCGGCCAGGCCCAGCTCGACCGCCAGATCGGCGACGGCGTCGACGTCCTCGTCCGACAGGTCGGGCGCGATCTTCACCAGCACCGGCACGGTCACGGTGGCCAGCACCGCCGAGAGCAGCGGACGCAACGACTCGACCGCCTGCAGATCCCGCAGACCGGGGGTGTTGGGAGAGGACACGTTGACGACGACGAAGTCCGCGAGCGGACCCAGCAGTTGCGCGCTCTCCGTGTAGTCGGCCACGGCCTCGTCGGCGGGCACGATCTTGGTCTTGCCGATGTTCGCGCCGATCGGCACGGTCCGCAGACGCTGCCGCAGCTGGTTGGCGGCCTCCCCGGCGCCGTGATTGTTGAAGCCCATCCGGTTGATGAGACCGCGGTCCTCGGGCACCCGGAACAGCCGCGGCGCCGGATTGCCCGGCTGCGCCTGCGCGGTGACGGTGCCGATCTCGGCGAATCCGAACCCGAGCGGACCCCACACGTCGGCGCCGGTGGCGTCCTTGTCGAATCCCGCGGCCAGACCCAGCGGTGCCGGGAACGGCACACCGAACACGGTGTTGCGCAGCACCGGGTCGTTCACGACGAGGACCTTCGACACCAGCGTCCGCAGCGGCGCGAAACGCGTCACCAGTTGCATCGCGAGAAACGCGAGATGGTGAATGCGTTCCGGCGGCACCAGGAACATCAGTTTCAGGACATAGCGATACACGAAAACTCCCTGCAAACCCGGCCGGCACGGTCCGGGGTCGGTGTCAACGAACGGTCGGTTCGGGAACGTGATGATCGGTCTTGCGGCGGCGCAGCAGCACCCGGCGGCTCCCGTCCGGGTACAACCGCACCCGGCTCAACTCCCAGCCGTGGAACTCGGCCGAGATCGCCAACCGCATGGATGCACTGACCCTCGACACGTCCGGCGGCAACAGCAACGGAACGTACTCGTAGGTGTCGTTGCTGGTGTCCCAATCGACGGGAAGCCGGGTGAACCGGCGTCCGGCAACTGTCATGACTCGCCCCCGATCGGGATCCGCTGCACACCGTCACCGGTCGCCGAGCCGATCACCAACACCGCATCGTCCGGATCGACGGATACCGAGTCGGGCTGCCGCACCGTCGCATAGCGCTGCTTCTCCCTCGGGATCCCGGTCGACAGATCGTAGCCCACGACCTCGTTGGTTCCGGTCAACGTCACCCACACCAGATCGCGCGCCTCGTCGTACGCGACGCCGTAGACGCCGGCGCCGGCCGGATAGCGTTGCCGCAACACGAGCGTGTCCAGTGTGTAGACGAGCAGTTCGTCGTCCTCGGTGTCGGTGACCACGACCCGGCCGAACGGGTCGGACACCATCTGGGTGGCACCCTCACCGGCCCGCAGCGCCAACCGTAGTCGCTCGTCGGCCAGGTTCAGTTCGGTGATCGAGGTCTGATGCCGGTCCAGCGCCGCCACGTCGTCACCGGCGGCGACGAGCACGTCGACGGAAACGAGACCGGTGATCGTGGACTCGACGGTCCCGGATTCCGGATCGAGGATGCGGACGGTGCCGTCGGCGGTGCCGACGACCCAGCGACCGTCCGGCAGAACCGTGACCGCCTGGGCGGCGCCCTCGACCGGGACCTCGGTGACCTCACCCGACTCGGCGTCGATGCGCAGCACCGCCCCCGCAGCGGGAGCGAGGACCTGACCGTCCGGCCCCGGGACCACCGTCACCGCGTTCCGCGGCAGCGTCACCGGGCGCGGCTCGCTGTCGGTCGCGGAGGATGTGAGCAGCAGCCGCGTGCCCTCGTCGACGAGCAGGGCGACGACATCGGTGCCGGGTGCCAGTGCGAGCGCAGCGACACCGGTGCCCACCTGCTGCACGGCGCCCGCCGGCGGTGCGGTGGGCACGGGCGCGACCAGCGGGGTCGCCGGCTCGCGGGTCGGCACCTTCTCCGTGTCGGTGTCCGAGGAACAACCGGTGACCAGCGCGACCGCAAGTCCCACCGCCACCGCGGTCGCACGCACTGCCGGTCTACCCATCATGTTGCTCCTCGCTGTCACCGTCGACCCGACGCGCGCCACCCCGACGGGAGACGCGCCTCGCTCCAGTGTTCCTGATCGGCTCGCGGGCACCGAAGCCGCCTCGGCGCGGCCCCGTCGAATGTGACGGAGGCGACGCGAGCCGGGGTTCAGCCGGTGACCGCGATCGACGGGCCCGGCCGATCCCGCCGAGGCAGCACCAGGGGAGTGCCCGTGGCGGGGTCGGTGCTCACCTGCACCGGATACGCGTAGACGCGGCTGAGCAGCTCCTCGGTGAGCACCTCGCCTGCGAGCCCGTCCGCGACGACCCGGCCGTGCTCGAGCACACACACCCGGTCGGCGTACGCCGCGGCGAGCCCCAGGTCGTGCAGCACCACGACGACGGCGTGCCCGTGATCGGCGCGTGCCCGCACCACCTGCATCACCGCTTCCTGATGCCCCAGATCCAGAGCGGCGGTCGGCTCGTCGAGCAGCAGAGTCTCGGTGTCCTGCGCGAGCACCCGCGCCAACGCGACCCGGGCACGTTCACCCCCGGACAGGGCCGGGAACGGGCGGTCCTCCAGGTGCGCGACGTCGCATTCGGCCAGGGCGGAGGCCACCAGGGCGTCGTCGTCGCTCTGCCGCGCGGTCCGTGCCCACGCCGCGCGTCCCATCCGCACCACCTCACCGGCGGTGAACGGGAAGCCGACCGTGTGTTGCTGCGGGAGCACGGCGCGGCGGCGGGCCAGCGCGACCGGTACCCAGTCGTCGAGCGGCCGCCCGTCGACCTCGACACGCCCGGCCGAGATCGGATGATCACCGGTGAGGGCGGCCAGCAGCGTGGATTTGCCGGCGCCGTTCGGTCCGACCAGCGCGAGCACCTCGCCGACCCGCACCTCGAGATCGACATCGTGCAGGATCTGCCGGTCGCCGCGTTGCAGCCGCACACGGGTCGCGCGCGTCGTCACCGAGCCCGGACCGGACCGTTCCGGGACCTGCCGGTCGTCGCGCCACCGGCCGAACAGGCGAGGCCCGCTCACGCCCACCCTCCCTGGCTCGCGCGGGTGCGGCGCAGCATCCAGAAGAACACCGGACCGCCGACCAGCGCAGTGAGCATGCCCAGCGGCAGATCGGCGTTGGGGACCAGGGTGCGGGCACCGAGATCGGCGGCGAGCAGCGTCGCCGCGCCACACAGGGCGCTCGCGCAGATCAGGCGCCGATGCGCGGGCCCGAGGACCATGCGCATCAGGTGTGGCACGACGAGCCCCACGAACAGGATGATGCCGGTGAACGCGACCGCCGCCGAGACCAGCACCGCGACGATCACGATCGCGGCCTGCCGTACACGCTCGACGTCGACACCCAGATGCCGGGCCACGGATTCGCCCAGCGACAGCAGATCCAGCTTCGGGGCGAGCACGATCGCCGCGGCGATCCCGGCGAGCGCCAGCGGTGCGACGATCGACACGATCTCCCAGGTGGCGCCGCCGAGGCTGCCGAGCTGCCAGAACACGATCTGATCGCGGGCCGCCGGATCGGCGACGAAGGTGAACAGCGCGATGAGTCCACCCGCGACCGCGTTCACGGCGACACCGGTGAGAATCACCGTGACGACCTCGGTGCGGCCGTTCGACCGCGACAACGCATAGACCACGGCGGTGGTGATCAGACCCGCCACGAACGCGGCTCCGGCGAGCGCCCAGCCCGCGGTGAACGCGCCTCCCAGCACGATCACGAGCGACGCGCCGACCGCGGCACCGGACGAGACACCGATGACGCCGGGTTCGGCGAGGGGATTGGCGAACACCCCCTGCAGCAGCGCCCCGGCGCAACCGAGGGCGGCACCGACCAGCATCGCCAGCACGACCCGCGGGAAACGCACCTGCCACAACGTGACGTCACCGGCCGGATGCGCCGGCATCGGCCCCAGATCGAGCCCGATGCGGTGCAGCAGACTGCCGATCACCTCGGCCGGGCTGGTCGGCACCTGACCGAGACACGCGGACACCAGGGCCAGCGCGACCAACGTCACGATCAGCCCGACGAACACCACGGTGCTGCGCCGGGCGCCCGCTTCCTTCTTGCTTCCCGGCGTCGCAGTGCTGTCGGTGACCGCCGTCATTCCTGCGCCTGCGGGTAGAGCGCCTCGGAGAGTGCCGCCAGGACCTTGCCGGTGTCCGGCCCGAAGCTCAGCAGCAGCGAATCGTCCATGTCGACGATGCTGCCGTCCTTCCCCGCGGGTGTCTGCTCGACACCGGGCAGTGCGGCGAGACCCTCGGGTCCGCCGACCGACTCGAGGCTGCGCGTCATGATCAGGATCACGTCGGGCGCGGAGGCGATCATCGCCTCGCTGGTGATCGGGGTGAACTCGGCGCTGAGACCCGCGACCGTCCCGGCGTCCTTGCCGCCGAGCGCACCGATCAGCGCGTCGGCGCCCGACCCGGGTCCGCCGAGCATCTTGATCGCCGATCCCCGCAGATAGAGGAACGCCACGGTCGGTTCGGGATGGTCCGCTGGGATCGACGCCGACGCCGCGGCGATCTCCTCCTCGGTGCGCTGCACGAGCGCGGCCCCCTCGTCGGGTACGCCCAGCGCCGCGGCGACCGCTTCGATTCCCGGGGCCACCGTGTCGAGCGTGCGGGCCGGGTCGACGAACACCACCGGGATCCCGGAGGCCCGCAACTGTTCCTGCACGGCGAGCGGGCCGACGGACGTGTCGGTCAGCACCACGGTCGGGTCGAGCGCCAGGATCGCCTCGGCGTTCAGGCCGTGCCCGCCCGGAGTGACGTTCGGCAGATGCTCCGACGCCGGGAAGCTCGCCGTCGAACGGCCCACCAGGTTGTCGCCGAGACCGAGGGAGAACACGGTCTGGGCGAGAGTGCCGGAACGGTCGGCGGTGACGATGCGGGAGACATCGGTGACGGTGACGTCGACGCCGTCGAAGCTGCGGACCGTCGCGGGCAGGGAGGGGACCGGGTCCTCCGCGACGGGCCGCGGATCCCGGTCGGCGATCACCGCCGTGCGCGCCCCGGTGCCGGTCCCCGAACCAATGTCGGCTCCGGTGCTGCACCCGGCGACGCCGAGCACCGTCACCAACGGAAGGAGAAGGAACAGAATGCGACGACGGAAGCGGCTCATGATCGCGGCGTCGCCACCCGATAGCTGTCGAGGTTGTCACCGAGGTCGGCGAACAGGTCGCGGTTGAGGCCGAACACCAGGTTCGCCTCGTCGATCACGGCCTGCTGCTGGGCGCTGTCGAGGGGCGCGGCGTCGAGCTTCGCGCGGTACGCGTCCTTGAACGGTTTCGTCTTCGGGATGTCGTCGAAGATGTAGAAACGCAGGCCGTCGCGTTCGTAGCCGTAGGCCCGCTCGAGCATGCGGCGGATGATCTGGCCGCCGGACAGATCACCCAGGTAACGCAGGTAGTGGTGGGCGAGGTACGCCTCGGGAGAGGTCGCGGCGACCTCCTCGAGCCGCTGCACGTACCGCTCGGTGGAGGGCAGCGGCGCGGCGGTGGCACGCCAGTCGTCACCGAGCAGGAACTGCAGGTCGGCCTCGAGCGCGGCGGTGCGCAGCAACTCGTCGGCGAGGAACGGGCCGACGATCGCGTCGTCGGCGTACCCGGCGCCGATCCGCTCGAGCGCCTCGTAGATGAACCAGGACTGAGCCAGCAGGGCGGCGTATCCGGCGGTGTCGAGCTGCCCGGCGAGCAGCTCGGTGACGAACGCCGAGTTCTCGGTCTCGCTGTGTGCCGCGGCGGTGCCGGTTTTGATGCGCTCGGCGAACCCGGCAACCTCGGTGGCGGTCATGTGCTCTCCCTGCTGTAGCCAACCCGAACCTACCGAGCAGGGTAACCTAACTTTTCGAGGGTGCGCGAGGGAGGTTTCGTGTCCCGGGCAGCGGTTTCAGGCGCTCACATCGTCGAGCGCCGCCGCGATCGCGGCCGGCAACTCCAGTTCCTCCGCGACCAACACTCCGGTCAGCTGCGCCAGATCCCGGGCGCCGACCAGCGTCGACGCGACCCCGGGCCGGTCCCGCACCCAGGCCAGCGCCACCGCCAGCGGCGAGGTACCGAGCCCGTCCGCGGCGGTGACCACCGCGTCGACGACCCGCACCGCCGATTCCGTCAGATAGTGACGAACCTCCTCCGCGTGCACCTCGTCGGCACCCCGCGAGTCGGCCGGGACACCGCTGCGGTACTTCCCGGTGAGGACACCACCGGCCAGCGGCACCGCCGCGAAGACACCCGCCCCGTGGTACGTCGCGGCCGGGATCAGTTCTTCTTCGACACCCCGCGCCAACAGCGAGTACTCGACCTGAGTGCTCACCAGGCGCGCCCCGCGCGTCGCCGCGGTCGCGGCCGTCGCGAGCTGCCAGCCCAGATAGCCGCGCACCCCGACGTAGCGGACCCGCCCGCTGGTGACCGCATAGTCCAGCGTCGCCGCGACCTCGTCCACCGGCGTCTGCGGATCCCAGGTGGCGACCTGCCACACGTCCAGATGATCGGTGCCGAGCTCACGAAGGGTCGCATCGAGCTGGGTCAGCAGCCCGCCGCGGGAACAGTCGACGCGTCCCTCGCCGAGCTTGGACGTGTCGATGCCGGAACTCCCCGACAGCACGAGCTGGTCGCGCGGTACCACGTCGTCGAGCAACTCGGCGAGGATCCGCTGCGACATGCCGTCGCCGTACGCGGAGGACGTGTCGACGAGCGTGCCGCCGGCGTCGACGAACGCCGTCAACTGCGCCGCGGCCTCGTCGCCGTCGGTGCCGCGACCCCAGGTCAGGGTGCCCAAACCGAGCCGCGAGACGCGCAGCCCGCTCGCTCCCACCGTTCTCTGTTCCATAACCGCCCGCGTTTCGTGACCGTCCGATCGGGTCGCCGGGCCGCTACCGCGACACCCCGCCCTGGCACAGCACCCTAGTGCCGCGACAGCCCGAGAAGTGTTCAGGCGCGCCGCGTACTGTGCCCCGAGTGAGATTCGATCGCACCACGCGCCCCTGCAGTCACGCCCACGGGGAGGTCGCCGCATGATCGGCGAATCCATGACCTGGATACAGGCGATCGTGCTCGGCATCGTTCAGGGCCTGACCGAATTCCTGCCGGTGTCCTCCTCGGGGCACCTGCGCATCGTCTCCGAGATCTTCTTCGGATCCGACGCGGGCGCCTCGTTCACCGCCGTCACCCAGCTCGGCACCGAAGCGGCCGTGCTGGTCTACTTCGCCCGCGACATCTGGCGCATCCTCGTCGCCTGGTTCCGCGGCCTGTTCGACAAGCAGCTACGCGACGACCACGACTACAAGATGGGCTGGTACGTGCTGCTCGGCACCATTCCCATCGGCATTCTGGGAATCCTGCTCAAAGACGAGGTGCGCACCGTCGCCCGCAACCTGTGGCTGGTCGCGACGATGCTCATCGTGTTCTCCGCGGTCATCGCCGCCGCCGAGTACTACGGCCCCAAGAAGCGCGGCATCGAACAGCTGACCCTGCGGGACGGCCTGGTCATGGGCTCCGCTCAGGCCCTGGCGCTGATCCCCGGGGTCTCGCGTTCCGGTGGCACCATCTCGGCCGGCCTGTTCCTCGGCCTGAAGCGCGAGGCCGCGGCCCGGTACTCGTTCCTGCTCGCCATCCCCGCCGTCCTGGCGTCCGGGCTGTTCAGCCTCCCCGACGCGTTCGAACCGGCAGGGGAGGGCCTCAACGCCTCCGGTCCGCAGCTCTTCGTCGCCACCGTCATCGCGTTCGGCGTCGGCTATGCGGCGATCGCCTGGCTGCTCAAGTTCGTCAGCAACCACTCGATGTACTGGTTCGTGGGCTACCGCATCCTGCTCGGTGTCCTCGTGCTCGCCCTGCTGGGCACCGGTGTGATCTCCGCCACGTGACCGAGTCCACCGTGACGGCGGGACCGTGCGGTGCGGTGACCCGCCCGGGTACCGACGGCCCATTAGTCTGGATTCCATGACGGTGATCCTGCTGCGGCACGGACGTTCGACGGCCAACACCTCGCACGTCCTGGCCGGTCGTTCCCCGGGTGTCGAACTCGACGAACTCGGTCACATCCAGGCCAAGGGCCTGATCGCCCGGCTCTCCGGCCTGGAGATCGCCCAGATCGTGCACTCGCCGCTGCTGCGCTGCCTGCAGACCGTGACCCCGCTCGCCACCGACCGCGGTCTGACACCGATCGTCGACGACCGGCTCGCCGAGGTCGACTACGGGCAGTGGACCGGCCGGGAACTGTCCGAGCTGGTGCGCGAACCGCTGTGGAAGGTCGTGCAGCAGCACGCCTCCGCGGCCGTGTTCCCCGGCGGCGAAGGCCTCGCTCAGGTGCAGGTCCGCGCGGTCGCCGCGATCCGCGAACACGACATCAGGCTCACCGAGCAGCACGGCCGCGATGTCGTGTGGGTCGCGTGCAGCCACGGCGACGTCATCAAATCCGTGCTCGCCGATGCACTCGCCACCCACCTGGACGGCTTCCAGCGGATCGTCGCGGAACCGGCCTCCCTCAGCGTCGTCCGCTACACCGAGACCCGGCCGTTCGTACTCCGCGTCAACGACACCGGCCCGGATCTGGCCGGCCTCGCCGTCCCCCCGAAATCGGTGCCCGGCGGTGAGGTGAACCCGGCGGCGGACACCCCGGATGCGGCGGCGTCCGGCGGATAATGGCAGTGTTCGGCACATTCGAAGCATTCGACTCGAGGAGGTGCGATGGCCCGCGCGATACACGTGTTCCGGACCCCGGACAGATTCGTCGCCGGCACCGTCGGTGAGCCCGGCGACCGGGTGTTCTACCTGCAGGCCGTGCACGACTCCCGCGTGGTGAGCGTCATGCTCGAGAAGCAGCAGGTGAAGATCCTCGCCGACCGCATGGGCTTGCTCCTCGAAGAGGTGCACCGCCGGTTCGGCACCGACCTGCCCGACGATCCCGATATCGACATCAGCCCGCTGATCACCCCCATCGACGCCGAGTTCCGCGTCGGCACAATGGGCCTGGGCTGGGACGCCGACAGCAGCGCCGTCGTCGTCGAGCTCCTCGCCGTCACCGAGGCCGAACTCGACGAGTCCGTCGTCCTCGACGACACCGAGGACGGACCCGACGCCGTGCGCGTGTTCCTCACCCCCGAACAGGCCCTCGAGTTCGCGGCCCGCTCGGAAATGGTCGTCTCCGCCGGCCGCACCCCGTGCCCCCTGTGCGGCGAACCCATCGACGGTGGTGGGCACGTGTGCATCCGGACCAACGGCTACCTGCGCACCCCGGGCTTCGATCCCGCATCCTGGTTCGGTGAGGAGTCCTGACCCGGTGAGCACCCCGGACATCCGCGACGTGCTCGAAGGCGGCGAACTGACCGTCGTCGGCCGCGTGGTGCACGCGAGCAACGCCACGCTCGTGTGCGACGCGACCCTCGACGGCACCGCGGTCCGTTGCGTCTACAAGCCCGTCCGCGGCGAGCGGCCGTTGTGGGACTTCCCCGACGGCACCCTCGCCGGACGAGAGGTCGCCTCGTACCTGATCTCCGAGGCGCTCGGTTGGGGTGTCATCCCGGTCACCGTGCTACGCGACGGGCCGTTCGGCACCGGCATGGTGCAGCAGTGGATCGACACCCCCGACCCCGAGGACGCACCCGGCGGCCGCATCGACCTGGTCGACCTGTGCCCGGCCGACGCCGTCCCCACCGGCTTCCTGCCGATCCTGCGGGCCCGCGACTACGACGGCGCCGACGTCGTGCTCGTCCATGCCGACGACCCGCGCCTGAACCGCATGGCGGTGCTCGATGTGATCATCAACAACGCCGACCGCAAGGGCGGCCACGCCCTCGAAGGGCTCGACGGCGGCGTGTACGGCGTCGACCACGGCATCTGCCTGCACCGGGAGAACAAGCTGCGCACCGTGCTGTGGGGCTGGGCCGGCAGCACCGTCGACCCGGAACTGCTCACCGACCTCGAGAAACTCGCCCAGCGCCTCGACGGCGAATTCGGCAACGAGTTGCGCGCCTACATCACCGGCGCCGAGGTCGCGGCACTGCGCGCGCGCATCACGGCGCTGCTCGCGCGACCGGTCATGCCGAAGCCCCTCGGAGAGCGCCGCATTCCGTGGCCCGCATTCTGACCGACCACCGGCCTCGATCCAGGTCACACGCAGGTCTCCATTAGGCTCGTGCCATGCAGTCTTGGTCCGATATCGCGCTCCCGTCCGTCCCTGGTCAGGGACCTCCGTTGCGGTTGTACGACACCGCCGACCGGGCGGTCCGTCCCGTCACTCCGGGAGCCACGGCCACCATGTACGTCTGTGGCATCACCCCGTACGACGCGACCCATCTCGGGCACGCCGCCACCTACCTCGCCTTCGACCTCGTCAACCGGATCTGGCGCGACGCCGGCCACGACGTGCACTACGTGCAGAACGTCACCGACGTCGACGATCCGCTGTTCGAACGCGCGGACCGGGACGGCGAGGACTGGGTCGTCCTCGGCATGCGCGAGACCGCGTTGTTCCGCGAGGACATGGAGGCGCTGCGGGTGCTGCCGCCGCGCGACTACATCGGCGCCGTCGAATCGGTGAACGAGGTCGTGGAGCTGGTCGAGAAACTCGTCGCGTCCGGTGCCGCCTACGTCGTCGACGACGAGCAGTACCCCGACGTGTACTTCCGGGTCGACGCCACAGAACAGTTCGGCTACGAATCCGGCTACGACCACGAGACGATGATGCGGTTCTTCGCCGAACGCGGCGGCGACCCCGACCGCGCCGGAAAGCGCAACCCGCTCGACGCGCTGCTGTGGCGTGCGCAGCGACCGGGCGAACCCGCGTGGCCGTCCCCGTTCGGCGACGGCCGACCCGGCTGGCACATCGAATGCGCCGCGATCGCCCTCAACCGCATCGGCACCGGCTTCGACGTGCAGGGCGGCGGCAGCGATCTGATCTTCCCGCACCACGAGTTCTCCGCCGCCCACGCCGAAGCGGTGTCCGGCGACCGCCGGTTCGCGCGGCACTACGTGCACTCCGGCATGATCGGCCTCGACGGCGAGAAGATGTCCAAGTCCCGCGGCAACCTCGTGTTCGTCTCCAAGCTGCGCGGCGAAGGGGTCGACCCCGCCACGATCCGTCTGGGCCTGCTGTCCGGGCACTATCGAGTGGACCGTGCGTGGACGGCCGACGTGCTCACCGCCGCCGAGGCGCGTCTGGCGCTGTGGCGCCGGGCCGCGGCCTTGGAATCGGCTGCGTCCGCCGAGGATGTGGTGGCCCGGCTGCGCCAGCACCTCGCCGACGACCTCGACACCCCCAAGGCCCTCGACGCTCTCGACGGCTGGGCCCGCTTCGCGGTCGAGCGCGGCGGGGACGACGCGGGCGCGCCGGGACTGTTCGCCGACGCAGTGGACGCACTGCTGGGTATTCCGCTGCGCTGACGCGCCCGTGCGTGTTTCCGGTAGCCGGCGCTACCGGAACCACGCACGAGGGGGTCACGCCAACAGCGCGCGGATGTCGTCGGCCGTGAGGGTCGAGGAGAACATCTCGCCGTCGTCGACGACGGAGGAGAACAGCTCCGACTTCCGGAGTTGCAGCGCCCGCACCTTCGCTTCGATGGTGTCGCGGGCGATCAGCCGGTACACCATGACGTTGCGGGTCTGCCCGATACGGTGGGTGCGGTCGATCGCCTGCGCCTCTGTGGCGGGATTCCACCACGGGTCGAGCAGGAAGCAGTAGTCGGCCTCCACCAGGTTCAGGCCGAATCCGCCGGCTTTGAGACTGATGAGGAACACCGGTGCCTGTCCGGATTTGAATTCCTCGAGGACCGTGCCGCGGTTGCGGGTCTTGCCGTCCAGATAGAGGTAGTCGATTCCGGCGGCGTCGAGCCGTGCCCGGACACGGTCGAAGAACCCGGTGAACTGACTGAACACCAGTGCCCGGTGTCCGCCGGAGATCACGTCGTCGAGTTGTTCGAGCAGCGCATCGATCTTGGCGGAGCCGACCTTGCTGTGCGCGTAGTCGACGAGGGCCGGATCGAGGCTCATCTGCCGCAGCAGTGTCAGCGACCGCAGGATCGTGAATCGGTTGCTGTCCAGGTCGTCCACGAGCCCGAGAATCTTCTGCCGTTCCCGCTGCAACTGCCGGTCGTACAGGGCACGGTGTTTCGGTGCGAGATCCACCTCGAGCACCTGCTCCTGCTTCTCCGGAAGATCGGTGGCGACCTGCTCCTTCGTGCGACGCAACATCAGCGGTTTGATGCGCTGCCGCAACTGCACCAGTAGCTCGGTGTTGCTCCCGCTCTCGATGGGCTTGCGATAGTAGTCCTGGAACTTCGTCGGGTGGGGGAACAGGCCGGGCGCGGTGATCGACAGCAGCGACCACAACTCCATCAGGTTGTTCTCCATCGGGGTACCGGTGATCGCGACCTTCAACGGCGCCTCGATCTGCCGCACACACTGATAGGCCTTCGCCCGGTGGTTCTTGACGAACTGCGCTTCGTCGAGCAGCAGCATCGACCAATCCCGGTCGAGATAGTCGTCGATGTCGAGGCGCAGCAGCGTGTACGACGTGACGACGACGTCGATACCGTCGAGCCGTTCGACCAGCTGCAGTCCGCTCTTTCCGGACGTCTCGGTGATCGCGACAACATTCAGATCCGGCGTGAACACCCGGGCCTCGGCAGCCCAGTTCGAAACCACCGACGTCGGCGCGACGATGAGAACCGGGGGATCCGCGGGTCGCTTCGCGCGAGCGTGGCAGACCAGTGCAAGCGATTGCAGGGTCTTGCCGAGGCCCATGTCGTCGGCGAGGATTCCGCCGAGCCCGTGCGTCCACAAGAACGTCAACCACCGGAATCCATCGAGCTGATACGGCCGCAGTGTCGCCTGTAATGCCTTCGGCACCCGGGTCTTCGCTGTCGACCTCACGTCGAGGAGTCCCTGCACCTGCCTCTTCCAAGCTGCGGCCTGCTTGTCGACCACACCGAGCGTCGCCAGTTCTTCCCAGATACCGGCCTGGAATCGGCTCAGCTGCACACGATCCGGATCGTCGTTCTCGCGCAGCGCGCGAGCTTCGTCGACGAGCCGGCGCAGCTGCTGCAGTTCGGGTTTGTCCAGCGACAGGTAGGCCCCGTCGGGCAGCATCAGATATGCCGCGCCCTCACTGAGCGCGGTGAACACCTCGCGGAACGGGATGGTTGCACCGTCGAGGTCGATGGTGATGTCCAGATCGAACCAGTCGGAGTCGGCCGTGGCCTTGGTGGACAGTCCGATTCGCAGGCTGTCGCCGACGTCGCGGTAGTCGGCGGGGGTGCCTTCGACGCGCACCTGTACGTCGTCACGGCCGGACAGCAGCGGCAGCAGTTCGGACACCAGGCGGGCCGTATCGAATCCTGTGCAGGTGAGACGCGAGAACAGTCGCCGATCGATCGTGTTCTCCAGGCCGAACGGGGCGACCACCGGCCGGATACCGGCGAGCAGCGCGTCCTCCACGTCGCGATCGCGGATGGTGTCGCCGAGACGTTCGTACAACTCGACCGTGTACTCGCCGTCGCCGACGGCGTAGGCGAACTGCCAGTGCAGATCGACGCGATGCTGAGGACGGAACGCGACGTGCAGTAGCAGCCTCGGCCCGGTGACGGTCGGTGCCGTGAACGAGCCGTCGGCGGAAATGACGGTCGCTGTCCGCTGCAGGCGCGGGTAGTAGGTGGTCACGAACCGCGGCACCTGATCAGGTGGCACCGTGAGGGCACCGTTGCTCTGCAGCAACTGTTGCATGCCTGCGACGACGGGGGTGCGGAGCTGCGCGAGACGGAACGGCAGATCCGTCGGCGCGGCACCGTTGTGATCCCCCGGCGGAAGGTGGATCACGCCGTGGGCGGGAGCACCGATGAACCCGACCGCGGTCGCAATCTCGTCGTCGCCGAGGCGTAAGGCGGGGGTGACCGTCAGGCCGTCACCCGAGTCGGCAATGTCGACGTGCACATCCGCGGTGCCCGGCGGCGGCACCGAACCGTGCTTCTTCTTCGCGTAGCGCAATTCGATCCCGAGACGGTGGGCATCGTCGAGCAGCGACCACAGTCGCGGCGACACCGCAGACAGGTCGAGGTTGGTCTGGGCGGAACCGTAGTAATTCCGGGTCGATGCGTGTGCCAGCGCCGCGAGTTCGAGCAACAACTGCTGGTGCTGCTTGTTCACGTCGTAGGTGTAGGCCAGGTTCTGCCAGGAGATGTTGCCGGACACCCACCCGGTACGCCCGGGGCGCAGCACCCGGGCGGTGAGTGCGGGCGCGGGAGCGTGTGCTCGCTGCGCCAACGCCAGTTGCAGCGCGAGGGGCACCCCGGGGCCGGTGTCGTGGTCCTCGAAAATCGCTTCGAACTGTGCTTCCCACGGGGGAGCGATGGAAGCTGCATCCTCCTGCGGGGCAAGCAATGTGAGTAGAAGCGCTACGGTGTGCTTGCAGTTGTAGCCGACCGGGCACGAGCATTCTCCGTACTCGAAGTCGAGTCCCTGTGGTCCGGGGCGGAGCTGAACGACGGTCTGGTACATCCGTGTGCCGGCGATCCTTCCGAAACCGACGAGATTGTCCTCGTCGAATCCGCAGTCGACGACCGCGCCCGACTCGGCGTAGCGCCTCCCGCGTTCGAACGTGGGTCGGCCCACCGCAGCGACCAGCGACTGGATGAGGTGGTCGAATGCTGGATTCCCGGACATGAGTGGGCAGTCTATGCGCACATCCCGTGCGCGAATATGGTCGCCGGAGCTACCTCCCCCTGCTTCAGTTCAGGACATGCTGACGGATCCTTCAGTTCAGGACATGCTGACGGATCGCCGCCCGCGGCAGTGCCCGGCTCGGCTCGTCGACGCTTCGGCCCCGCCGGCAGGTACGTCTGCTCTCGGCACGAACGACGTCGGCAGAGGCCGTCGTCCGGGGCGATGAATCGAAGCCTTTTCACTGTCGAACCACTGCACCATGCCCTGTGTCACGCTGTCCGACCCCCGGTTCGGGCCGACGCCTCGCAGCGCTGCGATCTGTGGTGGATTGCGGGTTTTGATGGTTCGCCCCTTCCGCTGCCGAAGTCGGGTCGCTGGTGCCCTCGCAGGAAAGGGGGCGCTCACCGAAGCGGTCATCCGCGTGGGCGGTGCGTTCATACGTGAAAGTCCTGTGGGACGTGGATCGATCAGATCATGAGGGTGGCGAGACCGACGCAGACCACGGTGAGTACGACCACCAGCGCACACAGGGCGAGCGAGCCGGTCAGCATCAATACGGGTGCGGAGACCGGCACACCGGAGCCGAGAGCGAGGCCCGCGTGCGATCGGAATCGGGAGACCGGCGGCTCGGGGTTCGAAGCCCTCCCAGGTGCTGGGTGATTTCGGTGGGCGCGGTGCCGAGCGCGCTCATCGCGAGAATCTGCGCCGAACTGCGGGTACGCATCCAATCCTTGCCGTCACGCATGCAGGTACGCACCGTCTCGAGCCGCTCCGCGGGATCGGCAAGATGGGTGGCGAGATCACACATCAGAACCCCGATCCCGTTACCCGCCGTGGCGGTCTGCTTCTCGTCGCGGAGGGAGACGGGCACCATTGCGATCAGGGGATCGGTGGGTAGCGCGCCGAGGTCGCCGAGATAGGTGCGCAGCGCGCCGGCGCACATCGCGAGCACCACATCGTTGATGGTGGCGTCGGCGCATTTGGCGACCAGGCGTAGGCGCTCGATCGGCCAGGATCGGCCCGCGAACTGCCGGGCCCCGCCGATGGGCACGTTGAGCAGGGACTTCGGTGCGGCGACGGTGAGCGGGCCGCCGCGGCGCCGGAGTGCTCGGTCCGCGGTGCCGGCAATGGCGGGCAGCATGCCGGCGGCCTCGCCCAGGGTGCCGCGGGCCAAGCCGAGGGCGGCGCGGGCGGTGCGCACGGCCGCTGTCGGCAGGTCGAGGAGGCCGGCGCCGGGATTGTCGGCGGGAACGTCCGGGACCAGGCGGAGTGGAGGGCGCTTGCGGACCGGTGGTTCCCAGGGGGCGGGCATGCCGGACGCCTCGGGGTCCTCGCTCAGTGCACCGTGCAGCAATGACATCGCGGCCACTCCGTCGGCGAGGGCGTGGTGGATCTTGAAGTACACCCCGAATCGGTTGTCGTCCAGTCCTTCTATCAGATGCATCTCCCACAGCGGGCGGCTGCGGTCGAGCGGGGTGGCGTGCAGGCGGGCGGTCAGCGTCAACAGTTCGGTGATCCCGCCGGGAGCGGGCAGTGCGTCGTGGCGGATGTGGTGGTCGAGGTCGACGTCGGTGTCGGTGTCCCAGCCCCACTGTCCCAGCGAGGTGATCGATCGTGTGACCCGCCTGCGCAGGAGGGGAGCCACGGCGGGGCGGGCGAGCGCTGCGTCGAGCATCGCACGCAGCTGCTGGGGGCCGGAGCCTTCCGGCGGTTCGAACAGGGCGAGGCCCCCGACGTGCATCGGGTGGTCGCGCGATTCGCCGAGCAGAAACATCGAGTCGGTGGGTGACATCGGGAGCAGCAAAAATTCGGCCTTCCGTAAGCCCAGCCGGCCGCGTACGGTCCGGTTCCCCCTGGGAACTGTTGGGTATGGCATAGGTGTGGTGTGACCGATCGACATCGGTCCGATGTGCGAAAGATCACAAACTGATATCCCCCGAATGGTTATACATCACGGTCGTGGACGGAAGCTACTCAGACCATCGTCCAGTTTGTGCTGGTCAGAGACTGTTTCGGTACGTTCGTACCTCTCTTCGGCTGGGCCGGCCCCCGGTGCCTGGATTGGGCGGTGGAATCCCTGGTGGACGGTCTTTCCGGGGCATCGCCGCGAGGCGCGCATCCGAAAAGAACGCCCCCGGTCCCGTCGGGCACGGAGCTTTCCCCGCTGGGAAAACAGTGGTCTTTCGGCGGAAGATCCAGGGTCTTTCGCCCGCCGACGTTATAGGTCTTCCGGCCTGGGTCGACCGCCACCGGGCATACCTTCGAAGGGCTCATGGGGACTCTGCGTCGGCGGAGAGTACGTCGGTGCTCTGGGCGCCCAGAGCCGGGAGGAATTCCGGTGGGTTTCGGGGAGGGGATGGGGAGGCGGGTCGATAGGACTGAGAGCGTGCTCCTGCACGATCTCCAGCGAGCGCCCGATCTCGATCTGTTCACCGCCTGGGCACAGACGTGACGACCAGCCCGGGCCTCACTCCGGAATCGAGGGCCGCTGCTCACCGAGCGCGAACGCAGGCGGAGATCCTGTCGGTAGAGGTACAGACTGAACATCGACGCCCGCACCTGTCCGACGTCGATGCGGAGCACACGGCCGTGAATCTTCCCCTCGTGTCGGCCGGGCGCAAACCTGAAACGGGAGCGGCCTTCGAGCTGGGATCGGCCAGTTCGGGTCGGCTGTGGCCCAGGTCGCCTGCCGCAACGCCACGGAGTTGCCCGGGGTCGGGGCCCCGAGACTGACGCTGTAGCCGGGCGCGGCGCGGGAGTGAGTCGAGGCCGCCGCGAGCCAGGGCCGCACCGGGGTCCGGGGTGTCGGCCGGGACGAGGGCCAGCACCTCGGCCGGGGTGTGGATGATCTGCCATATCCGGTTCAGGTGTCGGCGGTGCACCGGACGGAACTGGAGCTGTCTCGCGGACTGGGGTGCTGATGGGCGAGGAGTGAGCAGCTCGGGTCGAGATCGGAGGCGATGGAGTAGACGGTGCTGTAGGACGGGGAGGGCCGACCCTGGACGTACGGCATCAACGGTCGCCCATGGCGCGTACCTGGCGGTGGATCCGGCGCTGCCCCATGCGAGCGAGTCCTCGGAGAATTTCCTCCGGCCATTCCTTTTGCGAACTCTTCGGTGGAGCTCGGGCGTCCGCCGGCGACGGTGCCCCGTGCGGGGGAGGCGAGGAACCACCCACACCCAACCGCGCAATGGTTGCGGTTGCGCAATGTTCGGGTGCAGGATTTCGGGTATGAACGCGGCGCGAGGACAGCAAGCGGAGCCAGGACACCGGTTCACCGAGCAGGTGGACGCGGTGCTGTGGGCCTCGCGGGCGCTGGTGGGCATCGCGGCAGCCTCGGTCGCCGAGGTCGAAGACATTGTCACGATGCCGCACCTACGGATTCTGGTGATGGTCGATACCCGAGGTCCGCTGAATCTGGCTGCAGTGGCCGACGCGCTGGGAGTGAACCCGTCCAACGCCTCCCGGGCGGTGGACCGCCTGATCAAGGCCGGGTTACTGGATCGGCGCGACGCGCCGCACGACCGGCGGAATCTGACTCTGACGCTCACCGCCGCCGGTCAGGAACTGGTCGATCGGGTCAGCACGCATCGTAGGCAAGCGATTTCGGGGGTTCTCGAGCGCATGACGCCCGAGGACCGAGATGGATTGGCGGCGGCGCTGCGCCGGTTCGCCGCGGCCGCAGGCGAACCGATCGACGGGGACGTTCTCACGTTGTTGTGGCCCCCCGTTCACTGAGCTGCCGGCCGGACAGCGGCGCGAGCGGCATGCAGTCCGGCTACGGCGAAACTGCCGGCGCACAGCATCTCTGCGACCGCAGTCCGGCGGCGGCGCCGATCGAGGGCCGCAATGATCATGCTGGCCGCGTGCGCGGCGTCGACGCCCGCGCCGAGCCGCAGCACCGCCGGTGTGGGCACCGCGGTGGTGACCGCGGCCTGTAGCAGATGCCGAACACCGAGCAGGCGCACCACCAGCTGCTCCCGGCGACGCAGCGGTTCTGCGAGCACACGAGCGGGTACCAGGTTCGGGGCGCTCAGCTGCAGCAGTGCACAGCCGAGACGAACTGGTATCAGCAGACGCGCGGTCATCCTCGTCGCTGCCGGACCAGCAGGATGGTGACCGCACCAGCGAGCACCCCGGCAGCGCCGCCGAGCAATCCGTGGTGCTCGGAGGCCCACAGTTGCCCGCTGCGGGCATGGGCCTTCTCGTCGAAGATGCCATGGGCGCCGAAATCGTGGCCGTCGGTGTCGTCGGCGGGCTGCCAGAGGTTCTGCGGTTGGTGCGGGTGTCGGGGCCGGTCGGTTTGCTGGGAGGAAAACCCGGTGACGGCGAGATACCGGTCGAGCAGACCCGGCGCGATCGCGTTGGCGGCGAGGGTGACAGCGGTGCTGGCCCCGACCCAGTACTCGCGGCGGCGAGGGTGCTCGGCGGCGTAGAGCACGGCGCGGGCAGCGACCTCGGGTTGGAAGATCGGCGGCACGGGTTGCGCCTGCCTCGGCAGCCGGCTGAGCACCCACGAGAACTGTGGTGTGTTGACCGCGGGCATCTGCACCATCGTCACCCGGATGCGGGATTTGTCGTGCAGCAACTCGCAGCGTAGGGCCTCGTGGAATCCTTGAACGGCGTGTTTGGCGCCGCAGTATGCGCTCTGCAGCGGGATACCGCGGTAGGCGAGGGCCGAGCCGACCTGCACGATGGTGCCCGCGTCCCGAGGCCGCATGCGGGTCAGTGCGGCCTTGGTGCCGTAGACGTAACCGAGGTAGCTGACCTCGGTGACCCGGGTGTATTCGGCCGCGGTGATGTCGGTGAACGGGGCGAAGACGGAAGTGAAGGCGACGTTGATCCAGATGTCGATCGGGCCGAGGGTGTTCTCGACGGTGGTGGCGGCCCGCTCGACCTGCTCGGGATCGGCGACGTCGGTGGGGACCGCCAGGGCGACCGCCCCGGCCTCTTGCACCTCCCGGACGGCTTGCTCGAGGCCCGCCCTTCCGCGGGCGAGGAGGGCGATCTTGTCGCGGCGGGTGGCGAAGGTGCGGGCGACGGCGCGGCCGATGCCGCCGGAGGCACCGGTGATCACGACGACGCGCCCGGATGCCGGTGTGCTCTTGACCATGAGGTTCCTTCCACGATGCGGTGGTCACCGCTCCGATGGCCACGGACGGGTGAGACGGTGCGCGGATTCGAGCAGCAGAGCGTGGACGAACGCCTGGGGAAGGTTGCCCCGCAACTGGTGTTCGATGACGTCGAATTCCTCGGTCAACAGGGCTGGGGGCCCGCAGGCGGCGCGGTTGCGTTCGAACCAGCGCACCGCATCGATTTGATGACCTTGTTGGTGTTCGGCCAGGGCCATGATGAAACCGCAGAGCAGGAAGGCCCCCTCGGCCTCGGCGAGGGGCCGCTCGTCCTGCCGGAACCGGTAGACGTAGCCGTCGCGGCCGAGTTCGCTGCGCACAGCCGCCAGGGTCAGGGCGGTGCGGGGATCGGCGGCGGAAAGAGCGCCGCGGATCGCCGGTAGCAGGAGCGCGGCATCGACCCGGTCGTCGTCGGGGGTGCGCTGCCAGCGGCCGGTGCGATGCAGACACCCCCGGGCGGTCTCGGTGACCAGCAGGTCCGCGAGCCGGGACCAGTGCGCCGCCTGCGAGGTCGGCGCGGCGGCAGCGATCGCTCGCAGGCCGGCCGCGCAGATCAGCCGCGAGTGCGCCCAGTGCCGGTTGTCCAGCTCCCAGATTCCGGCATCGGGTTCTCGCCAGCGTTGTTCGATCGCCGACACCGCGATCTCGGCGGCCTTCCAGTGCGGCCGATCGAGCCGGTCGTGCCGGTCGGCGGCGGCCAGCAGCAGTAGCGCCTCCCCGACACTGTCGAGCTGGAATTGGTCGTTGACCCAGTTCCCGGTGCGGGGGTCGGCACCGGGGTAGCCGGGCAGGTCGAGGACGGTTTCGTCCGGGACGCGGCCACCGCCTACGGTGTAGGCGGGTTTGAGTCCGGGTCCGTCGGCGAGCAGCCGGCCGGAGACGAAGGCGACGGCGTCGTCGAGCAGCGGATGGGGTCCGGCCGTGGCGACGGCCTGCCCGGCGTAGCACTGATCTCGGATCCAGCAGTACCGGTAGTCGTAGTTGCGGCCCTGCTCGGCGCGCTCGGGCAAGGCGGTGGTGGCGGCGGCGACCATGCCGCCGGTGTTGCTGGTCAGCCCGCGCAGCACCGCGTAGGCGTGTTGCGCGTCGCGGTCGGCGAGAGACCCGTCGATCTGTGGAATCGCTGTGTGCCAGGCGTGTTCGGTGTGTTCCCACAACCGGTCCGGGTCCGGGAGTTCGCGGGGGAGGGTCCGGTCGCCGAGTTCGAGGACCAGATCGTGATGGTGCCCGGCCGGGACGTCGAGGACCGCCTCGAGTCGGCCGTGGCGCACACGTGCCGCCGGGGCACCGGAGAAGCGCAGTCGTAGCGCCCCGGCGCGGAGGGTTCGGATGCCGTCCCGGTGGCCGCTCTGCTGCATCGGGTGAGCGCCGAAGTCGGCGGCCACGTCGAGCCCGACAGCGACCTGCGCATCCCCGTCGACGGCCAGGATGCGGCGCAGAAGTACCGCGGTGTGCGGATCCGCGGGGAAGGCCAGTGCCTCGCGGCATTCGATGATTCCGGTGGTGGTGACCCAGCGGCTGCGCCAGATCAAGGTGCCCTGCTCGTAAAAACCGCCCCAGGTGAACCGGTCCTCGGTCGGGGCGAGGGCGTAGACGCCGGGACCGCCGAGCAGCACCGAGAACACTGCCCCGTCGTGCCAGGTCGGCACGCACAGCCACGCGATGTCCCCGCGCGGGCCGATCAGGGCGCCGCGCTCACCGTCTGCGATCAGCGCGTACTCCCGCAGCACGTGCGGAGGAAAGAGCGCACCGGCACCACGTGGGGGCACTGCCACCTTCTTCTCACTCAGCAATGTTTGCGTCTACGCAAACAACTGTCCTGTCTCGGGTTCCCGATGGCCGGACACTCAAACCACGAACTCCGAATGATCAGGAAGATCACGACACTCGAGCCACGCGGACAAGACCGCCGAAATACACCGATCTTTCCCTCAGCCCTTGCGCTATCGCAACCTTTGCGCGTAGAGATGGAAGGAGACAGCCCGCTGAACTTTTCGGATATCCGGGCATGGAGCCCGAACGATGTCCCCTCGCCGACCCGGCAGCCCCGAGACCCGGACGTTCACGGGCCGGCCCGTCACCATCTGCGAGGAGGGCCTTCCGATGCCCAGTCAGAACGTGGCCGACTACCTACTCGCGCGATTGCGCACGTGGGGGATCGAGCATGTCTTCGGGTACGCCGGGGACGGGATCAACGGCATCCTCGCCGCCTGGACACGCGCGGACGATCCGCCCCGGTTCATCCAGGCCCGGCACGAGGAGATGAGTGCGTTCGAGGCGACCGGCTACGCGAAGTTCAGCGGCGGGGTCGGCGTGTGCATCGCCACCTCGGGGCCCGGTGCGGTGCATCTGCTCAACGGCCTTTACGACGCCAAACTCGACCACGTGCCCGTCGTGGCGATCGTCGGACAGACCAACCGCACCGCCATGGGCGGCTCCTACCAGCAGGAGGTGGATCTGCTCGGCCTGTACAAGGACGTCGCCGGCGACTACGTGCAGATGGTCACCGTTCCCGAACAACTGCCCAATGTTCTCGACCGCGCGATCCGGATCGCGCTGACCCAGCGCGCCCCCACCGCCGTGATCATTCCTGCGGACGTGCAGGAACTCGACTACACCCCGCCCACGCACGAATTCAAGATGGTGCCCTCGAGCGTGGGGATCGACTGGCCCACCATCACCCCGGACGATCGGGCGGTCGTGCGGGCGGCGGAGATCCTCAATGCCGGCAGCAAGGTGGCCTTGCTGGTCGGTCAGGGCGCCCGCGGTGCGCACGAGGAGATCGAGCAGGTCGCCGACCTGCTCGCCGCCGGCGTCGCCAAAGCCCTGCTGGGTAAGGATGTGCTTTCCGACGAGTTGCCGTGGGTCACCGGATCCATCGGCCTCCTCGGCACCCGCCCGTCGTACGAGATGATGTCCGGTTGCGACACCCTGCTGACCATCGGATCGAGCTTTCCGTACACCCAGTTCCTGCCCGGTTACGACCAGGCCCACGCCGTGCAGATCGACATCGACGGCCGGATGATCGGGATGCGCTACCCCAACGCGGTCAACCTGGTCGCCGACGCGAAAACGGCGCTGCGGGCCCTGATCCCGCACCTGAACCGCAAGACCGACCGGTCCTGGCGGGACACGATCGAGGCGAACGTGACCCGATGGTGGGAAACAATGCAGATGCAAGCGCAGGTGGACGCGGATCCGGTCAACCCGCAGCGACTGTTCGCCGAACTGTCCCCTCGTCTGCCCGACGATGTGATCGTCACCGCCGACTCCGGCTCAGCGGCGAACTGGTATGCCCGTCAACTACGGTTCCGCGGTCACATCCGGGGCTCCCTCTCGGGCACCCTGGCCACCATGGGCCCCGGTGTTCCGTACGGGATCGGCGCCAAGTTCGCCCACTCCGCCCGCCCGGTGATCGTCTTCGCCGGGGACGGGGCCATGCAGATGAACGGACTCGCGGAACTGATCACCGTCAAGCGCTACTGGCAACAGTGGGACGACCCGCGACTGATCATCGCGATCCTGCACAACAACGACCTCAACCAGGTCACCTGGGAGATGCGAGCCATGGCCGGATCTCCCAAATTCGTGGATTCCCAAACGCTTCCGGATGTCGACTATGGGGCTTTCGCTGCCGGTCTGGGTCTGGCGGCACACACCGTCACCGACCCCGGCGAAATCGCCGGTGTCTGGGACGAGGCTCTGGCGGCGGATCGGCCCACCGTCTTGGATGTCCATACCGACCCCGACATGCCCCCGATCCCCCCGCATGCGACGTGGGATCAGTTCACCTCCGCTGCTGCTGCCGTCCTGGGCGGTGACGAAGACTCCTGGGGCTTCATCAAAACCGGGATCAAGACCAAGGCGCAGGAATTCCTGCCGCACCACCGCGACTGAGCGCTGGACGACGCTCATGATCGACACCCCGGTCACCGCAGTCACGGCGGCCGCCTACACCATCCCCACCGACACCGCCGAGGCCGACGGCACCCTGGCCTGGCAGTCCACCACCCTGGTGCTGGTGCAGGTGTCCGCCGGCCGGCAGGTCGGGACCGGGTGGACCTACGCCCCGGCCGCGGCCGCGGCGGTGGTCGCCGGGATCCTCGCCGACCTGGTCACCGGCGCCGACCCGGTAGACGTGCCCGGTCTGCACGAGAACATGGTCCGGGCGATCCGCAACGCCGGCCGACCCGGGATCGCCGGATGCGCCCTGTCCGCGGTCGATCTCGCCCTGTGGGACCTCAAAGCCCGGCTGTGGGGAGTGCCGCTGCATCGGTTGCTCGGCGCCCCGGCCGCGGTCGAGGTGCCGGTGTACGGGTCCGGAGGCTTCACCACCTACCGCCGCCGTCAACTCGAGGCGCAACTGTCCGGCTGGGTGCAGGAGCAGTCCATCCCGCGGGTGAAGATCAAGATCGGCCAGGGGTGGGGCACCCGCACCGACCGGGACCTCGACCGGATCCGGCAGGCTCGCCGCATCATCGGGGAGGACACCGAACTGTACGTCGACGCCAACGGCGCCTACGGGCGCAAACAAGCGGTCCGGCTGGCTGCGGAGTCCGCCGAGGAGAACGTGGTCTGGTTCGAAGAGCCCGTCTCCTCCGACGACCTCGACGGACTTTCCCGGATCCGGCAGGTTGTGCGCCCGGATGTGACCGCCGGTGAATACGGGTACGACCTGGCCTACTTCGAGCGGATGTGCACCGCGGGGGCGGTGGACTGTCTGCAGGCCGACATCACCCGCTGCGGCGGCATCACCGACTGGCTCAAGGTCGCCGCCGTCGCCGCCGCCCACAACCTGGAGATCTCCGGGCACTGCGCCCCGCACGCGCATGCCCACGCCGCCGCTACGATCCCGAACCTGCGACACCTGGAGTGGTTCCACGACCACGTCCGGATCGAACAGCGGTTCTTCGACGGTGCGTTCGATCCCACCGGCGGCAGCGTGCGACCCGACCCGCACGCGCCGGGACACGGACTGACACTGCGGGCCCCGGACATCGCCCCGTTCCAGGTCGCCTGAAGGAGGCTGTCGTGACCGTCGACCACACCCGTACCACCCCGCTGTTCCGAGCCCTCGAGCAACGTCTGCGCGACACGGTTCTTGGCGAGGTACGGTTCGATCCGGGTTCCCGGGCCGCGTACTCCACCGACGCCTCCAACTATCGGCAGGTTCCGATCGGGGTGGTGATCCCCCGCACCCCGGACGACGCCGAAGCCGCGGTCGCGGTGTGCCGGGAGCACGACGTGCCGGTCCTCTCCCGTGGCGGCGCGACCAGCCTGGCCGGGCAGTGCTGCAACACCGCGGTGGTGATCGATTGGACCAAATACTGCACCCGGATCGAATCGTTGGATATCGAGGCCGGCGCCCTGGTGGTGCAACCCGGCATCGCCCTCGACCGCCTCAACGACCACCTAGCCAAGTGGGGATGGATGGTCGGGCCGAAACCGTCCACGCACGTCTCGTGCACGATCGGGGGGATGATCGGCAACAACTCCTGTGGCTCGACCGCGCAGGCTTACGGGAAGATGGCCGATTCGGTCCGCCGCCTGGAGATCCTCACCTACGACGGGCACCGGATGTGGGTGCAGCAGACCCCCGACACCGACGTCGACCGGATCGTCGCCGACGGTGGCCGGGCCGGGGAAATCTATGCCGCGCTGCGGGAACTGCGCGACCGCTACGCCGACGACATCCGGGCGCGGTATCCCGATATTCCCCGACGGGTGTCCGGGTACAACCTCGACCAGTTGTTGCCCGAGAACAATTTTCACGTCGCCCGCCTGCTCGTCGGCTCGGAAAGCACCCTGGTCACCGTGCTGCGGGCGGAACTGTCCCTGGTGCGGGTTCCGGCCGCGAACTCGTTGGTCCTGCTCGGGTTCGACGACATCTGCGCCGCCGCCGACGCCGTCCCCCGGATCCTGGAACATTCTCCGGCCGCCCTCGAAGGGATCGATCACCGGTTGGTCCAGCTCGAGCACAGCCAGCACCTCGCCGCCGCGGCCCTACGGGAACTACCCGACGGCAGCGCGTGGTTGATGGTGCAATTCAACGGCGACAGCAAAGACGCCGCCGATCGCACAGCCCGGGCCATGATCGAGGACCTCCGCTCGGTCACCCCGCACGCGAAACTCCTCGACGATCCCGACCACGAGAAGCAGGTGTGGGCCGCCCGCGAGGCCGGTCTCGGCGCCACCGCCTATCCGCCGAACGACCCGGAAACCCACGAGGGCTGGGAGGACGCTGCCGTCCCCCCGGCCCGGCTCGGAGACTATCTGCGCGACTTCCGGGAATTGCTGACCACCTACGGTTACGGAACCGCCTCCCTGTACGGGCATTTCGGCCACGGTTGCGTACACACCCGCATCCCGTTCGACCTACGCACCGCCGAGGGCATAGCGAAGTACCGGTCCTTCGCAATCGAATCCGCCCACCTGGTCGTCGACTACGGCGGGTCGCTGTCCGGGGAGCACGGTGATGGGCAATCCCGCGCCGAGCTGCTGCCGATCATGTTCGGCGCGAACATCGTGACCGCCTTCGAGACCCTCAAATCCGTGTTCGACCCCGGCGATCGGATGAATCCCGGCAAGATCGTCCACCCCTACCGCCTCGACGACAACCTGCGGCAAGGAGTGCACTACCTGCCGCTCGAACCGGCCACCGTCTTCGCCTACCCCGACGATCAGCACCGGTTCAGCCGGGCCGCGGCCCGCTGCGTCGGCGTCGGCAAGTGCCGCGGCCACGAATCGGGGGTGATGTGCCCGTCCTACCGGGCCACCGGCGAGGAGGAACACTCCACCCGGGGCCGGGCCCGGCTGTTGTTCGAGATGCTCCAGGGCGATGTCATCACCGACGGCTGGAGATCGACCGCTGTGCGCGACGCCCTCGATCTGTGCCTGGCCTGCAAAGGATGCCTGTCCGACTGCCCCGTGAACGTCGACATGGCCACCTACAAGGCCGAATTCCTCTCCCACCACTACCGGCATCGACTGCGCCCCCCGGCGCACTACTCGATGGGCTGGCTCCCGATGTGGGCGCGCCTGGCCTCCGCCGCCCCGGCACTGGTCAACACCCTCACCCACAACCCCGCACTGGCCGGGCCAATCAAGATTGCCGGTGGTGTCGACCGGCGCCGCCCCCTTCCCCGATTCGCCCGGCAACGATTCACCGACTGGTGGGCGCATCGCGCACCCCACCCCGCGCCCCGGGGCCGGGGAACCGTGCTGTTGTGGCCGGACACCTTCACCAACAACTTCGATCCCCACATCGCGAAGGACGCCGTCACAGTCCTCGAGGCTGCCGACTTCACCGTAGAGGTCCCCGAGCAGACCGTGTGCTGCGGGCTGACCTGGATCTCCACCGGCCAACTCGCCACCGCACAGAACGTGCTGACCCGCACCCTGCAGGTGCTGGCGCCGGCGCTGCGAACCGGCACCCCCGTGGTGGTCCTCGAACCGAGCTGCGCCGCCGTGTTCCGCTCCGACCTGCCGAAACTGCTGAACGGCAACGAGGACGCGCGGCGCCTCGCCGCCCAGACCTACACTCTCGGGGAATTTCTGCAACACAAGGCCGCCGGCTGGACGCCCCCGCAGCTCGAGAAGATCTCCGCGATCATCCAGCCGCACTGTCATCAACACGCCGTCCTCGATCCCGGCGCCGACGAGAAGTCCCTGGAGGCCGCGGGCGTGGACACCACGGTCCTCGACGCGGGCTGCTGCGGACTCGCCGGGAACTTCGGTTTCGAACGTGGCCACTACGATGTTTCCGTCGCGTGCGCCGAGGACACTCTCCTGCCCGCCATCCGCAGCAAAGCCACCGATACTTTGGTGGTCGCCGACGGTTTCAGTTGCCGCACCCAGATTCGCGACCTCACCGACGACGCTGCGCCGCTGCACGCCGCGCAGGTCCTCGCCGCCGCGATCGGCGGCACTCCGCTTGCCGCGCAGCGGCCCGAAAGTCCGCCGCGACGAATGTGGGTGCCCCACCGCCGCACCATGTGGGCCGCCGTGCCCGTCTTCGCCGCGACCGCAGCGGTCGCGGCCCACCGCATCCGGCGGTAGGCACCACCCACAGAGCCCACCGCACGATGAGCCGTCCACCGGCGTCGGCCTCGCAATCGACGAACGGACGGTGCTGCCTGCAGCAGCAGACACGGTTCGGAACGGTGCCTGCACCCGGAGGCGACGGCCGGGCGGGACCGGTCCAGCGGTCACTGCCGCGTGGTGCTGTGTCGGCAGGGGGGCAGGCGTACCCGGAGATCGACAGTATCGCCCCGCTGACCCGCGAGCAGCCGCAGTAGCGCTTGCAGGCGCGTCGATCGGACCAGCCGTACAGACTGGACTGCCGACTGCCGTGAGTATCCGACGCTCGATGGCCGCCCTGGTGGACCGGTGGGTCATCGCCGTCGCGTTCCGAGCCGGGACGACGTGCCCGATTCCCGGGCTCGCCGGTCAGATCGCCGCCGAATTCGAGTGGTGCAGTTGATCTTCGCGATACCCACCCTGACCCATGCCGATGGAACCGACATCGTTCATGAACTCGATGGCCGTGACCCACTTGACCATCTTGTAGCCGAGTTGGTTCTCCAGCCGGACGCGCAGGGGCGCGCCGTGTTCCACCGGTAGGGGCGCACCATTCATCTCCATCGCCAGCATCGCCTGATCGGCGCGCGCGACATCGAGGGGGACCGACTCGTAGAAGTATCCGTAGCGGCCCTCACCTTCGGTGAGAGGTTCTCGGGGCCGTGGCGACACGCGTCACTTCGGTGGTGTCCAGTCGGCGAACGGCTCTCACGTGGGAGGCGCCATCATCGCGGCCAGTCAGGGCTACACCTCAAAGGTGGCGGCTCGGAACGGGATTGCCTCGGTCAAATCCAACGCTGCCTCAGCTCCCATCGAGGACTTGACCACACAGCACGTGTGAACCCAGAGCGGTTCGCCACCGGTGTCGGCCCCCGATACCGCCGTGAATCGGCGAGCTGTTCAGAACGCGTGGAGGGACGGCTGCCTCGGGGTCAGCAGGTCCGGAGTCGATGCCGCGAAGGTAATCTCGGACCCATCGCGGCATCCGATCACGGGTGGATCGGCCACAACAATGTCAGCGCATCGTCGGTGGCCGGTTCGCCGGCGGCCACGGCAAAGGTGTCGAACGCAGCGGCGAGCCCGTCGCGTTGGGAGGCAGTCAGCCGTTTGAGCACAGCGGCGATGGCGTCACGCCGATGGTCTGTAACCGTCTGTACGAGGGCTGCACCCGACGGCGTCAGCGTCAGGGCGAGTTTGCGGCGGTCCTCCGGAGAATCACGCCGGTCCAGCAATCCTGCCTTGATCAGCTTGTCCACCGCTCTGCTGGCATTGGAGGAATCGACTCCGAGCTCATCCGCCACGACCCCGAGACCGAGCGGACCCCGCGTGCCCACGAGCACCAGAATGCGCAGCTGGGGGATGCTCACGCGATCCTCGACCTCGGCCACGGAGGCCGCTGCGATTCCCACCAATGACCGCGAAGCCCACATCACCGCGTCGACCTGCCGATCGAACTTCTTCGGACGTCGTCGAGGGGAAGACCGGGTCGGGGCATCCATGCCGTTATCCTCCGTCAGTCCGTGCACTTCGGCAACCATTGCACCCGCGCAGGTAATTCACCCCGGGGTGACGTTTGCCCGCTCCTGTCGTGGGTACTGCCAGGCTATGACGTCGACGGATCGCATCGGACATCCCTGGGGCACACGCACCCCGTACGGCCCCGGGGAGGTGTGGCCGACACGGGTCGATTCCTTCCTCGCCGACGGGGTGACCGACAACGACGTCGACCGATGGGTGCAGTCGGCGACGATCCTGCATTCCAACGGCGACGGTCTGGACATCGCGGTCAAGGACGGACGGATCGTCGGGGTGCGTGGACGGGCGGTCGATCGGGTCAACCACGGGCGGCTCGACCCGAAGGATCTGTTCGGCTGGCAGGCCAATCATTCGTCGGACCGGCTCACGAGGCCACTGATCCGGCGCCGTGGCAAACTCGTGGAAACCGATTGGGACACAGCGATGGATGCCGTCGTCGATCGCACCGGACAGTTGCTCGACGAACGCGGGCCGAGTTCGATCGGTTTCTACACCACCGGGCAGTTGTTCCTCGAGGAGTATTACACTCTCGCGCTGATCGGCCACGGTGGCATCGGCACCAACCACATGGACGGCAACACCCGGTTGTGCACGGCGACGGCCGCTGCGGCACTCAAGGAGTCGTTCGCCTGTGATGGGCAGCCGGGCTCCTATACCGACATCGACCACGCCGACGTCATCGCCCTGTACGGACACAACATGGCCGAGACTCAGACGGTGCTGTGGATGCGCATCCTCGATCGGCTCGCCGGGCCGAATCCACCGTCGGTGATCTGTGTGGATCCGCGACAGACGCCGGTGGCGCGGGCGGCGACAGTGCATCTGGCGCCCCGGCCGGGCACGAACGTGATGCTCATGAACGCGTTGCTGCACGAGATCGTGCGCAACGAGTGGATCGACCGAGACTATCTCGAGGCCCACACCGTCGGCTTCGCCGAACTGCAGAGCCAACTCGAACACTATCCGACCGAGAAGGCCGCCGAGGTGTGCGATGTGCCGGTCGCGGATCTGCGTGCCGCCGCCCGCATTCTCGGCACCGCGAAGCGGCTGCTGTCGACGGTGTTGCAGGGTTTCTACCAGTCGCATCAAGCGACCGCGGCTGCGGTACAGGTCAACAACGTTCATCTGGTGCGCGGCATGCTCGGCAAACCGGGCTGCGGGGTGCTGCAGATGAACGGACAGCCCACCGCCCAGAACACCCGCGAATGCGGAGCCGACGGTGACCTGCCGGCATTCCGGAACTGGGCCAACGACGCCCACGTCCAGGATCTGGCCCGGGTGTGGAACATCGACCCGATGCGGATCCCGCACTACACCGCGCCGACCCATCTGATGCAGATGATGCGCTACGTCGAGGACGGCTCGATCCGGTTCCTCTATGTCAACGGCACCAATCCGGCGGTGTCGTTGCCCGAACTCGACCGCATCCGCAAGATCCTCGGGCAGGATCGGCTGTTCCTGGTGGTGCAGGACATCTTCCTGTCCGAGACCGCACAACTGGCCGACGTCGTCCTCCCCGCTGCGACGTGGGGGGAGAAGACCGGAACGTTCACCAATGTCGATCGAACGGTGCATCTGTCGGAGCAAGCGGTCGAGCCGCCGGGGCAGGCCCGGCCCGATCTCGACATCTTCATCGACTACGCCCATCGGCTGGGACTCGAGGACAAGGACGGCGCCCCGCTGGTGAAATGGTCCACCCCGGAGGAGGCCTTCGAGGCGTGGAAGAAGTGCACGGCCGGACGTCCCTGCGATTACACGGGCATCACCTACGACAAGCTGCGCGGCGGCAGCGGCATCCAGTGGCCCTGCAACGATGACCATCCCGACGGCACCGAACGTCTCTACACCGGCGGACGGTTCTGGTCCTCCCCGGACTACTGCGAGAGCTACGGTCGGGACATGGTGACCGGAGCGCCGCTGGAACCGACCGAGTACAAGGCGATGAACCCGTACGGCAAGGCGATCATCAAGGCCGGCGAGTATCTCCCGCTGCACGAGACGGTGACCGACGACTATCCCTACTTCCTCACCACCGGTCGCACCCTGTACCACTTCCACACCCGCACCAAAACCGGACGGGCACCGCAACTGCAGCAGGCCGCGCCCGAAGTGTGGGTGGAGATGTCCGAACACGATGCGCACCGGCACGGCTGGTCCGAAGGGGACCTGCTGCGGATCACCACGCCCCGCGGCCGGGTGGAAGCGAAGCTGCGGATCAGCGGCATCCGTCCCGGCGTGGTGTTCCTGCCGTTCCACTACGGCTACTGGGACACCCCCGCCGGGCACGAACCGGGCGGCGAGGACGGGAGAGCCGCGAACGAACTCACGCTCACCGACTGGGACCCGGCGTCGAAGCAACCGTTGTTCAAAGGCGGCGCTGCCCGCCTCGAGCGAATCCGGGCCGGGGACGGCACCACATCCGCAGCGCCGACGACGACCGCGTCGAAACCGGTCGGCGCAGGGGTGCCCGACACCGTCGGGGGCCCGGACGCGACCGCGGCCGAGCAACTGCCCGATCCTCGTGGAGGTGCGAGGTGAACAAGCTGGCACTGGCGATCCAGGAGCTGCACCGCTCGGAGAACGATCTGGCGGCGGAGTTGCTGCAGGTCTCCGATCGGCACAAGGTCGACCATGAGATTTTCCATGTCGCTCGCGATGTTGCCGGATGGTCGCAACAACACGTACGCGAACTAGCCTGGGTGGGAACGGATTACGGGCTCGATCTCGATGCCGAGCCCGACCGTGACCCGACGATGCTTGCGAAGGTACGGCAGAAGGGCAGCGAGCTGCTCGGCCGGCACCACGCACCGGCATTGTTGTTGCTACGGGACCTACGCGAGCTCCACCGCAAGGCTGCCGGGGTCTCGCTGGACTGGGAGATCCTGGCTCAGACCGCCCAAGCGCTCGGCGACCGGGAACTGCTCGCCGTCACGAAACGCTGCCACCCTCAAACACTGCGGCAATTACGGTGGGCCAACTCCAAACTCAAGGAGATATCTGCTCAGGCCATGGTCACCGATTGAGCGACCGCGACAGGTGCGGGCGAGCACGTCGATCTCTTCGGGGCCGCGGCATCGGCTCGGGTTCACAGTTGTCGACGTACCCCAATCGACGACTCGGAACGTCAGACATCCCTGGATCTCGGATGTCAAGCAGCGATGCTGTGTTGACGGTGCGACCAGGCGGTCGCCTGGTCGTAAACGGTGTGCGTCTTGAGACAGCCGTGGAGGATACCCACGAGCCGGTTGCCGACCTGCCGTAGAGCGGCGTTATGGCCGACATCGCGGGTGCGGAGCTGGTCGTAGTAAGCACGGACCTGCTCGTCGTGCAGAAGCGCACAGGAGGCTTGCGTGTGCAGGGCGTCGACGAGCCGATCGTTGTGTACGTGCCTGGCGGAGACAACGCGCGTTTTCCCGGACGCTCTGGTGATCGGACTGGTCCCGGCGTAGTTCTTGCGTGCCTTCGCACTGACGTAGCGGCCGGGAGCATCCGAAGAACTCGGCGAGCACCCGGGCACCGAGAACGACCCCGAGACCAGGTTGGCTGAGCAGGATCTCAGCGTCCGGGTGCCGGCCAAAATGGGCTTTCACCTCCTTTTCGAGGTTCGTGATCTCGGTGTTCAGCGTCGTCAGGATCGCAACGAGCGACCGGACCGTCGCCGCATACGCCGTGGTCACGGGATCGGGCTGGCCGAGATGCTCGGCGCGCAGTACCTGCTGGATCGCCGCCGCTTTGGTCTCGATGTCACGGCGGCCCTTCAACGCGGCGGTGATCTGCCGGAGAGTGAGGTCGGCTGCCGCGTCCGGGGTCGAGGCCTTGGCCAGTAGGGCAAGCACGGAGGCGGAGGTCAATCCGAGCGGAGTGTAGGCCTCGAGCGCGGCGGGGAAGTAGTCCCGCAACGCCACCCTCAACCGCAGCATGTGGCGGGTGCGTTCCCAGATCAACGTCTGGTGTGCGCGGGCCACGACCTTGACCGCCTCCGCGACCTCGGAGTCGGCGGCGACCTCCCGCAACTGATGACGGCGGGTACGGACCATGTCGGCGAGGGCGTGCGCGTCACCCTTGTCGCTCTTGGCGCCGGAACTGCCGAGGATTTCCCGGTGCCGCGCAGCCTGTTTCGGGTCGACACCGAACACGGTGTAGCCGGCCGCGAGCAGGGCTTGTACCCACGGTCCGCGGTCGGTTTCGATGCACACCAGCACGTCGGAGAACTCGGTGTCGTCGTCGGCGAACCGTCCGACGAGTTCACCGAATCCGCAGATTCCCGCTATCCCTTCCGGGAGTCGTTCGCGCCGCAGCACACGGCCGTGTTCGTCCTGGACCTCCACGTCGTGGTGGTCTTCGGCCCAGTCGTCTCCGATGTACAACAACTCCGCACCTCCTCGGCTCGTCGAGCGTTCGGCGGTAACCTGCAGGAAGTCGGTTCGCGGACTAATGGTCGAGTGCTCACGACCGTGGCCGGGCACGACATCCCATCAGCGATGCAGACCTCCTGGTGCGCCGGTGGAGGCACGGTCTGACGTCAGGACTCGGCACTCGGTCCGGTCGAGAAGAGTGCTCATCCACCAGCGGTTACCAGGTGCCCAAGTCTGCCGGACGGCCAGGCTTGGTACCTCCCATTAGTCGAGGAG
>NZ_LRRH01000160.1 GCF_001646785.1 Rhodococcus phenolicus
ATCTGGGCGGCGACTCCATCATGTCCCTGCAGGTCGTCTCCCGCGCCCGGCGCGCCGGAATCGCGGTCACCGCACGGGATCTGTTTACCCATCGCACCGTCGCGGCCCTGGCAGCGGCGGCCCGCACGCTCGGCGACGCGCCGGAGGTCACGGACGACGGAACCGGGCTTGTGCCGCTGACCCCGCTCGCGACCGCGACGATCCGTGACGGCTTCTACGACAACTACTGCCAGGCCACCGTCGTGCACACACCGGTCGGAGCCGATCGCGCCGCGTTGGCCACGGCACTCGCGGACGTGATCGCGCACCACGACATCCTGCGGGCCCGACTCGTCGACGCCGACGGTGACGGCGCGCCCGACGCACTCGACGTGCCTCGCGAGACGACGCTCGATCTCGACGCCCTGGTGCGCGAGGTCGCGCCGGGAACCGACCGGGATGCGCAGGTGCGCGCCGAACTCACTTCCGCGGCAGCACGTCTCGATCCCGCCGCCGGAGTGATGGTGCAGGCGGTGTTCCTGTCGCCTGTCGCGCCGGAGGAGCGCGGCGCACTGCTCATCGCCGCGCATCATCTCGTCGTCGACGGCGTGTCCTGGCGCGTCCTGCTCGAGGATCTCGCCGCGCGGTGGAACCGCGAGGGCCTCGACCCGGTGCCGACCTCGGTTCGTACCTGGAACACCGCGCTGGCCGACCGTGCGAGCGCCGGCGACACCGAGGCTCGCGCCCGGTCGTTTGCTGCCCGGATCGGGGACTTCGAGCAGCCGCTCGGAATCCGCGACTTCGATCCGGCACTCGACACCCACGCGTCCACAGCAGACGTCACCGTGGAACTGGACGTCGCCACCACTCGTGCGCTGCTGTCGACCGTGCCGCGGGTCTACGCCGGCAGCGTCGACGACGGACTGTATGCGGCTCTGGCCGTCGCCGTCGTGCGCTGGCACCGGGGTCGAGGAACCGCTACGGACAGCGTCCTCGTCGCTCGCGAAACGCACGGCCGCGCCGACGAACTCGTCGACGGCGCCGACCTGTCCCGCACGGTCGGCTGGTTCACCGCCGCGTACCCGGTCCGCCTGGATCTGTCCGGAATCGTCACCGATGCAGACGGTTTCGATGCCGATGCGATCGTGCGCAGTGTGAAGGAACAGCTGCGTGCCGGCGCGGTCGACGGGATCGATCACGGTCTGGCCCGGTACCTCGATCCCGCCGGAGAGGAACTGCTCGCAGGCTGTGCCCGTCCGCAGATCGGATTCAACTACCTCGGACGCTTCGCCGCGACCGGCGCCGGCGGGGCACAGGACTGGTCGGCTCTGCCCGGATTCGAAGGGCTGCTCGGGCACACCCGCCCGGAGATGCCGGCCGCTACCGCCGTCGACGTCAATGCGGTCACGGTCGACGGGCCGGACGGTCCCCGGCTCCAGGCACGTCTGACCTACGCCACCGGCATCCTCGACGAAGAGCAGGCCCGCGCCCTGGGCGCAGCCTGGGCCGATGCGGCCGCAACGCTCGCACGGCACGCCGAGACCGTCCCGACCGTCCGGCACACGCCGGGCGACTTCCTCGACACCGGCGCGTCCCAGGCCGACGTGTGCAGGTGGGAGCGGCAGTTCGGGGAACTCGCCGACGTGCTGCCCATGACCGGTCTGCAGCAGGGCCTGATCTTCGAATCGCAGCTGCACGCCGACTCGGATGCAGTCGACGTCTATGCGGGGCAGGTCGCGTTCGAATTCACCGGACCGCTCGACCGTGACCGGCTGCAGCGCGCCGCGCAGGCGTTGCTCGACGCGCACCCGAACCTGCGGGCCGCCTTCGTGACGGACGAGAACGGCGCGTACCGCAGCGTCGTGCCCGCGTTCGTGCCGATGCCGTGGATGGTCGTGGACGTCACGGCCGACGAGGATCCGGACGCCGCCGCCGACCGGGTCGCCGACGCCGAGCGCGACGCCCGGTTCGATCCGGCGGTGCCGCCGCTGCTGCGCTGCGCCCTCGTCGTTCTCGCCCCGGAACGGCACCGTTTGATCGTCACCGAACACCACGCCGTGATCGACGGCTGGTCGACCCCGCTGCTGGTGGCGGAACTGATCGAGAACTACCGCGGCGGAACATGTTCCGATACCGCGGGTGAGCGCGATGGCTACCGCAACTTCCTGACCTGGCTCGCCGAGCAGGAACCCGAGGCGACACGCGACGCATGGGGTCAGGTGCTCGCTCCCGTCGACGGTCCGACGCTCGTCGCCCCTGCCGAACGCGTCTCGGTGGCCGAGTTCCCGCAGATCGCGCCCGTCACCCTCGACGCCGTGACCAGTGCCGGTGTCGTCGCCGCGGCCCGCGCGTGCGGTGTCACCGTGTCGACGGTCGCGCAGGTCGCGTGGGCGATGGCGCTGGCGCAGCAGACCGGGCAGTCCACCGTCGTCTTCGGCGCGACCGTCTCGGGACGCCCGTCCCAGGTCGACGGTGTCGAATCCGCGATCGGCCTGTTCATCAACACGATCCCGGTCGTCGTCGAACTCGACCCGTCCGATCGGCTCGAGGATGTACTGGTCCGGGTGCAGGAGCAGCAGGTGTCGGTGCTCGATCACCACCACGTGTCGCTCACCGAACTGCACCGCATCGCCGGGCAGCAGCGCCTGTTCGACACCCTGGTGGTGTTCGAGTCGTACCCGATGGACGAGTCCGCGCTCACCGCGCTGCTCGACGACGACGCGCTCTCGCTCGCCGGTCTGAGCGGTCGGGACTCGACGCAGTACCCGATGACCCTCGAGGTCACTCCGGGTGACGAGATTGCGGTCGAGGTCGCCTACCTGCCGACTCTCGTCGACGAGGTTGTCGCCGTGCGGGCCGCTGAGGCCGTGCGCGCCGTTCTGGCGCAGTGTGCGGTGGATGTGGGTGT
>NZ_LRRH01000161.1 GCF_001646785.1 Rhodococcus phenolicus
CACCGGGCAGCGGCGGCGTTTCGACAGTCGCCGCACCCTCGCGTTCCGGCCCGGGGACGCCGCGCGCAGGGCATCGGTCCGGACATGAAACAATGGGCTCCCGTGAAGACCTTCGAATCCCTGTTCGCCGAGCTGTCCGAGCGTGCCGTGACCCGTCCCGAGGGTTCCGGCACCGTTGCCGCATTGGACGCCGGCGTCCATGCGCAGGGCAAGAAGGTGATCGAGGAGGCCGGCGAGGTGTGCGGCACCGGTGCCGGAACCAACGGGACGGGTCACGGCACGCTCGGACAGCTCGGCGAACAGGGATTCGAAGGTCTTCACGGGAGCCCATTGTTTCATGTCCGGACCGATGCCCTGCGCGCGGCGTCCCCGGGCCGGAACGCGAGGGTGCGGCGACTGTCGAAACGCCGCCGCTGCCCGGTGAGCGGATCGTCGAACTCGAGGGTGCGGGCGAGCAGCTGCAGCGGAGCGGTGAAATCACCGGGCGCGCGACGCCGGAACTGCGGATAGAAGTCGTCCCCGACGATCGGGGCACCCAGGGAATTCAGATGCAACCGCAACTGGTGGGTGCGGCCGGTGCGCGGAAACAACCGATAGCGGGCCCGGTCCCCGGCGTGCTCGACCAGTTCGATGCGGGTTTCGGAGTTCGGTTCCCCCGGCACCTCGACGGCGGTGAGCTCACCGTGCCGCTTGTGGATGCGGCTGCGCACGACCCGCGGGAACTCGACGCCGGGCCGGTACGGGGCGATCGCCTCGTACACCTTGCGGACCCGCTGCCGTTCGAACAGTTCCTGATAGGGACGCCGCAAACCCGGGTCGGTGGTGCACAACAGCACCCCGGCGGTCATCCGGTCCAGGCGATGCACCGGCACCAGATCCGGCAGGTCCAGGTCCCGGCGCAACCGCACCACCACCGTCTCCCGGATGTGCGCGCCCCGCGGGATCGTCGCCAGGAAATGCGGCTTGTCCACCACCACCAGCCCCGCCTCGTGGTGCAGCACCTCCACCGCGAACGGCACCGGCAGCTCCGGCGCCGGCTCCCGGTAGAAGTACACGAACCGGGAGGGCTGATACCGGGTGTGCCCGTCGACGGCGCGTCCGTGCTCGTCGACCAGTTCCCCCGCCGCCATGCGCGCGGCCCAGTCCTCCCCGGGATGCGCGGCGTGCAGGAACTCGACGACGGTGCGCGCGGCGCCGTCGGCGGGCATCCGCACCCGATCCGGGCCGAGTCCGTCCCGGATCGGCAGCGGCGCGGCGGGCACGGTCAGGGACCGGCCGGGTCGGGTACGCAGCTCTCGCACACCAGCGTCTGTGCGCGCCCGTCGACATCCGGATGGTTGCGGTACCGCGAGGTCGGCGTCTCGCACAGCGAACACCGGCCGAGAGTGACCGCGTCCGAGGAGAATTCGACGTTCATGCGCCCGTCGAACACGTACAGCGAACCCTCCCACAGGCCACCGTCCCCGAACGTCTCCCCGTACCGGACGATGCCGCCGTCGAGCTGGTACACCTCGCCGAACCCGCGGTTGCGCATCAACGCCGAGAGGACCTCGCAGCGCACCCCGCCGGTGCAGTAGGTGACCACCGGCCGGGACTTGAGATGGTCGTAGCGGCCACTGTCGAGTTCGGCGACGAAATCGCGGGTCGTGGCCACATCCGGCACGATCGCATCCCGGAACCGGCCGATCTGCGCCTCGAAGCTGTTGCGGCCGTCGAAGAACACCACATCGTCGCCGCGGTCGGACACCAGCGCGTGCAACGCCAGCGGCGACAGGTGCTCCCCACCGCCGACGACGCCGTGCTCGTCGACCTTCACCTCGTCGGGCACCCCGAAGGTGACGATCTCGCGGCGCACCTTCACCGACAACCGCGGAAAATCGGCGCCGGTGCCGTCCGACCACTTCACGTCGGTGTCCTTGAACGCGGCATAGCTGCGCAGACCCCGCACGTATTTCTTCACGTCGGCGATGTCACCGCCGACGGTGCCGTTGATGCCGTGCTCGGAGATCAGGATGCGCCCGGTCAGGTTGTGCGCCGACGCGAGGGTGTGCTGCCACAACCGGATCGCTTCCGGATCGGCCAACGGTGTGAACTTGTAGAACAGCACGATCTTCGGGACGGCCACGTCAGCGCTCCCCGGCGGCGTGCAGTTCCCGCAGATCACCCACGGTCAGCCCCTCGAGGCTGGACCGGAACACCCGCCGCGGCGACCCCGGCACCGTCGTCAGCGACGGCACCACCAGCACCGTGCAACCCGCCGCGTCCGCCGCGGCCGCCCCGGTCGGGGAATCCTCCACCGCCAGGCACTGCGCCGGGTCGAGACCCAGCAGCTCCGCCGCCCGCAGGTACGGCGCCGGATCCGGCTTGCCCATCGGCACCTCGTCGCCGCACACGGTGTGATCGAAATGGGTGCGGTCGAGGGTCTCGAGCGCCACCTCGCACAACCGGCGGCCGGTGTTGGTCACCAGCGCCTGCCCGAGTCCGGCCGCCCGCACCGCACCCAGCGCGGCCCGGGCCCCGGGCCGCCACGGCAGGCCCTTCGCGAACAACCCGGCCATGAACGCGTTGAGCCAGTTCTCGGCGGCGGTCTGCTCGTCCGGTGTCGGGGCCAGACCCAGACCGTCGAAGGTGCGCCACACCGACAGATCCAGCGGCCCGCCGATCGTCGAGATCCGCGTTTCCTCCGACATCGGACCACCCAGATGCAGCGACAACTCGCGCATCCCGATATCCCACAACTGTTCGGACTCGAGCAGCGTGCCGTCCATGTCCCACAGCACCGCCCGCAGCGCACCGGCCGGTGCCGGCGCGCCGAGGACGGGGTCGATCAGCTCAGACATTGAAGTACTTGGCCTCCGGGTGGTGCAGAACGAACGCATCGGTGGACTGCTCGGGATGCAACTGCAGCTCCTCCGACAGTTCCACCCCGATCCGGCCGGGTTCGAGCAATTCGACGAGCTTGATGCGGTCCTCGAGATCCGGGCACGCACCGTAGCCGAACGCGAACCGCGCCCCCCGATACCCGAGCTTGAAGTAGTCCGCCACATCGGCCGGATCGTCGTCGGCGGCGGTACCGCCCCCGGCGAACGCCAGCTCCTGCCGCACCCGGCGATGCCAGTACTCGGCGAGCGCCTCGGTCAGCTGCACCCCGAGACCGTGCACCTCCAGGTAGTCGCGGTAGGAGTTCGCGGCGAACAACTCGTTCGCGAAGTCCGCGATCGGCTGCCCCATCGTCACCAGCTGGAACGGCCACACATCGACCTGCCCGGTGCGCTGCGCCTCCTCCCGCGACCGCACGAAATCGGCGATGCACAGGAACCGGGTGCGCTGCTGCCGCGGGAACGTGAACCGGTAGCGCTCGGGGGCGTCCGGCCGCGGCTCGCTGAGCACCACCACGTCGTCGCCCTCGGACACCGCCGGGAAATACCCGTACACCACCGCGGCGTGCGCCAGGATCCCCTCGGTCGACAACCGGTCCAGCCAGTGCCGCAACCGCGGCCGGCCGTCGGTCTCCACCAGTTCCTCGTAGGACGGCCCGTCCCCGCCGCGCTGCCCGCGCAGTCCCCACTGGCCCAGGAACAGGGCCCGCTCGTCGATCAGGCCCGCATAGTCGGCGAGCGAGATGCCCTTGACGACGCGGCTACCCCAGAACGGCGGTGTCGGCACCGGCAGATCCGCCGCGACGTCGCTGCGCGCGGGAATCTCCACCGGGGTCTCCGCCGCCCGACGCTTCTCCGCGATGCGCTTGCTGCGTTCGTGCCGGGCCTTTCGTTCGGCGGCCTTCTCCCGCGCCGCGATCGCCTCCGGGCTGTCCGGCGCCGGACCCTCCCCACGCTTGACGGCCATGATGCGATCCATCAACGCCAGGCCCTCGAACGCGTCCCGCGCGTACGACACCTCACCCTCGTAGATCTCGGCCAGATCGTCCTCGACGTACCCGCGGGTCAGCGCGGCCCCGCCGAGCAGCACCGGGAACTGCTCCGACACCCCGCGGGCGTTGAGTTCCTCGAGGTTCTCCTTCATCACCACCGTCGACTTGACCAGCAGACCCGACATGCCGATCACATCGGCGCGCTTGTCGACCGCAGCGTCGAGGATCGTCGCGATCGGCTGCTTGATACCGAGATTCACGACCTCGTAGCCGTTGTTGGACAGGATGATGTCCACCAGATTCTTGCCGATGTCGTGCACATCGCCCTTCACGGTCGCCAGCACGATACGGCCCTTGCCGTCCGCGCCGGTCGACTCCATGTGCGGCTCCAGATACGCGACCGCCGCCTTCATCACCTCGGCGGACTGCAGCACGAACGGCAACTGCATCTGCCCGGACCCGAACAGCTCACCGACCGTCTTCATGCCCGACAGCAGCGTGTCGTTGATGATCGACAGCGGCGGCACCTCGACCATCGCCGCATCCAGGTCCGCCTCCAGGCCGTTGCGTTCCCCGTCGACGATGCGTCGCTCGAGCCGCTCGAACAACGGCAACGCCGCCAACTCCTGCGCGCGGGACTCGCGCGCCGACGCCGCCGACACCCCCTCGAACAGCTCCATCAGCTTCTGCAACGGGTCGTACCCCTCGGCGCGCCGGTCGTACACCAGATCCAGCGCGACCTGCCGCTGCTCCTCGGGGATCCGCGCCATCGGCAGGATCTTCGACGCGTGCACGATCGCGGTGTCCATGCCCGCCTCGACACACTCGTGCAGGAACACCGAGTTCAGCACCTGCCGCGCCGCCGGATTCAGGCCGAACGACACATTCGAGATCCCCAGCGTGAAATGCACCTGCGGATACCGGCGGTGGATCTCGCGGATCGCCTCGATCGTCTCGATGCCGTCGCGACGCACCTCCTCCTGACCGGTGGAGATCGGGAACGTCAGCGCATCGACGATGATGTCGTCCTGCGCGAGCCCCCAGTTCCCGGTCAGATCGGTGATCAGGCGCTCGGCGATGCGCACCTTGTGCTCGGCGGTACGCGCCTGCCCCTCCTCGTCGATCGTCAACGCCACCACCGCGGCGCCGTGCTCGACGACATGCTCCATGATCCGCTGGAACCGCGACCCCGGTCCGTCCCCGTCCTCGTAGTTCACCGAGTTCACCGCGCAACGGCCACCGAGATGCTCGAGACCGGCCTTGATCACGTCCGGCTCCGTCGAGTCGATCATGATCGGCAGCGTCGACGCCGTCGCGAACCGCGACGCCAGCGCCGCCATGTCCGCCGCACCGTCACGACCGACATAGTCGACGTTCAGATCCAGCATGTTCGCGCCGTCGCGGATCTGATCCTTCGCGATGTCCAGGCACTTGTCGTAATCCGCCGACAGCATCGCCTCACGGAACGCCTTCGACCCGTTCGAATTGGTGCGCTCGCCGATCATCAGGATCGACGACTCCTGCTCGAACGGCACCGCCGCATACAACGACGACACGCCCGGCTCCGCCACCGGCCGGCGCTCCGCCGGCCGCAGCTCCCGCACCGCGTCCGCGACCTGCCGGATGTGCTCCGGTGTCGTACCGCAGCAACCACCGACCAGCGACAGCCCGTACTCGGTGACGAACCCGCTCAACGCCTCGGCGAGCTCCTCCGGCGACAACGGGTATTCGGCACCGTTCGCACCCAGCACCGGCAGACCCGCATTGGGCATCACCGACACCGGCACCTCCGAGTGCTGCGACAGATACCGCAGATGCTCGGTCATCTCCGCCGGACCGGTCGCACAGTTCAACCCGATCAGATCGACACCCAGCGGAGCCAGCGCGTTCAGCGCCGCCCCGATCTCCGAACCCAGCAGCATCGTGCCGGTCGTCTCCATCGTCACGTGCGTGATCACCGGCACGCGGCGGCCGGCCCGCTCCATCGCGCGGCGACTACCGACGATCGCGGCCTTCGCCTGCAGCAGATCCTGACAGGTCTCGACGAGGATCGCGTCGGCCCCGCCCTCGATCATGCCGAGCGCCGACTCGACGTACGCGTCGCGCAGCGCCTCGAACGGCGCATGGCCCAGCGTCGGCAGCTTCGTTCCCGGACCCATCGAGCCGAGAACGAAACGCGGCATGCCGTCGGCACCCGGCCCCATCTCGTCGGCCACCTCACGGGCCAGGCGGGTACCACGTTCGGACAGGTCACGGATACGGTCGGCGATGTCGTAGTCGGCGAGATTGGGCAGGTTGCAGCCGAAGGTGTTCGTGGAGACGGCATCGGCACCGGCCTCGAAATACGCGCGGTGGATACCGCGGATCACATCCGGCCGGGAGTCGTTGAGAATCTCGTTGCACCCCTCGAGGCCGCGGAAGTCGTCCAGCGACAGATCCGCGGCCTGCAACATGGTGCCCATCGCCCCGTCTCCGACGACAACGCGCCGCGACAGCGCATCGAGCAAGGCAGAGTGCAATGGGGTGGACATGGGCACCAGACTAGTGGGCGCCCGATCGCGCCCTGGCCGTAGGCTGGACAGGTGAGCGAAAGTCAATCCACCGACGACACCGGAACGGATGTCCCCGTCCTGCGCAATCCGGTGCTCGTCGCCGCGTTCGAAGGCTGGAACGATGCCGGCGACGCCGCCAGCGGCGCCGTCGAACACCTCGAACTGATCTGGGATGCCGAACCGTTCGCCGAACTCGACTCCGAGGAGTTCTACGACTACCAGGTCAACCGGCCCCAGGTGCGGCTCGTCGACGGCGTCACCCGCGAAATCGACTGGCCCGCCACCCGCCTGTCCGTGTGCTCGCCACCCGGCAGCGACCGCGACATCGTGCTGCTGCGCGGCATCGAACCGAACATGCGCTGGCGCAGTTTCTGCGACGCCATCCTCGAACTCGTCGAGGAAATCGGCGCCCACACCGTCGTCATCCTCGGCGCCCTGCTCGCCGACACCCCGCACACCCGGCCCGTCCCCGTCACCGGCACCGCCTACAGCGCCGACGCCGCCAAGAAGTTCAACCTCGAAAAATCCCGCTACGAAGGACCCACCGGCATCACCGGGGTCCTGCAGGACGCCTGCGTGCGCGCGGGCATCCCCGCCGTGTCGTTCTGGGCGGCCGTCCCCCACTACGTGTCCCAGCCGCCGAACCCCAAGGCGACGGTCGCGTTGCTGCGCCGCGTCGAGGACGTCCTCGACATCGAAGTACCCCTCGGCGAACTGCCCACCCTCGCCGAGGAATGGGAACAGACCGTCACCGAGATGACCGAGGACGACGAGGACATCATCGAATACGTCCGCACCCTCGAAGAACGCGGCGACGCCGAAACCGGCCTCGACGACACCATCTCCACCATCGACGGCGACGCCATCGCCGCCGAATTCGAGAAATACCTGCGCCGGAGGGGACCGGGCGGCCTGTCCCAGTGAACGACGCCCGACCCGCGCTGCAACGCGCGGCGCTGTACGTCGGCGGGTTCCTCGGCCCCTTCGGCGGCGGTGTCGTCACCTCGATGCTGCCCGAGATCGCCGCCGACACCGGCGTGAGCACCGGCGACGCCGCCCTCACCATCACCGCCTACCTCGGCCCCTTCGCCCTCGCCATGCTCGTCTCGGGCACCCTCGGCGCACGGTGGGGCCGCGTCCGGACCGTCCGCACCGCCTACGCCGTGTACGCCCTCGCCGCACTGGCCTCGGCCCTCGCACCCACCATGACGCTGCTGCTCGGCACCCGCGTCCTCCAGGGCGTCGCCAACGCCTTCACCACCCCGCTGCTGCTCGCGGCGCTGGCGGTGATCACCCCGAAAGACCACCTCGGACGCGCACTCGGACTCTTCGGCGCCATGCAGGCCGCCGGGCAGACCATCGCCCCGCTCGTCGGCGGCCTCGCCGCCGAGGTCGGCTGGCGGTGGGCGTTCGTGGTGCTCGCCGCCGCCGCGGTCGTCCTCGCCGTCGTCGGCCTGCCCGGCGGACTCGGCGGACCACCCGACACCGGTCCCGCCCGGCTGCGCGACGCCCTGCGTCCCCGCGTCCTGCGCATCGGCCTCGTCGCGCTCCTCGGATGGGGCGCCCTCGGCGGGCTCAGCTTCCTGCTCGCCTTCCGCGCCGAGGACTTCTTCGGCCTCGCTCCCGCCCAGCGCGGCGCCCTGCTCACCGGATTCGGCATCGCCGGCATCCTCAGCGCGCGGCGCGTCGGGACACTCGTGGACCGCATCGGAGCATCCGTCACCGTGCTGATCGGGTCGCTCGCCGGCGCCGCACTCGTGGTCGTCGTCGGTGTCGCCCCGACGCTGTGGCTCGTCGCCATCGCCTGGTTCGCCGCCGGTGTCGCCTCGCAATGCGTGCTCGTCGGGGTCAACGCCGCCGTGCTCGGCGGCGAAGGCCGGAACCGGGGCGGCGCGGTGTCGGTGGTGCAGGCCTTCCGGTTCGGCGGCGGCGCCGCCGCACCGATGACCCTGACCCCGCTGTACGCGGCCGCACCGCTGGCGAGTTTCGTGCTGCCGGCGCTGCTGCTCGCGATCGTCGCACCCGTGGCGATGCCCAAGGACGCCACGAAACCGGCAGACGATGCACCACCCGCCCCCGACTGACGCCCCGGTTCCGGCCTTCGCCGCCGAGCACGGCGGCGTTGACCCCGACGAGCACGCATTGCGAGGCGACACCGGCGGCGACCAAGGCGCTGGGGACGAGCCACCGCGC
>NZ_LRRH01000162.1 GCF_001646785.1 Rhodococcus phenolicus
ACTCTATGGGGCACTACTCCCTCCAGTTTTCCTACGTCCGGTTTTCGTTCGTAGATCGATGGGTTATTCGCCGAGCAGGGTCGGATATCCGGCGTAGTTCTCGCCCGCTTTGGCGGCGTATCGTTCGGTGACCTGGTAGCTGTATCCGAGCATGGTGGCCACCACGGCTGGTGGCGTTCGGGTGACCAGATGTTCGAGAGCGGCGACGCGTGCTGCCTTCCGGTCGATTCCTAGGGCGTGCAGCTTGTCCAAGATGGTGCCGGGGCGGAGGTGCTGGCCGGCTCGGGTGCTCGGAAACAGCCAGGGGCTGTCGGTGGTGCCGGTGTTGAGGTTGAACCTGTTGTTCCGTTGCTGGTGAAGCACGCTCGCGAACGGCTCGGGTACGGGCGTGGCGGGTTCACCGAGTCTGATGAGGGTCAGTCCGGTGTCGGGATCGACGACCACGTCGTCGCATCGTAGGGCGGCGATGCGGACCAAGGGTTGCGCGTAGATGAGTAGAAGAATCCCTGCGACGCGGGTGTTGAGGGCGATGTGGTCGTCGTGGAGACAGCGACGGATCAGCTCGAGACGCTGCTGGTCGTCCATGGTGGGTTGCGTTTGTGCCCGGCGATGCGGGAACTCGATCGCGCGGGGAAGATGCCGGTTCCGCACGGCCCAGACGACGAAGGTGCGGGCGAGGTAGCGAGTGGTCGGGCCCGGAGCCAGCCAGCTGTCGATGTGTCGTTGGCTCACGTTGTCGAGATCGACGTTTTGACTGCTCAGGTAGTCGAGAAAGGCTGCTGCAACGGTGATTTCCTGTTTCGCTGAGCGAACTGCGGCGGCAGTTCTGTGAGCGGGAAGTCGACGGACCCGCCGCAGATGATGCCACCGGGCGAATGAGGTCAGTTGGTGGTGGCCGAGCTGCTCGCCGCGGCGGACCAGGACAGTGCCGAGCCACCGCTCGAACCGGGCAAGGTGCGGATCTCGTTCGGGTAGCAGGCCGTGATGCACGGCCAATGCCCGCAGATGTTCGACGGCTCGTCCGGGTGGAAGCAGGTCGAGGCCGCTGTGACTGAGCTCCACCTCGCCGGCGCCGATCACATGGAGCAGCGCCGCCGCCTGTGTGCCTCGCATCCAGGTGAGCACGCTCTGGGGACGTGCCGCGCTGGCCAGGGCCTCGAGGAGCAGCCGGCGAGGGTCCTCGGCGTCGTTGATGGGACACAGAACTGTGTGCAGGTCGTCCCGCAGAGCGCATCGGGCACAGAGCCCGGCACGGTAGCGCTCTTCTTCGTGTCCGCAGCGGTGGCAGTGCAGGTCGAGGGGAATTCCTGCGCAGTCCACGCAGACGGCGTCGCCGTCTGCATTGCGCCCGGGCAGCATCCGGCGGTTCGCACATCCGGGGCAGGCGCCGTGGGTGCGGGTGGCCGACGAATAACAGGAATAGCAGATCGCGCCGTCGGGCCAGCGGGCCACGATCTTGGTGGTGGAGCGCCGGCAGCGGTCGCACTGGTGGGCTCCTGGGCTGCGCGGTCGTCCGCGGCGATCGTCGGTGCGCGTCACGGCGGCCGGTGTCAGTCGGCGTCGTCGCGGATGATCCGGGCGCGCCGTGGCCGGCCCACGGTATTCAGGTCGATCACCGAGGTGCCGGTCGCTGCGCGCCGGGGTGTCTGCTGCGTATAGGTGAAGGTGAGCAGGTCTTCGAGTTCGCACGCGAAGATCGCACACAACGCACCGAGCACCCGGGGGGAGACCCGGTCCGGTGTCTGCGTCACCAGTCGATACACCTGCGAGGGGGACAGGTCGACGCCGTATTCGCGCAGTCGCGGCGCCAGGTCGGTGGTGTTGTGCATGCCCTGGCGCGCCATGAGCTCGGCGACATGCCACCGGTAGTTGACCTGTTTCATCGCCCTCTCCTTCTACTTCGATCCTGGTATCGTCGGTCGCAGCAGGCGCCGGTCCGGTTCGACGGCATTGTCGAAGATCGTGGTCAGGGCGTGGCTGAGCACCCTGGTTCGGTAGTCGCTCGACACGCACGTGTAGAGGGATGTCGTCGACGCGTGCTCGTGACGCACCTGCTGCTGAACGAACAAGGGATCGACCCCGTCTTCGATCAGGTGTGTCACATAAGACCGGCGCAACGAGTGAAAGTCCAGACCCGGCCCGAAACCGAGATCATCACAGTAGCGCCGGAATCGCGCTTGGATGGTGGTGTGGGCCAAGGGTGTGCGGCGAGGCGAGGGAAACAGCACGAGTCCGTCGTAGTCGAAGACCGGTCGAATCTCTTCAACCCATTCCTCGAGGACATCGACAGCCCAGTCGAAGACGGTGAGCACACTGCCGGGCTTCGGGGGTGAGCCCCTCATCGCCTTACCGTGCCGGACCCGCAGCACCCCGTACCCGCCGAACTGCCGGGCCTTCGGGTTCCTCCCGAAGTCGACCGTCTCCAACCGGCGCACCTCGTTGAGGCGCAGCCCGTAGGCGTAGGCGGTCTTGAACAGCGTCGCGTCACGGTAGGCGGCCCACCAGCCCTTCCGGCGCAGGGCACGAATGCGCCCGACCTCCTCGTCGGCACGGTCGAACAGTTGCTGCAGTTCACGCTTGGAGAACGCGCGCTTGCCAGGACTCCTCTCAGCGTCCTGCACATGGACAGCACTGTTCCAGTCGTGCACCACCTGAGTAGTGCCCCATAGAG
>NZ_LRRH01000163.1 GCF_001646785.1 Rhodococcus phenolicus
CTAAAGATGTTTCGGTAATAGGGCGTGTCGTTGCACGTGATTCGCGCCGTGCTGCTTGATCATTGACGAATGGCAGGGAAGAAGACCGGTTCCGGCGAGGAACCCGACCCCCGGAAAGTCAAGCAGCGCGGTACCCGCCGTGATCTGGGGGCGTTGCGTGAGCGGCGGATGCGGGCGGCGGAGATGTTCGCTGCGGGGCGGCGGCAGATCGATGTCGCGGTCGAGCTGGAGGTGTCCCAGCAGACTGCGTCCCGCTGGTTTCGGCAGTGGACCGAAGGCGGAAGTGAAGCGCTCGAAGGTGCAGGTCGGGCGGGTCGCAGGCCGCGTCTCGACGACACCCAGGTCGAGGTGATCCGAGAAGAACTGCTCAAAGGACCCCAGGCTCACGGCTTCGCCACCGGGGTGTGGACCCTGGACCGGGTCGCGATCGTGATCGAGCGGCTCACCGGCGTGACTTACGGTCCCACCCAGACCTGGACGATCCTGCGGACCCGGCTGGGTTGGAGCCGGCAGCGGCCGACGCGGCGGGCGGTCGAACGCGACGAGGATGCCATCGTGGCCTGGCGCGAGAACGAGTGGCCGCGGATAAAAAAATAGCGCGGCGCCGAGGTGCATGGATCTGCTTCCAGGACGAAAGTGGCGTATCGCTGCTCCCGGTGGTCCGCGCGACCTGGGCGCCGAAAGGTGTCACACCCGTACTCCGTCACCGTTTCTCGTGGAAGCGCATGTCCATGGCCGGGGTGCTGGCCTATCGCCCCGACCGCAGCGAAAGCGCGTTCGTGTTTTCCATGACCGACGGCGCCTACAACACCGACAGGCTCATCGAGTTTCTCACCGAACTCCGCGCCCACTTCGCCGGTGAGAAGCTCATCGTGCTCTGGGACGGGCTCATGGCCCACCGGTCCCGGGCGATGACTGCCTGGCTGGCCACCCAACGTGACTGGCTCCACGTCGAACGCCTCCCGGCGTATGCGCCCGAACTCAACCCGATCGAACAGGTCTGGGGGAACATGAAATCCACCGAACTGGCCAACCTGTGTCCCGATACCCTCGACGAGGTCCGCACCGCGACCGAGACCGGGCTGGCCCGGATCGGCTCGAGCTACGACCTGTGCCTCGGTTTCCTCGACCACACCGGACTTTCCTTATGATCCCCACTCACTCAATTACCGAAACATCTGTAA
>NZ_LRRH01000164.1 GCF_001646785.1 Rhodococcus phenolicus
CTAAATCTGTGCAAGTCAGGTCGTAGTATTGTCCCGGCATTCGCACCGGCGTGGATTCCGGTCCGGTCCAGTTCGTTCGTCCCCAAATGTTGGTCTGCGACCAGCCTCGTATCGCGCAGCTCGCTGGTTCGATCAGTTCCGATATTTCTCCGGGGCGACATTCAATCATCGCGACAAATGCCGGAGGATAATTCTCTGTGTCACGTATTTGCAGGATCGCCGTGAACGACCCGGGACGATAGAACCATCGAGTCGTTGTGGAGGAAATGGGATTGAATTCCTCGATCGTTCGTTGACCATCCCACAGGAAAGTGGTTGCAGCAATTGCTGAATGCTCTCGTGTCCGGATCCGAAATTTTTCCACCCGACGGCCGAGTGCGTCGTAGCGGTAGCACCACCACTGGCCGTCCGGGGTGGACACATCGGTGAGTTGGTCGAAGGCGTTGTAGCGGTAGTGCCAGACGTCCGGTTTTCGGGAGAGGTGGGTGGTGACCTTGCGGATCAGTCTCCCGGCCGGGTCGTAGAAGTACCTGTTTCTGCCGTCCCGGACGAGCAGGTTGTTGTGGTACTCGCGGCCTTCCATGCGGTCGGGGACCTCCGGCGCGTGGAGGTCGTCGTTGATGTGGGGGAGACCGGCGGTGATGTTCGAGAGTGCGTCGTATTCGTACGCTTCGACCAGTGCCTCGTCGCGGGTGATCGCGCTGATCCGGCCCGCGGGGTCGAGGTGGTACGCCGTGTGAACCGGGGACTCATCGCCGACGACACCCGTGGCAGCGCTGAGAAACCCGTCCGGCCTATACGCGTAGTCGTCGCGGCGGATCGAGAACGGGGCGGGCCGAACCGGCGTGTCGCCGAAGTTCAGGTTCAGGTACGTGGCAGGGAAGCCGGTGACCTGTTGGCCGGCGAGTTCCCCCGTGGGGGTGAAGGATCGATCGACCTGGACCTCGCCGATGCGCCAACCGTCGAGCCTGCCGGCGTGGTCGTGACTGAAAGTGATCGAGTGGCCGTCGGCGTCGAGACCGGTGGTGCGGCCGAGGAGGTCGTGGGACCACGTGGTCACCGCACCGGACGGGGAGGTGCGGCGGGTGCGACGGCCGCGAACATCGTGCTCGTTGACCAACGGCGGCTGATCGTCGAGCGTCTGCGTGGCCACCTGACCTGTGGGGGTGTATGTGAATTCGAGAGTGTGGGTCACGGCGTCGTCGACACCGTTGACCGCAGTGAGAACCCGGCCGGCCGGGTCGTGTGTGTAGCTCAGGAACTCACCGGAATCCGCGGTGATGGAGGTGAGATTGCCGAGGATGTCGTAACGGTGATGCCGAGTGACACCTGTAGCGGAGGTGACCGAGGCGATGCGGCCGAGCCGATTGTGCGTGTAACGGGTGGTGGCACCGGTGTAATCGGTTTCGGCCGCGAGCCGACCGGCCGTGTCGTACTCGTAGGTCCAGCGTTGGCCAAGAGGGTTGATGACGGCGGTGAGCCGGCGCTCGGTGTCGTGGAGGTAGCGGTGGACGGATCCGTCGGGGTCGGTTCGCGCGGAGACCTTGTCGAAGCCCCCGTAGGAGTAGCTGGTGACGAAACCGGCGCGGTTCGTGTGGGTGAGGAGGTTGTTCTCGCCGTCGTACGTCCAGGATTCGCCGAATCCGTCGGGGTCGACGCGCTGGGCTGGTTTGCCCTCGGCGGTCCAGTCGTAGCGAGTGATCGCGCCGACAGGGCCGGTGACGGTGATCGGGCGACCGAAATGGTCGCGTTCGATCCGGGTGACGGCGCCGTAGACGTCGATGACCGAGATGGACAGTCCGGCCGCGTCGACGTCGATGACCGTGCGGTTGCCGTCGTCCGTGCGGACTTCACCGACGGCTCCGCACGGGTGATGGTCGTATTCGGTGCGCGCTCCCGCTTCGTCGACCGTCGCGACGAGATTGCCCGCAGCGTCCCAGGACTGACGGCGGACCGTGCCGTCGGCGTTGGTGATGGCGGCCGGGCGATTGGGGTGCGCGTAGTCGATCCTGATGCCGGAGCCGTCGGGGCGGGTGATCGCCGCGACGTTTCCGTCGGGGGTGTACCGGTAGCCGGTGGTGCCGCCGTCGGGTTCGGTGACGGTGAGGGGTTTACGGTCGGCGTTGTAGGTGATCCGCCGACGGCCTCCGTGGGGGGCGGCGATGTCGCGGAGTCGCAGGTCGTTGTCGAAACCGTAGGCCGTGGTCGCCCCGCGAGAGTTGGTGACGGTGGTCAGGCGGCCGGTACCGTCCGGGAATTCCGTGTAGTCGAAGTCGGCGTCGAACACGCCGTCGGTGCCGCGCTGGCGGATCACGCGTCCGTGGTCGTCGTAGGTGTTGACGACCGAACTGGTGTTGGAATCGATCCACGAGGTGATCCGGTGCTGCTCGTCGTAGGTGAAGCGGGTGCGGCCGCCGACCCCGTTGACGACTTCGGTGAGGTCACCGGCGGTGTAGCCGAAGCGGCGGATCACGGTGCGGGAAGGATCTTCCCCGGTCCTGCCGACGACCGCCATGGTGGTGATCCGTCCGGCCTCGGTACCGAACACAACTCGGTAGCCGCCGGAATGGCTGACCTCGGTCGGTGCGCCGGTGCTGTCGTAGTGGAAGCGGATCCGGTTGTGGTGCCGATCGGTGATCGCCGAGACGGCGTAGTTGCCGAGCCCGGTGTCCACGCCGTCGAGTACCGGATCCGGGGCGAAATGCCACGTCATCTCCGATGCCGGATCCCACAGGCGATACCCGCCGGCTTCGGTTCGCGTCAACGTCCAGCGTTGCCCGCCGGTGATCGGTTCGACGCCGACACCGACCTCGTCGTGCGGATAAGGCAGCAGCATCCCGTCGTCGAACACCACGGTCACGCACGACGCTTCGACGACCACGCGCATGTCGAGCGTCGACGACCACGAGGGCCCGAACCAGCGACCGAATCGGTAGTTCGATCGGTGTCCACGTTTGATCGTCAGCGGGAGTACGCCCGGCAGGGTGAGGTCGACCAGGGGCAGAAGGAACTCGCCGGTGGCGGTGGCGACCGGGTCGCCGGTCTTGTCGGTCTGCCGGTCGGTCGCGGTGTGTTCCGGTGGGTTGTCCATCGCTTCGTCGCCGACCGACCCGCTACCGTGCCGGCCCTGGTCGATGTCGTTGCGCACCGCCGGGCCGTCGGCGTCGTGATGGTTGCCCGGAGTATGCTCGCCGCCGCTCGCCGGAGCAGTGGGCGTGTCGTCGGAATCGTGGTGCGGCCCAGGAGGGTCGGCGGCATCGGGGTCGGATCCTGCGTGTCCCGGGCCCGGTTCACCGTGCTCGGGGCCGTGCGTTTCGGGAGTCGTCGCCGGTGCGCCGTTGTCGGGGTGTGTCGCTGTGGGACGGCCCGACTCAGGGTCGGTGCGTGGGGGAACCTCGTTGTCGTCGGATGACCGGGTCGACTCCGGCTGCGATGACGGACCGCCCTGATCGCCGGGTCGGTCCGCCGAGGTCGGTGACGCGCCCTGCACTGGCTCGTTCGCCCTGGACGCGGTGTCCGATGTCGTGTGGGCAGGCTCGGGTGCCGCACGCGGCGAGGGCGTCTGGTGTGCCGACTCCGCGCTCGACGATGGGGTGTCGGCCCGGTCCGGCAACCGCGGCGGGCTCGCGCCGTCGATCCGTTCGACGACGCGACCGGCGTCGGCGATGTCGTCGACCCGCTCGAGTGCGCTGAGCACGGGTTTCGCGGCGCCGGCGCCGCCGGTCGCGAGGGTGAGGACCGCGTCTCCGGTCAATGCGCCCAACGCCTCGGCAGGGTTGTCCTTGACCCCGTCCCACAGCGCGCCGACCGTCGCACCGGGGTCGGCAGCGGCGACGACCATCCCGGCCGCCATGTCGGACACCCTCGCCAGGTATTCGCCCGGGTGCGTGGCGTTGTAGATGTCGCCGGGATTGACCGACCGCACGAACCCGACAATCCCGGTGAGCGAGGTCAGCAGCCCGGAGGTGAAGTTCTGCTTCGCGTACTCGAAGGCGGCGTCCACGTCGGCGAAGTTGCTACCCCACCGCTGCAAGAACGGTGGTTCGGCCGGCGCCAGGTCGGTCGCCGCCGCCAACGCCGCAGCTGTGGCCGACGCCGCGTTGTCGCGTTGAGCGCGGGCATCACGAAGAATCTCGCGGGCCTGTTCGCGCAGCGCCGTCCACGTGTCGACCAACGGGCTGTCGCGTTTACGGTCGTCGGACAACGTATTCCACGCGTCCTTCCGAGTCTTCTCCTCACGCTCGGCCTCGTCCCAGATCGCGATCGCCTCGGCGGCGCGTGCCTGCGCGACACCGACCTCGTAGAACCACGACTGCAACGTGGTCGACGCACGACCCATCGCGTCGGAGCCCTGCCACCACAAGCGTGGCTGCTTTCTGTATTCGTCGTGGAACGCGGAGGCCGCGTCGCCCGACCATTCGCCGGTGTCGATCGTGTGCAGGGCGTCGCCGGTCGACTCGATCGAACCGCCGATCGAGACCAGCGTCTGCACTGCCGAATCGATCGCGGACTGCTCGCCCCGGACGAGTTCCTTCGGATCCCGGCTCTGGCCGAGTTCCCTCTCCGTCGGTTCACCGCCGGTCGCGTCGACGATCCCGTCGCCCAGGTCGTCGAAGAAGTCCCCGACCCCGTCGACGCCGGCGGCCCGCGCGCCGTCGGCGACGACATCGAAACCGGAGTCGATCAGCTCACCGGCGGCCTCGACGGCTGATTCGAGACCGGAGGTGACAGCATCGCCGAACGAGTTGACCGCGTCCCGCCAGCCCACGGCCTATTCGCCTCCGGATCCGCCGGCCCGGAGCTCCGCGGCGCGTTCTGCCACACCGGTGTTCCAGGCGAACGGGGAAGCCGAAGTCTGCGCGTTCTCGGCAGCAAGCTGACCGAGCATGGAGGCGTTGCCGCCGACGTGAGCCAACGCGTTGTCGAAGGATTCGATGCTGTAGTCGGCGTTGAGAACGTGGTTCCAGGCGTTGTCGGCGAGGGTGTCGCTCCACGAGCGGCACTCGATCTCCTCCGCCGACAGGTGCGGGTTGCCGGCGAGGTCGGTGAACATCTGCTTGAACATGCCGGAGAACTGCTGCTCCATCTCGTGGTAGCGCCCGGCCGCCAGCCCCAGGGTTTCGGCGATCGCGTTGGCCGACTGCACCAGAGCCCGCACGCCCCACGACCATCGCTCGGTGAATCCTTCGAAGCTGCGCTGCACCGCCGGTGCACCGGCCTCCATCGGCGACAGCGTCAGCAGCGAGAATCCACGTCCGACGGTGGCGGTTTCGCCGATGCCCAACCCGTCCAGTGCGTCGATGATCCCGGTGATGCCCTGTGCTGCCTGGTTCAGGACCGCCGGATCGACCACGAGTTCGCTCACCGGGCGCCCGCCGTGTCGTCGGCCACGGTGGGCGGGAACATCATCGGCGCGGAAGAGAGCACATCTACAGCGACCCCGGTCGGTTGTTCGCGCGCCGCGGCGTAGTCCCACAACCGCGCCCCGAGCATCGTGTGGAAGCGGTATTCGCGATCGGGGTCCACCCCACGTGCCGCCGTGAACTGCGCCCACTCGGGTATTCCGGTGAACGCGCACACCCACTCGAGACTGCCGAGATGCAGGTGCAGGATGCGGTCGTCGTCGACCAACGGCACGACCACCGTCGAGTCCCGCAACGCCGCCGACAGTTCCGCCGGCTGCCCGAACCCCGCATAGAACGCCGCGATCTCCGACACCAACAGCCCGGAATCGACCTGCGCAACCGTCATCCGCCCCCTCGGACGAACATTCCCCCGAATGTCCGGCCGCGAGGCTACCAGCACGACCCGACGCTCTCGGGGCGGAGGCGTCCGGACCGGCCGGGTTCGAGTGCGCAGAAGTTGTCGCGACACGCCGGGCGGCGACAACCGGAACCGCACGTTCGATACGGCCTGCCCGGGTTCGGTCAGAGCAGGGAACGGACCGAGCCCGGCAGCGGCACAGCTGAATCGGTGAGCGCAGAACGCTCCGGCGTGCCCGCGACCGTGCGCAACGGGACGACGCCGGCCCATGCGGTGTGATCCTCGCCGCCATCCGGTGCTTCGCCGGGTCCGGTCGCGCGGACCTTCACGCTCACCTCGTCCAGCGGAAGTTCGAGCACCGTCGTCGCGGCGAGTTCTTTCGCGGACGGCGGACGGACCTCGTCCCACCTGCCCGGCATGAGATGTTCGGTGACCGCACGCAAGGCCGCCTCCTTCCGGTTGTCGGGCACGGGGGTCGCATGTCCGAAAACGACGGCGCTGCGATAGTTCATGCTGCTGTCGAACGTCGAGCGTGCGAACACCAGGCCGTCGAGATGGGTGACCGCGACCGAGACCTCGAGGCCGCTGCGGGCGGCGAGGAACGCGCCGGCGCCCGTCGATCCGTGCAGGTATAGACGATTTCCGTCCCGGCCGAACGCCATCGGCAGCACCACCGGATATCCGTGACGGACGAACGCCACGTGCGCCACCCGCGCGTCGTCGAGGAGGCTGTTCAGGGCCGCGGGGTCGTCGGTGCCTCGGTCCGGTTTGCGGGTGATCCGGGTGCGTTCGCTCATGGCCCGATCCAAGCAGCCGCTCCCGCCACCGGACAATCGAATATCGGCGTTCGAGCGGTACTGGTACTCCGAGTGCCGGCGCGTTCGGGTTGCGAAATCGTCCGACGCTGAATACGGTTCCCCGCGACAACTCAATCACCACGGGAGCTCGCGCCAGCGGGCTGAGAGGACGGCTAGCTCGTTGCGAGCGGCAGGGCCGTCGACCGTACGAACCTGACCGGGTAATGCCGGCGTAGGGAGCGAACCATGAGGGACACCTCTGCCTTGTCGGCTGCCGTCACCACCGGACCGATCGACGGCAGCAGCAAACACTATGTGGACGTCGACGGACTGTCCGTGCCGTTCCGGCGCGTCCACCTGAGCACCGGCGACCACCTCGACCTGTACGACTCGTCCGGCCCCTACACCGACGAGAACGCCCGGACCGACCTCGATGCCGGTCTGCCGCCGGTGCGGACCGGATGGTCGCGCCCGGCCGGCGCCACCACCCAATACGGTTGGGCCCGTGCGGGTGTCGTCACCGACGAGATGCGGTTCTGCGCTGCCCGAGAAGGCGTGGATCCTGAGATCGTCCGCGCCGAGGTCGCCGCGGGCCGGGCCGTGATCCCGGCGAACCACCGACACCGGGAGCTCGAACCGATGATCATCGGGAAACGCTTCGCGGTGAAGATCAACGCGAACATCGGGAACTCGGCGGTCACGTCGTCGATCGCCGAGGAAGTCGAGAAGATGGTGTGGGCGACCCGGTGGGGCGCCGACACCATCATGGACCTGTCCACCGGCAAGGATATTCACGACACCCGGGAATGGATCCTGCGCAACGCGCCGGTTCCGGTCGGGACCGTCCCGCTGTATCAGTCGCTCGAGAAGGTCGGCGGTGAACCGACGCGGCTGACGTGGGAGATCTACCGCGACACCGTGATCGAGCAGTGCGAGCAGGGCGTCGACTACATGACCGTGCACGCAGGAGTCCTGCTGCGGCACATTCCGCTGACGATGAACCGGGTCACCGGCATCGTCTCGCGCGGCGGATCGATCATGGCTGCCTGGTGCCTGGCCCACCACACCGAATCGTTCCTCTACACCCACTTCGCGGACCTGTGCGAGATCCTCGCCCACTACGACGTGACGTTCTCCCTCGGCGACGGTCTGCGCCCCGGCTCGATCGCCGACGCCAACGACGATGCCCAGTTCGCCGAACTGCGCACCCTCGGGGAACTCACGAAAGTGGCTCGCGCTCATGGGGTGCAGGTGATGATCGAAGGACCCGGGCACGTCCCGATGGACAAGATCGCCGAGAACGTGCGGCTCGAGGAACTGTGGTGCGACGACGCCCCGTTCTACACCCTCGGACCCCTCGCGACGGACATCGCGCCCGCCTACGACCACATCACCTCCGCGATCGGCGCAGCGATGATCGCACAGGCCGGCACCGCCCTGCTCTGCTACGTCACGCCGAAAGAGCATCTGGGACTGCCGAACCGCGACGACGTCAAGACCGGTGTCATCAGCTACAAGATCGCCGCACATGCCGCCGACCTGGCCAAAGGGCATCCCCGCGCGCAGCAGCGCGACGACGCCCTGTCCCGCGCCCGCTTCGACTTCCGGTGGCGCGACCAGTTCGCGCTGTCCCTGGATCCGGACACCGCCCGCGCCTACCACGACGAGACGCTGCCCGCCGAACCCGCGAAGACCGCGCACTTCTGCTCGATGTGCGGACCGAAGTTCTGCTCGATGCGGATCTCCGCGGACGTGCGCGCCCACGCGCAGGACCACGGCCTGACCGACACCGCGGCGCTCGACGCCGGGAGGGTCGCGAAATCCGAGGAGTTCACCGGCCACGGAAACCGGCTGTACCTGCCTATCGCCGCAACCTCGACGCCCGACGTCTCCTGATTCTCATGGTGAGGGGAACCATCACCCGGTCAGACCGAATACTGGTTCCCCTCACC
>NZ_LRRH01000165.1 GCF_001646785.1 Rhodococcus phenolicus
TTCGGTTCGGGTTCGCCTGCGGTGGTGTTCGGGGATGCGGTGTTGTCGTATGGGGGGTTCGAGTCGCGGGTCAATCGGTTGGCTCGGGTGTTGGTCGATGCGGGTGTGCGGGTGGGGGATCGGGTTGCGGTGTGTGTGCCGCGGTCGTTGGATCTGCCGGTGGTGCTGGCGGCGGTGATGCGGGCCGGTGGTGCGTATGTGCCGGTGGATGCGTCGTATCCGGTGGAGCGGATCGAGTATGTGTTGGCTGACAGTGCGCCGTCGTTGGCGGTGGTGGATGTGTCGGTGCGGTCGGTGATCTCGGGTGTGCCGGTGGTGGAGTTGGGTCCGGACTCGTGGGAGGACTGGGCTGGTGTGTCGGATGCTCCGGTGGTGTTGTCGCGGCCGGTGTCGGGTCGGGATGCGGCGTATGTGATCTATACGTCGGGTTCGACGGGTCGGCCGAAGGGTGTGGTGGTCGAGCATCGGGGTTTGGTGAATTTCCTGGTGTGGAAGATGCGGGCGACGGGGATCGTGGCGTCGGATCGGGTGTTGCAGAAGGCGCCGACGGCGTTCGATGCGTCGGTGTGGGAGTTTTTCGTGCCGTTGGTGGCGGGGGCGTCGGTGGTGGTGGCCGAGCCGGAGGGGCATCGGGATCCGTCGTATCTGGTGGGGTTGATGTCGTCGGGTGCGGTGTCGGTGGTGGAGTTCGTGCCGTCGATGCTCGATGCGTTGCTCGAGTTCGTGTCGGATCCGTCGGATGTGGCGGGTGTGGAGCGGGTGTTCTGTGGTGGGGAGGAGTTGTCGCCTGGGTCGGCGTCGGCGGCGTTGGAGGTGTTCGGGGATCGGTTGTTCAATTTGTACGGTCCGACGGAGGCGACGGTGGGGATCACCTCGCAGGTGATTTCGCGGGAGGTGGTGTCGCGGTCGCGGGCGGCGTTGCCGATCGGGTCGCCGGCGTTCAATTCGTCGGCGTGGGTGTTGGATCGGTTCTTGCGGCCGGTTCCGGTGGGGGTGCCGGGTGAGTTGTATCTGGGTGGGGTGCAGGTGGCTCGGGGGTATCACGGTCGGCCGGGGTTGTCGGCGGGTGCGTTCGTGGCCGATCCGTTCTCGGGATCCGGGCAGCGGTTGTATCGGACGGGGGATTTGGTGCGGTGGAATGTGTTCGGTGGGTTGGAGTATTTGGGGCGGTGTGATGATCAGGTGAAGATTCGGGGGTTCCGGGTGGAGCTGGACGAGATCCGCGCCGC
>NZ_LRRH01000021.1 GCF_001646785.1 Rhodococcus phenolicus
ATCACACGGTGGCCGCTCTACACCCGTGCACAACACGGAATCGCAGACGATCTCGGCCACCGAGTTACACCACTCTATGGGGCACTACTTTGGACGGCCGCTGGCGACGTTCCAGGGGCTGCAGTGGAAGATCGCGGACATGGCGATGGACGTCCACGTCGCCCGGGTGCTGTTGTGGCGGGCGGCGCGCACCGGGACCGATGGCTTCCCCGATCAGACCGCGACGCTGATGGCCAAGCTGCACAGCAGCGAGATGGTCCAGCGGGTGACCAACGAGGCGATCCAGATCCACGGGGCACGCGGCTACTCGCGGCGGTGGCCCGTCGAACGCTACTTCCGTGACGGTCGTGGTCTCGCGATCGGGGGCGGCACTGCCGAGGTGATGCGCAACGTGCTCGGCGCGCAGGTCCTCGGCGTGAGCGGCAGCCAGCGGCGGCGGTGAGCGCGATGCGCGTCGACATCGTGGAGCGCGACGTCTACCAGGATGAACACTCCGACTTCGCCGAGAGCGTCGCCGCCTTCCTGCGGCAGACGGTGACGCCTCGGATCGGCGAGTTCGAGAAGGCCGGGATGATCGATCGGGACGTCTACCGGGCCGCGGGCGAACTGGGCATCGTGGGCCTGCAGATTCCGGAGGAGTTCGGTGGCGGCGGTCAGGACGGGTTCCTGTTCAACTGCGTCGTCACCGAGCAGGTCGCGTACGAACGCTCCACCATGGGTTCGCTGCGGGTCCACACCGACGTCGTCACACCGTATGTGCTCAGCCTGGCCACGAGCGATCAACGGCAGCGCTGGCTGCCGGGCATGGCCAACGGTGAGCTGATGACCTCGATCGCCATGACCGAGCCTGGCGCCGGCTCTGATCTGGCCGGTATCCGAACGAGCCTCGATCGTCGCGGTTCGGACTGGGTACTCAACGGCTCGAAGACGTTCATCACCGGTGGTGCGCAGTCCGACCTGGTGATCGTGGTGGCCAGGTCCGAGGCGGCGGAGAACCGTCGGCACGGGCTCACCCTGGCCGTCGTCGAAGCCTCGACGCCCGGCTTCTCCCGCGGTGCGCCGCTGGAGAAGCTCGGGCTCAAGGCGCAGGACACCACCGAACTGTTCTTCGACGACGTCGTCGTGCCAGCGGACAACATCCTGGGCGAGCCCGGCCGTGCATTCACCTACTTGTCGTCGCATCTCGCGCAGGAGCGCCTGTCCATCGCGGTCAACTCGCAGGCCCAGGCTCTCGCCGCGCTCGCCGTCACCTGCGAGTATGTGCGGGATCGCAAGGTGTTCGGTACCACGCTCGGCACCTTCCAGAACACGAAGTTCGTGCTCGCCGATCTCGCGACCAGGGTCAGTGCCGGTCAAGCCCTGGTCGATCGCGCGATGGGCCGGCATGAACGGGGACGGCTCGACCCGGCGGAGGCGGCGAAGGTCAAACTCTTCTGCACGGAGCTCCACGGCGCGGTGGTCGACGCCTGCCTGCAACTCCATGGCGGGTACGGCTACACGTGGGAACAGGACATCTGTCGCATGTACGCAGACGCGCGGGTCGCGCGGATCTATGGGGGTACCTCCGAGGTGATGAAGGGTATCGTTGCCCGCACCTTGAACCTCGTCGACCGCTGACACGCTCCACGCGAACCGACCAAACCGAACCGGCCCCGATCTCCGTGAGAGATCGGGGCCAGTTCGGTTGGTGGTCAGGCTTCGAGCGTGGTCCTGTGCGACACCGATCCACCCAATCGCCGCGTCATTGCGTCCGCCTCGCGCACGACGGCCTCGATAGCCCGGTCTTGGGCCTCGTCCGCACGGGCGGCCGGGATCGACACGCCGAGGGCGCCGACGACCTGGCCCGAGGCGTCGAACACCGGAGCCGCGGCGGCCCAAAGGTCCGGCCACTTGACGCCGGACCCGCTGACGTAGCCGTCGGCGCGGATCCGCGCCATCAGCCGGGATGCCTCATCGAAGTCGAGCGGGTCTGCGGACTGTGGCTGCTCGGCAACCGCCGCCTCGAGTCGCGCGTCGTCGAGCCACGCGAGGACGGCGTGGCCGGTGGTGGTCGACAGCAGTCCGTGACGCCGGCCGAGCCGCACGTTGGCCCGGACCGGCTTGGCGGGTTCGGAGTGCGCGGCGTAGGTCACCGCACCCTGCTCGTACACCGCGTACACGGACGTCTCGTCCAGTTCCGTCGTCAAGGTGTCGGTGTGCTCCTGGGACAGCGTCGACACCCCCACCGTCGCGTTGACGGCGCAGCCCAGGCTCCAGACGAGCATCGTGCCACGCCAGGTCCGGTCCGGCAGCTGGGTGACGTAACCTTCCTCTGCCATCAGCCGCAGGATTCGAAGCAGCGTCGGCGGCGCGAGATCCAAATCGTCACTGAGCGCCTTCAACGACTGCGGACCCTTCGCGCAGACGACTTCGAGGACACGAAGCGTCCTGGCTATCGCGCCTTCTGCCACGACCCACCCCACCTTCAGTTTCCAGCTCGATACCAGGCGTATCGTAGCAGGATTCCGTCAAGCTGAAGTCAATTCAGTTGAGCGGAGTCAACTCGCCGCGCAGGCACCGGGCTACTACCGTCCGGTGAGCGGCCGGTGTGCCGAACAGCGTCGACCCCACCGTGCACCGCTTGAAGTAGTGATGAAGGTCGTGTTCCCAGGTGAAGCCGATGCCGCCGTGCAGCTGAAAAGCGCGCGACGCACACTCGTCGGCCGCCTCCGAGACGAACGACTTCACCGTCGAGACGAGCAACTCCGTCGACACCGCACTCGACGAGCCCTCCTGCAGGACACCCGCCAGCTCGAGGACCATCGCCCGGCTGGACTCGGTCCTGGCGAGCATGTCGGCGCAGGCGTGCTTGACCGCCTGCCGCGACGCGATCGGCTGACCGAACTGAACCCGCTGGCCCGCATAGTCGACGGTCGTGTCCAGCAGCCACGACATCGCACCGACCAGCGATGCACAGTGAATCGCGGTCCCGACGTGCCGGACCCGCTCGAGCCCCTCGGCCAGTGCTGCATCCCGCGATGCGAGCACTCGGGCCGGTGCAGCGTCGAACTGGACCGAACTCATCGGCTGCGTTCCGTCGAGGCAGACCAGTGCATTCACGTCAGCGTCGGCGACGTCCATCACGACGGCGCGTGTCTCCCCGTCGTCGACGGCGAGCGCCACCACCTCCGACGACACGTCGGCGTCGGGCACGAATGGCAGCGTTCCGCTGACCCGCGCGTCGCGCATCTCCAGCGGAGCCGCGGTGAACCCGCCGTCGGCACCGAGGAACCCGAACGTGTAGGCCTCGCTGACCCCGGTCTGTTCGAGCACGGACAGCGCATACCGGGACACGGTGCGGGCCAGGTAGGGCACGGGAGTCGCATACCTCCCCAACGCCTCCGCGACCAGGCAGGTGGTCTGGACGTCGCCGTCCTGTAGTGGCTCGAGGACACCGACGTCGACAAGACGACGCCACAGCATCTCGTCGAGAACCCGCGGTCCGGGATCGCCCGCGCGCAGGGCGCTGAGCGGGTCGTGCTTCTCCGCGATCGCTTCGACGCTGGTAACGAAGTCACGCTGTTCTGTCGATGGAAGCCTCATGCGCTTGCTCCTGAAGAGTCGATGAAGGAACGCCAGGACTGAGTCCGGCTCGGGTCGGTACCGCGAGGCATCCCGAGCCCGCGCTCCGCGATCTGATCCCGCAGCACCTCGGAGGTTCCTCCGGCCACCGTCTTGGGTTGTACCCGCAGGTAGGCCCAGACGTCGTAGGCGGCACCCCGGGCGTCCGGTGCGTGGGCGAGCAGACCGAGTTCACCGAAGTCCAGGAACGCCCGCTGCAAGCGCTTGGTGTGCTCGGCCTGCATGACCTTGTTGTACGGCGTGCCGTTGGCGACGGGTGGCAGGTTCTCCGTCCGGTGCAACGCGTGCCGCCGATTGTTGAAGGCGATCGCGCGGGACTCCACCCACAGCCGGGCGATCCTGTCCGCTTCCAGCTCCGACGCGGTGGGCAGGTAGTTGCTGACCAGTTCCTCGATCGGTCGGCCGACCATTGACCCGGGTGTCGCAGCGCCGGCGCCGGATCCGGCTACCCGTTCGAGCGCCAGCACGGCGCGCACCACTTCCCAGCCCTGCCCGGCCTCACCGAGTCGATAGCGATCCGGGATCCGAACATCGCCGAGGTTCACCTCGAAGAACTCTGCATCCCCGGTCATCTGACGAATCGGTCGAAAACTCACGCCGGCGGACCTCATGTCCACCAGGAAGCAGGTCAGGCCGGCATGCTTGGGAACGCTCGCGTCGGTGCGTGCGACCGCCAGCCCCCATCCCGCCCTGTCCGCACGGCTCGTCCATATCTTGCGACCCGTCACCGTCCAGACGTCACCGTCGCGGGTGGCGCGGGTTCGTACCGCGGCGAGGTCGGAGCCAGCGTCCGGCTCGGAGAATAGCTGACACCAGAGTGCCTCGTTTCGGGCGATCGGGGGAAGCAACTCCTCCGCGACGTCACTGCTCGCGTACTTCAGGATCGCCGGACCCACCCAGCCGGTGCCGATGGCACTTTCAACAGTGCCAACCCGCCACCTCGCGAGTTCTCTTCGCACGTCCACGGTTTCGTCGGCGCCGAGGGCGCGGCCTCCCAGCTCGCAGGGCCACTCTGGCACCAACCATCCGTCCCGGGCGACCATGCGCACGAGCTCGGACACCTCGGCGGGGTCGGTCGCGGCGATCATCTCATCCAACCCTTCGCGGTCGTCCCCGGCGACCAACGCGGTCCACGATGGAGGGAGGATCCGAGCCAGCGTCGCACGCAGCTCGTCCGCGGCGCTCACAGCACGACCCGTGCGTCGAGAGCGACGAGTCGACTGTCGACCCATCCCAGCGGGTTGCATTCGACCAGGGCGGCTCCGGTGGCCGCGGCCAGTCGAACCAGGCGGGTGGCGGCTCGCGCCAGAGCTGGACCGGTGTCGGAGTACCGTCCCGGTACTCGCAAGAAGATCTCCTCCTCGAGCCGCGCCGCCAGATGCTCCTCCCCGAGGAAGGCGGGAAGGGCGACCGTGCGGTTGAGGAGTTCGATGTTCGCGCCGCCGAGCCCCGCTGAAACGACCAGACCCCATTGCGGGTCACGGCGGACTCCGACGAACAGCTCCATCGAGCTCCGCAGCTGCTTCGCGACGATGACGCCACCCGCTCCCGAGGCGAAAAGCTCCTCCGCCGCCGTGCCTGCGCGCGCCCGGTCAACGTCGAGCTTCACCCCGCCGGCGCGAGCCTTGTGCACCTCGGCGGCACTGTCCGCCTTGAGCACCACCGGCCAACCGAGCGTCTCACCGATCTCCGCGACCTGCCCGACGCTGCGTGCCAGCTGCCAGTCCGCCGTCTCCACGCCTGCGTCCTCGACGAGCGAGAGGCTTTCCGCGGCCGAGGGCGTGCCGTCGAGGCGCTGCCACGGCCCGGGAGTCGGTTCCCTTCGCGGTACTGCCGAGTTCCGCGGCCCAGCGAACCGCGTCACCGCGGCCACCGCCTTGCAGGCGGAGTCCAGATCCGGCAGCACCATCTCACCTGCCTCGATCAGCGGGCGCACATTCGCAGGCTCGCGATCGAGGCAGGCAAGGACGGTGGGTACCGCAGCTCCGGCGACCGCACCGATCGAGCGGGCCTGGTCCTCCCTGCCCACAACGAGAATCGCATCCACCTCACCGCTGTTGCGGAGCTCATCACATACCTTTCCGAGCAGAACGTCGTCACCGACGGTCTGAGCGGTGACATCGACCGGGTTTCCCGTCGTCGCGATCGCGGGCAGCAGCGCGGCCAGCGCGGACCGGGTGGGCGCGGACAGCGCAGGAAGCGTCACGCCCGCCGTGCTCAGCAGGTCCGACGCCACCACGCCCGCGCCACCCGATCCCGTCACGATTCCGACGCGGCGTCCCCGTGCCGTCCCCAACACGGAGTACGCGAGCGCCGACAGGATGAGGTCGCGGTCGGACCTGACCAGGGTCGCACCGTAAGCGCGGAACAGTTCGTCGACCACCGCCGCGTCGGCACTGACCGCGGCGGTGTGTGACGCGGCGGCGTTTGCCCCAGCATCGGAGAGGCCGCCGAGAAGACACACAACGGGCACACCGGCGTTTCGCGCGTCGGCCAGGAGCGCCTCCAGCGTGACTGCGTCGCGCAGCCCCTCCAGGTAGAGCATAAGGACCTTCGGCTGAGCCACCGCGAGAGCTCCACGCGCGAGTGTGCAGGCGTCGAGGTGAGCCTCGTTGCCCGAACCGATGAAACCGTCGAGATGAAGCCCGAAACGGGCTGCGGCACTGACCACTCGGGCTCCAAATGCGCCGCTCTGCGACACAAGGAACGCCCCGCTGCCGTGCCGGCAGTCGACTAGCGAGTCGAAGGCCTGTGCGAAGGTAAGCGTTGCACGGGACTGGGCGTGGTAGAGCCCAACCGTGTTCGGTCCGATCAGGACCGTTCCGCGCGAGGTACGCAGCGCCTCGCCGCCGACCTCCTCGAACCCCGAACTGAAGATCACCGCGAACTTGGTCCGACCGTCGACCGAGTCGAGCACGTCGTGCACCGCGGCCGCGGGGACCGCGATGACTGCGACGTCGACGTCCCGGTCCAGCGGCTCGCCGCGGGCGGGCACGACGACAGTGCCGGGATACTCAGCCGCACGCAGGTGGGCGAGGGTGCGGCTGCCGAGTCCGGTCGGCTTCGACGTTCCGCCGAGCACCGCGATCGACTCTGGGCGCAGCAGCGGGGTGAGGTCGGGTACTGCGGTCGCGGTCCGGTCCTCCGACGTGGCGGGAGCACTCATCGCAGTTCCGCCGGGATGGTCGTGTGCTTCGTGGTCTGCCACTCCGGCGCTCGCTTCTCCTTGAATGCCGCGATCCCCCGCAACGTCTCGCCAAGCGTGCGCACCCAGTTGAGGGTCCGACGCTCCCGGTTGTAGGCGTGCAACCGGTCGGTGGTCTCGAGGAACTCGTACATCAGCTGCTTGGTGACGGTCATCGACGCCGGCGCGCACCGCTCGGCCATGTCGGCGGCGAGGTCGATCGCGGTCACGAGGACGTCCTCGCTGGCAACGCAGTGTGTGGCGAGGCCCAGCGTCGTGAACTCCCGGCCGTCGATGGTGCGGCCGGTCAGCAGCAGGTCCATCGCGACGCCGAAGCCGGCAAGGCGCGGCAACAGCCACATCGATCCGCGATCGGGGATGATGCCGACCCGGTTGAACGAGAAGGCCAACCGCGCCGTGGATGCCACGACCCGAATGTCGGCCTGCATCGCCCATGTCAGGCTCACTCCGATTGCGTCGCCGTTGATCGCCGCGATGATCGGCGTCTGCAGCCGCCACGGTGCCTGGTCCGGTCGGGTCAGTGATTCTACGGCGTGCGCGTCGACGTCGCGCCAGTCCAGGCCGAGGTCCGCACCGACGCCGAAGTGTTCCCCGCGACCGGTCACGACGATCACGGACACCGCTTGGTCGCTGTCAAGTTCGACGAGCGCCTGTTGTAGTTGATTCGCCATCACCGGGGTGTACGAGTTGCGGCGATCGGGACGGTCGAGATAGACGATGCCGGTGCTGCCCTTGGTCTCGACACTGACGTGACGTTCTGTCATGGCTCCTCCGTGGATGCGTTTGCTGGTGACTTTCACTGTCGTCGCACCGCGAGGTCGGCACAAGAAGGTAGTTCCGAGAGAAGCTATCGACAGAGCCTATGTACGTCTAGCATCCGTTCCATGGATCTGCGTGCGCTTCGGTACTTTCTCGCGGTCGTCGACCACCAGGGGGTGAGCCGGGGCGCAGCAGCGCTCTACGTCAGCCAACCCTCGCTGTCCCAGACGATTCGGCTGCTCGAATCGGAGCTCGGTGTGCACTTGCTCGACAGGTCAGGGCGATTTGCGAAGCCGACGGACGCCGGACTCGAGCTGGCAGGGGTCGCCCGGCGGGTGCTCGGAGAGGCGGACAGGGCCCGCGAGCGCGTCCGTCAGGTCTCCGACCTCACGGTCGGACGGGTCGTAGTCGCGACGGCGTCCACGCTGTCGGTCTATCCCCTGACGCCGATTGTCGCAGCGCTGCGCCACAGGTACCCCGGTCTGGAAGTGCATGTGCTCGACGGCGGGACTGGACCCGAGGTGATGGAGCGACTCACCCGCAACGCGGCTGAAATCGGAGTCGTCGACCTTCCCGTCGAGGACCCGAAATGGGGGGTGCGCGCCCTTCCCCGGGAGGAGATCGTGCTCGCAGGGAAGGACATTGGCGACATCGGGCCCGTCCGGCGGGACGAGGTGCATTCACACGGCGTCGGAGTGCCGACAACAGATGCGGACAGGTCCACGGAACTTGGTGCGCTTCTCGCCGACGCTGCTGTATCGACCCGAATCCGGACGGCGCATCGCCAGCTGCTCTGGGAACTGGTCACCGCCGGGACGGCATCCGCCTTGATCGGGAAGTTCAGTGCCGAGAGGATCCTCCCGAACACCATTCTGCGTCCGCTTGATCCGCCGATGTGGCGCACCCCCGCGCTGATCTGGCGGCGGGGCATCCTTTCTCCCGCCGGCGAGGCATTACGAGCGGCGGCTGACGTACTCGACGGCAGCATCAACGAATGACCTCGCGACCGGGCTGAGCTGGTCGGCGGCGAACACCAGACCCAGTTCCTGCCGGAACCGAGGCTCCAGCCGCCGGACGTGGGCGCCCCGCTCCCGGACCTCACCAACCAGGCTCCCGCCTACCAGTGTGCTGCCGATTCCCGCCAGCATGAATGCCGTGCGCGCTTCTCGCTGCTCCACGACTGCCGCGACGGGGAGGGGTCGTCGGGCGGTCGTGCGTTCAAACTCGGACCGGCGACCAGGCGGGACCAGGACCATCGGCATGGCGGCGAGATCCTGGAAGTTGAGGACCCGGTCGGGCGGTGCGGTCGACGTCGGGGGGACGGCCACGTGCAGGTCGCCCCTGCCGAGGGAGATCACGCGGTAGGCGTTCTCGAGCGACGTAGCGAGCGGTAGTCGGGTGCAGACGATTTCGACCGACCCTGAGGACAGGGCGTCCACGACGTCATCCTCCCGGGCGAGGTCGTGGACATGCAGAACGGCATCGGGGGTGTCGGCGAGCCACGACGCAACAAGAGTGGCGAACGGACCACTGACCGCGGTAGACAGCGCAGCGACTTCAAGTCCGCCGGCAACCCGCCGGGTCGGACCGGCCGCCACTTCGGTCGACTGGTCGCACTCGCGCATGATCCGGCGTGCCGGACCGGCCAGGGCGTGACCTGCCGGAGTGGGAATCATCCCCCTGCCCACACGATGGAACAGGGTTGCGTTCAGATCGCGTTCGAGTGCACGGATCGCAGTGGAGACACTCGACTGTCGCACGCCGAGCCGGGCGGACGCACCGAGTGCGCTGCCGCTGTCGCACACAGCCAGGAAGTACCTCAGCTGGGATAGCTCCATACCGAGAACGTTAGCCCGCTACCGATCTCCGTTCACCTCCGCCCGCACAACTCGGCGCAGCAACTTGCCCGCCTCGGACCGCGGCACTGCGTCCCGCACTTCCCAGGACCGCGGGACCTTGTAGCCCGCAAGGCGCTCGCGCAGGGCAACTTCCAGGACTTCAACGTCAACGGGGTCGGAACCCACTACAACGGCATGGACACTCTCGCCCCACCGTTCGTCCTTGCGCCCCACTACACACGCGTCGATCACTCCTGGAACTTCGAGTAGTGCGTGCTCGACTTCGGCGGGATAGATGTTCACCCCGCCCGAGATGGTCAGGTCGGCGTCGCGCCCGGTCACGTACAGGTAGCCAGCCTCGTCCAGGTATCCGAGGTCCCCCAGCGTGATCGTCCCGTTCAACCGGGACCTTTCCGTCTTGTCCGCGTCGCCGTGATAGGAATGTGGGCAAGGTCGAGCGGAAGTAGATCAGTCCCACTTCTCCCGCTGAGAGAGGATTTCCGTGCTCGTCCCGGACGGACAGCTCTGTCGCCTGGCCAGCCCGCCCGACACTTCCAGGATGCTCAAGCCACTCCTCGCTGGTGATGAACGTCGCGGTCCCCTCTGTGCCGCCATAGATCTCGGTGACCACGGGTCCGAGCCACTCGATGATCCCCCGCTTCACCACGGGCGGGCACGGCGCCGCGGTGTGCACGATGCGGCGGAGCGACCGGGTGTCGTACCGGCTGCGGTCCGCGACATCGAGGGCCAACAGATCCGACATCATCATCGGGACGAGGTAGGTCCAGGTGACGGCGTGCCGACCGATCAGGTCGAGGCAGATGCGCGGGTCCCATTTCGGTGCGACGACCACGGCGTGCCCGAGAGCCAACGCCTGGTCGACGAACACCGAGCCAGCGGTGTGATACATGGGTGCGGTACTGAGGAACACGCCATTCTCGACGTCGACGCCGTACGTGTCGCCGCGTGCGACCGCGAGCTGAGCGGCCTCCTGCGGGGTGACACCACGGAGGGCGCGGCGTACCCCCTTGGGGCGTCCCGTAGTCCCCGAGGTGTAGAACATTCGCGAGCCCGCCGCCGTCGTTGCCGTCACCTCGGTCGACTCGTCGTGGAACCAACCGTTCGCACCGTCGCCAGTAAGATCGCCGACGTCGATGACGACGCAGTCGGTCCCAGCATCTGCAACACCGGCGGCGGCGAGGTCCATGAACTCAGCGGTCGTCAGCAGGATTCTCGCATCCGAATCCGCTATGACGTAAGCGATCTCGCTGCGTGTGAGATGACGGTTCAATGGAGTCAGATAGAGCGGCCGCTGGAGAACCGCGCGCTGGGCGACGATCTGTTCAGGACCGTCCGGCATCAGCACCGCCACACTGCTCCCCTCGCCGAGGCAGGGCTGCTCTGCCAAGAAGTTCACGATCCGGTTCGTCGACGCCGCAACTTCTCCGAAGGTCATGGTCGTGCGACCGTCGGCGACGAGCGCGACCCGTCCGGGGTCGTTCAGGGCGTAGTGCTCAAAGGAGCGCACGGTCGTCCTCCTACAGGACTGCGGGGGTGGGTGCGGACTCGCGGGGCTATGCCGGACGCCCGGTCACTTCGGGCCCATGCGCAGACCGCCGTCGAGGCGGATCGTCTCACCGTTCAGCATCGGGTTGTCCAGGATGTTCTCGGCCAGTTGTGCGAACTCGCCGGCGTTCCCGAGTCGGCGAGGATGCGGAACGGCGCCGTAGAGGCGTGCCCGCGCGTCTTCGCCCATTCGTCCGAGAATAGGGGTGTCGAAGACGCCGGGCGCGATCGTGCACACCCGGATCAGCTTGCTGGAGAGGTCCCGAGCAGCCACGATCGTCATGCCCACGACGCCCGCCTTCGAGGCGGCGTAGGGAATCTGACCGATCTGGCCCTCGTACGCGGCAACCGACGCGGTCAGCACGATCGCGCCCCGTTCGCCGTCCACCTCGTCGTTCCCGGCCATCGCGGCCGCGGCGAAGCGGAGCACGTTGAAGGTGCCGAACAGGTTGGTGTTCACCACGGCCGCGAACGTCTCCAGTGAGCCCGGCTGGCCCTCCCGATCGACCAGGCGCACGGTCCCTCCCCGACCTGCACAGTGGACCACGCCACGCAGCGGCGCACGATCGGCCGCGGCAGCGACCGCTGCCTCGACCTGGTCCGCGTTCGACACGTCGGCGGGCGCGAATCGGACGTTCGGACCGATAGCCTCGGCAACGTCGCTGCCCGCGCTCGTCGGCAGGTCGACGATGACCACCTCGGCGCCCCGCGCGGCGAGGCGCTCGGCGCTGGCGCGGCCGAGACCAGAGGCCCCGCCGGTGACGACGACGGATGCATTGTCCAGCTTCATGTTTGACTTCCTTAGTGAGTGAGTGACTCGACGATGTAGGCGTTGGCCATTCCGCCCGCCTCGCACATCGTCTGTAGTCCGTAGCGTGCGCCAGACTGGTCGAGTGCGTTGATCAAAGTCGTGAGGAGTCGGACGCCGGACGCTCCGAGTGGATGTCCGAGCGAGATGGCCCCGCCGCGCGGATTGACCCGACCATGGTCGACGCCGAGGGCTGTCATCCATGCCATCGGCACCGATGCGAATGCCTCGTTGACTTCGAAAATGTCAATGTCGTCGAGGGTGAGGTTGGCCCGGGCGAGCACCTTGCGGGTGGCTGGGATCGGCGCGGTGAGCATCATCTCGGGATCGTCACCACATGCGGTGCTCGACGCCAGCCGAGCCCGCGGGGCCAGCCCGAGGGAGTTCGCTCGCGAAGCCGACATCAGCAGCACTGCCGCTGCGCCGTCAGTGACCTGGGAGGAACTGCCCGCCGTGGTGACCCCCTGAAGGTCGGGGAAGGTGGTCGCCACCTCGCCCCCCGCGAAGGCAGGCGCGAGCTTCGCCAGGCCTTCGACCGAGGTGGTCGGGCGGATCGTCGAGTCGGTGTTCACCCTCGCACCGTCGGCCACGGTGACGGGGACGATCTCGTTGTCGAATCCGCCACCGTCCACCGTGGACTGGGCGCGCCGGTGCGATTCCGCCGAGTAGGCATCGAGGTCCTCGCGCCCGAGCCCGAAAGCGGCGGCGACCCGGTCCGCCGCCACACCCTGGCTCGTCAGGTGCGGGAACCGCGCGCGCATCGCCGGGCCGTAGCCGTCCTGTCCGAGCTTCGCCGCGCCCATCGGCACGCGACTCATGGACTCGACGCCCGAGGCGATGACGATGTCCGCCTGGCCGGACGCAATTGCCTGCGCGGCAAAGACGACAGCTTGCTGACCCGAGCCGCACTTGCGCTCGATCGTCGCGGAGGGAACGTGCAGCGGAAGGCCCGCGGCCAGCCACGCCACCCGCCCGACCGTGCCACCCTGCTCACCCGCCTGGGTGACACATCCGGTCAACACGTCGTCGACCAGCGCAGGGTCGAGATCGCTGCGGCGAATCAGCTCGCACAGCACCTGCCCGAGTAGTTCTGTGGGATGCAGTGAGGACAGCTCGCCGCCAGGCTTGCCCTTCGCCATCGGCGAGCGCACCGCATCGACGATGACGACCTCCTCGAGTCGGTTCATCGACGTGCCACCGCCGCCTGTACGTGGTTCAAGTCGCGCACCATGGGGTCCTTCCTTCCTCGTGACGAGATCACGACACGAGCATTGTTTTCAAACAGCCTGGCAGTCAACGGCTTTCACGGATTGGAAATCCGACGCACCCCCTCGGGGATACCTATGCCAGGCGGCCCGCACGCTCCTTCTGGGGTGCGGACCGCCGTGCCCTGCGGAGCAGTTCGTCAGCTCGACCCGGTCATCCAGTCGCGTGAGCAGGTGTTCGCAGCTTCGACGAAGCTCGGGTCGAAGAGGGTCGTCACGTCCTGAGGCTCGCCGTACTCGAGTCCACCATTCTCGAGCGAGAAGTCCTGCAACTCGGTGAGGAACTCGTCGACTCCGTCCATCGACAGTGTCGGATCGAAGTAGAGGAGCGGGGACTGCTCGACGACCGACTCGTCCGTCTCGAGCAGGGCTGCGAGTTGGGCACGCACCTCAGGATCCTGACGGTAGTCACCCTGCAGGTTTTCCTCGATGGTGCGGCTCACCACCTGGAGAAACTTCACGACCGTCTCCGGTCGATCCAGGAACTTCGGGCCGGCGATGAGCGACGTTCCGGTGACGCCGGGTGCGTAGCTCGCAATGGGGCGCAGGTTGTTGTTCTTGGCGGCCTCCACCTCGAGCGGAGACGCAATCCAGGTGGCGGCGACGGCCTTGTTCTCCAGCGCGACCAGCGCGTCAGCACCGACCAGCTGCTTCAGCGTGACATCGCCGATGTCCAGATCGACGCTGGCGAGCGCGTTGTCGAGGATCAGACCGCCGATCCCAGTTCCGGATGTCGGGGATCCGACGCTCTGCCCGGCAAGGCCCTTGAGATCCGGTTCCGGTCCGGTGCCGACGTAGTCCACGTGCGCCCAGTAGCCCGGCAGCGGCGTGCCGGGTTCGTACTCCTGCTGTGTATCGAACGGCATCATCCACTGCACGTCGACACCGCTGTCCACGGCGTTGAAGTGCGCGGCGGAGTAGCTTGTCATCTGGGCGTCAATTCGCCCCTGTGCCACGAGCGGGATCGCTTCGGCGGATGGAATCTTCTCGAGCGTCACGTTGAGCCCGGCCTTGTCGAACGCCCCGGTCGCCTCGGCGAGGAGTACCGACGAGAACACCCCTAGGTTGGATCCGGCCGAGATGACGATCTCGCCGGTGGTCGACGCATCCGGGCACGCGGCGCCAGCGGAGCCACCACCGTTCGCCGACGTTGTCGGACTGCTGCACGCAGCGAGACCAGCTGCAAACAAGGCGGAGGCGGCGGCGAGCGCTGCGGCTCGACGATTCGGCACGTACATCACATACCTTTCATTCAGTGGAATCTGATTAGATCCAGCTGAATGCTATGGGTGGTTAGTTTGTGATGTCAACCACATAGTACGAATAGTGTGATGTGCTAACTTCCAATGAAGGAAAGCAAATGTCTTTGAGTGAAATCTGGTGAGCCGTGAAGGGCATACTGTGGACCGGCGATGAGGTCCAGTACGTGGAGGATCTAGAGGTGGGCGAACCTGGCCCCGGTCGGGTCTCCGTAGACATCGACATCGCTGGCTTGTGTCACAGCGATCTCAAGCCGGTGGCGGGCGACATCCCGCAACTGACGCCGGTCGTGCTGGGCCATGAAGCCATCGGTCGCGTCGCTGGTCTCGGGGAGGGCGTAAACCCAGCCTGGCTGGGCAAACGCGTGACGCTCACCGTCCTCCCGTCATGCGGAACGTGCGAGTTCTGTTCCAGCGGACGCGAACACTGGTGCCGGGCGAGTGCCGCACCCGCACCGTCGCCGTTCACAAGGCATGGCCGCCCCGTGCACCAGTTCGTCAGACTCGGGGCATTCGCGTCCCGCACGGTGGTCGGGGTGTCGCAACTCATCGAGTTGCCCGAGTCCCTCGACGCGCTCGTCGGCGCGATGCTCGGGTGCGCCACGGTCACCGCGTTCGGCGCGGCCAAGCAGCAGGCGCGCATCGGCGAAGGTGACAGCGTCCTCGTCACGGGTGTCGGGGGCGTGGGCCTGAACTCGATCATCGCCGCTCGGCACTACGGGGCGCGCCACATCACCGCATACGACGTGCACGAGAGCAAACGTGAACTGGCCTTCCGCTGCGGAGCGGACGAGTTCCACACACCCACGACGGCCGGCGCCATCGCGTCGATCGCACCCGCGGAGGGATTTGACGTCGTGCTCGAGTGCACGGGGGCGGCACCGGTGCTGCGGGAGGCCTTCCACTCACTCGGCTGGGGCGGCAGATGCGTCATCGTGGGCCTGCCCGCTCACGGCACCGATGTGGGTCTCGAGATCCGCGACTTTTTCAACGACAAGTCGCTCCACGGATGCCGGATGGGCTCGGTGTCGCCGCAGCACTTCATCCCCCAGCTGGCCGCCTCGATCGAGCGGGGAGAACTCGACCTGTCACCTGTCGTCTCCGCTCTCGTTCCCCCACAAAATGTGAACGACCTGATCACGGCACTCGGCAGGGGCGAGCTTGCCCGCGGGTATCTCGACTTCCGTGGCCACTGACGAAGCACCGTCCGAGACGAAGGATGAGTTGATGTACACGACCTGGATCGACGGCGACGCGATCACATCTACCGCGACCTACGGTGTCTACGACCCCGCGACGGGTGCGGAGATCGCCTCCGTACCCGAATGCAGCCTTGCAGACACCGAACGAGCGATCGATGCCGCGGATCGTGCGCGCCGCAGCTTTGCGGCCACCGACCTCGACGTTCGGCGCAAGTTTCTGGATAGGATCGCCGACCACCTCGAGACCGATCGGGAGTCGCTGACGGAGTTGGCGATTCGCGACACCGGCGCTCGCATCGACGTTGCCCGCACGCTGCACGTCGACGGCGCGGTGGCGCGGTTCCGCCAGTGGGCGCGCACCCCGGCTGAGGCCCTCACGCCCGCAGCGCCGGCCGACGCCGCAGGTGTTTCTGCCCGCCTGTACCGTCGCCCGGTCGGGATCGTCGGCTGTATCAGCCCGTACAACTTCCCGCTCCTCGCGATGTCTGCGAAGGTGAGCGCCGCACTGTTCTCCGGGAACGCGGTGGTCATGAAGCCCGCGCCCCAGGACCCGCTGCTGGTGATGGAGCTGGGTCGTATCGCCACCCTGGCCGCCGGCGAGCTGGGCCTGGACCCCGGTGTCGTCGGAACGCTCACCGGATCGACTCCGGCCACGGGCGAGGCACTGGTCGCCGATCCCCGGGTGGGCGCGATCAGTTTCACGGGCAGCACCCATGTCGGTCGCGCGATCTTCGCCAACGCTGCGCCTCAGGTCAAACGCCTTCTGCTGGAGCTCGGGGGCAAGGGCGCCGTCATCGTGCGGGCAGACGCCGACCTAGACCAGGTAGTCGCCAACGTCACCCGGACCTGGACTCTGCAGTCCGGCCAGGTGTGTCTGACGCCGTCACGGATCCTGGCCCACGAGTCGGTGGCGGACCGTCTGGAGGATCGACTGGCGACCGTGCTCACCACGCTGCGGAGCGGAGACCTGCGCGACCCGAACACGTCGGTTGGGCCAGTCATCTCCGCGACACAGCGTGACCACATCGAGCGGCTCGTCGGGTCCGCCGCGGCCGCGGGACGGCGGGTGCATCAGTTCACTGATCTCCCCGACAAGGGATTCTGGACCGCGCCGACGCTTGTGGCCGGAGCCGATGCGCACGACGACGTCATGCGCATCGAGGCATTCGGACCAATCATGGCGCTCAGCACCGTCCGCAGCGACAAGGAGGCCGTCGAGATCGCCAACAGCCTCGAATTCGCACTGTACGACTACGTCTTCAGCGCCGATCTCGAGGCTGCCGAAGCCGTCGCATCCCGACTCGACGCCGCACAGGTCGGCATCAACACCACGGCCCGGCATCCACTGGCACCCTTCGGCGGCAACAAGCACAGCGGTATCGGACGGACGGGCGGCACGTACGCCCTGGACGCCTACACGAACCTGCAGGCGTTGATCGCCCGGGACTCCTAGCCGCGCACCCGCGACACCGCCCCGAACGTGCTCCCGTCGGCAGAACGCCGGCGGGAGTTTACGCATGCCCGCGGGCAGTCGATGGACCTGACATTACGATGCACATGAACAATGCACATGACATTGGCGGGTGTCGAGAGTGGGTCCACTCTCAACACCCGCCAAAGTCGGAACCGACTGTGCTTCAGCACTTCTCAGTTCGAACCGTCGACACCAAGCGCGCTCGCCAGTGCGCCGCCGTTCGCGAAACCGGACTCCGCGACGACCCGCTCACGCACCACCCGGCGGAGCAGCTTGCCCACCTCCGAATGCGGGAGCTCGTCGACGAACTCGAACGTGCGGGGAACCTTGTAGCCCGCGATCTTCGTCCGCAGTGCCGTCTCCACCTCCGCGCGCAGCGAGTCGTGATCCTCGACTGGCTCCGCGGTCACGACAACGGCGTGGACCGACTCGCCCCATCGCGGATCGGGCCGGCCCACCACGCAGGCCTCCCGGATGGTGGGCAACTCGACCAATGCGTGTTCGATCTCGGCGGGATAGACGTTCACACCACCCGAGATGATGGTGTCTGCGGTGCGGTCGCAGAGGTAGAGGTACCCGTCGTCGTCGAGATATCCGATGTCGCCCAGCGTGATCTCGTTCGCGATGCGTGACGATTTCGTCTTCTCGGGCGCGTTGTGATATTCGAACGGCGTCTTGGCGTTCTCGAAGTAGATCGCCCCGATCTCGCCGGGTGGCAACCCTTCACCGTTCTCCCCCCGGATGGTGATCCGGACCCCGGCCCGCGCACGTCCGACGGATCCTGGTCGGGCCAGCCACTCCTTGGAGGTGATGAGCGTGGCCGACCCCTCGGTGCCTCCGTACACCTCGTTGAGGACGGGACCGAGCCAATCGATCATCGCCCGCTTCACCGACGGCGGGCACGGCGCCGCCGTGTGGATGACGGTCCGGAGACTGGATACGTCGACTCGGTGGGAATCCCTGACCTCCAACATGTCCTGCATCATGAGTGGGACGAGGTATGCCCAGGTCACCTGGTACTGCTCGATGGCGTCGAGCGCGGTCACAGCAGACCAGCGAGGCAGGATGACGACCGTGTGGCCGACCTCCAGTGCCTGGTCGGCGTACGACAGCGGGGCGGCGTGATACATGGGAGCGACCGAGAGATACACCCCACCCTCGTGGTTCACGTCATACTTCTCGGCCCGCTCGACGGCCGCCGCGGCGACCGCGTCCGGCCCGCCTGCAGGCAGCGGGCGACGAACCCCCTTCGGCTTGCCGGTGGTTCCTGAGGTGTAGAGCATCCTGCTTCCGCCAGCGGAAGACTCCGGTCGGGTCAGCGGGTGCGCCTCGACTTCTGCGTTGCCTCCGGTCCGGTCGAGCTCGACGATGCGATCGGTCGGGAGGCCGGCCAGCAGGCACGCCTCCCGGACGAGTCTGGCGTACTCCGCAGTGGTGAATACGATCCGCGCATCGCTGTCCTGGAGGATGTGAGCCACTTCCGGGGCGGCGAAGTGCCAGTTGATCGTCGTCAGGTACAACGGCTGCTGAAGAACAGCGCGCTGTACCGCCAACAGAGCCGCGCCGTTGGGCAGCAGCACGCAGACCGACGCGCCGGGATCGAGGTCACGGGCGACAATGAGGTGAGTCAGCTGATTCACCCGGGCCGCGAGGTCGCCGAACGAAGTGGTTGTGCCGTCGGGGTCTACGACCGCCGCTCGATCGGGCGTGGTCTCGGCGTACGAATAGAAGCTGCGCATAATTTCTCCTTCACTATATCCATATGTCCAGTCAACGGGGACGGCCGAGAATGGTGACGGCAGCAGCGGTGAACATTCCACCGAACCCGAGGGCGAGGCTGGTACCAACCACCCCCGCGTCGGCGTCCGCCTCGCCCCGGATCTGGCGCACGGACTCCGTCAACGCGAACATCCCGTACATGCCGGTATGTGTGTAGGCGAGGCCGCCTCCGTTGGTGTTGAGCGGGAGCGCACCACCCGGGCTCGTGCCGCCGTCGGCGATGAACCGTGCCGCTGCGCCGGGTTCGAAGAAGCCCATGCTTTCTAGTCCGATCCACGGCAAGTGCGCGAAGGCGTCGTAGTTCATCACGTGGTCGATGTCGGAGTGCTGCAGCCCCGCCTCGGCAAAGGCGTCGCCTGCGGCCTGCCGAGCCGCACGCGAGACGCCGGCGTCCGGCATATACGCGACCATCAGCGAATCCGTGCCCTCGCCGGTGCCGAGGACCTCGACCGCCCTGCCCTTCTGGGCAGGACCGACGTCCTCCGCCCGGACCAGCACGAGGGCTCCACCGCCGTCCGTCACCATGCAGACCTGCGGGACCCGGAACGGCCACGCCAGGACCGGCGCCGCGAGCACCTCGTCGATCGTGACTCGGTCGCGGCGTCCCGCCCGCGCGTTCTGGTGCGACCACTCCCGCTGCGCGACGACAACCGCCGCAAGGTCGGACTCGGTCAGACCGTGGTCGTGCATATAGCGAAGCGCGGGCAGGGTGAATTTCGTGTACGGGGCGCGTGCCCCGTACGGTTCCTCGAACTGCCCAACCAGGGCGGCAGGATCGCGGGGCCGGGGGGGTACACCGACCCGAGATCGGTTCGATTCACCGTGGGTGATGAGCACCGCGTTCGCGTGCCCGGCCCTCAGCGCGGCCGAGGCGTGGCGGACGTGGGCCATGAATGAGCACCCGCCGACATTGGTCGTGTCGACCCATCGGGGCTGCACGCCGAGGGCGTGTGCCACCTGGTGGGGTGAGTAGGCCCCCGCGACACCGTCGATGTCCCCGATCCCCACGCCCGCGTCGGAGAGTGCCCTCAGGCCAGCCTCGACGTTCAGCTCCAGCACGGACTGGTCCGGAATGCGGCCGAGCCGTTCGGTTTCCGCGGCACCGATGATGTGGCAACCGGTGGTCATGCGTGCTCCTCCTGAACCGTGAAGACCGGGATCTGCTGGTTCCCGCGTGGTTCGAACTCCACCCGTACCCGCCGGTCCATGAGAGACATGTCGTGTCGGGCCTCCACTCCTCGAATCACGGAGAGCAACCGCGGGCCCTCGTCCAACTCGATAACGGCGACAACGTACGGCGCGGCGGCGGCGAACGCTGGCTCGGTCCGTTCGACGACCACGTAGCTCCAGATGCGCCCCGTGCCCTGTGCCCGGAACCACCCGAGTTCCCTGCCCCCGCAGCTCGGACAGTTCAGCCGTGGGTATCCGATCGCCTCGTCGCAGCGCGCGCATCGCTGCAGGTGCAGTTCTCCCCGTCGCGCCGCGTCCCAGTACGGCGCGGTGAGCGGCGTCGGCTCCGGCACCGGCATGGGCTCCGTGGTCACAGAGTCACCCCCCTGGTCGTGCGTATCCGGCCGCCGTCGACGACGACACGTTCGCCCACGCGTGCTCGGTAGACCAACTCGCACTCATCCACCTGTGCCACGTCGATCTCGATGGACTCACCGGGAAACACCGGGTTGCGGAACTGTCCGTCGATCTCGGCCACCGCACCGACGTCGGAGCCGAGTACCCTGCCGATCACCGTGCGCGCAACGGTCGCCCAGGTGCAGAGCCCGTGGAGGATCGGCCGGCCGAAACCGGCACGGGCGGCGAATGTCGGATCGCTGTGCAACGGATTGCGATCACCGCACAGCCGGTAGAGCAACGCCTGGTCGTCGCGGGTGGACGCCGTCACGCTCGCGCCCCACATCTGCTCGACTAGGGCCGGACGTTCGCCGCTCGACATCGGCTTCGAGCCGAGACCCCGCAGGAAGTAGGACGAGTGTGACGTGAACAGCGGCGTCCCGTCGGCATGATTGCGAGCCATGGCTGCCGTCTCGAGTACCACGCCCGTACTACGATCGGTCATCGACACGATGCTCGTGGTGACGTCGATCCGTCCCTCTGCCGGCAGCGTCGCGTGCAACTCCACCCGCTGCCCCGCGAAAACAATGCAGTGCGAGGGGAACTCGCCGACAAGGTGTTTGACCGGCCGCAGCGAGCCGCCCAGCACCGCCGCGAAGGTCGGGAGTGCCTGCAGTTCAATGCCCTGCGAGTTCTCGGTGACGAGGTGCAGGTCCTGCGGGCCGGAGCCGACCGCGAGGTTGTAGAGCAGCGTGTCGTCCGTCGTCCAGTCGGCACTCCACGGTTCGGAACCGGCCCCGACGTTGTCGTAGAGCAACATCACTTGGGCCCGCGCATGTCTGCGTTCGGGCGAGCGATCTCGAGCAACTCGTGGAGCGTCTTGTCGAGCGTGTCGATGTCATCCGCAGGCGGGGCGCTGGGACCGTGCGACCAGCCCTCGGCGACGGCCACTTTTCGCCCGGAGGAGAGGAAGACCCGCCCGGTGACGTCGGCGCTGCGTGGCGAAGCGAGCCACTCCACCACCGCTGCGGGCCAGCGGGGTGACATCTCGTCGTTCACGGTGGCCGGATCCCGGCCGGGGATCGAGGCGACCATCCTGGTCGCGGCTCCTGGGCTGATGCAGTTGGCGGTCACGCCGAAGCGGGCAAGTTCGAGTGAGGCGACGATCGTCATCGCGGCGATACCCGCCTTGGCTGCCGAGTAGTTGGCCTGCCCGACGTTGCCGAAGAGCCCCGACACCGATGTCGTGTTGATGACCCGCGCATCCACCTTCTCGCCGGCGTCGGCGCGTTCCCGCCAGTGCACTGCGGCGTGATGGAGCGTACTGAACGTACCTTTCAGATGGACGTTGATCACCGCGTCGAACTCGGCCTCCGTCATTTTCGCGATGGTCCGGTCGCGCAGGACCCCAGCGTTGTTGACGAGGACGTCTAACCGTCCCCAGGTGTCCACCGCTAGCCGGATCAGGTCCTCGGCCTGGTTCCAGTTCGAGATGTCGTGCCCACTGAAGATCGCCTCGCCTCCCGCGCTGGTGATGCGGTCGACTACGGATGCGGCGGGCGCATCAGGGTCAGGCCTACCGTCAAGAGTCACACCGAGGTCGTTGACCACCACCTTCGCGCCCGCGGCGGCGAGCCGTTCCGCATACGCGGCACCGAGTCCCTGCCCTGCGCCGGTGACGATGACCACCCGGCCTTCACACGAAGCTACGGTCATTTGCTCCACTCTCTTTCGTTGAGTTCGGGCGCCAGCGTTCGCCGGCGTCGAGTACTGCGCGTCCTTGCCTTCGCAGATGTACAAGGTGCGCCAGGGTCTCTTTCACCGCGAGGTTGGTCGCGCGGAAGTCCTGCTCACCGATCGGCCGGTGCCAGCTCAGCGCGAGTGCCACGTCGTAGCAGGAGATCGGTCCGCGCACTCGCAACACCGTCGCGATCTCGTCGAGCCGGTCGGTGTGGTGTTCCTGCAAGTCCCGCACCCGCTCCCGCGCCCCTCGGAATCGGAATTGATGGGCGGGCAACACTTCCCACTCATCGCACAGCGCGACGCGGTCGAGCGACGAGAGGTAGAGCGCCAGCACGTCGTCCTCGAGGTGGTACAGCTGGCTGATGTTCGGCGAGATCGTCGGCAGCAGGTGGTCACCGCTGAACAGCACGCGGGCACGCTCGTCCGCGAAGCAGAGGTGGCCTGGGGTGTGACCGGGGGTCCACCACGCCGTGAGGGTGCGGTCCGCGACCTCGATTCGATCACCGTCGGCCACAAAGTCCACGCGGTGCAGCAGGTCTGGTGCCAGCCGCGGCGATCGGAGCGCGCGCTCGCCGATGCGGACAGGGTCCGGGCACCCTGTCGTCGCCATGAGACTCCGCCATACGGCCGTTCGTGCCTCGTTGAACGCAGACCGGTCGGGCCGCACGGTGTCCGCGTCCGCGATATGGAGCCACACCCTCGACTGCGGCGCGTGCTCGAGCAGTCGCGGTGTGAGGCCGAAATGATCCGGGTGCATGTGTGTGATCAGGACACGGGTCACGTCAGCGAGGTCGAATCCGCACTCGGCGGCTCCGCGCACGAGCGTGGTCCACGCCTCGTCGGTGTTCAGGCCGGGGTCGATAAGGACGCAACCGTCGTCATCCGCAATCAGGTAGCAGAGTGTGTATCGGATCGGGAGGCTGCCGGCGGGCACCGGAACAGCCCACACGTCGGGAGCGATCTGCTCGACGGCGGGAAGTCTGCGGGCAGACCAGGCGTCCCGTTGTCGACTACCTGTGCAAATCATGACAGTCCTCCGCGTTGTTTGGCGTTGCCCTGAAGCCAAGCCGAAGTGGAGCACGTCACACAAAGTCCAAACGTCGAAATCGTCGGTCGGAAGTGCCTATGGCTGGGTAAAGGCTGTGAGCGAGTATGGATTCCGTCACGATCCTTGTAGGCTGATGCCATGGATCTACGGCTGCTTCGGTACTTTGTTGCGGTAATCGATCACGGGAACGTCACCGCTGCGGCGCAGGCCCTCTACATGTCGCAGCCGTCGCTGTCGCAGGCTATGCGGACTCTCGCAAAGCGCCTCGACGTCACCTTGTTCACCCGGGTCGGGCGGCAGCTACAACTGACGCCGGAGGGCCGCGAACTGGAAGTGCAAGCCCGCGAGATCATCGAACAGGTCGATCTGGCCCGCGCCCAGGTCGAAGAGGTCGTTCAGCTGCGGACCGGGCGGGTCACGGTGGCGACGTCGAGCACCTTCGGGGTGTTTCCGCTCCCGGCCATCGCACGGGCAATGCTCGCGCGCCATCCTCAGATACAGGTTGTCGTGCTCGACGGCCGGTCCCCGGAGGGAGCGGCGACGCTCGTTCGCAACGGTGCGGCCGAGCTCGGTTTCGTCGAGCTGCCGATGCATGAGGAGTCGCTGGTCACCCACCTGCTCGGCAGCGAGGAGATTGTCGTGGTCGGCGCCGAGTCGGTTATCGGCGACGGGGCGGAACCCTTGACCAAGGCGCAGACCCGGCTGCTGCCGTTTGCGCTGCTCGACCGCGCGAGCGCGGGACAGTCGCGTTCCGCGCGGCACATCGTCGCGGTGGCCGAGCGAGTGCTCCTGACCGCAGCCGAGCGCGAAACCCTTTGGGACGTAGTGTCGTACGGAGCAGTTGCGACCTTCGTCTCAGACGCAGCCGCCGACATCGTGCTCCCGGGGACACCACGTCGGTCGCTCTCTCCGCCCCTGCTCCGCGACGTCGGACTGGTCCATCGCACTGGACCGCTGACACCCGCAGCTCAAGCCTTCGTCCGCGCGGCGAGATTGGTCTCCGCTTCCGCCCTGCAGACCTCGACGAAGTCCTGAGTGACGCCTGATTCCCGATCCTCGGCCCACAGCAGGTGGACGTCACGTTCGAGGACAGGGTTCAACGGGCACACCACGGCGCCGATGTGCTCCGCACGGGCCCGGTCCCGGTCGGTGATGAAGCTCGACCCCAGCCCGGCGGCGACCAAACTCAAGCGGTCCTCCCGGCGGGAGGCGCGTAGGGGAACCCGCCGCGGTGAACCGAGCAGGCTGAAGTGCTCCGCCAATGCCGGATAGATGTCGGAAGACGAACTGGACAGAACCAGCGGGCGTTCGGAGAGATCTTCCAGGGTCAATCCCTCCGCCGGAACCACGGTGCCGGGAGGGTGAACGGCGAGAACGGTTTCGGTGTCCAGAACGAGCGAGGAGAGATCGTTCGCCTGGGCGGCCGTCCGCCCGACAACGACGATCGCGACGTCGGCCATCCCACTCTTGACGAGATCGGCCGCGTCCGTCGCGTTCGCCGCGCGGGTCGTGACCACCGATGCCCGTGAACTCTGTCGAAGAAAACTGGCGATGCACCGTGGCCCCGCCCCCGAGGCCGAGTTGTCGATCAGACAGACGGTGAGCCGAGCCGCGGCAGCGCCGCCGTCCTGTCGGATGGCCTCGGGGGTTGCTGCGGCAAGTCGTGTCAGGCGCCGCGCGGTTCCAAGCATCGCGTACCCGGCCGAGGTCAGGGCCATCCCGGTGCCGAGCCGGTAGAACAACGGTGTCCCGAGCTTGCGCTCAAGCGTCTGCAGTGCCTCCGAAATGGTGGCCGGGGAGGCCTGCAGCACGGAGGCGGCGGCGCTGATGCTTCCTTGCTCGCTGACCACCACGAAGAAGCGTAGCTGCTGCAGCTCCATTGCCCCTCCGATCCTGGTCGGGCGGAGCCGGGGAGATCACAGCCCGATCGACTTGGCGATGATGCCCCGCTGCACCTCGTTGGTGCCGCCATAGATGCGAGAGATTCGAGAGTCAGTGTACATCCGGCTGATCCGGTACTCACTCATGAACCCGTACCCTCCGTGCAGTTGCAGACACCGATCGATGACACGCGACTGCAACTCCGTGCAGTACACCTTCGCCATGGACGCCTCGGAGGCGGTCAGCTCGCCGGCCTCGTGCGCGAGCATGTACTGGTCGATCAGTGCTCGACCTGCGGCGATCTCGGTTCGGCAGGAGGCAAGTTCGAACTTCGTGTTCTGGAAGCCGGCGACCGGCTGGCCGAAGACCTTGCGTTCCTTGACATAGTCGATTGTGATGCGCAGCGCGGTCTCCGCGGAAACCTGGGCTCCGAGGGCGATACCCAAGCGTTCACCGACCAGGTTGTGGGCGAGATAGCTGAACGCCGCCCCCTCCTCTCCGAGGAGGTTGCCCATGGGGACCCGCACGTCCTCGAAGAACAACTCGGCGGTGTCAGTGGCCTTCTGACCCATCTTCTCGAGGTTGCGACCTCGGCTGAATCCGTCGAAGTGCGACTCGACCACGAACAGGGAGAGCCCCTTACGGCGCTCCTCGTGCGTGCTCGTGCGTGCCGCGACGATCACCAGATCGGCGTTGATGCCACCGGTGATGAACGTCTTCTGCCCGTTCAGTACCCAGTCGCCGCCGTCCTTTCGGGCGCTCGTCCGCATGCCGGCCAGATCGGAACCCGTCGCCGGTTCCGTCATCGCGATGGCGCCCATGCGACGTCCGTCGACCATGTCCGGCAACCAGCGCTTCTTCTGCTCTGGGGAACCGTTGGCGAGGATGTAGGGAATGACGAGGTTCGCATGGGTCCCCACTCCCCCGAGAGCCACACCCGCGCGGCTGCATTCCTCGGTCCACACCGACTGATACAGGAAGCTGTTCTCCAATCCGCCGCCCCCGTACTCCTCCGGCACTCGCAGTCCGAACAGGCCGAGATCGCCGACTTTCGTGTAGAAGTCGTGCGGCACCTTGCCGGACTTCTCCCATTCGTTGAAGTGCGGCACCACCTCGCGTTCGAGGAAGGTCCGCACGGACCCGCGGAACGCCTCGTGTTCAGGCTGGTAGATCGATGTGGTCATGGCGTCTCCTTGATTGTCAGTCCCGGCGAGAGGAGCCGAGTGCGGTAATCCGTGGCGCGGGTTCCGGCAACGCGAATCCGTTGGCGTCCGTGGAGAAGACAGCGCGTTCACGGTTGTGAGGATGATGCGGGGCCTCATGCATGGCCAGAACTGGCGACACGCACGCGTCGCGCCCAGCGAAGTGCTCGACCCATCCGTCCCGGTCGCGAGTTGCGAACCGGGACTCGAAGAGTCGGCGATGCTGCGGCCAGGCATCGCGGTCGTGCTGGTCTCGGGGGTCCACCTGGTCCGTCAGGTCGAGACCGTCCAGGAGCTCGCGATAGAACTGCGGTTCGATGGCCCCTACTGCGACATGACGACCATCGGCGCAAGTGTAGGTGTCATAGAAGGGTGCGCCCCCATCGAGCAGGTTCCGGCCTGCGGGCTCCGACCACCGACCCTCCGCGGCAAATCCCCACGTCATGGCCATGAGGGCAGCGGACCCGTCCACCATCGCCGCATCGACGATGGCACCGACACCGGTGTCTTTGGCTCTCAGGAGCGCACTGACCAGACCGAACGCGAGCATCATCGCACCGCCTCCGAAGTCACCCACCACGTTGAGGGGAACCACCGGTCGGTCCGGCTCCCGGCGAATCGAACCGAGTACGCCACTGACCGCGATGTAGTTGATGTCGTGCCCGGCACTGTCGGCAAGTGGGCCGCTCTGCCCCCACCCGGTCATACGGCCGTAGACGATCCCGGGCCTCACGCCGGCCACGTCGTCTGGTCCGAGGCCGAGCCGTTCCGCGACGCCGGGACGGAATCCTTCGATCACGGCGTCCGCGTCTGCGACGAGCGCCAAAACCTCCTGGCGGCAGCTCGGATCCTTGAGATCGATCTCGACGATCCGCTTTCCGCGGTCCAGGACGGCCGGGCGCGGCACGGCGCCGGGTCGAACGAGACGGGTCACCTCTGCACCGTGGTCCGCCAGCATCATCGCGCAGAACGGTGTCGGGCCGACACCGCCGAGCTCTACCACGCGAATGCCGGTCAGCGGCGCCGGGCTCATGACCGGGTCCACACCGGGCGCCGCTTCTCGGCGAACGCCGCGGCACCCTCACGCGCGTCGTTGCTCGTCGCGATCGGCGCGGTGATCGGCGCCTGCCGGGCGAACCTGTCCTCCAAATCCCAGTCGACGGACTCCACGAATACTCGCTTGCTCGCCGCGACGGCGAGGGGCCCGTTCGCGGCGATGGTGGCTGCCAGCTCGAGTGCTCGATCCAGCGCCTGCCCGCCGGGGGTCACGTGATTGACCAGGCCGTAGTGATGTAGGCGCCCCGCGTCGATGGGCTCACCGGTCAGAATGAGCTCGAGCGCGATGTTGGCCGGGATGCGCTCGCGAAGGCGGAAGAGCCCACCTGCCGCCGCGACCAGGCCACGTTTCGTCTCGGGAAGCCCGAATCGGGCGGTTTCAGAGGCGACCACCAGGTCGCATGCCAGCACGAGTTCAAATCCTCCCGCCAGCGCCCATCCCTCGACCGCTGCGATCAGCGGCTTCGTCGGCGGCCGCTGTGCAATCCCGCCGAACCCGCGACCGGGAATCGACGGCTTCTCACCGCGGAGGAAGCCCTTGAGGTCCATTCCCGCACAGAACGCGGTCCCCGTTCCAGCGATGACCGCCGCCGACAAGGTGTCGTCCGACTCTAGGTCGTCGACGGCCGCCCCGATGCGCTCGGCCATCGCGAGCGTCATGGCATTGCGCGCGTCCGGTCGGTTGAGGGTGATGAGTAGTACACCGTCGGTGCGTTCGATCAGTACTTCGTCGGTCATGCGAACTGTCCGTTCGGAACGGGAACCAGCGGAGCGAGCCGGTTCGCGATGAGATCGGTGGCTTCGAGGACAATGCGCTCGACGAGTTCCGCCACTGTGGGGACGTCGTGAATCAGGCCTTGCGACGTGCCGACGGTCCAGATACCCAGGTCGGGATCGCCGTTCTCGTACACCCGGCGCCCCCTGGCCCCTGCGACGAGTTCGCGAATGTCTTCGAACACTGCACCGTCGTTCAGGCGCCGGACCACCTCCCGGCTGACGTCATTGCTGGCAACGCGCGCCGTGTTGTTCAGCTGACGGAAGATGAGTTCCGTTGCCCGCTCATCGGCGTTGACGATGGCGTCCTTGATGTCCGGGTGGATCGGCGACTCCTGGGTGCACATGAAGCGTGTCCCCATGTTCACCCCATCGGCGCCGAGCGCGAGGGCCGCGACGAGCCCTCGGGCGTCGGCGATGCCACCCGAGGCGATGACGGGAATCGACACGCTTTCGACGGTGCGCGGTATCAGCACGAGTCCTCCGATGTCGTCCTCACCGGGATGGCCCGCGCACTCGAAGCCGTCGATGCTGATCGCGGCAACGCCGAGGGACTCGGCCTTCATCGCGTGCCGGACGCTCGTGCACTTGTGAATGATCTTGACGCCGTGCGGGCTCAGCATCTCGACGATATGAGCGGGCAGATTGCCTGCTGTCTCGACGATCCTGACCCCGCTGTCCACGATCACCCGGCAGTACTCGTCGTACGGGGGCGGATTGATCGTGGGCAGGATCGTCAGGTTGACGCCGAAGGCGCGATCGGTCAGCCCTCGGGTCCGCTCGATTTCCGCTGCGAGCGCGGCCGGAGACGGCTGGGTGAGCGCAGTGAGGAAGCCGAGAGCTCCAGCGTTGGCGACGGCGGCGGTCATCTCCGCCCGTCCGACCCACTGCATCCCGCCCTGCACGAGCGGTACGTCGATCCCGAACAGCTCCGTGAAGGGTGTGCGTATCGGTCCGGGTGTGGTCACAGTTGCCACCGTCCTTCGAATCGCGGTGTCTCGCGGGCCACCGCAGCGGCGCGACCGACCGGTGCGTCGGTCGCGAAATTGATGAGTTGGGCGTCGTTCTCGCGCGCGACGGCCTCGGCGAACGTGCCGTTGAACGCAGCGTTGACCAACGCCTTGTTCTGCGCGAGCGCGACTGGTGGTCCGGCTGCGATCCGTGCCGCCAGCTCGGCAACCGTGGATTCGAGATCGGCCGCGTCCACCAGCCGGTTCACCAGCCCCAGCTGATGGACCGCCGTCGCGTCGAGTAGGTCCGGCAGGAACAGGAGTTCCTTCGCGCGGTGCACCCCGACCATCCGTGGCAGCAACCACGATCCGCCGCAGTCGACCGACAGGCCGCGCCGGGCGAAGATCTGGGAGAATCGCGAACGGGTCGTGGCGACGACGAGATCGCAAGCGAGAGCAAGGTTCCAGCCCGCGCCCACCGCGTCGCCGTCGACCTTGGCGATCGTCGGCACCGGGATCTCGTGCAGCGCGACGACGGCACTGGTGATCAACCGCATCCGGGCGGACGGGTGCGCCGCCGGACCCCCACCCGCGGTGACATCGGCGCCGGAGCAGAAGGTGTCCGCGGCGCCCTGCACCACCATCGCTCGCGTGGTCCCGTCGTCAGCCACATCCTCGACGGCCTCGCGCAGCGCGATCCACGCGGATCGGTCGAGCGCGTTCTTGCGGTCGGGGCGATTGAGGGTCAGTGTCGTGACCGCACCGTCGCGGGCGACCAGCACACTGGGTGTGCTCATGCGAGAGCCTCCACGACCGTCGCGTTCGCCATGCCGCCGCCCTCGCACATGGCTTGCAGGCCCCAGCGACTGCCCTCCCGCTTCATGCGATGGACCATCGTGGTCATGAGCCGGGCGCCGGACGCACCGAGCGGGTGCCCGAGAGCAATGGCGCCGCCCTGCGGATTCGTGCGTGCTGGGTCGGCGCCTGTTTCCGTCAGCCAGGCTCCGAGGACCGACGCAAACGCTTCGTTCACCTCGAAGGTGTCGATGTCGTCGATCCCGAGACCCGCTTTGGCGAGCACGGCCGCCGTCGCCGGGATCGGGCCGGTCAGCATCGTGAGTGGGTCGGAGCCAACGACACTGAATGAGTGCAGGCGCGCCATCGGGGTCAGGCCGAGTTCGGCGGCGCGCTCCGACGTCATCAGGAGCAGGGCCGCGGCCCCGTCCGAGACCTGGGACGCGGAGCCGGCAGTGTGCAACCCGCCGAATGCGGGCTCGAGCGCGGCGAGGGTCTCGGCGGTCGTCTCGGGTCGGATGCCCTCGTCGGCCGCCACCACGTTGCCGTTGGGGGTGGTGACGGGAAGGATCTCGTCGGCGAACGTTCCTGTGCGTTGCGCCTCGGCCGCACGGTGGTGGGACACGGCGGACAGTTCGTCGAGTTGCCGTCGCGACAGCTGCCACTCTTCGGCGATCCGGTCGGCGCCGGTGCCCTGATTGAAACGGGTGATCCCGTATCGCTGTTCCAGGCTGGGCCCAAGTGCCGACTCCACCCCCATCCGGGCGGTGCCCATCGGGACCCTGGTCATCGACTCGACTCCCGCGGCCACCACGATGTCCTGCATACCTGACAGGATCGACGCTGCGGCGAAATGTACTGCCTGCTGCGATGATCCGCACTGTCGGTCGACGGTGACGCCGGGAACGGATTCCGGCCACCCTGCGGAGAGCGCAGCCATCCGTGCGATGTTCCCCGCCTGTTCCCCTGCCTGGGACACACAACCCATGATCACGTCGTCCACCAGGAGGGGGTCGAGGCCCGACCGGTCGATCAGACCGCGCAGGACCTGACCCGCGAGTTCCACGGGATGCACATCGGCGAGGCCCTTCCTGCGGCGACCGATGGGGCTCCGCACGGCTTCGACGATGACGACGTCACGCATAGGGGTTCCACCTTTCCAATTCCGGGACTTTCGGGTTCTTCCGATTGAATGCGGCCCGACCAGCGCCGAACAAGGACCAGTTGCCGACGGGCGGTGCCGGAGAATTGAATGGGTTCCGCGAAGGAGCAGGTCAGGGCTGCGGAGGCCGGCTACGGCGGGTTGGCGCGACGCTCCCGTTCGTTGACACCACACAGCGCCGTGATGTGGTCTGCGTCTCATCACATCCATGACCCGTTCCCACGGAAGGCCCCCACATGCGCCCACTGAGAAATGTGCTCACCACTGCCGCCTTCGCGGCGGTCGTACCCCTCGCTCTGACTGGTTGCTCCACACCCGAAGGAACCAATTCCACTGCAGCGGAAGGTGGCTCGTCCGAGGCATGCCCCACGTCGTCGGCTCGCGAATCGGTGACGCTCGCCGCCGGGCAACTGATCGAGGGAATGGCGCCTGTGCTGCTCGCGATCGAAAGCGGAGCGTTCGATGAGGCGAACCTGGATGTCAAGATCGAGCCGCTGCCCACCGCGGACGCCCTTCCCCAGATCGCGCAACGCAGACTCGACGGGCAGATGACGTCGTTCAGTACCGCCAACTTCAACATGGCCAACAGCGGGATGAACCTGCGGTGGGTGATGCCGTTGTACGAGCTGCCGTCGACGGAAGAGACGGAGGAGCTGCCCGGATACTGGGCGAACATCCGGTACGTGGGGACAGGTGACGAACTCGACCTGTCAGGTCTGAAGGGTCAGCTGATCGCGACGCCTGTCGCGCCGGCCGGGACCGGCGCGGGTGCCAAGCTGCTCGAGAAGTCGTTGACTGAACAGGGCATGACCCTTGACGACGTAAAGTGGACGGTGCTCAGCGGCGCGGATTCGCTTGCGTCACTGGAGAACGGCGCGGTGGCGGCGGCGTGGCTGTCGCAGCCGTTCGAGCGGATGGCAGCGAAGGACGAGAACCTCCGTTTGCTCGGGACGTACGAGCCGGGCGTGAACGGCAGCGCACTGCTCGCCGGCCCGTCGCTCGGTGACCGCCCCGAGGTTCTCAAGCGGTTCATGATGGTGGTCGGGGACGTGTCCGAGAAGTATCTGCAAGGCAACTACCGCGGGAACCCGGAAACGGTGCGGTTGCTCGCGGCGGCACTCGACCAGGACGAGGCGTCGCTGCGCGAGGGTGTTCCGTTGACGTTTGATCCAACCCTCAGCATGGACGGCGCTGACACGTACGTCGAGGAGCTGCAGGAGTGGACGATGGCCCAGGGCAACCTGGAGTACGACACACCCGTTCCGACCGACCGACTGGTGGACACGGAGACGGTAGCCGCGGCCGCGGCCTGCCGTCAGGGCTGACCGTCGGCGGGTGGGGGCCGACACTCCCCTCAACCCCCACCCGTCGCGGTTAGCGGACGATTCGCTCGCCCAGAACTACCAGCGTCTCGCTGAGAACCTCCCGCACCTGATCCTGTGTGAGGGTCTCGTGGTCCACCCATTCCCGCACTGCGGCCTTCACCATCCCGCCGTACGCACGGATGGTCGCCAGTGCGGTGACCCGCGCGCTCCCGGTGCCCGTGAACCCGATCGCCTCGAGAACCCGATCGGCCGCTTGGTTGTCGGCCTCGTCGAGGATCGCCCGCAGTTCAGGGTCGTTGCCTCCCCCATCAACGCCGACCGCGAGCCAGGTCCGACCGTGGGCCGCCAGAACCTTCATCAGCCAGTCGACGGACGCGGTCACCCGCTCGCGCAGCGTCCCCTCAGGGAGGTCCACGTCGTCGAGCATCGGGACGAACATCATCGCACGCACGACTTCGAGGTACAGGTCTCGTTTGGTCCCGAAGTAGTGGTGGAGCAGCCCTCGGGCGACACCGGCCTCTTTGGCGACCGCCGCCATCTGGACGGACCCGTAGGGTTGCTCACCGAAGACCCGGATGGCGGCAGTCAGGATCGCAGACCGCCGCTCATCCGGCTCCAGGCGTCGCCACCGAGGTTCGAGGTTGGTCGTCATGGCGTCAATGCTGTCACAGCAGCCGCTCGCCTCTCGCAGCCGACGCACGTAGCGAACCTGCGACCACGAACCGGTCGCCGTAGCGTTCCCGAAGTTGATCGGCGCGGGCAACGAATCCGGCGAGACCACCATTGTATTGGTTGATGTACTGCAGCGCGCCTCCCGTCCAGGCGGGAAATCCAATCCCCATGATGGAGCCGATGTTCGCCTCAGCGACGGTGGTGATCACACCCTCGTCGTAGCACTGGTAGGCCTCGATCGCTGCGGCGACGAGCATCCGCTCCTTGGCGTCGTCGAACGGGATGTCGACGAACGGGCGGTGGTAGTCCTCGGCTATTCGCGGCCACAGACCCAGCCGCTTGCCCGCCGGCCCGTCGTACTCGTAGAAGCCGCGGCCCTCGAGTCGCCCCGGTCGGTCGAACTCCTCGAGCATCCGGTCGACGAGCGGGTAAGAGGCGCTGGGTACGAACGGGATGCCACGGGACTTCGCGTCGGCGATGAATCCGGCGCGGATCTTCGCGATGGTCTTCATGTTGATCTCGTCGAAGAGTGTCAGTGCGCCAGCAGGGAATCCGGCCTGCAGCGCGGCCTGTTCGGCGCTCGCCGGATGCATGCCTTCTGCGACGAGGGACAGCGCCTCGTCCACGAACTTGGCGATGACGCGGTTCGCGTAGAAGCCGTACACGTCCTTGACGACGATGGGTGTCTTGCGAATCTGCTTGACGAAGTCGAGTGCGCGGGCCAGTGCCTCGTCGGAGGTGCTCTCGCCGACGACGACCTCGACGAGCGGCATCTTGTCGACAGGGGAGAAGAAGTGGAGACCGATCACGTTGTCCGGGCGGTCGACGGCGGAGGCCATCTCGCCAATCGGCAGGGCTGAGGTGTTCGAGGCAAGTAGCACGTCGTCGTTGCCTACGTTGGCGGCGACCTCGGCGAGGACCTTCTTCTTCAGCTCGACATCTTCGAACACCGCCTCGACGACGAGGTCGGCATCCTTGACGTCGGCGATGTTGTCTGTTGCGAGGATCCGGCCGAGAACAGCGTCGCGCTTGACCTCGTCGATACGCCCCTTGGCCACGGACGCGTCGAGCAAACGTCGGGAGTAGTCCTTACCGCGCTCGGCCGCATCCATGGTGATGTCCCGCAGAACCACTTCAGCACCAGATAGCGCAGCCACATAGGCGATTGCCGCGCCCATCATGCCGGCGCCGAGGACGGCGACCTTCTCGGCGCGGCGCTCCGGGTAGTCAGTGGGCCGGGTCTGGCCCTTGTTCACGGCATTGAGGTCGAAGAACAGTGCCTTGATCATGTTCGCCGACACCTGGCCGCAGATCAGGTTCGTGCAGTAGCGGGTCTCGATGGCGAAGGCGGTGTCGATGTCCACCTGTGCACCCTCAACCGCGGTGGCGACCACGGCGATCGGGGCCGGCATCGGTGCACCCTTGAGCTGCTTGCGTACATTGGCCGGCACAGCGGGCAGGTGGGCGGCGAGGGCGGGTGAGCTCGGGGCCCCACCAGGGATTCTGTAGCCCTTGCGGTCCCAGGGCTGCGCAGCATCGGGGTTCTCGGCGATCCACGCCTTCGCGCGGGCGAGCATCTCGTCGGCCGTGGCGACGACCTCGTCGACGATGCCGACCTTCAGCGCCTTCGACGGATTCATCCGTTGGCCCTGGCCGACGACGTTCAGGATCGCGGGGGTCACGCCGAGCATGCGGACGACGCGGGTGACGCCGCCGGCGCCGGGCAGGACGCCGAGGGTGACCTCGGGCAGGCCGAGCAGGCTGCCCTTCTTGTCCAGGGCGATCCGGTGGTGCGTGGCGAGCGCGACCTCGAAGCCGCCGCCGAGCGCGGTGCCGTTGATCGCGGCGACGACGGGCCGGCCGAGGGTCTCGAGGCGGCGGAACGACTCCTTGAAATGATCGAGCCCGGCAGCGATCTCGGCGGAGTCGGCGGGACCGGCGTTCATCAGCTTGTTCAGGTCGCCGCCAGCGAAGAACGTGTCCTTGCCCGAGGTGACGACGACACCGGTGATGCGGTCCTTCTCGTCCTCGAGGCGTTCGACGATCAACCGGAGTGCGACTGCCATCGAGTCGGTCATGGTGTTGGTGGGCTGGCCGGGATCGTCGATGGTGACCGTGACGACGCCGTCGGCGTCCTGCTCCCAGCGAATGACGTCGGTGTGGTTGTTGGTCATGACGGTTCTCCTCAGACCCGCTCGATGATGGTGGCGACGCCCATGCCGCCGCCGATGCAGAGGGTGATCAGGGCGCGGCGGGCGCCGCGACGCTCGAGCTCGTCGACCATGGTTCCGGTCAGCATCGCTCCGGTGGCGCCGAGCGGGTGGCCCATCGCGATCGCACCTCCGTTGACGTTGATGACGTCGTCGGCTATGCCGAAGTGCTGCTGGTAGTTCAGGACGACGGACGCGAACGCCTCGTTCAGCTCGAACAGGTCGATGTCGTCGACCGTGAGTCCGGCCTTGGCCAGCACCTTCTCGGTCGCCGGGACGGGACCGGTCAGCATGATCGTGGAGTCGGCGCTGCTGGTGGCGGTCGCGACGATGCGCGCCCGCGGCGTCAGTCCGGCGGCCTCGCCCGCGGCCTCGCTGCCGACGAGCACCAGCGCGGAGCCGTCGGCGATACCGGACGAGTTGCCGGCGTGGTGGACGTGGTCGATCTTCTCGACCCAGTGGTACTTCTGCAGGGCGACGGCGTCGAAGCCGCCGAGCTTGCCCATGTCGGCGAACGACGGCTTGAGTCCTGCAAGTGCTTCCGCGGTGGTGTTGCCGCGGACAAGTTCATCGTGGTCGAGCACCACTGCACCGTTGACGTCACGGACCGGCGCGATCGACTTGGCGAAGTAGCCGCCGGTGATCGCGGCCGCGGCCCGCTGCTGCGAGCGCACCGCGTAGGCGTCGACGTCGTCGCGGGTGAAGCCGTTGATGGTGGCGATCAGGTCGGCCGCGACACCCTGCGGGATGAAGTAGGTCTCGTAGTTGGTGATCGGGTCCATCGGCCAGGCGCCGCCGTCCGTGCCGAGCGGGATGCGGGACATCGATTCGACGCCGCCGGCGAGGACGAGATCGTCCCATCCGGAGACGACCTTCTGCGCGGCGGTGTTGACCGCTTCGAGTCCGGAACCGCAGAAGCGGTTGAGCTGGACGCCGCCGACGGAATCGGGGAGTCCGGCGCGCAGGGCGATGGTCTTGGCGATGTCGGCGCCTTGGTCGCCGACCGGGGAGACGACACCGAAGACGATGTCGTCGATGGTCGCTGGGTCGAGCTGCGGGTGACGGGCGAGCAACTCGTGGACGAGTCCGACGCCGAGGTCGATCGGCTTGACGCCGTGCAGTGCGCCGGTCTTCTTTCCGCGGCCTCGCGGGGTGCGGATGGCCTCGTAGATGAAGGCGTGGGTCATGTTCTGCTCCAGTGCGTTCGGGGTCAGAGGAATCGGGCGATGAGGTCTTTCATGACCTCGTTGGCGCCGGCGTAGATGCGGGCGATGCGGCCGTCGACGAAGAGGCGGGCGATGGGGAACTCCTCCATGTAGCCGTAGCCGCCGTGCAGCTGCAGGCATCGGTCGATGACCTCGGTCTGCCGGTCGGAGCACCAGAGCTTGATCATTGCGGCGCGTTTGACGTCGAGTTCGCCGCGCAGGTGCCGCTCGATGGCATCGTCGACGAAGGTTCGCATGACCTCGAGGGTCGTGGTGATCTCCGCGAGTTCGAAGCGGGTGTTCTGCAGGGCGAACAGCGGTTTGCCGAACGCGTGACGTTCCCGGACGTAGGCGAGTGTGTGCTCGTATGCCGACTCGACCGCGCCGAGTGCCGCCACGCCGACGATGAGGCGTTCCTGGGGCAGTTGTTGCATCAGTTGGATGAAGCCCTGCCCCTCGGCGGTCCCGAGCAGGTTCGCGGCCGGTACCCGGAGTCCGTCGAAGAACAGCTCGGTGGTGTCCTGGCCCTTCTGGCCGATCTTCTTGAGCTTGCGGCCGCGGACGAAGCCCGGGGTCTCGTCGCCCACCTCGGCGGCGAGCAGCGAGATCCCGGATGCGCCCTGCTTGGGGTCGGTCTTGACCGCGATGATGATCAGGTCGCAGGTGGCGCCGTTGGAGATGAACGTTTTGGCACCGGAGATCACGTAGTCGTCGCCGTCGCGGACGGCCTGGGTGGTGATCGCCTGGAGGTCGGAGCCGGTTCCCGGCTCCGTCATCGCGATCGCGCCGATCCACTCACCGCTGGCGAGCTTCGGCAGCCAGCGTCGCTTCTGCTCTTCGTTGGCGTAGGCGAGAATGTAGTGCGGGACGATGCCGGTGTGCACGCCGAGCTGCATCGACATTTCTCCGCCGCGGACCTGCTCGCGGAACAGCACCGCTTCGTGCGCGAAGGTGGCGCCGCCGCCGCCGTACTCCTCCGGCACGGACATGCAGAGCAGGCCGAGTTCACCGGCCCTGCGGTAGAGCGCGCGGTCGGGTTGCCCGGATTCGGCGAACTCCTCGCGCCGGGGTGCGACCTCCTTGGTGAAGAAGTCGCGGGCGAGTGCGGTGAGATCGTCAAGTTCGGTCGTCAAATGGTCCAGCGACATGACTGGGGTTCCTCTCGAGGATGTGGTGGAGATGCGCTGTTGGCGTTCAGCGTTCGTAGAGCGCGGCGATGTCTGCGGCGTACTTGTCTCGGATGGGTACTCGGCGCAGTTTCATGGTCGGGGTGAGTTCGTCGCCGCCGGGCAACCAGAAGGTCGGCAGCACCTTCCACCGACGGATGCCTTCGACGCGCGAGAGTCGTCCGTTGGCCGTTGTGACGGCTTCGTCGAGCGCGGCGAGGACCTCAGGATGCTTCGCGAGGGTGTCCGGTGTCGGGTCGGCGATGCCGTGGCGGTCGGCGAACGCCGCGGCCGCGTCGGGGTCGAGGGTGATCAACGCGGTGACATAGGGTCGGTTGTCGCCGATCGCGGCGACGGAGCCGACGAGTGGGCTCGCTGCTTTGAGCGCTCCCTCGATGTTGCTCGGCGACATGTTCTTTCCGCCGGAGTTGATGATCAGTTCCTTCTTGCGGTCGATGATCGTCAGGTAGCCCTCGTTGTCGAGCAGCCCGACGTCGCCGGTGTGGATCCACCCGGCGCCGTCGAGGACCTCGGCCGTCCGGTCGGGATCGTTTCGGTAGCCGCGCATCACGCCGTCGCCGCGGACGAGGATTTCTCCATCTTCCGCAAGTTTCACGTCGGTACCGGGAATGGCTTTGCCGACAGTGCCGTACTTCGGCCGCGCGGCGGGGTTCACGGTGGTGACGGCGGAGGTCTCGGACATACCCCAGGCCTCCATCACCGGGATTCCGAGGGCGAGCATGAACTCCAGCGCCGCGACGTCGATCGGGGCGGCCCCGGACACGGCCGAATCGATGGCGTCCAACCCGAGCTTCGCTCGCAGCTTGGAGAGCACCAGTTTGTCCGCAAGCGTGGCGGCAAGCGTGTCAACTCGTCCGAGCGGCGTGCCGGCGATGGTCGCCTTCGCCTTCTTCCGACCCGCTGCGACCGCCCATCGCGCCAGGGCACCCTTGATGCCGGACTCGGCGGCCAGTGTGGTTTCGACGCTGCCCTTGATCTTGTACCAGAGCATCGGCACCGCGGCGAACGCCGTCGGCCGCACCTGGGGCAGCACGTCGATGAGTGTCTTCGGGTTCTCGACGTCGACCACGGACATGCCGAAGTACATGGGGGCGTACTGGCACAGCCACCGGTTGATCAGGTGCGCGTCCGGCAGGTATGAGACGACTCGACCGGCGGTGAGGTCGCCGATGATCTCTTCGACGACCCCCAGTTGGTACAGCAGGTTTCCGTGGGTGAGCTCGACACCCTTCGGATTTCCGGTCGTGCCGCTCGTGTAGATGAGTGTCAGGACATCGTCGCGGCCGATCGACTGCCATGCCGCGTCGAAGTCGAAGCCGGGATCGGCGCTGGCGATCATCTCGTCCAGGCCGATCGTGTCCGGTTCGGTCGCGTCAACACAGACCGTCGAGATCGCACGGTCTGTGGTTGCCTCTCGAATCCGTTCCAGGAACTGGGATTCGGTCACCAGAACTCGTGGCGCAGCGTTGCCGAGCAGGTAGGCGATTTGGTTCACGCTGCTTGTGTTGTAGATCGAAAACCCGACGGCGCCGAGGTGCATCACCGCGGCGTCGACGAGGTGAAACTCAGGGCGGTTGGTCAGCATGATGCCGACGGTGTCACCGCTCCGTACGCCGAGTGCGACGAGTCCGGCGGCGAGCTCACGGACCTGGGCACCGTACTGCGCCCAGGTGTACGCGACGGTGCCGTCCGCATTGCGAACGGCGGGTTGGTGGCCGTTCCGGGCGACGCGCCGCTGGAAGTGCGTGCACAAGCTGTCCGACAACTCTGCCTCCTTGCTGGGACCCGCATCGATTCGCTGCGGGTGAAGATGGACGCGCCGAGCAGATCCTTCGGCGACATGTTCTGCTGTGACGGAGTCGGTTACCGGCGGCGGAGCCCGCCGTGGCGCAGGCTGAGAACGAGGGCGGTCAGGGGTACCACGTGACGCTGTCGGTGCAAGGTGATCGGCTCGAAACCCGGTATGCGGAAGCGTTTACGCACCACTGCCCTCGGCCGGACGAATTCGAGCAGTCCCTCGCGGCCGTGCAGGCGACCGAAGCCACTGCCCTTCGTTCCGCCCATCGGTACTGCACCCATGCCCGCGAACGCGACAACGGAGTTGATGGAGACCTGGCCGGCGTCGAGGCGGCGCGCGATCTTCTCGCGCTGCTCACCTGCAAACACCGAGGCGCTGAGACCGTAGTCACCAGTGTTCGCGAGTTCGACTGCCTCGTCGATCGACTCCACCGTCCTGACTGTGAGGACAGGGCCGAAGGTCTCCTCGCGCATTGCCGAACACGACTCGGGAACGTTCGCGAGCAGGACCGGGTCGAGGAATCCATCGGTGCGCGGGGTCTCGATACCTCCGAACACAACCTCGCCGCCTACTGCGACGGCGTCCGCAAGGTGCCGCTGCACGGTGTCGATCTGCTTCGGCATCGTCATCGCACCGTAGGTGGTGCCGACGCGGACGCCGCGCAGTTCTGAGATGAGAAGGTCGAGCAACCGGTCAGCGACAGAGCGCACCACGTAGACGCGTTCGACTCCGACACAGGTCTGACCGGCGTTGGTGAAGGCACCCCATGCGATAGCCTTCGCGGCCTCGGTGAGGTCCGCGTCCTCGGCCACGATCGCGGCGTCCTTTCCGCCTAGTTCGAGCACCGTCGGCGTCACCGTCTCCGCGCATGCCCCCATCACAGCGCGACCGGTCGCGGTGGACCCGGTGAACGCGATCTTGTCGACCCCGGATCTGCACAGCGCGGCACCGGTGTCGCCGTAACCTGTCACCACCGTGACAATGCCCGTCGGCGCAGCGGGATTCGCGAATCCGAACGCCCGGGCGTACCAGTCGGCAACGGCCGGGGTGTACTCACTCGGCTTAATCACCACCGTATTGCCCGCAGCGAGAGCGAAGGCCGTCGAACTGTTCGCGGCATAGAGCGGATAGTTCCACGGCGAGATCACACCGACCACCCCAAGCGGCTCGTGATCGACCCGAGCAGCGAAGTTCGCCAGCAGAATCCCCGGCGACACCCGGCGCGAAGCGAGGACCTGTTTCGCGTGACGCTCCGCCCAGCGAATGTGCTCGACGGTCAACCCGATCTCGACGATGGCGTCGTCCACGGGCTTGCCGTTCTCCCGGTGGATCAGATCGGCGAGTTCACGCCGACGCCGCCAGATGTGGCGGCGCCAGCGTTCGAGGTGCCTGCTGCGCTCGTTGACCGATTGAACGCTCCACCACGACGCTGCTGCACGCGCAGAATCGACGACCTCGGTGACATCCCGTGCGGACTGCACCGGGAACACGGCGACGATCTCGCCGGTGGCGGGCTCGCGCGATGTCAGTGAGCCCTGCCCGGGATTCGGCATGGGGACGGCTGAAGTCGGATCGGTTGTCATGGGGCCACTCCTCGAAACAACGCAAGGTGGACGTTGACGGCGTCAACAAGGAGTCGAAATCTCGCCTGTAACAGGAGGATCAGCGGTCGCCGCCGGCACGGCCCCCTACCCCGCACCGACCCTCACGTCCACTCTGTTGACGCCGCGCCAAATATAGACAGCCTATTGGCGCCGCGTCAACAAGTCTGCGAATCAGCCGCGCGTACGGGTCCCCAACTCGTGCAGGGCGAGCACGAGGTCGGTGCAGTGATCCGCGACCTCATCGGCCGTCGCGGAAATCCGACCCTCGAGCCAGTTCAGGAAGACCATCACCAGCGCCCCGGACAATGAGCTGACGACGAGGCCGAGCTTGTCCGGGTCGGCGAGGCCCGCGCTGCCGCCGTCCCGCCACACCACCTGCGCGACGTGGAGCACGAATACCGGGATCGCCGCCACAGCGTGGTCGCGGAGAACGTCGTCAACGAGCGTCTCCCGGAAGAGAATGCGGGCGCGCCGCGGATCCTCCTCGAAGTACGCCGCCGCCGCCATGAACGTGATACGCAGGCGCTCGGGCAACTTGCCATGGATGTCAGCGGCACCGATCACCTCGACGAGCTCCCCGACCACCCGGTCATAGACCGCGATGACGAGATCGCCACGACTGTCGAAGGTCTCGTAGAAGTACTTCGCGCTCAATTCGGCCTCGCGGCACAGGGCGCGCACGGCGGCCGCCCCTGTGCCGTCCGCGCCGATCAGCCGAAAGCCCGCTGCTATGAACTGCTCGCGGCGATCCTGCGCACGCTCGCCCAGGGTGCTACCACGCCAGACAGTGGGACTCTCCATGCCTTCACCCTCCCAGGTATCGCAGTTCACGGCCATCGCACTCTTGACTCAATGCCAACAGTACTGGAAACATACGTTTCCAGTGAGGCGCGGACCCCCGCCTCGACACCACCGGCTCGACACCCAAGGACACCGATGCCTGATCAGAATGTGACCGCAGCCGACCACGAGATCGTCGTCATTGGCGCTGGCTTCGGCGGCATCGCGATGGCCGTCAAACTCCGCGAAGCGGGGATCGACGACTTCGTGATCCTCGAGCGTGCCGCCGCTCTCGGTGGCACCTGGCGCGACAACACCTACCCTGGCTGCGCCTGCGACGTCCCGTCACAGCTCTACAGCTACTCGTTCGCACAGAACCCGGACTGGACCCGGACCTACGGCAAACAGGAGGAGATCCTCGCCTACCTGCACCAGGTTGCCGACCGTTACGATGTGAAACGGCACATCTGGTACGAGGTCGAGATGCTCGGCGCGCAGTGGAACGAAGCCGATCGGATGTGGACGCTCGAGACGAGTGCCGGCACCGTCACTGCACGTGTGGTTGTCACCGCCGCTGGCGTATACGGCGAGGCCAAGTACCCCGACATCCCGGGCCGGGACACCTTCACCGGCACCGCGTTCCACTCGCTGCACTGGGACCACTCGTACGACCCGACGGGCGATCGGATCGCCGTCATCGGGACCGGGGCCTCGGCCGTCCAGTTCGTCCCCGAACTGCAGAAGACGGCGCGGCGGCTGTTGGTCTTCCAGCGGTCCGCGCCATGGATCATCCCCCGGATGGATCGGATCACCTCCCGGTTCGAGCGCCAGTTGATTCGCCGCATTCCGCTCGTCGGCAAGGCGATGCGCGCGCTCTTCTACGGTGTGATCGAAGGGTTCGGGTTGGTCGGCTTCGTCAGCAACAAGTTCCGCTTCCCCTACGAGCTGATGGGCCGCTACCAGCTGCGTCGCCAGGTCCGCGACCCCGAACTGCGCAAGACACTGACGCCGGACTACATGATCGGCTGCAAGCGCGCGATCTTCTCCGATGAGTACCTCCCGGCGCTCACCCGCGAGAACGTCGACGTCGTCACCACCGGCATCGCGGAGATCCGTCCGCACTCGGTCGTCACCCGCGATGGCATCGAGCATGAGGTGGACACCATCGTCTACGGCACCGGGTTCCAGGTTCCCCCCGCCGTCTACGAGCGGATCCAGGGCGTGAACGGAATCACCTACGCAGACCTGTACCGCAAGGCCCCGCAGAGCTATCTCGGCATGGCCGTGGCCGGGTTCCCCAACTTTTTCAACACACTCGGCGCATTCGGTGCCGTAGGCAACCAGTCGGTGATCTACATGATTGAGGCCCAGGTCAAGTACATCGTCGACGCAGTCAGCACCATGCGGCGCCGTGGACTCACCCGCGTCGAGGTCCGAGACGACGTCCAGGATCGATTCGTCGACGAGATGAACCGGCGCAGCGACGGAACGGTCTGGCTCACCGGTGGCTGCGACACGAGTTACTACCACACTGCGGACGGCAAGAACGCCGGCCTCTACCCAGGGTGGAGTTTCGAGTACAAGCGCCGCGTGGAGAAGTTCGACTCAGACGCCTACACGGTGAGTACCCGCTGATGCCGTTTACCATCGCCCGTACACTCGACGCACCGATCGACCGCGTCTTCGACTGGCTTGCAGACGCCACCAACTACCTTGCCGCACTACCGATCACCCGCGTCGACCTGACTGGGCCCGGCAGCACCGAACCGTCTGGAGTCGGCTCCCGCCGAACGATCTGCGCCGCCGGCGTCGAATTCGACGAGGTGGTAACCGAATTCGCACGCCCCATCCGAATCTCCTACACCGTCGAGAAGACGCGGCCCCGACTACCCCACCGGGGAGCGACAGTTTCCCTGACGGAGACCCCGAAGGGAACCCGCGTCCGCTGGCGGCTCGACACCCGCATCGACGTACCCGTCGTCGGTCCACTGGCCGGCTTCCTGCTCGGCGCGCTGCTCGCCCCCGGCTTTCTCTTCATCCTCGCGGCCGCGCAGCGGTCCCTGAACGCGGAACGGATTCGTCCATGACCATCTTGCGACCACAGCGAACTCAACTGGACCTCCGAGGCCGAACCGTCCTAGTCACAGGTGCCGCGCAAGGAATCGGGCTCGGCGTCGCCGAGATCCTCGTCGGACGCGGCGCTGCAGTCGCGTTGGTGGACGTGAACCCGGACGCCGTCGACCTGGCGGCTGCCACGCTCGGGCCCAACGCGCTCGGCCTGGTAGCCGACGTCCGGGACCGGTCCGCGATGGCCAAGGTAGTCGCCGACACCGTTGCCCACTTCGGCCGCCTCGACGCGGTTGTCGCGAACGCCGGCGTGACACCGTCTCCGTCCACCATCCGGACCATGGACGATGCCGACTTCGACCGCGTGATCGGCATCAACCTCACCGGCGTCTACAACACGGTCCGCCCCGCCCTCGACCACATCATCAAGCAGAGAGGGCACGTCGTCGTGGTCTCCTCATGTGCGGCGTTCGCCCCAGGCGCGGGCGGATCGCCGTACATGATCAGCAAGTCGGCGATCGAACAGTTCGGAAGGGCACTCCGTGTGGAACTCGCAGTGCACGGCGCGACCGCCGGAGTCTCCTACTTCGGCATCGTGGACACCGCAATGACCCACGACATGCTCGACTCCGACGACCTCGGCAAGGAGATCGGTGGACTCCTCCCCTGGCCGCTCAGCCGCCGCATCACGGCACGGCAGGCCGCCAAGACGATCGTCGACGGCATGGTGAACCGAGCCCCCACCACCATCGCCCCCGCGGGGTGGCGGCAGTACTCGTGGCTACGCGGAATAGTCAACCCACTACTCGATCACCGCATGAGCGCCGACCGGCACCTACAGGGTCTGCTGCGCACGCTGGAGGAACGCGAGCGGTGAAGCGGCGACGCCCGACCTCCGATTACCCTTCCTACACCTCGAACCTCGTCCCGCTGCGGCCGTCCGTACGCTCACGACTGCTCCGCGGCGCCTCACGATCGACAGTCAAGCGTCTGGCCGATCGAGCACAGGTCGACCCCCGGGCGATCCGGCGCGCGCGAGTCGTGATCGACCAGGTCATGCGCCTGACGGCGTTCCCCGTGCACGGCACGACGGTGGAGGTCGTCGTCGCAGGAACGGTCCGGGGCGAATGGACCAGGCCGCCGGTCGTCTCCAGCGACGCCGCCGTCCTGTACGTGCACGGCGGCGGATTCGTCGCCGGGTCACCTCGCGGCTACCGGGGTGTCGCGGGACGGCTGACCGCGGCACTCGGGTTGCCCGTCTTTGTCGTCGACTATCGATTGGCGCCGGAACACCGCAATCCGGCTGCCGGAGACGACATCGACGCGGCCTTCGAATGGCTTGTCCGACAAGGCTTCGCCGCGGATCGCATCGTCGTCGCCGGAGACTCTGCTGGCGGTCACCTCGCGACCGAATTGATGCTGGCACGGGCAGATCGAGGTCTCACCCCGCCCGCAGCACTGGTGCTGTTCTCCCCGATGACCGACCTCGGCCTCGGTCTCGTCACCCCGGACCGGGCGAACGACGACGGCCTGCTGTCCCTGAAGGTCGCGCGGGCCGCAGTCGCCCACTACCTCGACGGCCGGAGCGCGGTGCCCGACCTGCGGCCGACCCCCGGCAGCGCCCTCCCGCCTGTCCTCGTCCAGGCTAGCGACTGCGAGCTCTTCACCGGCGACGCAGTCGAACTCGCGGACCGACTGCGTCGCGCGGGAGCCAGCTGCGAGTTGCAACTGTGGCCGGGCCAGATGCACGTCTTCCAACTACTCGTGAACTTGGTTCCCGAAGCCACGCGAGCGCACCGGGCCGCCGCGCAGTTCGTACTCCCTCTGGTCAGGCCAGGGGCCGACCGGATCGCCGGGTAGTGCGACCAAACCACCTCTTCGATGCCGCCGATCGGCCCATCCGGTCGGCGGCGTCGCTCACCGTCCAGGAATCGCACCGTCAAGTCCGCCGACGTCGGTGATCTCCCACCCAGCGTTCCGGTCGATCGTGACCGAGTAGGTGACCGTGGACTGCGCGCTGTCCGGGTTCTGCACGCTCGTCGAGTCCACATCCACGAACGCGTTCACCGTGTAAACCCCGTCCGCCTCCGTCTCGACGGTCGCAGCGATGGGGCTCGCAGTCGACTTCCACTGCAGAGGTAGGAGGATCTCCCGTAGGGGTGGGGACGTCGCCTCGAAGCGAGCAGCGAGCTCGTCCGATGTCCCCTCCTTGAGTCGGCCCAGCCACGCGTCCAGATCCTGGAAGTCCACGGTCGCGGCACCGACAGCGTAGTCCTCGGCGAGTTGCTCTGCGTGCTCGCGGTCCGCTGCGGCAGCGCGGTCGTCGTTCCGTGCTCCACTCTCTGACACGTAGAGCGAACCGAACACGGCCGCCGCCGCGGCGAGAACGACACCGCCGACACCTGCCCAGATCAGCACGGACCGCCGGAGGGTCACCGTAGCGGGCCCGGGCTGCGTTGCCTGGGAGCCCCCCTCGGCCGGCGACTCGTCGAGGGCCGACGGCGTCTTGTCCATTACCAAACTCCGTTCGTCATTTCGGGTTCACTTCCACGCGAACCGCGCCATCTTCGTCGACCGCGCCCAATGCCTGTGTTATCAGCGCACTGAGGTCGATCGGCTGCAGCCCACCGCTGACCAGGGGTTGCAGGACCGGGGCGATCGCGGCCAGCGTCGGCCCCTCCCGCTCGACCCAGTCGGTGACGCGCTCCAGCTGAGGTATCAGGCCGTCGCCCTCGACGTACATCCGCGGCGCGTCACCGGCCTTCGAGACACGAGCCAGGGAGTCGACGATCTCACTGAAACGCTGCGCGAACAGGGTCCACAGCGGCGACGACGCCCGGGCGGACGGTTCCAGCCACGACATGTTCCCGCCCATCGCCTGCAAGTCGACCGACAACTGCCTGATCTCCGGCAGCCGCGTCAGCAACGTAGCGGACAACAGTTCCGCCGAACGCTGGAGCTTCGGTGTCACGCTACCCGTGCCGGCGAGCGATTCGTCGAGGGTATTCGTCAAGGACGCGAGCACTGTCGGGTCGAGTTCGTTAAGCAAGCCGGTGACCGACCGCGCCACCATCGGAATCGACATCGAGGCGTCGATCAACTCCGATGAGACGAGCTGACCGTCAATCAGATACGGCCCGTCGGTAGTCGACGGACGGAAGTCGACATACGTTTCGCCAAGTGCCGACAGGTTCTCGACGCGAACCGAGCTTTGAGCGGGAACCTGTTCAGCCTCGTCGAGCGCAAGCATAACCTGCACCCCGCCGGGCGCGACGTCGACGGCACTCACCTCCCCTACCTCGATTCCGCGTACCAGCACAGGTGACCCTGGAAGGAGACCGGCGGCATCGTCGAGAACCATCATGACGGTGATATGCCGCCGGAACGGATCGATCTGCGCCACGCCGAGGAACAGATAGGAGGCGCCGAGAACGAAAACCGCAGCAATAGCGCCCAGCGACAACCACATCCCGCGGGTCACCGGACCACCCCGATCATCCGGAGAGTGTCGACGATCTGATCCACCTGGTCGTCCGTCGACATCGGGTCGCCCACGGTGACAGTCTGCACATTCACCTTCGGGCCGTACTGGAACCACGGCAGGATTTTGTCCCGCAGTAGCTCCGTTAATAGCTTCAGGTTCGACGGGTCGTCCAGGTTGAACGGGCGGGCAGCGAACGCCAACGGCATGAACGCCTCCGCTGCGCCGTCACTCGCGGTGAGCACAGGGGCCAGCCAGGACAGAGCGCGACTGATCTCGGCGATGCGGCCGAACAGCCCGAGCGCGCTGAGGAGCGACGACACCGCGTCCACGAGCTGTTCCACCTCACCGTCAGTGAGAATGTCCGCCAGGAGCGGGGACTTGTCGGCGACCTGCTGGGTCGCGCCGCCGAGCCCGTCGAGCAAGACGTCGAGATCGTCCTGGTTCGACGCCAGGTCCCGCGCATTTGCAGCCAGATTCTCCGAGATCCGCCTCGTCTGCGCCGCGTCCGCAGGGAGAACGGAGTTCAGCTCGTCGACGATCTCCTGGAAAGTGGTGACCGCGCCGCCGTTGACGAACAGCGCGAGCGCGGCCATGGTGTCCTCGATCTGATTCGTCGGCCGGGTCCGGCTGCGAGGAATGGTCGCCCCGTCGGTGAGGGCATCGCCCGATTGGTCGTCTCCACTGGTCATCAACGCAACGTGGATGTCTCCGAGGATGGTCTGTTGTCGCAGTTCCGCTCGGGTCGTCGCAGGGAGCCTGACCGACTCGAGCAACTCGAGATCGACAACGGCGTAGCCGGCTTCGGGTTCCGGTCCGGGCGACGGGTCGACCACCGAGACATCCATCACGGTGCCGATCTGCGCGCCGTCCGCGAACACCTTGGCGCGCATCGGCAGGTTCAAAGCGTCGGTGAACTCGACGTGCACCGTGTAGGTGTCGCCCGTCACGCCGGTGCCGGGGACGGGCACTGTCGCCGGGTCCACTCCGCAGCCAGCGACAGTGACCGCCACCGCTGACAGAGCGCATAGCGCCACCGTCGAGGGATGCCTCATCGGGACGTCACCGCCCCGAGCACCAACTGCGCAAGGTCCGTCGTCGGTATACCGTCGACGTCCCGGCAGCGGCCGGGAGTGGCCGCGTTCACTGCGGTGCACAGAGCGCTCGCCTCGTCGCCGCGGAGCGCGACTTTCGGTGCCGCGTATCCGATCGAGACCCGCCCTGTGACAGGGTCCGTGACATTCCCGAACCCGGCCGCGATGCCTGGCACCATGTCCAGGAGACCACGCAGACCGTCGACGTTCGCCGCCGCCCACCGCAGGAATGGAACCGTCGATTCGAGCTCCTTACTCACAGATCCTCCGGCCAGCACACTCAGTTCGTTCAACATCGGGAGCACCTTCGCTAGTGCGTCGCCCAACTCCACGACCATCGGGAACAGCTGGTTGTCGAGCACCTCGAAGGTCTCGGGGAACCGGGTGAACATTGCCTGGATGTCCGTCCACCCGCGGTTCGCACTCGCTGCGAGCGACGACAACGCATCGATGATCCGGCCGATCCGTGCGATGTCGACATCAGCCGAACCCAGCGCTCCTCCGAGCGTGTTGATCATCGTGTTCACCTCGCCACCGGTACCCGACAGCGCATTGTCCAGGGCCCGCAGCGACTCTCCTAGATCCGACTCGGTGCCGACTTCGGTCCCACGAAGCTCGTCCGATAGGTGGGCCACGGCGTCCAGTGCAGTGGTGAGGCTCTGTGGCGTCAACGTACTGGTGATACATGTGTCGGGATTCCACGCCTGTCCGGCACCGTCGCTGAACACCGTGAGATCACGGTCGGCGACGATGCTGTCGGAGACCGTCGTCGCCGACACCTCGCCCACCGGTGCGTGCTTCTCCTCCACCGTGAAGTCGACACGAACCGTGGCGCCGTTGCCACGGATTGCGGTGACGGCACCGACGTCGATGCCGCGGATGGTTACCTTGCTGTCCTTGTGAAGTCCGATCGAATCCGGCATCAACGCGCAGTACGACAGACTGCGCGCGTCTGGACCGGAATAGACGGTGAAGCCGACGATCACGACGAGGGCAAGAACAACGGTTCCGATGATCGACATGAGTGCCCGGGAGCCGAGCAGGCGGTGGATCATCAGCAGCTTCTTCCTGGGACGGGTACACACAGGCGAGGTGCGACGACGACGGTGCCGGAGTCGTCGATGACAGGGTCATCGGTGGCGAGGATCTGGTCCGTCCGCGTCGCGAGCGACCGGACTGTGGCCAGCATCGTGTCGAGGTTCTCGCTGATGCGGACAAGTTCTGGGGCCAGTTCCTTCAACACGGGGACGAGGGGCTTCACCGTCGCTTGCCACGCGGGTTCCAGGCCCTCGATCCGCTGGATGGCGCTCACTGTCAGCGTTCCGGCCAACTGCATCTCGGCCTGCTTGTCCAGTACCGTCGTCTCCAACTGGTTCACGCTGACGACGAATCTCGCCAATTGTGCTTTGGTCTGCTCCAGTGCACCGGAGTACTCCTCGACAACCGCGAGGGCCTCTGACACCTGGTCGCTCTGGCGGTCGAGTATGTCGGCGAACGACGTTAGCCCCTCAACTACCTGTCGCACACTGTCTGGTGCGGCCTCGAGCGCCGCGCCGGACAGTGTCAGTGACTCGTTGACCGAGCCGCCGTCGACGGCGTCCAATGGGCGGATCGCGTCCTGGAAGACCTGGTTGAGGCTGTACGGCAACCGCACTCGATCTGCAGGTATCGGCTGATCTCCCAAGGGCTGGTCGCCAGCCGGCTGCAGTGCGATGTAGTGGCCACCGACGATGGTCAGCATGCGCACGTCGAGACTCGACTCACGGCCGACAAAGACGTCACGGTCGACGGTGAACGTCAACCGCACGTGGTCGGGTTCGAGTTCGAGTTCGGTGACCGTGCCGACGGATATTCCGGCGACTCTCACCCCGTCGCCAACCGCGATCGACTGAGCCTCGGTCGCGAAAGCCGTGTACGTGTGCTTGCCGACCGGAAGCACCGAGAACAGGCCCGCAGCGCCGAGAAGGGCAACCACCACGCTGACACCGAGCAACCCTCGCCGGAGTTCGCGGCGCTCTGTGAAACCTGCCTGCGATTCCCGTGACCGGCGCTCGCGAAGCCGTCGAACCATCACTGGCACACCACCACTCGCTGCCCCGAGATCAAGACCTGAAGCTGCGTCGGCAACTCCGCTGGCCCTCGACTGCATCCGAGGTCGAGACCTGTCCCGCCGGTCGCAGCCTGCATGTCGAGTGACTGGAGCACCACGGGGAGCCTGCGCAGCGAGTCCACGGCCGCGGCTGGGTTCGGAAAAACAGTTCGGACGAGTTCATCGAGATCGGGATTCGACTCCGGCGTCAACCCAAGGTTCGCCAAAAGACTGTCCAGCGGCGCCATCACGGCTGGCGCCGTGAGGGCGAAGTCGACGACGCCTTCTACCTTGCGTTGCAACTCGTCGAAGAGATTGGCGAGTTGGGTGAGCAGGACGATGGCCTGAGGGGACCGACCTCCGAGTTGTTCGGAGATGATCGACAGATTGCGAATCAACGTCGACACGACCACTTGGCGGTCGGTCGCGTATTCACTCAACTGGCCGATTGAATCCATCGCCGGGCCGATGCCGGTGCCGTCGCCTTCGATGACTGCGATCACGCTGCGTGTCAACTGATTCAACGATTCCGGGGACAGCTCTTTCAACACCGGTCGAAGCCCGTTGAACACGGAGGTGATGTCGAACGAGGGCACCGTCTGTGATGTGTCGATCGACGTACCAGGGCCGATCTGCGACCCAGGCTCGGGTGCCTGCTGCACATCCAGATACCTTTGACCGGTCAGATTTTGGTAGCGGATCGCGAGCGTCGAGTTGTCGAATACCGAGTGGTTCGACAGCACCGTGAACCGCACGCGGGCCAGGCTGCCCGCGAGGACCACCGACTCCACCTTGCCCACGGCGACACCGAACATTCGGACGTCGTCACCGGTCGCAAGGCCACTGGCATCGGTAAACATGCCCTCGTAACTGTCGGTGTCCCCATCGACAGGTCGCTGCACGGCGGTGATCACCGCCGTGAGAAGGACCACGATCAGGACGCCGAAGATGCCCAGTTTCATTCCGGTTCGCAACATGTCACTCCCCCACAGGTTTCGGGGCCGCCATCGAGGCCAGCGGTCCGAGCAGCACGTGCGCCACTCCGGGCGCGGTGTCGACGTTCACCTCGGCCTGCAAGACCGGCCCGGCGGGGCCGTCGGTGAATCCCCGGTTCAGCCGACGGAGAAGCTCGGCAAGCTCCGCAGAGGTCCGTTGCGGCGTCGACACCGAGGCGGTCGCCGCATTCAGAAGGGGCACAACAAGATTTGTGAATCCTGTGAGGTTGTCCTCGCCGGCTAGTCCGAGAGCGGTGCCGGCAGGTAGCAGGTCGTTCACGATCGCGTCCACCGTGGCGTCGAAGTGCTCGCGGTCCTCACGCAGCGGTTGGTTGGATCGCAGCACGTCGAAGACCCCAATGGTGGCGGCCGTGAAGTCGCCCAGCCCCGTAGCAGCGCGGCCATATTCCCCCGCCAGTTCCGAGGCTGGCATCCATTGAGTCTCTTCGACCACGCTGGCGACAGCGATGCCCGCCCGCAGCAGCGGTGCGAAAGAATCGATGCCGGCGGACAGCTGTGTCAGGGCCGATGTCAGCTGCGGGGTCAGAGCCTGACCTGTGATGCTCGAGAACTGCCGCAGTAACGCACTCATCGTGGCGTCGTAGACGTCGCCAGCGCGGGGACCGGTCAGGTCGATCGTCGTTCCGTCTCGAAGCTCGGCGCCACCGGGTCCGGACACCAGTTCCACCCCGCTGATTCCGAACAGGTTCGATGGCGCGTAATCGACGCGAAGACTGTCGTCGATCCCGAACAGGCGATCACGGTCAAGCGCCAGATCCAGTGTCACGATCCCATTGCCGGCGGCGGTGACACCCTCGACAGTTCCGACGTCCACTCCGCGGGAGCGCACCGAAGTGCCCTCGCCGACTCCGTCGCCGAGCAGCTCCGTCTCCACCACAACGTGCATGCGCGGGTCGTCGGCGGACGTCAACGGTCCAAGCCACACCAGGAGGATGGCAACGGCGAGAACCACGACGACGACTCCGGTCCTCGTGGCTTCCGGTCGGGTCGTGGGGACTCCCGGCACTGCGTAATTTGGCATCGTCGTCACCCCGTGAACATGATTGTCGCGTTGAATCCCCACAGCGCGAGGCTCATCAGCATGTTGAGAGCGACGATCGCCACGAAACTGGCGCGCACGGCCCTGCCTGAGGCCAACCCCACCCCTTCCGGGCCACCCGAGGCAAAGAAGCCGTGGTAGCTGTGAATCATGATCACCACCACACCGAAGACGACCGCCTTCGCCGTGGCGGCGAGGATGTCCGGTCCGCTGACGAACTGCAGGAAGTAGTGGTCATAGACGCCACCTGACTGACCGTGCACCGTGATCGTCAGCAACCGGCACGCAAAGTAGCTGAGAATCAGCGTGATGAGGAAGGTGGGCACGATCGCCACACCACCAGCGACCACGCGTGTCGTGACGACGAACGGGAGCGACCTCAGTCCCATCGACTCGAGAGCGTCGATCTCCTCGGAGATTCGCTGGGATCCGATCTCGGCAGTGATCCTGCAGCCAGCCTGCGCCGCGAAACCGATTGCGGCGGCGATGGGCGCGAGTTCGCGAGTGCTTGCGAACGATGAGACGATCCCGGTGAGCGGGCCGAGTCCGACCATGTTCAGGGTCGTGTAGGACTCGATACCGATCAGTGCACCCATCGCCAGCCCGAGAACAGCGAGCAACGGCACAGTGCCGCCACCGACGAAAACGGATCCGCGACCCCATGTCATGTCAGTGATCGCGCGCACCGTCTGATGCCGGTAGTGGACGACAGTGAATGGAACCGACGCGATCACCCGCCAACAGAAGACGAGGGTGAAGCCGAGCGACTCGACAGGGTTGACGCGCAGACCCGCACGAGCGGCACGGACGACACCCTCGAGACCACGGGGCACGTACGACGACGCCATCACGCCAGCCTCGGGGGCAGCAGCTGCGCAAGAATCTGCGTGATCGCGAGGTTCGCGAGGACGATCGAGGCGACCGACAGAACGACCGACGCGTTGACGCCGTCGGCCACTCCTCGCGGCCCCCCCTTCGCTTCGAGGCCACGCTGACTGGCGATGATCACGACGAGGAACCCGAAGACGACCGACTTTCCGAGTGAGACCCAGATGTCGCTCGTGGTGACGAACGCGCCGAACGTTCCCCAGTAGCTGCCGGGGGTGACGCCACGCCCGATGACTGCCGCTAGATAGCCGGACAGGATGCCGACCGCCATGATCAGGACGTTGAGCATCGGGGCTACGACGACCATGGCAACGAAACGGGGTACCACCAGGCGACGCACTGGGTCGATGCCGAGTGTTCGTAGAGCGTCGATCTCCTCGCGAATCGTTCGTGCACCGAGATCGGCGGCGATCGCGGCCGCGCCGGCCCCGCCCAGCAGGAAGCCGGTCGCCATGGGGGCGCCCTGCTTGATCACGCCCATACCACCTGCGGCTCCTAGCAATGCATCAGCGCCCAATTGTTCAATGAGGTTTCCGACCTGGATCGAAACGATGATTCCGAAGGGAATCGCGATGAGCACGGCTGGTACCGCGGTGACGGTCACCAGGAACCACGCCTGCTGAAGCGCGTCCTTCCAGCGGAACCGTCCTCGCACTGTGTCGGTGACCGAACCGCCGACAACGGTTGCCGCAAGCTCGACGGCCCGCCCGAACGTTCGCAGTCCGGATTCCACGACATCGGTGAAGTTGGTCCGGAGTACCTGTGCGGCAGCGCGCATCGAACCGTCCATGGTTAACCCCCTGATCGACAAGTTCTCTACGACACCCGCCGAATCGAACACAATGTCCGACAGTATGTATGCCCCTCTTCTGGAGCGTCAAGCAGTTGTTGTGGCCGCGCGAGGGTCATCTCGCCAACCCCGGGCGGCGCGCGCTTCCGCTGACGAGCGGATCCGAATGTGGCACCGGATCCCCGGAGCCTGCTGAACCCTGCGCGCTTCTCGTTCGACTCTGACGACTCTCACCACGACAGAGACACCCCGTCAGCTGAGGTTCGGCGGAACCGGGCCGTAGCATGCAAGCCAGCCGATTCGAGCGATCTCGGCCGCCAGCGCCCGATCGTCGTCCGGTCGTCCGTGCTGAATGTGCTCCAGAATCGCCCCGTCAGTGAACTGAGCGACGAGATCGCACACGATGTCGACATCAACCCCTGCAGGAACTGATCCGCGTCGCTGCTCTTCGTGCAGGTGCTTGGCAACCAACCTGGGTCAAGCCCCTGGTAGT
>NZ_LRRH01000166.1 GCF_001646785.1 Rhodococcus phenolicus
GGCTCGGGGGTATCACGCGCGAGCAGGTCTGACGGCGTCGCGGTTCGTCGCCGATCCCCGGCCGGGGGCGAGCGGAGCGACGGGGGATGTCGCTGCCGGGGCGCGGTTGTATCGCACGGGTGATGTGGTGCGGTGGTTGCCGTCGGGTGGGTTGGAGTATGTGGGTCGGTCGGATTTTCAGGTGAAGATTCGGGGTCAGCGCATCGAGGTCGGCGAAATCGAGGCCGCGCTCACCGCGATCGAGGCCGTCGGCTCCGCGACCGTCATCGCTCACGGCGCCGGCGTGGAGACCCGACTGGTCGCCTATATGACGCCTGAAAATGGTTGCACAGTCGACGAACTCGATCCTTCTGCACTACGGACCCGGCTCGCCGGCACGCTGCCCGCGCACCTCGTGCCGTCGGCCCTGGTGGTGCTGCCGGAGCTGCCGATCACCGCGAACGGCAAGCTCGACCGCGCTGCACTGCCCGTGCCCGATGCCACCGACCACGCGGGGCGTGAACCACAGTCGCCCGCGGAGCTGTCCGTCGCCCGTGCCTTCCGGGCCGCGCTGGACCTCGACGACACCGTGCTCGTCGGCGTCGACAGCGACTTCTTCGCGCTCGGTGGACATTCCCTGTCCGCCACCCGGGTTCTCACGCGCCTGAACGCCGAGCACTCCGTGTCCCTGTCGCTGCGCTCGATCTTCGAGACCCCGACCGTCGGCACGCTCGCCGCCGCCGTCGAGGGCGCCCGCCCTGTCACTCATCGGCCTCGTGTCGGCGACACGGTGCGCCCGGATCCGCTGCCCGCGTCCTACGGACAGCAGTCGCTGTGGATGATCGAACAGCTCACCGGTGTGGACGCGCAGTACAACGTGCCCACCGTCCTCCGGCTACGCGGACAGGTCGACGCCCTCGCGCTCGCCGCGGCCGTCGCCGATCTCGTCCGGCGGCACGAGGCGCTGCGCACGCTGCTGGTTCCGGCCGACACCGTCACGGAGTCCGACGCCGCCGTGTACCAGAGAATCGTCGAAACCGATTCCGTCGCAGATCATCTCGATGTCGCACTCGACGACTGCGCGGATCCGGTCCAGGCGCAGGCCCGCGTCGCAGAATTCGGGCGCCGGCCTTTCCGTCTCGACACCGATCTGCCGCTGCGCGCCTTGATCCTGCGCACCGCAGCCGACGAGTGCGTGCTCGTGCTCTCCGTGCACCACGCCGCGATCGACGATTGGTCGTTCCCGACGCTGATGTCCGACCTGTCCACCGCGTACCGTGCCCGTCGCGCCGGCCACGAGCCAGGCTGGCCCATGCCGGAGGTGCAGTACGCCGACTATGCGGTGTGGCAGCGCAGGCTCCTCGGATCGGCCGACGACCCCGACTCGGTGCTTGCCGAGCAGAGTGCCTACTGGGCGCGCACCCTCGACGAGGCACCGGTTTCGTCGTCCATCGCGCTGGATCGGCCGCGGCCGACCACGCCGAATTTCCACGGCGCGCAGATCCGCGGCAGGGTCGACGCGGGCATCGCCGAGGCGCTGCACGTCACCGCGGAGCGCGCCGGGGTGTCGATGTTCATGGTCGCCCAGGCCGCGGTCGTGATCGCGATGCAGCGGCTCGGGGCGGGTGACGACATCGTGGTGGGGTCGCCGGTCGGTGGCCGCACGGACGAGGCGCTGGCGTCGGTGGTGGGGTATTTCGTGAACACGCTGCCGTTGCGTCACGATCTGTCGGGGGATCCGACGGTCGACGAGGTGCTGGGCCGGGTGCGGGAGGTCGTGCTCGGGGGGTTCGCCCACCAGGACCTGCCGTTCGAGGAGATCGTCCGCGCGTCGGGTGCCGAGCGGGTCGGCACCCACAATCCGTTCTACCAGGTGATGCTGGCTTATCGCGCCGACTCCGGCGACCTCGCGTTCGGGGCCGGGCTCGACTCGGTCACCGAATCCGCCGATCTCGCCGTCGTCAAGGCGGACCTCGAGATCTCCGTCTCGGATACCGGAGCCGGACTCGATCTGGCTGTCGACTACGCCACCGAACTGTTCGAGGCGGCCACGGCCGGGCGTTTCGTGGCGGCACTGTCCGCTGCGTTCGGTGTGTTGGCCGGTGCCGGTGGTGTGCGGTTGTCGGCGGTGGATGTGGTGCCGGTGGCGGATCGGGTGTTGGTGGCCGGGTTCGCTGCGGGTGGATCGGTGCCGGTGGAGTCCTCGACGTTGGACGAGTTGTTGGCGTTGTCGCCGGGGTTCTGTGCCGGCTCGCCGGCGGGGTTCGGTTCGGGTTCGCCGGC
>NZ_LRRH01000167.1 GCF_001646785.1 Rhodococcus phenolicus
GGGTGTCCGAGGTTGCCCCCGGTTCGGTGCACGACCTCACCGCTGCTCGTCGGGGCGGGATCCTCGGCGCCCTCTACCACGCTGCCGCCGGCGGGATGCCCACCCTCGCCGACAAGGGGTACACCGGTGCCGGGATCGGTGTCCACGTCCCGACGAAAGGCCATGGTCTCGATGCCGGCGCCCGTTGCCGCAACACGGTGTTGTCTGCGATGCGTGCTCCGGCCGAACGCGCGAACGCGCTGCTGAAGACCCGGTGGAAGGCGCTGCAGCGAATCAGTCTGTGTCCGTGGAGGATCGGCTCGATCGCTGCTGCGGCTCTCGTTCTTCTTCACCTGCAAGCACCGGCCTGGTGAGAAAACCTCACTAGTACTGCCTAGGTTGAGGCAGCGTAGCCCTCGGAAAGCTCGCGCCTCGACGGCACCGCCGGCGAGTTACGACTATGCCCTGGCCGAATCCGTCGACGCGGCACGCTACTAGAACGAACTCGTCGGACAAGACGTCCTCGTCGCCACCGAGGTTATGCAAGATGAGCTTCGACGCGTCGCGGAGCACATTGCCGGATCCGAACAGGCGCAATGGTGGAGG
>NZ_LRRH01000022.1 GCF_001646785.1 Rhodococcus phenolicus
CGCTGGCCCGCCAGATGCTCTCCGACGAGCACACGAGGATGAGTGCCAGGAAGATCACGCCGGCGCCCGCGCCGAAGTAGCCGCCGTACACGGCGACGACGAACACGGCCGCCGAGAAGGTCCGGGGCAGGTCACGGTTCCCGGCGAGAGCGCGGATCCGGGGCTGGAACAGCAACGCGAGCGCCGCCAGTGCCACCAGATACGGGACGATCGCCTCGAACGATCCCTCGGGCGCGGCCAGCAGCACGACCGCCCCGGCCACGCCGCCGAGCGCCGCGTAGGCGGTCCACCGCCACACCCGCGGTCCGGTGTCGACGACCTCGCGCGCCGAGTTGGACAGCGCGCCGACGCCGACGCCCACCATCGCGACCGTGTTGGTGACGTTCGCGGCCACGGGTGACAGACCGACCGCGAGCAGGGCGGGGTACGAGACGATCGAGGCGAGTCCGGTGACGAACCCGATGAGTCCGGCGAAGAATCCCGCGACGACGAGCAGCAGCAGGTCGAAGACGGTCACGAGCGGTAAACGTACCGTGGTCCGCTTCTGCTCGCGAACGCGGGCGGGCGGTGCCCGCTCAGAACGCGTCGGCCGGCTTCGCGAGTTCGCGCAGGAACATGTCGGCCATCTTGACGGCGCGGTCGCCTCCGTCGGCGTTGGCGACGAAGACCGCGAACGCCATGTCGCCGCTGACACCGTAGAACCAGCGGTCGTTGCTGTTCTCCGCCGCGATGCCCATCAGGCCGGGGTGCCCCTTCAGGAACGAGGCGGGTCCGTTCTGGACGTTGTCGATCATCCTGCCGCGCATCGCGTCGATCGCCTGGGCCGAGAGGGGTTCGGCCGGGTCCGCGACGCTCGCGGGCTGCCCCTGCACGATCGTCGGCAGGGGCGCCGTCCCACGCGCGACCGACGCAGCCAGCAGCGCGGCCCCGAGCGGGCTCATCAGTGCCTCGCTGTCGGACGAGGAACTCGTGAACTGCACGACCCCGCCCCGGCTCTGCCCGAACTGCGCGGTCTCGAAGTCGAAACCGGGGACGGCGTAATCGAGACCGAGACCGAGGCTGCGCGCGGTGTCGCCGAGCTCGGCGGTGCTGACCTGCGACGGATCCTTCCCCAGGGCGATGCCCGCGGCGACGCGGACGGGGTCCGCGGCAGTGCCCGCGGGGTACAGGCCGCGGGTGGCGACCGCTCCGAGTTCCATCGCCTGGTTGTTCACGTCGACTGCGAGGATGCCGCCGGTCGAGGGCTGGATCGCGACGATCGCGGCGGGTGTGCCGACGCTGACGACGGCCTCCTTCGCGGCGAGCTGGACGCGCGAGTCCAGGGTGGAGACGAGATCCGGTGGCGGCGGCCCCTGAAATCCGGCGACCTGGATGGGACCGGCCTGCGGGTCCTCGAGGGTCACCGCCCAGCCGGCGGTCCGGTCGCGTTCGAGCTGCCACGCGCCGCGCAGCGAGTCGAGCAGCGGGCTCGAGATCCGGCGGTCGGAGCTGATGAGCGTCGGCGTCTTGATCACCTCGACGCCGGGGATGGGGACGATGGCGTCCTCGAGGAACTGGTAGTCCTGGTCGCGCAGCTTGACGGCGGCGATCCGCTCACCGGGCTGCTCTGCCAGGCGCTGCTGCAGCGACTGGGCGTTGATGACGGGCGCGACGGGGGCGAGTACGTCGCCGAGCAGTGTGGTCGTGAGCACAGGATCGGGCATCTTCGCGGGATCGAGCACGACCGTGTTGATCGTCTGCTCGTCCATCAGCAACTGCCCGTTGCGATCGAAGATCCGCGGGGGCGCGGCGTCCGTGCGCACGTGATGCACCGTGCGTCCGCCGCCGAGATCGGGCACGACCACGTCGGGGTTCCACGACACCCGCCAGCCGACGGCGAGTTTCTTCACGGAACCGTCGACCTGATAGGACCAGTTCTTGTCCGGGCCGAAGTTCCAGTTGCCCGCGAGGGTGAAGTAGCCGGACTCGCCGGAGAGCTCGACCAATTGGGTGATGTCGTACTCGACGGTGCCGTCGGAGAGTCCGTCGAACAGCTGGGTCAGGGTCGCGGATGCCGCGTTCGGGTAGGACGTGAGGGCAGCGGCGCCCTCGGCGTCACGATCGTTGAGCTCGGCGACGAATTCGTCGACCAGACGTTCCGCATCGGTGCGGGAATCGGCAAGCTTGAACACCGCGATCCCTGCTGCCACGCAGATCACGATCGCGGAGATGAGGGCGACCACTCGCGCTCGTCGCCGTTCCCGAGAACCCATAGAGATCAACCTTCACTTCAGTCACGTGAGCCTCAAGCACAGCTTGCCTACGATGCTGTCACAGTTGGACTACGAGCTTCGAATCACCCCCTGAGCATTCGCCCGGCCACTTCGACCGCGGGCGCCGAACTACCCGCCCCCGCAACGAAAACCGCGAACGCAAGATCGTTCTGCGCTGCAATGAACCATCCGTGCGCCTCGCTGTTGTCACCGTACTCCGCAGTCCCCGTCTTACCGATCAGTTCCGGAATGTCCCGCAGAGCGGTTGCAGTCCCGTCGGTCACGGTCTCGCGCATCATGGTTCGCAACGCAGTGGTCGCCGCGACAGGCGCGGCGTCCACGGTCCGGTCGGCGGTCGCGGGCTCACCCTGCACGATCATCGGAGCGGGTGTGGAGCCGCGGACGATCGACGCCGCGACCATCGCCATGCCGAACGGCGACGCGGTCACCGTCCCCTGACCGATCGCCGACTCCACCCGCTGCGCCGGCGACTCCGCGACCGGGACACTTCCGGTCACGGTGACCAACCCCGGTGTCACGTAATCGATACCGAGACCGAACTGTGCCGCGGCGTCGGACAGGGCATCGGCCGGGAGGTTCACCGCCAGCTGCGCCATCGTCGTGTTGCACGAGTGCGCGAACGCCGTGTGCAACGGCACCGGCCCGAGATCGAAGCTGTCGTCGTTCGGAATCGTGCGGTCCTCGATCGTCGCGACCCCGGGACACGGCAGCACCGTGTCCGGATCCGCCGCGCCCGCCTGCAACGCCGCCGACGTCGTCACGGTCTTGAACGTCGACCCCGGCGGATACAGACCGGTCAGCGCCACCGCACCCTCCGCGTCCGCCGCGGCGTTCTGCGCGACGGCGCGCACCGCACCCGTCGACGGTTCCACCGCCACCACGACCGCGGGTTGCGATACCGGTGCGACCGCGGCCTCCGCCCGCGCCTGCAGCCCCAGGTCCACGGTCGTGCGCACATCCGGCGGGTCCGTCCCGTCGACCCCGGTCACCCGCTTCGCCGAACCGTCGGCGTTCACCGACTGCACGGCCCAGCCCGCCGACGCGTCCTGCCCGTCCTGCCACAGTTCCGCCAGACCGGACCACACCGGCGACGCCAACTCCCGGTCCACGGTCAGCAGCCGGGTCTGTGCGACCAGTGACACGCCCGGCAACGCCGTCAGCTGCGCTTCGACGGACGCGAGGTCCTCGTCGCGCAGGGTCACCGCCGTCACCGGAGCGGTTCCGGCCTTCGCGAGATCGGCGGCCAGCGATTCCGTGGTGATCGACGGCACGACGGTCGCGAGCACCGGCGCCACCGCCGCCGGGTCCGCGGTCGCGTCGAGATTCACCAACGTCACGACCTGCTGCTCCATCAGCGGCAGGCCGTTGCGGTCCAGCACCGACGCCGGCTCACCCTCGGTCCGGAGATACCTCAACGACGTGTCCGCGGTCAGCCCGGGCGCGAGCACCGCGGGATCCCAGCGGATGAGCCAGCCCGCCTCGCCCTCGACCGCGGACCCGGACGTGCGATAGGACCACTCGCCCGCGCTTCCCTCGGGGGCCTCGGATGTCTCCGGCGGCGTCGCGCCGTCGGGCTCTGCCGTCGGCTCGGGTCCCAGCCTCCACACCACGTCGAGGTCGAACGTGTTCCCGTCCCCCGTGCCGCCGAGCGTCACCTCCGGCGAGGCCGAACCCAGTCCCTCGAACAAATCCCCGATCGCCGCGGCCGCACCGGCGGGGTCGGTGGTCAGCTCCGCCGCCGCCTGCGCGTCGCCCTGCTCGAGCGCCTCCGCGAACTGCTCTGCAACGGTCTCCGGCTGATCGGGTCCGGAGGAACATCCGGTCACCACGAGCGCAGCCACGGTCACCACCGGCAGAACCATCCGTCGAAGAGTGCGCACACGATCGATCATGCCGGAATTCCACGACCGATGCCCGTCACCGACACCACGTCCCGATCCGTATCGCGCACCGGCCGTGAGCGTGGTGACAAATCGGTTGCACGGCCCGACGCCGATCCCTATCGTGGAGAAGTCACATCGTCGTCGATCGGAGAAGGCCCTTGCTCCTGTAGAGGTTTCGCATCCCACACGTCCCCTCGTGTGCCACGTCGCTACCTCCAGGAGTTCCCATGACCTCTCCCCACGGCATTTCTCTGTCCGATCTGCACTACGAGCACCCCGACGGCGACCCCGTGTTCGACGGGCTCGACGCGACGTTCCCGCTCGGGCGCACCGGTCTCGTCGGACGCAACGGGTCCGGCAAAACGACTCTGTTGCACATTCTTTCGGGGTCACTGAAGCCGACCCGCGGGTCCGCCACGGCACGCGGTCGCGTCGGCCACCTGCCGCAGGACATCACGCTCGACCCGGATCTGCGGGTCGAGACCGTCCTCGGCATCGCAGACGTCCGGGCTGCGCTGCGGAACATCGAATCCGGCGACGGGACCGCGGCGGACTTCGACACCGTCGGAGATCGCTGGGACGTCGAGGAACACGCGATCGCGACCGTGCACCGGCTCGGTCTCGATCGGATCCTGCAGGACCGGAACGACTTCGACCGCACGGTCGGAACCCTGTCCGGTGGCGAGACGGTCCTGCTCGCACTCACGGCGCGTCTGCTCGACGATCCGCAGGTGCTGTTGCTCGACGAACCGACCAACAACCTCGACGCGGCCGCACGCGGCCGGCTGTACGAGGCGTTGCAGCAGTTCGCCGGCACACTCGTCGTGGTCTCCCACGACCGCGACCTGCTCGAACGGATGGATGCGATCGCCGAGTTGCGCGACGGTGCTCTGCGTCTGTTCGGTGGTCCCTACAGCCGGTACGAGCAGACCGTCGCGGCGGAACAGGAGGCAGCACAGGCAGTGGTCCGGGACGCTCGCAACGACGTGCGCCGGCAGGCGCGCGAACTGTCGGCGGCGCACATCATCCTGGATCGACGGGAACGCTACGGGCGCAAGATGTTCGAGAACAAGCGGGAACCCAAGATCGTCATGGGTGCCCGCAAGCGCGCCGCGCAGGTGTCCGCGGGCCGCTTGCGCCGGGAGCACGAGGGCAACCTCGAGCAGGCCCGGGAGCATCTCACGCGTGCCCAGGAGGCGGTCCGCGACGATCGCGAGATCCGGGTGGACCTTCCGGCCACCGCCGTACATCCGGGTCAACGGGTGCTCGACGAGCCGCTCGAGATCGTCGGACCCGAACGGATCGCACTGCGCGGTCCGAACGGTTCCGGGAAGACGACACTGCTGCATCGCATCGCGGACGCGCCACCGCGGGTGCCGTTCGCGTTGCTCCCGCAGCGGCTCGACGTGTTCGACGATGCGCTGTCCGTCGCGGGGAACGCGGCCGTGCGGGCACCGCATCGCACGCCGCAGGACATCCGGGCCCGGCTGGCGCGTTTCCTGTTCCGCGGCGCCGATGCCGACCGCCCGGTCGGTGCGTTGTCCGGCGGCGAGCGTCTGCGCGCAGCGCTGGCCATCCTGCTCGCGGCCGATCCGGCACCGCAACTGCTGATGCTCGACGAGCCGACGAACAATCTCGATCTGCCGAGCCTCGAGCATCTCGCGCAGGCACTGCTGGCCTTCGAGGGCGCTCTCGTGGTGGTGTCGCACGACGAGCGGTTCCTCGCGGACATCGGCGTCACCCGATCGGTCACACTCGGAGGATGAGTCGAGCTGTCAATCCTGTCGACGGCACCGCCGTCGCCTATGCGGCGGTGGGCCCCGCGGACGCCCCGCCGTTGCTGCTCGCGCACGGGAGCGCCCTGTCGTCGGCGATCTGGCGGGGCTTCGGGTATCTCGCGGCGCTGCGGCCACGCCACCGGCTGCTCCTGCCGGATCTGCGAGGACACGGCCGGAGCGACAAACCCACCGATCCGGATTGCTACGCAATGGATCTCGTCGTCGAGGATCTGCTCGCCGTCCTGGACGACGCCGGCGTCGATCGCGCTCACGTCCTGGGTTATTCGTTCGGGGCACGCGCCGTGCTGTCGCTCGCCGTGGCCGCCGAGGACCGGGTGCGCTCGCTGATCGTCGGTGGCGGGAGTGCCCGCCCGCAGGCCGGCGCGTTCGACCGGTTGTTCTTCCCCGGGTGTGTCGACGTGCTCGAACGCGACGGCATGGAGGCGTTCCTCGACGGATGGTCCGCACACCGGCAGTGGCCGGTCGATCCCGCGACCCGAGCGGCGTTCCGCGCCAACGACGACCGCGCGCTGGCCGCCTGTTTCCGCAGGGCCGAACTGGAACCGGGGGTCGCCGACGAGGCACTCGCGGCGCTGCGGGTTCCGACCCTGGCGTTCGTCGGGTCGGAGGATCTCGTCCGGGTACCGGACACGCGGTCGCTGGCCCGGACGATTCCGGGCGCGCGGCTCGCGATTCTCCGCGGATTCGACCACGCCACCACGATCGCCGCGAGCCGTGAGGTGCTGTCGGTGGTCGAGCCGTTCCTCGCCGCCCGTTCCGCTGCCGGTCGTGCGTGATTCCGGTAGTAGCAGCTACCGGAATCACGCACCAGCCGGAATCACCCGTCCGCGCCGTCGACCCACTGCACGAGCTGGAACACGACGCCGTTGGGATCGAGCATCTGGAAGTAGCGTTCCCCCCACGGCTCGGTTTCGATGGGGGTGACGATCCGGACGCCTTCGCCCCGGAGCCGGTCGTATTCGGCGTCGATGTCGTCGACGACGAACGCCACGAGGGTCCCCTGCCCGGCGTCACCGGCGTGGCTGGCGGGCTTGAAGGTGCCGAGGCCGGTCTGCAGGAAGATCAGGTTGAATCCGGCGTCCTCGCGGGCGAGGGATACGAATCCGTCGGCCGCCATCGCCTGGGTGAACCCCAGGTGCCGGATCGCGAAGTCCGCCGATGCGGCGACGTCCGCAACATTGAGGGACAGGGCACTGCCGGTGATCTGCACGAGAACTCTCCTTCTGTCGGAATACGCCCCATTAACGTACACCGTACGGCAAATGTTCCCGGTCTCATTCGGCTTGTTCTGCACGCACCCCGGCGCGCACGATGAGAAGGCCCCGACCACCCCCGGCCCTCGGAGGCACCCATGACCGACACCCTCACCACGGTCGATTCCCTCGTGCACCGTGTCGTCGACGCGTCGCTCGGAACGATCGACCTGATCGCGATGTATCTCGGCGACCGTCTCGGCTGGTACCGCAGTCTCGCCGCGGACGGACCCGCCACCCCGGACGAACTCGCCGCCCGCACCGGCACCGATCCCCGTTACGCCCGCGAATGGCTCGAGCAGCAGGCAGTGACCGGACTTCTGGTCGCGAGCGACGGAGAGCCGCGGCGATTCACCCTCCCGGAGGCGGCAGCCGAGGTACTCACCGACGAACACAGCCTCAACTATCTCGGCCCGCTCGCGCGGATGCTGTGCGGCTTCGCGGCCCACCTGCCCGAACTGGTCACCGCCTACCGCACCGGCAGCGGCGTGAGCTGGGCCGAACTCGGAGCGGACGCGCGCGAATCCCAGGCGGCGATGAACCGCCCGTGGTTCGAGGAAGCGCTTCCCGCCGCGCTCGCTTCGGTGCCCGAACTCGACGACCTGCTGCGGGCACCGGGAATCGAGATCGCCGACATCGGTTGCGGCGGAGCGTGGTCGACGATCGCGCTGGCGCGGGCGTATCCCCGGGCTCGGTTGAGCGGCTACGACGTCGACCCGGCGACGGTCTCCCTCGCGCTCGCCGACGTCGCCGGATCACCGGACGTGGCCGACCGCATCACGATCGTCGCATCCGACGCCAGTGCCCTACCACAGCAACGGTTCTCGGCTGTGTTCGCGTTCGAGTGCATCCACGACATGCCGCGACCCGTCGAGGTGCTCGGCGCGGTGCGGCGGTCGCTCACCGAGGGCGGGGTCGTGGTGGTGATGGACGAGGCGGTCGCGGACGAGTTCACCGCCCCGGGCGACGACGTCGAGCGGCTCATGTACGGGTTCAGCCTGACGTGCTGCCTCCCCGACGGCATGAGCCATCCCGAGTCCGTCGGGACGGGAACGGTGATGCGTCCGTCCACACTTCGCCGCTACGCGCTCGAGGCCGGCTTCACGGAGGTCTCGGTTCTGCCGATCGACGAGTTCGGATTCTGGCGGTTCTATCTGCTCGGCACGTGACACCGCTCGGTACGAGCGGGCGAACGGAGCCGTACGCGGAGCGCTCAGGCGGAGGTCAGCAGCGCACCCACCATCCGGCTCATCACCGACGTTGCGTCGGGAATCGACAGTCTCATCACGTCCCGCAGAGAGACCCATGTCGGCCACGTGAGGGTGATCCCCAGCGCCTGCACCACCTCGCGACGGCGGACGTCGTCGAGCCCGGCGAGCTCGCGGGCGAACAACTTCTCGGCCTCCGACCTCACGCCGTGCAGGTACCACACTCGATTGCGCTGCAGTTGACGGGAGAACGGTGCCCGGATCTCCGACGACCGCGCGAACGGCGCGATGAATTCGAGGACCTCGGCACGCTGCCGGCAGTACGCCCCGAGCCGTTCGGTCAGCGGCAGGTCCGCGTCGATCGGTGCGATCATCGCATCCTGGCGGCGCATCACTTCCGCGCCCGTGACCGCGAACAGGGTCTCGAGGTCGTTGAAATTCCCCCACAACGACCGCAGCGACACCCCGGCCCGGTCCGCGATCTGCGCGCCCGTCGGTTTGAGTTCGCCCGCCCGGATCAGCGCGATGTGCGCCTCGACGACCACGCGGCGGGTCCGCTCGGCCCGTGCCATGCGACCGTCCGCGACTTGTTGCGAGTCTTCCTGTCCCCCGGCAGCATCGACCGATACCACGTCCTCGCGAGACGGAATCACCCGCACCGCAGGTGTGCTTCCACTGACAGCCCCCACCGAATCCCCCAGTTTCGTTCTAGTCGTTCTCCAGCACCGCTGTTCTCGCGGTGGCGCGAATGATCGAATCACACAGGGAGGCGGTTGCGCGACGGGTCAGGGCCGCGCCCCGAACCAGCGAAAAGCCGTGGAATGCGCCGGGCCAGAGGTGCAGCTCGACCCGGACGCCGGCGTGAAGGAGGCGCTGGGCGTATTCCAGCCCTTCGTCACGCAGCGGATCGAGTTCGTTGACGGTGATGTAGGTGGCCGGCAGCCCGGAGAGGTCCGGTTGCCGGGCCGGAACCGCGTCGGCGGTCGGAGGCCGCTCACCGAGGTAGTGCCGCCAGCTCAGCGCCGCCTTGGTGTTGTCCCACACCGGGGTATCCGTTCCGTTGCGCATCGAGGCGGTTTCGAGCCGGTCGTCGAGTTCCGGTTCGAGCAGTACCTGCAGCGCGATCGGCGGGCCGCCGTGGTCCCGGGCGCGCACGGCGACACTGGCGGCCAGGCCACCGCCCGCGGAGTCGCCGACGAGGACGATCCGGTCCGGGTCGATGTCGAGATGTGCCGCGCTCGAGGCGATCCAGCTCAGTGCGGCATAGCAGTCGTCGACCGCGGCGGGGTAGGGATGCTCCGGAGCGAGCCGGTAGTCGACGGAGACCACGACCGCTCCGGTGCGCCGGGCGATCACCGCGTTCAGGCCGTCGCTCTGGGCGGCCGACCCCAGCACGAACCCGCCACCGTGGATCTCGACGACGACCGCGCGCGACCCGAAGTTGCCGTCCGGGCAGGCGTCGGGCACGAACAACCGGACCGGAATCTCCGGACCGTCGTGGGCGCCGGGGACCAGCCACTCCTCGACGGTGACACCGGACGTGTCGGCGGGACCGAGCGTCGCCATCAACGCGTCGAACGTGCGGCGGGCCTCGTCCAGGTCGTCGAGGCGCAGGTCGGGGAGCTGCGCGACGGCAGCGGCGAGATCGGGATCGACCGTCGCCGAGAACGGCATAATCTCACTCATGCCGGATGACACTAATTGATTCGGCAGTCCCGGTGCAGATTTTCCGTCCCACCGGTCCCGGGGCGGGAATCCGCCCCGGGACCCGCCACGGTTCTACTCGGCGAGCAGGCCCTTCGCGATGTGCGTCACCTGGATCTCGTTGCTTCCCGCGTAGATCATCAACGACTTCGCGTCGCGCGCGAGCTGCTCGACGCGGTACTCGGCCATGTAGCCGTTGCCGCCGAACAACTGCACCGCCTCCATCGCCACCTCGGTCGCCGCGCGCGAGGAGTACAGCTTCATCGCCGACGCCTCGGACAGACTCACCGGCTTGCCGGACCCGGCACGCTCGATCGCGCTGAACACCATGTTCTGGACATTGATCCGCGCGACCTCCATCTCGGCGAGCTTGAGCTGGATGAGCTGGAACTGCGCGATCTCCTGCCCCCACAGCTTGCGGGACTTGGCGTACGCGGTGCACAGCTTCAGGCACTGTTCGATGATGCCGAGGGACAGGTAGGCGATGCCGATCCGTTCGGCGGCGAAGGATTCCTTCGCGCTGTCCTTGCCGTCGCTCTTGCCACCGTCCTCGGTTTCGCCGAGGAGACGGTCGCGGGTGATCCGGACGTTGTCGAAGAACAGCTCGCCGGTGGGCGAGGAGTTCATGCCCATCTTCTTGAACGGCGCACTCTGCGTCAGACCCTCCATGCCCTTGTCGAGCACGAACGCGAGCACCTTGCGGTCGCGGCGATCGACACTCGCGTCGCCCTCGTCGAGCTTCGCGTAGACGATGATGACGTCGGCGTACGGGCCGTTGGTGATGAACGTCTTCTGTCCGTTGAGGATGTAGTCCTCACCGTCGCGGCGCACGGTGGACTTCATGCCGCCGAACGCGTCGGAACCGGAGTCCGGTTCGGTGATCGCCCAGGCGCCGACCTTCTCCATCGTCACCAGCTCCGGCAGCCAGCGCTTCTTCTGGGCAAGGGTGCCGCGGCTGCGGATCGTGCCGGCGGTCAGGCCGAGACTCACCCCCATCGACGCGACGAGGCCCAGACTGACGCCTGCGATCTCGATGTTGAGCAGCGCCGCCATCCCGGGGGAACCGCCCATGCCGCCGGACTTGGCGGGCGCGCTCTCCCCCGCCTCCTCGCGGGCGAGTGCCTTCGCCAGCGATTCCCTGGCCATCTCGTCGATGCCGAACGCCGCGAACATCTTGCGGATGATGTCGTACGGCGGCAGCTCACCGCTCTCGAGCTCGTCGACGTGGGGGCGGATTTCCTTCTCGATGAATCCGCGGAGAACGTCGCGGAACATGAGGTCGGTGTCTGACCACTCGTACATGATCGCAATATAGAACAGGTTCCTGTTCGTCGTACAGCAGTCGCCCCGTTCTCGTCCCCGATGGCGATGTCGCCGGGCCGACCACCCCACCCCGGACGAGAGCCGGGTCTCGCTATTAGTTCGTGCGCTACTTATATGTGTACGATCTATATCGACGATCGTGACGACACGAGGAAGCGAGACGGCACATGCACACTCGACCCGGCCCCGTCCGGTGGACCGCCTACGCATTCGGGCGCCCCTTGCCCGCTTCGATGCGCGAATGGGTCCGCAACGACCTGGTCGGCGATCACGCCGTCCTCCGGCACATGATCCGGAGCCAGATCCCGTTCCTCCCCGTCTACGCAGCGTTCATGCTGCTGCCCGGCCCGATCTGGCTCCGGGTGAGCACGGTCGGACTCGGCGTGATGCTGTCACTGTTCTTCTCCGTGGCGTACATGGCCCACAACCGCATGCGCCGCCTGGAGAAGAACGGACTGCCGGGCAACCTCGAGAACGAGCGGGTCCTGCAGCGCCGCGCAGCCGAGCAGGCCGCCTACGAACGGTGGCGCAGCACCCTGAGCTCGCGCTGACGGAGTCAGCCGCCGATGAGCTCCGCGACCATCTCGCGCCCCCGCCGCAACGGCGAATCGGTCCGCTCGAGCTTCGACCCGGCGAACGCGCCGTCGTAGATCAGCCGGATCCGCAGCGCGACGGCATCCGGTTCGGCAACGCCGGCCGCCGTGAGCAACTCGACGAGTGTGCCACGCAGCCACTCCCGGTGGGCGACCACCGGCGCGAACGACTCGTCCGGGAATTCCGTTGCCGCATTGGAGTATTGGCACCCGCGATATCCCTTCGACGGCGCCGACGCGAGCGCCAGGTCGAAGAACGCGAGAATCTTCGCCGCCGGGTCCTGCATTCCGGCGACCGCGTCCACCCACCGGGCGCGGTCGCGGCGGTCCAGCCGATCCAGGTAGGCGACCACCAGTGCATCCTTGGAGCCGTAGGCCGAGTACAGACTCGCGCGCGCGACTCCGGATTCGGCGAGGATGCGGTCGATGCCGACCGCCCGGATGCCGTGTTCCGAGAACAGCGCCGACGCGGTCTCCAGGAGTCTCTCGGCCGGACCGGGCTTGCCGACGCGAGGATTCCGGCCGATGTTCGACTCACCGCGGGTGGAGACTGTCACACCTCGAGACTAACGGACCGTCGCAATAGACAGATCGGTCTGTCCGCCTGTACTGTCACGTTCGTGACCCGCCGCCAGCTGACCCGCCGCCTGCACGTGGACCTCGTGCGCGTGGCCGGCGCCGCGTGTTGTCACATTCCCCGCTGACCGGCGACACCCACGTCTTTCCCGGGCATTCACGCCCGTTCACCGTGCCCGGGCGCCGGCGCAGCGACACACCCCAAACCCGTTCCATCGGAAGGTGCCCTCATGTCCCTGTACCTGTACGAACTCGTGCCCACCGACGGCCAGGTCGACGCCGCGATCAAGGCATTCGACGCCGAGGTCACCTCGGCCGGTGGCGAACTCATCGAATCGCAGGTCACGACCGGCGGCGCCCGCGTCTTCGCGATCGCCGAGTTCAGCGCGTGCCGCGCCGCCCAGCTCGAGGCCGCCCAGCTCGACGTCGCGGAGATCCTGGGACCCGACGAGGTTCGCCTCGTGGGAGCCGACCTGGAACAGATCAAGGCGGCCCGCCCCGAGGCCGGCTACCTCGTCGAGTGGGACATCCCCGACACCATCGACATGGACACCTACCTGGCACGCAAGAAGGCCAACTCGCCGAAGTACGCGAACGTCCCCGAAGTGAGCTTCCTGCGCACCTACGTCCGCGAGGACATGGACAAGTGCCTGTGCTTCTACAACGCCCCCGACGAGGCCGCGGTCGTCCGCGCCCGCGAGGCCGTCAGCACTCCGATCGACCGCATCCACTCCCTCGAAGGATGACCAGATGACCGCGGCCATGGAACGAACCGACGAGCACCAGCGCCGGACGATCGCCGAATTCGTGCGTGATCGCGCAGCCGCGCTGGACCGTGGAGAAACCGACACCCGAACCGATCTCGCCCGCGTCGGCGAACTCGGGCTCATCGCGTCCGGACTCGACGGCGGCGAACTCCGGGAGATGGTCGCGGTCATCGAGGACATCGCCGCCGAATCACTCGCGGTCGGGTTCTCACTGTGGGCTCAGCGCATGGCGCTCGAGTACATCGACCGGGCGCCGGCGTCGCTGCGCGCGAAGTTCCGCGACGACCTGTGCGCGGGGCGCCGGGTGGGTGTCACCGCGATGGCAGCCGCGATGAAACACCTTGCGGGACTGGGTGATCTGTCACTCGTGGCCGAGCGTACCGCGGACGGGCTCGAGGTGTCCGGGCCGATCCACTGGGCGTCCAACGTGTTCGACGATGCACTCATCGTCTTCCCGGCGCGCACCGCGAGCGGCGACGGCATCGTCGCAGCGGTCCGAGCCGACACCCCCGGGGTCCGCATCGATCCCCGGCCCGACCTGCTCGCCCTCGGTGCGACCGCGTCCACGTCGCTGACCTTCGACCGGGTGCACGTCCCTGCGGGCCAGGTCGTCTCCGAAGACCTGCGGTCGTTCTGCGGCACCATCCGCCCCACCTTCCTGCTGCTGCAGACCTCCTTCTGCGTCGGGATCTCCCGCACCGCGCTCGACGAATCCGGCACCCGCACCACCGGTCTCGGCGCACAGTTCGCCGGCGAGTACGACGCGCTGCGGAATCGCTTCGACGGCCTGCGCGACCGCCTCCACGAATACGCCGCGGCTCCGGCATCGGTGGACCCGGCCGATCTGTTGCGGCTGCGCCTCGACGGATCGCTGGTCGCTGTCGAGGCGACCCGGCTCGAATCGACTCTGCGCGGTGGTGCCGGCTACGCGTCGGCGAGCGCAACCAACCGCCGCTTCCGCGAAGCAGCGTTCCTGCCCATTCAATCGCCGTCGGAAGGACAGCTTCGGTGGGAACTGTCGCAGTACGAGTAGCTCAGGGATACAAGAGTTTTCCGGGTCTCACCGAACCCGTTCTCGGTGGCCTCGACCTGGACATCGACACCGGTGAATTCCTCGTGGTGCTCGGCAGCAGCGGCAGCGGGAAGTCCACGTTGCTGCGCATCGTCGCCGGCCTCGATCAACTCGACCGGGGCACGATCACCTGGCCCGAGACGGACGACGCGGCCCGCCCGCACACGGGTGTGGTGTTCCAGCAACCGCTCCTGATGCCGTGGCTCACCGTTCGCGAGAACATCGGGTTCGGTGGACGTTTCGCGGCGCACCGCGACCGTTTCGACGCCGTGTACGCAGACGAACTGCTCGACGCGTTCGGTCTCGCCGGTCTCGCCGACCGCTATCCGGAACAGCTCTCCGGCGGTCAGGCCCAACGGGTCGCGGTGATCCGGGCCGTCGCCGTGCGGCCGCGACTGCTGCTGCTCGACGAACCGTTCAGCGCGCTCGATCCGGCGATTCGCGCGGACCTGCAGGACTGGCTGGGCGACCTGGCCCGCGAACTCGGCTTCACCACGGTGCTCGTCACCCACGACATCGACGAGGCACTGCGGCTCGCCGGACGCATCGCCCTGCTCGGGACCGGCGGCCGGGTCCAGCAACAGTGGCATCTCGATCGGGCCGGGTTCACCGATTCCGAGCGGCAGCGGCTGCGCACCGAGATCTTCGCCCGCTACCGCGACTCCACGCTCGAAACAGCATGAGCGCGAGTATCGGCCGCCGGACTCTGCTGCGCGGTGCCGTAGGTCTCGCTGCGGCCGGTGGTGTCGCCGGCGTCCTCGACCTGGGCCGCGCCGCGAGCACGGACCGCACGAACACCACCGGCCGGCTGCGCATCGGTTATCTGCCGATCACCGACGCGGCGCCGCTGCTCGTGGCGCACCACGCCGGACTGTTCGCACCCGGTGTCGTGGACGACGCCCGGCCGGTCCTGTTCCGCAGCTGGGCCTCGCTGGCGGAGGCGTTCGTCACCCGGCAGGTCGACGTGGTGCACCTGCTGATGCCGATGGCACTGCAGCTGCGGTATTCGCTGGGCAGCGCGGTGCGGGTGCTGGGCTGGAACCACACGAACGGGTCCGCGCTCACCGTCGCCCCGGACGTCACCGAACTCGGGCAGCTGGCCGGTCGCCAGGTGGCGATCCCGTTCTGGTGGTCGATCCACAACATCACCGTCCAGCAGATGCTGCGCGCCCACGGTCTGCGACCGGTGATCCGGCAGTCCGCGTCGCGATCGGCGGGCACCGTGGAACTGGTGGTGATGAGTCCGTCCGACATGATCCCGGCGCTCGCGAACGGCTCGATCGCCGCGTTCACCGTCGCCGACCCGTTCAACGCGGCGGCCGACCTGCGCGGCATCGGCCGCATCCACCGGTTCCTCGGTGACGTGTGGCGCGAGCACGCGTGCTGCGCCCTCCTCGTCCACGAGGACCTCATCGACCGCAATCCCGCTGTGGTGCAGCAGGTCTCGGACTCCCTCGTGGCCGCACAGCTGCGGATCGCAGCAGACCGCGCCGCTGCCGCGAAGGCCCTCACCGACGGATATCTGCCGCAGCCGCTGCCCGCGGTGACCCGCGCTCTCACCTATCCCGAGCCACCGGGAACGATCCGGCACCCGCAGTGGCAACCGCAGCAGATCGGTTATCAGCCGTTCCCGTTCCCGAGTTTCACCGAGGCGCTGGCGCTGGCCATGCACGACACCGTCGTCGACGGCGACACCCGTTTCCTGTCGCGTCTCGATCCTGCGACCGTGCACACCGACCTGGTCGACGACCGTTTCGTGCGCACGTCCCTGAGCCGGGTCGACGGCACCGCCGCGTTCGGTCTGCCCGCAGATCTCACCCGTATCGAGGAGGTCGATCCTTCATGAGCACCACCGCGCTCGCCCCCAGCGCCACCGCTCGTCCGCGCCGGGATGCGTGGTGGCCCCCGTTCGCCGCGATCGCCGTCGCCGTGTTCGTCTGGTGGCTGCTCACCACCGTCGTCGCCGGATCCGATTCGCTGGTGCGCGAATTCGCACCACAGCATGTCCTCCCCGCCCTCGGCGACCTGATCTCCCGCGGCGTCCTGCTGCCGGACATCGCAGCGAGCATGTGGCGTCTGCTCGTCGGCCTGTCGATCGCGGCCGTGGTCGGAATTCCGCTCGGTCTGCTCATCGGCCTGAACCCGGTCGTCGAGCGCGCGTCGATGCCGGTGGTGCAGTTCCTGCGGATGATCTCCCCACTGTCGTGGGCGCCGATCGCGGTGGCACTGTTCGGGATCGGTCACCAGCCGGTGTTCTTTCTCATCGCCGCGGCGGCGGTGTGGCCGATCGTCATCAACACCGCGGCCGGTGTGCACGGCATCGATCCCGGGCATCTGCTCGTCGCACGGTCGTTCGGCGCGACCCGCCTCGAACAGTTGACGTCCGTGGTGCTCCCCGCGATCCGCGGTCAGGTGCAGACCGGCCTGCGGGTCGGTCTGGGCATCGCGTGGGTGGTTCTCGTTCCGGCCGAGATGCTCGGTGTCCGGTCCGGTCTGGGCTACCAGATCCTCAACGCCCGGGATCAGCTCGCCTACGACCAGGTGATGGCCGTGATCGTCGTGATCGGTGCCCTGGGCTTCTGCCTGGACTGGGCCGCCCGCCACCTGCTGCGGGAGCGCCGGCGGCCCGTGCCCGTCGAGGACGCCGACGATCCCCGGTCTCCCGCTCCCCCGGCCACCGGGAGCCGATAGCCGGTCCGACCGGGTGAAGGATCCCGTCACCCCGTCGGCGCGGCGGGTACTAGCGGCGCCAGGCTGCGAGCACGGTGCGGACTGCGGCGACCACGGACAACGGCTGGTCGATCATCGGGTGGTGACCGGCGGCAGGCAGCACGGTCATCAACGCGTCGGGGCCGAACTGCTCGCGCAACTGCCCGTAGAGACGGTCGTCGACGATGCCGTGCTCGCTGCGGAAGTACGCGACCGGGCAGCGGGGGCTCATCTCCTCGAGGCTGCTGCGCGTCTCGCGGCCCATCCGCAGGGCGTCGAACTTCCAGGAGTACCCGCCGTCGACCGATTTGAGGGAACCGCGGGCGATGTGGTCGAACACGTACGGTTCGGCGTCGTCCTGCGGCGGCACGAGCCGGAAGCGTGCGACCGCGGCCTCGACGGTCGGATACACCTTCGGCGGGCCCGACGAGGCCGTCGCCTTGATTCGCATCTCGAGCTCCTCGGGGGTGAGGTCGCGGATCGGCGAGTCCAGGATGACCACGCCGGCGAGGCGCTCCCCCATCCGGTGGGACGCCGCGAACGACACGATGCCGCCCATGCTGTGCCCGACCAGGACGGGCGGCCCGGCGATCCCGCCGGCTTCCGCGGCGGCGAGCAGCTCGTCCGTCCACGCCTCGAGTGCATAGCGCTCGCGGTGGTCGCTGTCGCCGTGGCCGCTCAGGTCCGGTGCGACGACGCGACGGCCTTCGGCGAGCTGCGGTCCGATGTGGTCCCACCAGCCCGAATGGGCCATTCCGCCATGCACGAGGACGATGCCGGGCTGCCCCGGATCACCCCACGCGCGGTAGGAGATCGTCGCGCCCGACGCTGTGCATTTCCCCGTCTCGACGGGTGCGGCAAGCGCATCGACGAACCACTGCGGAGCAGAACCGTTCTCATTGCTCATTACTCGAACTTAAGCGAGGTGTGGCGCCCGCCGACAGCCGGGCGGCATTTCGGTTCAGGCGTGGCCGGGGATTGCGCGCTCGACGGCGATCCGCACCAGATCGGCGGCGCGCTTCTCGTCGAAGATTCCCGGCAGGGTGAGACGGTCGAGGATCAGCCAGTTCAGCGCGAGGTACAGCAGCACGACGGCATCCTCGCCGCCGGGCAGGCCGGATTCACGATAGTTGGCGATGTTGAAATCGAGATCGGCTCGCACCCGCTCGGTGAGCAGGTCCTGCAGTTCGGGTCGCCGGGTCGCCTCGAGCCGCAGCTCGAGGATCGCGAGGTAACCCGTGCGGAAGTCGGTGACCCGTTCGACCACTTCGGTCATCAGCCCGGTCATGGACTCGCGAGTCTGCCGCTGACGCGACTGTGCGATGACCTCGTCACCGGGAATCAGCCTCTCGTAGTAGCGGTGCCCCACCTGGACGAGCAGGTCGTCGCGATTGGCGAAGTAGTTCGAGGCGGTCCCCGCCGGCACCCCCGCCTCCTTGTCCACCGCGCGGAACGTCAGCCCGCGGGCTCCGTCCCTGGCGAGCACCTCGATCGATGCGTCCAGCAGGGCCTGCCGGCGCTCGGGATTCGTGCGAACCACTTGACACCACTCCATTCGTAGTACTACGTTCAAACCACTTCATGCATAGTACTACGGAAGGGTGGTTCTTGTGCGAAACCTCGTCTACTACGTGGCGGTCTCCCTCGACGGCTTCATCGCCGGCCCCCACGGGGAATTCGACTTCTATCCGATGTGCGACGACATGTCGTCGTGGATCGACGAGCGGTATCCGGAAACCGTCCCGACCCACCTGCGCGAGAACGCCGGCGTTCCGATCGACACCCCGAATCGGACCTGGGACACCGTACTGATGGGCCGCGGCGCCTACGAGCCGGGGCTCGCGGCGGGTGCGGCCAGTCCTTACCACCACCTGAAGCAGTACGTCTTCTCACGCACGCTCGCACCGGTCGACGAGCCGCAGCTCGAGATCGTCGACACCGACCCGGTCGAGCTGGTCCGGAAGCTGAAAGCGCAGGAGGGCCTCGACATCTGGCTCTGCGGCGGTGGCAATCTCGCCGGTCAGCTCGTCGGCGAGATCGATCGGCTGATCTTCAAGAGCTACCCGGTGCTCGCCGGCGACGGCATCCCGGCGCTGTCCGGGAACTTCGCGCCCACACAGTTCACCGTCACCCGGCGCCGGGAGTTCAGCAACGGCGCGCAGGTGACGTGGTTCGACCGCGCCTGACTCCGGCGCACCCCTCCGCACCCCGAAAGGAAACCCCATGCGAAAGCAGCACAGCACCTACCCGACCCGGATCGACCGGCAGCGCCCGGCCGTTCGTACCGTCCCTCCCCGCACGATCACACCCGCAGTCGGGTGGCAACGACACGGCCGGCGGGGCGGCCGGTAACCCACGTCCGTTCTCCCGGTTCAGGATTCGTCGGCGCGACGCCCGGTGTCCCCGGTCAGCGCACGGGCTATCCGACCGAGCCGGAGATCCTCCTGTTCGGGTTGTGGATGCACGACCGCGGACAGCGCCTCACCGTCGAGCATATGCACGATCGAGAACAGGATCGTGGTGAACACCTCCGGATCGAAGCGCGACGCGATCGGAAGCGCCGCACCGAATTCCGCGATCTCGTCGTGGTAGCGCGCCGCGAGGGGTTCGAGCCGCTCGCGCAACAGTGCATCGGTACGGGCCGCGCCGAGCAGTTCGTACCAGGCCGCGTTGATCGGAGCCCGGCACGCGGCACGCAGCAACCGCAGGCACGCGAGGACCGACTCGTAACCACGGTCGATCACGCCGAGTTGCTCGAGGCCCGCGCGGTAGTTGTCGAACTGACGCTTGCGCACTTCGTCGGCGGCCGCGGCCATCAGGTCCAACCGGGTCGGAAAATGCCGGAACACCCCGCCGGAGGACACACCGGATCTGGTGCACACCTCGGCGATGGTGGTCGCGGTGTAGCCGACCTCGCCCAGCGCGGTCACCGTCGCGTCGACGATCCGCCGGATCGTCGCCTCCCGGCGCTCCTGCTGGGTACGAGGCCCGACGGTGCGCGTCACCCGGCCGGAGCGGGCTCGGGGACCGGTCCGCGTTCGGTGACACCGGCACGCAGGAACCGCCCCGATCCGACGGTGATGCCGTAGCCGGGCACGAACTCGCCGTCACGGAAGACGACCCGGCCGGCGACGAGGGTCGCGGTGACCGCGGCGTCGTTGCGGTTCACCATCCGGCGCAGCCCGCCGAATTCGGGCATGGGCTCCTCGTGGTAGCGCTCGGTCTCGTCGTCGAGACCGGCGGGATCGACGACGACGAGGTCGGCGCGGTCGCCGAGACGCAGGCGCCCGGCGTCGATCCCGTAGAATTCGCCGAGTTCACCGGTGAGCTTGTGAACGGCGGTCTCGAGCGGCATGACCGGCCTGCCGCGTTCGGCGAAGTCGTGGATGCGGCGCAACATGCGGATCCCGAAGTTGTAGAACGCCATGTTGCGCAGGTGCGCGCCGGCGTCGGAGAATCCGACCGTCACGCCGGGAGTGCGGATCAGACGGTTCAGCACCTCGGGCCGGTCGTTGGCGATGACGGTGTGCCAACGGAAATCCCGGCCGTGTTCGACGACGAGATCGAGGAACACGTCGACAGGATGCACTCCGCGTTCACGCGCGACGTCACCGATCGAGCGGCCCACCATCGTGCCGTCCGGACAGGCGACGATCGTGGTGTCGTCGAAATCGCGGTGCCACACCCGCGGGGAGAACCGCTTCTCGAAGTCCTGCCGGAACCACCGGCGATAGGACTCGTCGCGCAGCAGGTCGTTGCGGCCCATCTCCTCCTTCAGATGCAGGGCGGCGCGGCCCGATCCGAATTCCTCGAAGACGACGAGGTCGATACCGTCCGAGTGCACCTCGAAGGTCGTGGGCAGGTGCTGCCACCGGAACACTCCGCGCCCGAATTTGTTGGCCGCCTTCGCGATCGGACCGAAGATGCGGTGCACCCACCGTTCGGCCTTGGTGTCCGCGGCGGCGAGGACCGAGGCCTTCATGGGGCGGCGGCCGAGTCCGGTGCTCGCGAGCGCGAAGAACGCCACGTCGTACTTGGTGTTGAGATTCGGCACGGCCTGCAGCACGCGACCGCGACGACGCAGGATCCGGTGCAGCCGACGAAATTCCGACCACGATGCGTGAGTGGACGGCAGGGTGCGGGACCGGTAGCGATCCCCGTCGATCTTGTCCCACGGGTTCGTCATGGTGGAGACACCGAGGAACCCCGCGTCGAGCGCCTTGCCGACGGCGGTGTCGATGGCGACGAGTTCCTCACGGGTCGGCTTGTTCGCCGGGTCGGTGGAGCGGCCGAGTCCCATCACGGCGGCGCGCACGTCCGAATGACCGATGAACGCGGCGACGTTCGGCCCGAGAGGCAGCGCATCGATTGCCGCGACGTACTCCTTGGGCGAGGACCAGCATTTCGCGGTCTCGAGCGCGGTGAGCACGTGGTCGCGGGGCAGCGCCTCGACACGGCTGAACAGGTCGGCGGCGTCGAGCGGCGGCACGAACACCGTCGACAGCGAACAGTTGCCCATGAGGACGGTCGTCACGCCGTGCCGCACCGATTCGGTCAGCCCCGGCGCCACGAGTACTTCCGCGTCGTAATGGGTGTGCGCGTCGATGAAGCCGGGCATCACCCACCGGCCGCGCGCGTCGACGATCTCGGTGCCGGGGCCTGCGGGCAGCGGCTCGGCACTCTCGGCCACCACGACTCCGTCGCGGATGCCGAGGTCGCGGACGACGCCGGGGGCACCGGTGCCGTCGAACCACAGGCCCTCACGCACGATGACATCGAATTCTTCACTCATGAGTCCCCTCCTGCCCGAGTTCGCTCACGATAGCCAGAAAAGAGGTCGTTCACTCTCTAAATCTCGAATTCCAACAGGTTAGGGTCAACTAACTCCAATGAAGGGCACACCACAGAAGGGCACAACACATGGGAACGTTCCGTCCACGCTCGGTATTCGTCGCGGCTCTCACCCTTGCGACCGCATCCACCCTCGTCGCCTGCGGTTCCGGTGACGACAGCACTCCGTCCGGCTCCGAGACCGCCGGCGCGTTCCCGGTCACCGTCGATCACGCCTACGGATCGACGACGATCGGCGACGCGCCCGAACGGGTGGTGACCATCGGCTTCAACGACCTGGACTTCGTGCTCGCCCTCGGCGACACCCCGGTCGCCACCCGCGAGTTCACCGGCTACGACTACCGGCAACGGCCGTGGGCCGACCGGTACCCGGAGGCGGCGCAGCTCCCCGAGGTCGGCGGCATGGAACTCGACTTCGAGAAGCTCGCCGAGACCGGCCCGGACCTGCTCCTCGGGACGTACGCGCTGCTCAAGCCCGACGACTACGAGACGGTGTCGGCCATCGCTCCGACCGTCGGGGACCTGCGCGGCCCGGGCGGCGGACCCGCGTCCTGGGAGGACCAGCTCACGACGATCGGCCGATCCCTCGGCAAGAGCGACGAAGCACAGCGGCTCCTGGAGTCGGTGCGCGGCGAGTTCACCGACGCAACCACCTCGAACCCGCAGTTCGCTGGACGGACCGCGGCGGTGGCGATGGTCCTCGACGACGGCTTCTACATCCTCGAAGCAGACGATCCGCGCAACCGATTCTTCACCGACCTGGGGTTCGTCACCCCGGCGGAGGTCGGCGAGGTGAGCCCCGAGCGGCTCGACATGCTCGACCAGCAGAACCTGATCGTCCTCGGCGGGACGAAGGAACAACTCACCGCCGATCCCTTGTTCGCGGCGCTCGACGTCGTGGAGAACGACCGGACGGTCTATCTCGGCGAGTTCGGAACCGATGCGCCCGCCGCGCTGGGCTTCGCGAGCCCGTTGAGCCTGCCGTATCTGCTCGACGTCACCGTCCCGGCGCTCGCTGCGGCAACCGACGACGATCCCGCCACCGTGGTTCCGGCGATCGGCTGACACAGCGGGGCTTGCGGCACCGTGCGGCGGCTTCCGCCGTGCGAGCCGGACACATACCTGAGCAACTGTTCAGATGAGAAGGTACGATGCACGGGTGGATGTCGTAGCTATGCACATGAGCGACGGCCTCATCGACGCCCCGACCTCACTCCTGTTCGGAGCCGTGGCGATCGGCGGGATCGGGATCGCGTTGTGGCGGGCCCGGAGTGAACTCGACGAACGCACCGCCCCCATGGCGGGACTCGTCGCCGCGTTCGTGTTCGCATTGCAGATGGTGAACTTCCCGATCCTCCCCGGTGTCAGCGGACACGTCCTGGGCGGCGCGCTCGCGGCAATCCTCGTCGGCCCGTACACCGGTGCACTGTGCATCTCCATCGTGCTGATCGTCCAGGCGCTCCTCTTCGCGGACGGCGGCCTCAGCGCCCTCGGCGCGAACATCACCAACATGGCCCTGATCGGTGTCGCGACCGGCTACGGCGTCGCGCTCGCGATGCGTCCCCTGATTCGGGGCCGTGGCCGCGTCCCGGTCCTGACGGTCGTGTCGTTCACCGCGGCGCTGGCCGCCGTGGTCGCCGCATCGGCCGGCTTCCTGCTCGAGTACGCCATCGGCGGCGCCTCGACCACGTCGCTCGGGACGGTGGCCACCTACCTGCTCGGCACCCACGTCCTCATCGGCATCGGAGAGGGAATCGTCACGGCCGCGACCGTGGCCGCGGTCGCGCGCGCCCGGCCCGACCTGGTGTACCTCCTGCGTACCGCACCACGGCGCGCCGCTGCCGCGACGGCATCGGACGTGACGGCATGAGCCGCCGCCGGGTACTGCTCGCACTCGCCGTGGTCACCCTGCTGATCGCCGGAGTCCTCTCCTACCTGGCCAGCTCCAGCCCCGACGGCCTCGATTCGACGACTCTGCGCGGGTGCGAGGTCGTCGAGATCGACGGGACCGAACATCTGACCGGTGAGTGCATCGCGACCGACGCCACCGACCACACCCTGACCGGCAGCCCTCTGGCCGACTACGCGGTCGGCGGTCGCGAGTTCTCGACCGGGCTCGCCGGCATTGCCGGCGTCGTGGTGGTCGCGATCGCCGCCGGTGGCCTGTTCCGCCTCCTCGGCCGTCGGCGCTCACCCGAGGAAGCCGCGGGTCGGTGACCGGCGCGAGCGCGGCGACGCGGCTCCACCTGCCGGGCAGTTCACCGGTGCACCGCCTTCCGGCGGAGGTGAAGATCGTCGCGGCGGTCACGTTCGTGTTCGTCGTCGTCGCCACGCCCCGGGAGGCGATGTGGGCGTTCGGCGCGTACCTGGCGCTGCTCGCCGCGGTGTGGACGGTCGCGGGGATCAGGCTTTCGTGGCTGGCTCCGCGGATGCTCATCGAACTTCCGTTCGTCGTGCTCGCGGTTCTGCTGCCGTTCGCCGAAGGCGGTGAACGCGTCGTCGTGGCCGGCATTTCCCTGTCGGTGCCCGGCCTGTATGCGGCGTGGGGAATTCTCGCCAAGGGCACCCTCGGCGTGCTCGTCTCCCTGACCCTCGCCGCGACCACGGCGGTGCGGGAACTACCGGAAGCGCTTGCACGACTCCACGTGCCCGGGTCGATCACCACCATCGTCGTGCTGATGATCCGGTACGCGGACCTGCTCGCCGCCGAAGCCCACCGGATGCGCATCGCACGGCTGTCCCGCGGCGACGACCCCCGAACGCTGCGGCAGGTCGGCGCGACCGCGCGCGGAATCGGCGGTCTGTTCCTGCGCGCCTACGAGCGCGGCGAACGGGTGCACCTGGCCATGCTCTCGCGCGGATTCTCCGGCACCGTGCCGGCCTTCGGGCCCCCCGCCCGCTCCACGGACTGGATCTCGGCGCTCGCCCCGAGTGCGTGCGCCGTGCTGGTGTGCACGACGGCGTGGGTGACAGCGTGACCGGCGTCCCCGCCGTCTGCCTCGCCGGCGTCGGATACTCGTACCCCGACGGCCGTCGCGCCCTGCAGGGCATCGGCCTGACCGTCGCGGCGGGCGAGCGGGTGGCGGTCCTCGGCCCCAACGGCGCGGGCAAGACGACGCTCATGCTGCACCTCAACGGCGTGCTCACCCCGGACGAGGGAACCGTGACGATCGGCGGACGGCGGGTCGGCCGCGATACCGTCCGCGAAATCCGGCGCGTCGTGGGACTGGTCTTCCAGGACCCCGACGATCAGCTGTTCATGCCCACCGTCGCCCAGGACGTCGCGTTCGGTCCGGCCAACTTCGGCATCCGCCCACCGGAACTCGACGAGCGGGTCCGCGAGGCACTCGCCGCGGTCGACATGACCGAGCACGCGGAGCGCGACACCGCCCATCTGTCGGGCGGGCAGCGCCGCCGCGTCGCCCTGGCGACCGTGTTGTCCTGCAGGCCGGAGGTTCTGGTCCTCGACGAGCCGTCGGCGAATCTCGATCCGGTGGCCCGCCGTGAACTCGCCGAGGTCCTCGACCGGCTCGATGCGACCCTGCTCCTGGTCACGCACGATCTCCCGTACGCTGCGCAGTTGTGTACTCGTGCGGTAATTCTCGATGAGGGCCGGCTCGTCGCGGACGGACCGATCGACGAGATCCTCGGCGACGGTTCACTGCTCGCGGCGCACCGGCTCGAGCTGCCGTGGGGCTTCTCCGTACCCCAACGACGGCCCTGACCATCTCAACGGGAGCCGAGCCGCCGGTTGGTGTGCCCGAGCTGCCGAACGGTCCACGACTCGAGCCTGCCGGCTTCCTCCTCGGTCAGCCTGTCGCACACGAAATCCCAGTGCAGCGCCACCTGTTCGCCCACGCGCAGGCCCGGGACGAACACTCCGGACGCTGTGCGTCGGCCGACCCGCCGGACTGCTTCCGCACCGAGAGCCAGCCGAGTGCCGTCGTACTCGAGCCGCCGCACACGCACCGCGGCATCGTCGTCGGACACCTCGAGCACCTTCCCCCATCCGATCCGGCACGAGTCGAGGACGTGGAGCGGCTGCGGCATCCCGGTTTCCAGCAGTCGCGACCACGGGTACACCCCGAACACGTGGAACGCGTGTGTCGCGGTCACCTCGGGAAGCAGGTCCGCGGTCAGATGGGACCAGTAGTGGCCGGCGCGATCTCCGAAGCCGGTCAGCAGTTCACTGCCGAAGCGATGGACGTCGATCCGGTCGGTGAGGAGATTTCTGGTCCAGTAGGCGCGCACGACCCGTTCGTCGAGCGGATCGACGATCCCGCATTGTGCGGCGATCAGCTGCTGATACGGCCACGCCCCGGTGAACTGCCGGGCTGCGGCGGCCACCACCGCAGGATCGCCCCCGCCGCACGCGGCATGTTCGAGGGCGGCGGCACTCGCGGGGCCGCAATAGCCGAGCTCGTTGGGCGCGTGCGCATAACGAGCGAACAGCCGCGAACCCCGGGCCACCGCGCCGTCCGTCACGGTCAGCTCTTCCCGCGTTGCCCCACCAATGCCGCCGTCTCCCGATGCAGACGACCGAAGTTGTAGTAGGCGGCACATGCTCCTTCCGGTGAGACCATGCACGTGCCGATCGGTGTCTCGGGTGTGCACGCGGTACCGAACACCTTGCACTCCCAGGGCTTGATCACGCCCTTGAGCACCTCACCGCACTGACATGCCTTCGGATCGGCGACCCGGACACCGGGCATCGAGAAGTGCCGCTCGGCATCGAACTCCGCGTAGTCCGGGTGGATACCCAGTGCACTCTGCGAGATGAATCCGAGTCCGCGCCATTCGAAGTGGGGCCGGAGAACGAAGGTCTGCGCCAGCAGCGTCAGCGCCTGACGGTTGCCCTCGCTGCGGACCACCCGACTGTACTGGTTCTCGACCTCGCACCGCCCGTCCCGGAGCTGGCGCAGCAGCATGTGCACCGACGCGAGAATGTCGAGCGGCTCGAAACCCGCTACCACGATCGGTTTTCCGTACTGCTCCGGCACGAAACGGTACGGGCGCAGGCCCACCACCGTCGACACGTGACCCGGTCCGAGGAAACCGGACAGGCGGAGGTCCGGGGATTCGAGAATCGCCTTGATCGGCGGAACGATCGTCACATGGTTGCAGAACACCGAGAAGTTGGTCAGGCCCAGTTCTTTCGCCCGAACCAGGGTCACGGCGGTGGAAGGCGCGGTGGTCTCGAAACCGACCGCGAAGAAGACCACCTGCTTGTCCGGATGATCGATCGCGATCTTCACCGCATCGAGCGGCGAGTACACGAACCGGACATCGGCTCCGCGTGCCTTCGCCTCGAGGAGGTTTCCCCGCGACCCTGGCACCCGCATCATGTCCCCGAACGTCGTGAACACGACATCGGGTTGCTCGGCCAGCCACATCGCGTCGTCGATGCGACCCATGGGGATGACGCACACGGGGCAGCCCGGCCCGTGCACCAGCTCCACGGACGGTGGCAGCAGGTGTTCGATACCGTGCCGGTAGATGGTGTGCGTGTGCCCGCCACACACCTCCATGAACTTGAACTCGTCGCCGGCGGCCAGATCGGTGATCGCTGCGACCAGCGCCCTGGCCGCCGCCGGGTCGCGGAACTCGTCGACGAATTTCACGATGCCACCCCACTCTCCCTCGCCGCCGCGCTATCTCGGCGTCGTGTCGATCTCCGAATTGGTGAACGCCTCGATTTCGTTGAGGTAGTCGGCACCCATCCGCCGCACCTGATCGAGCGTCGTCTGCGCCTCCGCCTCGTCGATGCGGGACATCGCGAAGCCGACGTGCACGAGCACCCAGTCGCCGACCTGCAGTCCGGTGCCGGCGAGCAACCGGACACTGATCGCCCGTTGCACCCCGTTGACATCGACCTTGGCGAGGTACTGACCGGCGTCGACGATATCGACGATCCGACCCGGAATTCCCAGACACACAACACTTCTCCTCACCGTCAGCAGATCCGGGGCAGCGGGTCCCCGACGAGCATGTCGACGATCCGGCTTCCGCCGAACGCAGTGCGCAACGCGACGATCCCCTCCGGTTCCGGAAGGATCTCGCCGACCACCGCCGCCGCCTCACCGCCGGCCTGCCCCCGTATCGCGGCGAGCGCCGCGTCCACCTCGCCGGCCGCGACGACCGCCACGAACCTGCCCTCGTTCGCCACATACAGCGGGTCGATCCCGAGCAGGTCGCACGCACCGAGCACCACCGGCCGGATCGGCAACGCCGCCTCGTCGAGCACCACGGCGAGCCCGGTGGCCTGCGCGAGTTCGTTGCACACGGTGCCGACGCCGCCGCGGGTCGCGTCACGCATCCACCGGGTCGACGGTGCCGCCGCGAGCAGGGCCTCCACCATCCGGTGCACGGGAGCCGTGTCGGACGCGATGTCCGCCTCGAGTGCGAGTTCACCGCGCGCGAGGAGCACCGCCATGCCGTGGTCACCGAGCGTGCCCGACACGACGACCCGGTCCCCGGGCCGGACCAGATCCGCGCCCAGACGGCGGCCGTCCGGTACCACCCCCACCCCTGCCGTGCTGATGTAGAGCCCGTCGGCGGAGCCCTTACCGACGACCTTGGTGTCCCCCGTGACGATGTCGACTCCCGCGCCGGACGCCGCGTTCGCCATGTCGGCGACGATCTCCCGCAGCCGGGCGATCTCGAACCCCTCCTCGATCACGAATGCGGCCGACAACCAGCGCGGCCGGGCCCCGGACACGGCGAGGTCGTTCACGGTGCCGTGCACCGCGAGATGCCCGATCGATCCACCGGGGAACTGCAGCGGCCGGACGACGTACGAGTCGGTCGAGAACGCGAGGCGTTCACCCGAACCCACGACACCGACGGCGGCGTCACCGAGCTGTTCGAGTTCGGCGTTGCGGAACGCGTCCACGAACACCGCATCCACGAGGGCCGCGGACGCCTTGCCGCCCGCCCCGTGAGAGAGGGTGACGACGGTGTCGAGCAGACGTGGCCGTCGGCGCCGGAACGCTTCGATCCGTTCCAGTACCCGGTCTTCGCGGCCCGCATCGGTACTCACAGCTGTCCTCCGCTCGTCGAGGTGTCGCGCGCGAGATGTTCCTGCGTGACCGCCCAGAGCCGGTATCCGAGCAGTGCGTGGCTCTCCTGGATGCGGTGGATGCTCTGGGAGCGGATCGTGAAGCAGAAGTCGAGGTCGTTTGTGACGGCCATCCGCCCACCGTCGTGCCCGGCGAACCCGATCGTGAGCAGATCGCGAACTCTCGCCTCGGCGAGAGCGGTCAGCAGATCATCCGAGTTACCGGATGTGGACAACGCGATCGCGACATCGCCCGGTTTCGCGTGAGCGATGATCTGCCGCGAGAAGATCAGGTCGAATCCGACGTCGTTACCCAGTGCCGTGACGACGGCCTGGTCCGCAGCCAGGGACCAGGCCGGTACCGGCCTGCCGCAGGCGGGCCGGCTGAACAGGGATGCGAGCGTTGCGGCATCGGTCGAACTGCCTCCGTTCCCGAGCGTGTAGAGCCGGCCGCCGCGCGCGAACGACCGGGCGGCGCGCTCTCCCGCGCGGTCGAGGTCCGGCCCCCATTCCTCGATGGACGCCTGCTGCAGCCGCGCGCTCTCCGCGGCCTTGCTGCGGGCGGAGGCGGCCAGGTCGCGCAGCAGCGGCGCGGCGTCCCGTTCCTCCGCGTCGATGAACGGGTACAGGAAGCCGGTTTCCTCGGATTCGCTCACGATGTCACCTCGTCCCCGGGGTTGCGGGAACGTCCAGCCGGGCGAGCGCGACACCGCCGTGCACGACGAGCAGATCGTGCACGGCGACGGATTCGAGGATCGACACGTCGACGTGTTCCGTGCCGTCGGCCGTTCGCGCGAGTGCGGTCGCCGAGGCGGTGCCGGGTGCAGAGACGACCTCCGCGAGCCTGCCCTCGTCGCTGCACGTGACACACACCGCGTCGGCGGGGTCGTCGGCGGTGAGCAGGCCCGGATGTTCGAAGACCACGTGTGTCAGCTCCCACAACAGGTGATAGAGCAGCACGAACCGACCGGTGGCGGGCACCATCGGATCACTCGAATCGACCCACAGCACATGCGTCGCGGCCCCCGCGGGCGGGCGGGGCCCGGCACCGATCCAGATGGTGTCCGTGCCCCACGCCGCCGCACGCCGCACGATGTCGAGGACGTCGGGTTCACCCGCCGCAGCGACGGCGAGGATCACGTCGCCGGGCCGCGACGCGACGCGGCACTGCGACACCGGATCCGGCTCGACCAGCGACACCGCCGGCAGCGCCCGCTTACCCATGATCACCGGATGCACGAACTCCACGGCCACGTGATGGGCGTGCGGTTCCCACTGGGGCGACACCACCCACAGTGTCGCGCCGGCATGGAACCGTCGCGCCAGACCCAGGGCCGCGGACGCCAGATCCGCGGCGAGTTCCTCCCCGATCGGATTCTCACCGATCGGCGGATTCGGTTGCTGTATCCCGGGTGTCATCTCGCCTGTCCCGTCGGTGTCCGGTCCGTCACCCACAATTCGGAACCGTCGGCTCGCCGCACTCCGCAATCGGCGGCTCGCCGCACTCCGGAATCGGCGGCTCGCCGCCGTGCAATCGTCGCGCCGATCGCGGCCTGCCCCAGCGACAGCCCACCGTCGTTCGACGGCACCCGGCAGTGGGTCAGAACCTCGAAACCACTGTCCTGCAGAAGTGTTCGAACACCCGCGGTGAGAAGACGATTCTGGAACACGCCTCCGGTCAAGCCGATCGTCGTCACACCCGCAGCGCCGGCTGTCCGCGTCGCGAGGCGCGCGGTGGCGACCGCGAGCGCGCGGTGGAATCCGAGCGCCAGGTCGGCGGCCGGCACCCCCAGCCGCAATCCGCCGACCAGACAACGCAGTGTTCCGGTCCAGTCCAGCTCGTCGTCGTGCAGAGTCATCCGCACCGGCGCGGCCTCCGACGCCCCCCGCGCGAACGCTTCGAGCTCGACCGCCGCCTGCCCTTCGTACGTGACGCGGTGACGCACCCCGAGAAGCGAGGCCACCCCGTCGAACAACCGTCCAGCACTCGTCGTGACCACACAGCCGATGCCCGTTCTCAACTGAGAGGCCACCAGCTCCCGTTCCGCTACCGGGAGCGCCTGCGCACAGGGCAGATCCGCCACGTCCCGGGACGTGGGTTCTCCGATACCGGCGCCCCGCAGCAACGCCACGGCGATCCGGGCCGGTGTCCGCACCGCGACGTCGCCGCCGGGCAGCAGGAACGATCGGAGGTGCCCCGCCCGGTGCGCGGTGAGCAGGTCCGGTCCGACGAGCAGCAGTTCGCCACCCCACACGGTCCGGTCGCAGCCGTACCCGGTGCCGTCGAAGGCGATACCGAGCACCGGCTCTCCGATCCTGCCGTGTTCGGTGAGCAGCGACGCGACGTGCGCGTGATGATGCTGCACGGTGTGCAGGGCGATGCCCTTGTCGCGGGCGTAGCACTCGGCCCACTGCCGCGTCGCGTAGCCGGGGTGGGCATCGGCGACCACGAGCTCCGGATCCACCCGGTGCACCGCGGTCGCCCGCGCCACTGACGTTTCGAATGCGCGTCGGCCTTCCAGCGTCCCCATGTCCCCGAGGTGCGCCGAACAGAACGCATATTCGCGGCGCGTCAGGCAGAAGGTGTTCTTCAGTTCCGCGCCGACCGCGAGGACCGGCGGCGACACCCGATCGAGCAGCACCGGCATCGGCGCGTAACCTCGGGAGCGCCGGATCGGCGCTTCCCCGTTGCCGCCACCGTCGCGGTTCGTACCGCTCCGCCCGCCGTGCACGGCCACGACCACCGAATCCTCGCAGGGCACTGCGATCTCCCGATCGTGGGCGAGGAACAGATCGGCGATGTCACCGAGGCGGGCGCGCGCATCGGCGTCGTCGGTGCACAGCGGTTCGCCCGAGACGTTCCCGGATGTCATCACCAGCAGACGCGGCACCGGGTTCGAGTGCCCGGGCACCGGCGCGAACAGCAGGTGGTGCAGGGGCGTGTACGCAAGCATCACGCCGAACTCGCCGAGGCCGGGCGCCACACCGTCGGCCACGGCGCTGCCGGCGCGCTTGCCCAGCAGCACGATCGGGCGCGCCGGGCGGGTCAGGGCCGCAGCTTCCGGCCGGGAGACGACGCACTGTTCCGTGATCGTCCCGACGTCCGGTGCCATCAGCGCGAACGGTTTGTCCGGTCGACGCTTCCGTTCACGCAGGCGGCCGACGGCGCGCGGATCGGTTGCGTCACACATCAGGTGGTAGCCGCCGAGACCTTTCACAGCGACGATCCGTCCGGCTGCGAGTGCATCCTGAATCGCGGCCAGCACCGCATCGTCCCCGTCGATCCGGTCGCCTCCGTGTTCGGCACGGATCCGCGGGCCGCAGTCCGGGCAGCAGATCGGCTGGGCGTGATAGCGGCGATCTGCCGGATCTGCGTATTCGCGAGCGCAGCGCGGGCACATCGGGAACGTCGCCATCGTCGTGGCCGGGCGGTCGTACGGCAGATCGGTGATCACCGTGTAACGCGGCCCGCAGTGTGTGCAGTTGACGAACGGATGCCGGTAACGACGGTCGGCGGGGTCGTTCAGTTCCCGGAGACAGTCCGCGCACGTGGCGACGTCCGGCGGGATCAGAGTCCGGAGCCCCGGGGTACGGCGGCTGTCCACGATGCGGAAGTCCCGTTCGCCCAGAGCAAGGCACGGGACCGACGACACGTCCAGCACTTCGGCGAGCGGCGGGGCGTCGTCCCGCAACCGTCGCGCGAACTCGTCGAGTGCGCCGGCGGCTCCTTCTATCTCGACGAACACTCCGGAGTCGTCGTTTCCGCAGTGCCCGGCGAGGCGCAATTCGCCGGCCAGGGCCGCCGCGAAGGGCCGGAATCCGACGCCCTGCACCACCCCCCGGACGGTGAGGTGGCGGCGCTCGACCGCGCCGGTCACGGTTCGTCTCCCCGGTCACTGCCGCGGCCCATCAGTTCGAGCCCGGCCAGGGCGCGGGCGGCGCCGGCCTCGTCGACCCGCTCGACCGCGAAACCCATGTGGATGACGACCCAGTCGCCGGGCGCGAGAGCGGTGTCGTCGAGCAGCCCGATGTTGATCCGCCGGCTCTCCCCGACGACGTCGACGAGCGCCAGCTGGCCGCCGTAGCCTTCGAGCAGCCGGACCACCCGGCCGGGAATCCCCAGGCACATATCTCAACCTCCGGGTCCCGAGGATGCCGCCCGATCGGGCCGCCGGAGCAGCTGCACGACCCGCAGCACGGCCTCCGCAGCCGGCTCGACAGCGGCCGAGACGGCGGGCGAGAGCCCGATTCCCTCCTCGACGCACTGCGCCTGGCAACCCACCACGACGGTGCGGGGCCGGCTCCCGCCCAATGCCGCAAGGGTGGCGAACACCGACGCCGGGTCCATGCCGTGCGCATCCACCCCGGCCGCGGCCGGAGCGGCGTCCTCCACTTCGAAGACCCGCACCGCGCCGGGTTCCCCGGCCTCGGGTACGGCGTCGACCAGGACCAGGCCGTCCCAGTGATCGAGCAGGTCGTACGCCAGGTGCATCCCGCGAATACCGTAGTCCACCAGTCGAACTCCTTCCGGAGGCCGGGTTCCGGCGAGGATGCGCACGACCTCGGGGCCGAAACCGTCGTCCCCGAGGAAGATGTTGCCGATACCCGCCACCAGAATCCGCACGCCGCTCCTCACATGTTCCGTATCCGGAAATAGCGCTTGAGATCCGGCATCGACCTCACTGCCACCAGCACTGCCCCGACCGCGACGGCGACAGCCGCCGCCGTGGTCAGCATTCCGACGATTCTCATGGCTCCTCGTTCCTCGACGACTTCACCGGGGCGTCCGGCACCGGCTCGATCTCGTCCGGCGCGAAATACAGATAGCGGCCGAACCATTCGTGGAGATCGGCCGCGGGGTCGTCGGTGAGAACGACGCCGATGTGCGTCTCGCCGTCCACGTCGCCGTGGACGGTCGCGACGCGCGCGAGCCGATCGCGGAAGAACAGGTCCTGCGCGTCGGCCCGCCGGGACGGGTGCAACCGGACCAGGCTTCCCCGCGCCACGGGCACCCCCTGCACGAGCACCGTGTCGGCTTCGGGCCGCACGCTGGTATCCGCCTCCTCGGTCCACCAGTCGACGCCGTCGGGTACCTCCGGTATCGGGCCGGCGGCACGGTCGCCGTCGCGTCGGACGCCGTGCAGCGCCGAGTGCTGTTCCGGGGTCATCGCCTCGCAACGATCCACGATCTGCGCGGCCCGCGCGTCGGTGGCGCGGGCCTGGGCCTTCTCGTCGTCGGTCAGGGTCAGCACACGCAGTGTGAGGATCTCGTCGATCTCCGTGGCGTCGAACAGGTCCCCTCCGCTCTGTTCGGCCACGCGCGGGTGGTCGTAGAGGATGATCGGAGACACCAGCATCGCGGGGGCCTCCCCGGGCGCGGCGGGGTCCGGGTCGCCGGCCAGCACCGGGAAGCAGCGCTCGTGGGTGCAGGTTCCGGTGAGCGCGGCCGCGTCGGCGGCAGGCTCGAGCAGCGACACGAAACGGGCGTCGCCGGCGGCGAGGATCAGGTGCGCGCCGATCAGCGACCGTCCGACGGCGTCGTCCCGGTCGACCGGTGCATCGCCGGTGTTCGCGACGGTCACGGACACGCGGACGAGATCGCCGGCGGCGGCGTCGGCCTCGACGGTGACGGTCCCGCGCGCGGCGCGGCGGGTGCGCAGCAGGCGTCCGGCCGTCTCGCCGCCGGGTTCGGTGAGCAGTTCGCTGTCCTCACCGGCGGGCGCCACGACGGTCGCTGCCCCGTGCGTGGTTCCGGTAGCGATGGCCACCGAAACCACGCACGAGTGTTCGACCGCTTCGTCCCACCCGATCCACGAGCGTCCGCCGGCAACGAGTTCGGAAACGGTCTCGAATCCGTTGCCGGTGCGCCGCTGCACCGTGCGGCGCTGGAGCTGGAGAAATCGCAGGGTGATCTCGACGGCCGGCGCCGGTCCGAGAGTGCGCACCACGATCTGCGTCCGCAGTGTCGGCGGCTCGCCGAGTCCGGTTTCGGCGCCACCGGGCGGCCCGAGCACCCCGAACTGCCAGCGCGAGTGATTCTTCCGCGAACTCGCCCGATACGGATACAGGAGGTAGCCCTCGTACAGGATCGCGTCGGCGACCGCACGGACCGGGTCCGCGTCGTCGTGTTGCTGGTGGCGCGACATCGTCACGATGCTTCCTCTCCCGTCCCGGCACCGGCGGCGGCGAGCAGTGTGGCGATCGCGGCATCGAGGTCGGTGAGTCCCCGCTCGGCCTTGAACCGGCCCAGCGCCGCCAGCGTTTCGTGGGTGAGCCGCGCATAGCCGGTGTCGGGGAAGTGCGCCCGGATCAGGTCGTGCCATACCCGGACGGGCAGGTCGTATCGGGCCTCGCGGTCCCACGGCACCTGTTCGACCGCGAATCCTGTGGTGCCACGGGTGAATACCGTTCCGCTGAACAGGGCGAGCAGTGGAATCGCTCCCTGACCGAGCGCGTTGAGGTACCGCGCCGCCGCCACGTCGAAGTCGTACGTGCAGGGCAACGGGAGCGTCGTCTCGCAGGTACCGACGAATCCGGGTATCACCGTCGACGCGTGCAGCCAGGTGAAGGGTGCGAGGGTGGTGCCCCACCTGTCCCGTGTGCCGAACAGGTCGGTCAGTGCGGCCTCCTCGTCCGGGCCGTAGCTGCGGCGGCGCGGTTCGATCCGGATCTGGCATCGCAGTGCCAGTGCGTGCACCGTCGCGCCCGTGCCCTCCCGGATCCCCAGCTCGGCCAGTAGGGTCGGCGCTGCCGCGTACGGTTCCGGCACGATGTCGACGACGGTGAACTCGAGCGCGGTCACGGCGACGTTCCCGCCTCGACCGGACGGCTCCGCCGGGCGAGTGTGCCGAAGAATCCGTCGAGTTCGGCGCGGGCGTCGTGTCCGCCGTCGAAACCGCGCCATACCCGCCGCAGCCTGCCCACCAGCTCGTAGCATGCGTCGATCGGCACGAGGTGGCAGCTGGGGGCACCGCGGTCCGGTATCCGCACGAGCAGCGCCTCCACGTCGGGTATCGGTCTCGTCAGCCCGGGGTTGTCCGCGAGCACGGTGTCCCACGTGCCCAGTGGCAGCTCCGATTCCGCAGCTCCGGCCGGGCCCGGATAGAACGCGACGGTGCGGTCGAGCGTCGAGTTGTGGAAGAAGAAGGCCAGCCCCACCGGAATTTCCAGCTCCTCCCAGCGGCCCGGCGCGAGTGTGAAGGCGGGGAACGTCAGGTACCGGTCGGGGACGGCGCGGAATCGCAGGGCCGCGTCCTGATCGGTGAACAGCAGGTAGCAGGGCCGGCACACGCACATCAGGTGCCGGGAATCGAGGTCGACGACGTGCCGATGCGTATCGTCGATCTCGATCGCGCACATCTGGCACCGCTCGGCGGGCGCGGGACCCGGTGGCGCCGCGGCGATGCGCCCGAGAACCTCGGGGACGGTGGCCATCACGTCACCCCCCTGGGGCGAGCGGAGCGACGGGCGTTGTCGGTTCGGCGAGCGGAGCGACGGGGGTTGTCGGCTCGGCGAGCGGAGCGACGGGGGTTGTCGACTCGGCGAGCGACGGGTACGGCGAGGGACAGTTTTCCGTCCCGGACGAGTACCGGCAGCGGATCGAGGTGTTCGGTTGCATCCTCGTCCAGCCGGGCGCCGGCGGCACGAACGTCGAAGTGCGCCCTGCACGTGGGACAGCGCAGCACCGCTGCACCGGTGTCACCTCCCGCTCGCCGGTGGAGCACCGCACCGGCGAAGGATCCCCCGCACGCGGGACAGTGGTCGTGGTAGGCGAGGTAGCGGTCTTCGAGACGGCACGCCAGCACCTGCACCCCGCCGATCGCGAACCCGCCGATCTCCCGGTCTCCGAGGAGCTCGAATTCCGGCACGGCACACCATTTTCCACCTTCATCGGGGTGGACGCGCGCGAACAGGGTCTCGGGCCGGATGAGACCGTGATCGTCCGGTCCCGTCTCCACGTCGAGTTCGGTGATCTCCGGTGCCGCCGCCCGTACCGCGTCGCGCACGGCCAGTTCGAGCGTGACCGCCGACGACGGGCATCCCCGGCAGTTGCCGAGCAACCGCAGGCGCACCACCGTTCCGTCCACGGCAAGCAGGTCGACGTCGCCGCCGTGGGATCCGAGGTACGGGCGCACCGAGTCGAGTGCGGCGCGGACGCGGGTGCTCGCGTCGTGCGGGTGCAGCCCGTGGACGAGCAGCAGGCTCGCCACGAGTTCGTCACCCGCGACCGCGTCGGCCGCCCCCGGAAACGCGGCGATCGTGTCGAGGATGCGGGACAGGCCCGCCCCGTACAGGTCCAGCACCTCGCGCAGGGCGTCCTCCGCGCGGTCCCGGGCTGCCGGCCCGGTTACGGAGCAGGCATCGAGCAGCGCCTCGATACGGTCACCGGATTCCCGCCACCGTTCCATCCGTCACTCCCCGGTGGCCGACTGTGTCGGTGAATGCACCTTTTCGAGGGTCTTCCCGTCGCCCAGATACATGTGCACACCGCACGGCAGGCAGGGATCGAAACTGCGCACGGTGCGCATGATGTCGATGCCCTTGAAGTGTTCGCGGTCGTTCTCCTCGAAGATGGGCTGGTCCTGCACCGCGTCCTCGTAGGGTCCTGGCGTCCCGTAGCTGTCGCGGGGGCTGGCGTTCCACGGCGTCGGCGGATACGGGTGGTAGTTGGCGATCTTGCCGTCCCGGATCACCAGGTGATGCGAGAGCACCCCGCGTACCGCCTCGGTGAATCCACAGCCGATGCTCTCGTCCGGCACCTCGAACGTCTCCCAGGTCTGGGTCCGGCCTGCGCGGATCTCCACGAGCGCCTTCTCGGCGAAGTGCAGTGCGCACGCTGCGGCATACGCCTGGAAGTAGGTGCGGGCACGGTTGCGTTCGAGCGTGTTGCTGCCGTGTTCCGGAATCTTCCATTCGAGCGTCACCGGGGGTTTCAACGCGGTCTTGGGGAGGTTGATCTTCACGCTCGATCCGGTCGATTCGACGTAGCCGATGTCGACGAGCCCGGCCAGCGCGGTCGACCACAGCCGTGCCAGCGGTCCTCCGCCCGTGTCCAGGGCGAGGTGGTCGGTGCCGTCGAACCATCGCGGCGACATCACCCAGCTGTATTTGTCCTCGAGGTCGCGTTTCTGCGGGCGCGGGTTGGTGTGCTGGTTCCACGGGTGCCGACGGTCGACGGGATTGCCGAGCGGATCGGTCCGCACGAACGTCTCCTGATCGGTCCAGTCCTCGTAGTAGGACGAGCCGAGGAGGATCCGCAGGCCCAGATTGATGTCGACGAGGGAGGTGGTCACCAGGGTGCCGTCGACGACGACACCCGGTGTCACGAACATCTTCCGGCCCCAGTCCTCCATGTCGCGGTACGAGAAGTTGCAGACCTCGGGGTCCTGGAACGCGCCCCAGCAACCCAGGGTCCGACGCAGGCCCACCTTCTCGTAACCCGGCAGGACCTCGTAGAAGAAGTCGAACAGGTCGTCGTGCATCGGAACGACCTTCTTCATGAACTCGACGTACCGCATGAGCCGGCTCAGGTAGTCGGTCATCAACTGCACCGTGGCCACCGTTCCCACACCGCCGGGGTACAGCGTCGAGGGATGGACGTGGCGACCCTCCATGAGGCAGAACATTTCTCGTGTCGATCGGCTGACGTGCAGCGCCTCCCGGTAGAACTCCCCGCTGAACGGGTTCAGGGACCGCATGATGTCCGCGATCGTGCGGTAGCCGTGCTGGTCCTCGTGCGGTGCGCGGGTGTTCTCGGCCCGCGCCAGTACGGCCGGGTTCGTCTCGGAGACCATCTTCTCGCAGTAGTCGACCCCGACGAGGTTCTCCTGGAAGATGTTGTGGTCGAACATGTATTCGGCCGCTTCACCGAGGTTGACGATCCACTCGCCGAGGTGCGGTGGCTGCACGCCGTAGGCCATGTTCTGCGCATAGCACGAGCAGGTGGCGTGGTTGTCGCCGCAGATGCCGCAGATGCGGCTCGTGATGAAGTGCGCGTCGCGTGGGTCCTTGCCCTTCATGAACAGCGAGTACCCCCGGAAGATCGACGAGGTGCTGTGGCATTCGGCGACGGTGTTGTTCGCGAAGTCGATCTTGGTGTAGATGCCGAGACTGCCGACGATTCGGGTGATGGGATCCCATGCCATCTCGACGAGCGAGTCGGTGGATCTGGAATCGGGAGCGGTGGCTGTCATCGCGCTGCCTTCTCTCGGAACATCGGCTGCGGGTCTACCAGGTGCGGGTGGCTCCGGTCGTCAGTTTGGTGCCCGGTGCGCGCCACGACGGTTCGTGGTCGAGGGTCCGCCTCGTGATCTTGCGAAGGTTCCGGATGACGGTGCCGTACACACCGACGGCGGTGCTCGACACCAGTCCACCCGGGGGTTCGTCCATGAAGGGCATGAACTTGTCGGGGAACCCCGGCATCGTGCATCCGATGCAGATTCCGCCGACGTTGGGGCACCCACCGATGCCGTTCATCCAACCACGTTTGGGCACATTGCATCTGACGACCGGCCCCCAGCAGCCCAGCTTGACGATGCACTTCGGGGAACCGTATTCGGTCGCGAAATCACCCTGCTCGTAGTAGCCGCCGCGGTCGCAACCCTCGTGGACCGTCAGACCGAACAGCCACTGCGGACGGAGCGCCTCGTCCAGCGGGATCATCGGCGCCTGGTCGGTGGCCATGTAGAGCAGGTAGGTGATCGTCTCGGAGAGGTTGTCCGGCTGGATCGGGCACCCGGGCACACGCACGATGGGGATGCCGGCCTTCGATTTCCAATCCCAGCCCAGATAGTCCGGGACGCCCATCGCGCCGGTGGGATTCCCCGCCATCGCGTGGATGCCACCGTAGGTGGCGCAGGTGCCGGCGGCCACGATCGCAGTGGCCTTCGGCGCCAGCCGGTCCAGCCATTCACTGGTCGTGATCGGTTGTCCGGTCTCCTCGTTGTTGCCGAAACCGCACCAATAGCCTTCGTCGTGGAGCTTCTCGTTGGGAATGGATCCTTCGACGACCAGCACGAACGGTTCGAGTTCTCCCCGGTCGGCCTTGCGGAACCACTCGAGGAAGTCGTCGGCACCGCCTTCGGGTCCGCATTCGAAGTCGATCAGCGGCCAGTGCACCGCGACCTTCGGCAGACCCGGCAGTGCTCCGAGTGCGATCTCCTCGATGGTGGGCTGTGTCGCGGCGGTGAGCGCGACGGAGTCGCCGTCACAACTGAGCCCGGCGTTGATCCACAGGACGTGGATCAACGTGTCCTCGGCCGCCTGCGCTTGTGGTGTAGGCATGCGGAGCCACCTTCCGGAGTGCCGGTTCACTCCTGCACTGCCGGAGTCGACCATCGGCCCACTTGCACAGCGCTTCTCCTATTAGGGACCCGATCGGAGCGGATTGTCAACGAAGGACGGACTTACGCCCGCGAATCATGTTCGGGCCTAACGCCGATCGGCGATCCAAGCGTACCAAGCGTCCAGGTTCTCCCCTGTCGTCGCGGAAACGGCAATGGCCTCGATGCCCGGATTGATCGACTTCGCGTGGCCCACACACGTTTCGAGGTCGAAGTCGACGTACGGCAGCAGGTCGGTCTTGTTGACCAGCACCAGGTCCGCCACGGCGAAGATGTGCGGATATTTCAGCGGTTTGTCCGTTCCTTCCGGGGTGGAGATGAGAACGACCCGTCCCCGCTCGCCGAGGTCGAACAGGGCCGGGCACACCAGGTTCCCGACATTCTCGACGAACAGCAGGGTGCCGGCGTCCGGATCGAGCACCGTCAGCGCGTCGCGCATCATCTGCGCGTCCAGGTGACATCCCGCCCCGGTATTGATCTGCACGACAGAACAACCCGTCGCGCGGATCCGGTCCGCGTCGAGCAGCGTTTCCTGATCCCCTTCGATCACCGCAATCGGACCGGATCCGGAAAGTTCCCGGATCGTGCGTTCGAGCAACGTGGTCTTTCCGGCGCCCGGCGAACTCATCACGTTGAACGCCGCGACGCCGCGACCGGCCAGCCATCCCCGATTACCCTCCGCCAGAACATCGTTCTTGGCCAGCACCCGCTGCTCGAGCGTGACGGTCTCGGTATGTTCGTGCCCTGCCGTGTCCCCACCGTGTCCGTGTCCGTGTCCGTGTCCGTGTCCGTGCTCATGCTCATGCTCATGCTCATGCTCATGCTCATGCTCATGAGGCACCGTGATGCGCGGGCCGGCGTCGTCACCGCATCCACACGTGGCGCACATGCGATCAGCTCACTTCCATCGACACAATCGTCAATTCGCGGCCCGAACGGACCTCGACGTCCGAACTTCCGCACGGGCACAACAGGATCGGATCCGTCAGAGCGATGTCCGCACCGCACTGCCGGCAGTGCCCGGCGCCGGGCGGGATCTCGAGATCCAGCCGCGCGCCCTCGGCAGCGGTACCGGCCGCCGCCAGCTCGAAACAGAAGTGCATCGAGTCGGGCACCACCGCACACAACGCTCCGACGACCATGCGCACGCTACGAACGCGCCGGCCGTTCGCGTGCTCACACACCGCCTCGACCAGATTCTGCGCGATCGACAATTCGTGCATAGGGCCTCGCTCCGCCTGGTTCACAGGCTGGTGTCCACGATAGGCCGCTGTCACCGGCCGGCGCGCAGGATTCAGTCGTTCTCGTGGGAATGCGCGGCGTGCTGGTGCGTCGCACCGATCGAATGCAGCATCTCGTGCACCGTGTCGTCGACGAGCCGGTACCGCACGGTCCGTCCGTCCCGTTCCGCCGCAACCCACCCGCGGTCGCGCAGCAATCGCAGCGCGTGCGACACGGCGGTGCCGGTCATGCCGAGCGCCGTCGCGAGATCGGTGACCCGGATGCCCGGTGCGTGATGCAGGCACAGCAACATCCGCAGCCGGTTGACGTCGGAGAGCAGTTCGAAGCGTTGCGCCCACCGCTCGATGTCCGGGGTCCGAAGCGCCGCCTCGGCGCGTCGCACGTCGTCGGGATCGAACATCGGCCGGCTTTCCACGGGCCGAGTGTACGGTGCGCGTCATGCCCCTGTTCGACACCGTCGCCGCCACGCCTGCACTGCTGATCGACCACGACGTCCTGGACCGCAACATCGAACGGATGGCGATGTCCGCCCGGACGCGGGGCGTCACGCTGCGGCCGCATGCCAAGACCCACAAGTGCCCGGATATCGCCCGGCTCCAGATCGCGGCCGGTGCGGCCGGGCTGACGGTGGCGACGGTGTCCGAGGCCGAGGTGTTCGCCGATGCCGGGTTCGGCGACCTGTTCGTCGCGTACCCGTTGTGGGTCGACGCCGCGCGCGGCGCACGGCTCGCTGCGCTCGCGGAGCGTGCGCGTGTGACGGCCGGCATCGATTCGGCCGAGGGGGCGCGGGCGCTCGCGGCGCACGCGGGCACCGGGATCGACGTTCTGGTGGAGGTCGACAGCGGTCACCATCGCACCGGTGTGGCACCCGGGCACGCCGGTGCGGTGGCGGCCGCGGCCGCCGAGGCGGGGCTGACGGTCGCGGGGGTCTTCACGTTCCCCGGCCACTCGTACGGACCGGGGCGACCCGGGGATGCCGCGACCGACGAGTCCGCGGCGCTGCGGACCGCTGCGGACTCACTGCTCGCCGCCGGGATCGCACCGGGGATCCTCAGCGGCGGGTCCACCCCCACCGCGCATCTGGACACCTCCGCTACCGAACTGCGGCCGGGCGTGTACGTATTCGGTGACGCCCAGCAACTCGAGCTCGGCACCATCACCGAGGCGGAGGTCGCGCTCACCGTCCTCGCGACCGTCGTCTCCGTCCGGGACGGTGTCGTGGTGCTCGACGCGGGCAGCAAGTCGCTCGGTGCCGATCGGGCGCCGTGGGCCACCGGGTACGGCCGGATCCTCGGCGTCCCGGACGCACGCATCACTGCGCTGTCGGAACATCACGCGACGGTCGCGTGGCCCTCCGCACGCGGAACGCGCACAGGCGGTCCCGACGTGGCACCTCCCGGTCTCGGCTCGCGACTGCGAGTGGTCCCGAATCACGTGTGCACTGCGGTGAACCTGGCCGACGAACTGGTCGTCGTCCGTGGCTGCGCCGTCGTCGATCACTGGCCGGTCAGCGCCCGTGGCTGCACCATCTGACACCCACCCTCACCGGGTGATGGAAGCCATCACCCGGGTAGACCGAATACTGGTTCCCATCACCCGGAGGGTGGGGGTCACTCGACCAGGACGGTGACCGTCTCGGCGATGAGGGACGGCTTCTCGGCGCCCTCGACGCCGATCGTGTAGGACACGACCATGTTGGCGCCCTTGGCGGTCCGTTCGACGGACACGACCGTCGCGCCGGCCCGCACCTTGGAGCCGACCGGGACGGGCGCGGGGAAGCGCACCTTGTTGGACCCGTAGTTGACCTTCATCTTCAGGCCCTCGACGGTGAAGATCTGCGAGGCCAGTACGGGCAGCAGCGACAGGGTCAGGTAGCCGTGGGCGATCGTCGTGCCGTAGGGGCCCGACGCGGCGCGCTCGGGGTCGACGTGGATCCACTGATGGTCGCCGGTGGCGTCGGCGAACGTGTTCACGCGCTCCTGCGTGATCTCGAGCCAGTCGCTGTAGCCGAGGTGTTCGCCGACGGCGGCTTCGGCCTCGGCGATGCCCTGGAAAACGCGCATGTTCTGCACTCCTGTGGTCGGGGGCCGGGTCAGTGCCCGGCTCGTCTGAGGGTGACGCGATAGGTGTAGTGCTCCGGCAGAAAGTAGCTCACCGACAGTTCGGTGAGCGCGCCCTCGGCGTCGGAGTAGAGGCGATCCACCCGCAGCATGGGGTGGCCCACCTCGCAGCCCAGTTCGGCCGCGACCTCGGCGGTGGCCGGGGCCACGGTGATCGATTGCGCTGCCTGGACGATCGGATGCGGCAGATACGGCTCGAGCAACCCGATGAGCGTGATCTTGCTCGACGCGCCCGCCGCCAGCTCCGGCGCGTCCTGCACGTGCGCCGCGATCGGATCCGGCAGCCAGATGGTGGTGTGCACGAACGGCACGCCGTCGTGCAGGCGGCGCAGCACCACCGAGTGCAACAGGTCGGTGTCGAGCCGCAGCCTGCTGGCGGCCTCGATGTCCACGCCGCGGCGCAGGGAGGACACGATCTCCATCGTGGTGTCCGCGGACAGCGCGAGCAGATCCTCGATCGATCCGTGTGGCCTGCGGTAGCGGCCCGGTTCGTTCGCGAACGTTCCGCGTCCGGGAACCCGGTACACGACACCGTCGGCCACCAGGTCCTGGAAGGCCCGGCGCACCGTCTGCCGGCTCACGCCGTGCTGCTGCGCGAGTTCGGCCTCCGTCGGCAGACGGACCCCGTCCCGGTATGCACCGGACTCGACGGCCTCGCGCAACTGCCGTGACAACTGCGCGTACGCCGGCTCCGAATCTCGCTCCCTACCGCTCATGACGCGGAGATCCTACTGGTCCCGGTCGGTCACAACCCGCCGCGGGCCACGAGCTGGCTCGCGATGACGTTGCGCTGGATCTCGTTGGTGCCCTCGCCGACGATCATCAGCGGCGCGTCCCGGAAGTAACGTTCGACGTCGTACTCGGTGGAGTACCCGTAGCCGCCGTGGATGCGCACCGCGTTCAGCGCGATCTCCATCGCGACCTCCGAGCAGTACAGCTTCGCCATGCCCGCTTCCATGTCGCAGCGTTCGCCGCTGTCGTACTTCTCCGCTGCGTAGCGGGCCAGCTGCCGCGCCGCGGTCAGCTTGGTGGCCATCTCCGCCAGGTAGTTGCCGATCGACTGGTGCTTCCAGATGGGCTGGCCGAAGCTCTCGCGCTGCTGCGCGTACGCCAGCGAGTCCTCGAGCGCCGCCGTGGCGACGCCGAGGGCACGCGACGCGACCTGCAGGCGACCGGTCTCGAGACCCTTCATCATGTGCCCGAAGCCCTTGCCCGGTTCGCCGCCGAGGATCGCATCGGCGGCGATGCGGTAGTTGTCGAAGCTCAGCTCGCAGCTCTCGACGCCCTTGTAGCCGAGCTTCGGCAGGTCGCGCGACACGGTCAGGCCCGGGCCGTGCTCGACGAGCACCACGGAGATGCCCTTGTGCCGCGGCGTCGCCGACGGGTCGGTCTTGCACAGCAACGCGATCAGACCGGAACGGCGGGCGTTGGTGATCCACGTCTTCGCGCCGTTGATGACCAGGTCGTCGCCGTCACGCTTGGCGGTGGTGGTCATCGCCTGCAGATCGGAACCGCCGCCGGGTTCGGTCAGGGCCATCGTCGCGCGGATCTCACCGGTCGCGAGCTTCGGCAGGTACTTGCGCTTCTGATCCTCGGTGCCGAAGAGGGTCAGCAGCTTCGCGACGACGGTGTGCCCGCCCATCGCGCCGGACAGCGACATCCAGCCACGCGCGAGTTCCTCGGTGACCTGCACGTAGCACGGCATCGACACCGGCGAGCCGCCGTACTCTTCCGGGACCGCCAGACCGTAGATCCCGATCTGCTTCATCTGCTCGATCCACTTCTCGGGGTACTCGCCTGCGTGCTCGACCTCCTGCACGGACGGCTTGACCTCGCGGTCGATGAAGTCGCGGACGGTCTTGACCAGGAAGGCTTCTTCGTCGTTCAGGTTGTAACTCACGCAAGTGATCCTTCAGCTCGGAACGGGCCGCGCAGACCCGAGAAAGTTTGTACGGCCATTTTGTGGAGACGTACGGGTATTGTCAATGCGTTGCGTGAGGCGTACCACTGCCTTCTGCACAGTTTTCAGCGATAGGACCGGCTATGACTTCCTATGGAGTGGCGGAACCGACCACAATGGCCGTACATTTAGCGCCGTACTGCCGACCCGACACTTCACGAGGTTCTCCGTGACTTTCGAGCAACACGTCCGCCGGCGAGCCGCGCTCGTCGCCCCCGGCTCGGACGAACGCAAAGCGTCCAAAGCCCTCGCCTCCGCCGCCGACGAAGTCGTCCTCGATCTCGAGGATGCCGTCACCCCCGCACAGAAGGATGCGGCACGCGACCTCGTCGCTCCCCTGGTGCGTGAGCACGGCCGCCGGCGCACGGTGTCGGTACGCATCAACGGGCGCGGCACTCCCTGGTTCGAGGACGACCTGCGGGCGTGCGCCGGACTCGGTGACGCCCTCGCCTCGATCGTGATCCCGAAGGTGGAGAGCGCCGCCGACCTCGCCGAAGCCGACCGCATCCTGGGCGCTTCCTCGTCCGCGGTCGTGCAGGCCCTCATCGAAACCCCGGCGGGCGTCCAGCGCATCGACGAGATCGTCACCGGTCCCCGCGTGGCGGGCGTCATCATCGGCTACGCCGATCTCGGCGCCGCCCTGGGCCGTTCCCGTGCCGCCGCGCCCGAACACTGGATCCACGTCCAGGACCGGGTGCTCCACGCCGCGCGCGCCGCCGGGGTCCAGGCGATCGACGGGCCGTTCCTCGGCATCGCCGACGACGAGGCGTTCCGCCACAGCGCCCGGTGGATCTCCGACCTCGGCTTCGACGGCAAGTGGGTCATCCACCCCGCCCAGATCGACTCCGCTGCCGCAGCATTCACCCCCACGGATGAACAGGCCGAGGCCGCGCGACAGGTCCTGGCCGCGCTCGAGGAGGCCGAGGCTCGCGGCGCCGGGGCCGCCCAGCTCGACGGACAGATGCTCGACGAAGCCGTCGCCGTCGCCGCCCGCCGCACCCTGTCGAAGATCGGATCCTGAGATGACCACTCCCGCAACCGAAGCCATCGCCGTCGGCGGACCCTACCTCGACGACCTGACAGTCGGCCAGGTCTTCGACACGGCACCCGCCGTCACGCTCACCGACGGTCTCGCCGCGGCCCACCAGGCGATCCTCGGTGATCGCTTGCGCCTGGCGCTCGACACGCACCTGTCCACCGCGGTCGCGGCCGGGCCGATCGCGCACGCCGGCCTGGTCACCGATCTCGCGATCGGCCAGTCCACGCTCGCGACCCACCATGTCAAGGCCAACCTGTTCTACCGGGGCCTGCGCTTCCACCGGTTCCCGCGCATCGGCGACACCCTCTACACCACGACCGAGGTCGTCGGGCTCAAGAGCAACTCCGTCAAACCCGGCCGCGCCGCGACCGGCCTGGCCGCGCTGCGGATGAACACGGTCGACCAGCAGGGCCGCACCGTGCTCGACTTCTACCGCTGTGCGATGCTCCCGCTGAACCCGGCGACCGACCCCGCGACCGTGATCCGCACCGACGACCTGTCGTCCATCGGCCCTCAGGACGAACCGGACTGGGCGGCTCCCGTGGACTGGAATCTCGCCGAGTACCGCGACCGTGTTCCCGGCACACATTTCGACCCGTCCCTCGCGGGTGCGGTGTTGCGATCGAGCGGCGACGTCGTCTCCAGCGCACCGGAACTCGCACGACTGACGCTCAACATCGCCGCGACCCACCACGACGAGCGGGTGGGCGCCGCGGGCCGCCTCGTCTACGGCGGCCACACGATCGGTCTCGCACTGTCGCAGGCGACGCGCGCGCTGCCCAACCTCGTGACCGTGCTCGGCTGGCAGTCCTGCGACCACACCGGTCCGGTGCACGAGGGCGACACGCTCACCAGCGACCTGCACATCGAGTCCGCAACCGCGCTCCCCGGCGGTGGCGGCGTCCTGAAGCTGCGTTCGCTCGTCTTCGCGCACCGCGCGGGTGCCGAGCCGGCACCGGTGCTGGACTGGAAGTTCACCGCACTCATGGCGTGAACGCCTCACCTCTCGAATCCTGTTCGGCGGCAACGCCGGAAAGAAAGGAACACTCTTGTCCTCGAATGGACGCCTTGCGGGGAAGACCGCACTCGTCACCGGCTCCGGCTCCGGCCTCGGCCGCGCATCCGCCCTGCGTTTCGCGGAGGAAGGCGCCGCGGTCGCGGTCGTCGACCTCGATCTCGCCGCGGCCACCGCGGTGTGCGACGAGATCGCGGCGGCGGGTGGCCGGGCGCTGCCCGTCACAGCGAACGTCACCTCCGATGCCGATTCCCGGCGCATGATCGACGAGACGCTCGCCGAATTCGGGCAGCTCGACGTCGTGTTCGCCAACGCCGGCGTGAACGGCGCCGGGGACGCGGCGGACACGACGGAAGCCGAATGGGACAAGGTGGTCGGCGTCAACCTCAAGGGTGTGTGGCTGACGTCGAAGTACGCGCTGCCGCACATGATCGAGCGGCGGACCGGATCGATCATCAATCAGGCCAGCATGGGTGGCCTGATCGGCCTGCCGGGTATCTTCCCGTATACGGCGGCCAAGGGCGGCGTCATCGCGATGACCAAGCAGATGGCGGTCACGTACGGCCCGGACAACATCCGCGTGAACGCGATCTGTCCCGGGACCATCCCCACGCCGCTGGTGTACCGCTCACGCGTGGACCGCGGTGCGGCCACCGACGACGCCGATCAGGTGGCCATCGACGCGGAGGTCGCGAACCGCTTCCCGTTGCGGCGGCTGGGTACGCCGAACGATGTCGCGTCGCTGGCGTTGTTCCTGGCGAGCGACGAGGCGGACTGGGTGACCGGCGGCATCTACACGGTCGACGGCGGGCGCAGCGCGTTCTGACGCCCTTCCTGCCGTGCGCGTTTTCGGTAGCGGCCGCTACCGAAAACGCGCACGGGGGGCGACTACTGGGCGGTGAGCCCACCGTCCGCCGTGACGGTCGATCCGGTCATGTACGACGACTCGTCCGAGATCAGGAAGGCGATGACCGCGGCCATCTCGTCGACCTCCGCGCGGCGCTGCAGCGGAGTCTGCGCGAGCGCCGAACTCGTGACACCGCCGGACTCGCGGGCCTTGCGCGCGAGCGGCGTGTCGACGACGCCGGGGCACAGTGTGTTGGCTCGGACTCCCCGGTCCGCGTAGCCGACGGCGATGGACCTCGTCAATCCGAGTACACCGGATTTCGAGGCGTCGTAGCCGCACGTGTTGGTGTTCGCGGAGATCAGCGACGCGACCGACCCGATCGTCACGACCGACGACCGCTGCGCCTCGAGCATGTGCGGTAGCGCGGCGCGGACCGAGAGGAACGATCCGGTCAGGTTGATGCCGACGACGGCATTCCAGTCCTCCACCGACATTTCGTGCACGAGAGCCGATTTCGCGATCCCGGCGCAGGTGACGATGCCGTCCAGTCCCCCCAGGGCGGCGGCGGCCTCGTCGACCGCGGGACCGATCGAGTCCGGATCGGACACGTCCGCCGCGACGGCGACCGCCGTCGCGCCCGCCGCGGTGATGTCGTCGGCGAGGGTCTTCGCCGCGGCCTCGTCGAGGTCGAGGACCGCGACCGCGGCGCCCTCGTTCGCCAGACGACGGACGGCGGCCGCACCGATTCCTCCGGCGCCGCCGGTGACGAGAACCCTGCGCCCCTGATTGCGTGCGTTGCTCATGGCGTTTCCTCTCAGCTGATGCGGAGTCCGCAGTCGACGGGAATCGAGACACCGGTGACGTACCGCGCCTCGTCCGAGGCCAGCCACAGCACCGCGTTCGTGATGTCCTCGGGTTCGACCCAGGCCAGGTCCATGATGTTGCGGTGCCGGGCCCGCTCGCGCAGGTCCTCGATCGTGGGGTTCTCCAGGTCCGGGCAGAACACGCGCAGGGTGGACTCGCTGAAGAGCATGTCGGTGCCGACATTGCCCGGATGCACTGCATTGACGCGGATACCCTGCCCACCGTATTCGGCCGCGAGCGTCTGCATCAGGCCGACGACGCCGTGCTTGGACGCGTTGTAGTGCGCGACGTTGCGCGAACCGTTGTAGGTGACGACCGAACTGGTCAGGACGATCGAGCCGCCGCCGGTCTCGAGCATGCGGGGGATGACGGCCTTGGTCGTCTTCCACACGCCGGTGAGGTTGACGTCGATCATGTCCTGCCACTCGTCCTCGGTCAGCTCGACGGTGGGACGGCAACCGCAGATGCCGGCGTTCGCGCTGACGATGTCGATGCGGCCGAGCTTCTCGACGGCATCGGCGGCCGCGGCGTCGAGGCCGGCCTGGTCGCGCACGTCGACCTTGCGGGTGATGATGCGGCGCCCGGTGGCCTCGACGAGGCGGACGGTCTCGGCGAGGTCCTCCTCGCTCGCCATGCCGTAGGTGAGCGAGGCGATGTCCTCGCACGCATCGGTGGCGTAGATGTCGGCGCCTTCCCGGGCGAGCCGCAGGGCGTGGGATCTGCCCTGTCCGCGCGCGGCACCGGTGATGAAGGCGACCTTTCCGGCCACTCGTCCCTGTGTGTGCATGATCACTGTTCCTCCGGTGGTTCGGTGTCTGTCAGTTCATTCCCAGTAGCCGCGCCGGCGTGTCACACGTCATGACGCGCAGGTCGTCCTCGTCGACGCCTTCGTCCCACAGGGCGTTGACGTAGGAGTGCAGGCCTGCGGCCGGATGCGGGACCTTCGTGGTCCATCCGTAGTCTGTTGCGAGCACGACCTTTTCGGCGTCGAGACGACGCAGTGCCGCGACGACGTCCGCGAACACCGACGGCTCGCCCATGCATGTGTGCGCGGCGAACTCGATGTGCGCGCCGAGGCCGGCGAGCTCGGTGACCTCCTGGATGGTCAGGCGGGGACCGGTGGTCGCGTGCATGGCGTGCGTGACGAGGACGCGGCCGCGTGTGCCGTATTCGCGCGCGACCGCGAAGTGTTCGGCGGTGGAGACGTGGCCGGTGGCGAGCACCGCGTCGTACTGCGTGATCAGATCCAGGATCGTCCGGACCTCCGGCAGCAGTTCGCCGTCGGCATCGATCACCCGGATGCCCTCCTGCACACCGAAGAACGCGTTCACCTTGGCCGGTGCGTCCTGCTGTGAGGAGATCGTGGGCAGCCACACCACTTTCGCGCCCGCGCGCAGCGCACATTCGACTGCGTGCGGGTTGAGTCCGCCCACCGGGTGATCGAGGCAGATCCCGGAGATCGACTGCACTTCCGGCACTGCCTTGTTCGCCAGATGCGCGGCGACGGTGGAGGGGAACTCGTGAGCCTTGAGGACGATCGCTTTCATCCCGTGATCGGCCGCTTCGCGCGCGGCCTCGACCGGGTCGACGGAGTGCGGCGTCTTGGCAGCCATTTCCACGAGCGGTTCGGGCCCGAAGTGGCAGTGCATGTCGATCGCGCCGTCCAGTGCGATGGCGGCTGTCCCCGAGCGGCGTTCGGTCATCGTGTACCTCTCCTGCTGTCGAAGCCCACCGGATTCGGCCGATGGAAACGGAACGCCCCGGAGCGGGAGTCGATCCCGGCTCCGGGGCGGTCGGTGTTCGTCCGATCAGGACGGGCGGTGCGGGAGGAGAATCTCCTCGTAGAACCGCTCGACGTACGGCTGGATGTCGATCTTGTCCGGGCTGTACCAGGTCGCGAAGCCGTTGTAGTCCGTCTCGTTGGTGTATCCGAGTTCGGTGACGATGCCGCTCCACTTGTCGGCGGTGTCACGGACGGTGCCGACGAACGCCTGCCCGTCACCGACCGCGGGGTTCTCCGCGATCGCGTCGACGATCTTGTCGTTGGCCGCCTGCAGCGCCGTGCGGGCGTCGTCGGCGAACGGCACGATCTTGCCGCCGTACTGCTGGATGCTCGCGACGGATTCGACTGTGACCGGCCAGATCTTGCCCTGAATACTGCCGGTGACGAAGGCGTCGAGGCGATCCCACAGCAGCTGCTGCGCGACGAGCGGAAGCGATTCCCACACATCGAGGTTCATCGCCATGTTGCCGCTCGGCACGGCCAGACCGGCCTCCGGGTCGATCACCGTCTGGGGCGCGACCTCGACGATGCCGCCGATCTGCGCGGCGGCGGGGCTGAGCATCGAGCAGTCGATGACGCCGCGCTGCAACGCCTCGTACGCCTCGGTGTAGGCGACGGAGGTGGGGGTGGCACCGAGGGCGGCGACCTCCTGGTTGCCGGCGGTGCTGCCGACGGAGACGCTGCGGCCGGCGAAGTCGGGCAGGGCGGTGCGAGGCTGCGCGCAGAACAGCGCGTTCATGCCGGCGTTGTAGGCCGGCATCATCAGCTTGAGTCCCTTGTCCTCGAACTCCTCGACGATCTCGGGTGTCGACAGGGCGACGTCGGCCGGCCACGCGTTGGACTGCAGGACGCCGGTGACGACGCTCTGGTCCGACAGCACGCTTGCGTCGAGCAGCGCCGAGGTCGCCGGGAACTCCTTCGGCTCGTACACGGCGAGGACCTGGCCGATGTCGAGACGGCCGTCGACGATGGCGTTGTCGATCTCGGTCGACTTCGCGATCGCGTCCGAGTAGGCGATGTCGAAGGTGATCTTGCCGTCGGACCACTCCTCCACCGCGGAGGTGTACGCGTCGATGAACGCACCGCCGGTCGAGCCCTTGGTGCTCGGCGACTGTGTGTGCAGCACGATCGGGTCGACGTCCGCGAACGCGGCCTTGTATTCCTCCATGGTGGCACCGAAGGCGACGCCTTCACCGCCGCCCGAGCTACCGCCCGAGCCGGATTCGGCACATCCCGCAACCGCGAGTGCGCCGGCCACGGCGAGGGCCCCGGCCCGTACGAATGTCCCTGCCCGCCTGGCGAACTTGGTCACTGGAACTCCCTTGTCGAGAACTGACGCGGACCGGCGGCGGTGCCGTCGTCCACACTGCGTGAGTCACGTGATCCCGCTCACAACAGTGCTAATCATGCGTCTCAATTGGCCTGTCTGTCAAGATCTATGCGCCTGAATTCGCCCGGCCTGGCCGCGGGCTACTCGGCGGTGACGCCGCCGTCCACGAGAATCGCCTGACCCGTCACGTACGACGCATCGGGTGACGCCAGGAACGCGACCACCGAAGCGATCTCCTCCGGCTCGCCGTAGCGGCCCAGGGGTACCGACAGCGGCTTCGACGGATTCCGCACCGTACCCTCGGTCGGGACGATCGCGGCGGTGTTGGCGCTCAGATTGGTGCGCACGGCGCCCGGGCACACGCTGTTCACCCGGATGCCCTGCGGCGCATACTCGACCGCCAGCGTCTGCGTGAGCATCTTCACCCCGCCCTTCGAGGCACGGTAGGGCGCGAGCCCGCCCTGGGTCGCGACGAACGACGACGTCGAACCACACGTGACGATCGAGCCTCCGCCGCGGCGCAGCAGCGACGGCAGCGCGGCCCGGATCGTGAAGAACGTGCCGGACAGGTTGATGTCGAGGACGCCGTACCAGTCGTCGCGGCTGATCTCGTGGCTGTCGACCCGGGCACCACTGACCCCCCGCGGCGGTGAAGACCACGCTGATCTCACCGAGCTCCGCGACCACCGACTCCACGATCGACGCGAGCGCGCCGTCGTCACGGACGTCCGCCGCAAAGGACAGCGCGGTGCCACCGGCAGCGCGGATCTTCTCGGCGGTCGCCTCGGCAGCGTCCCGGTGGACGTCGACGATCGCGACCGCGGCACCTTCGGCCGCGAGACGGATGGCGGAGGCGGCCCCGATCCCCGAGCCCCCGCCGGTCACCAGTGCGATGTCGCCGTCGAGTCGCCGCGGCGTGATCGTCATGTGTTTCTCCGTTCGTGGTGAGGTACAGCGTCAGATACCGACGAGGTCGGCGAGCCTGGCGGTGTGCGCGGCGATGCTCCCGAAGAGCGGCTCGATCGCCTTGGCCCGGCGGAAGTACAGGTGCGGGTCCGCTTCCCACGTGAACCCGATGCCGCCGTGCACCTGAATGTTGTGACCGGCGCACAGGGTCAGGCACTCCGACGCCTGCGACTTGGCCATCACGGCCGCAACGGGCAGGTCCTCGGAATCGGTGTCCACGCACATCGACGCGTACATCACCGCGGCCTGCGTCGACTCGATCGCGATCGCCATGTCCGCGCACTTGTGCTTGATCGCCTGGAACGATCCGATCACGCGGTTGAACTGCACCCGTTGCTTGGCGTAGGCGACGGCCATGTCGAGCGCTGCCTGCGATGCACCGATCGCCTCGTTCGCGAGCAGGATCCGAACGAAATCGACGACACGGTCGATCGCGGCACGATCCGATCCGAGCAGCCGCGCCGGAGCACCGGCGAACTCGACGGTCGCGAGGGGTCGGGTCGGATCCAGCGAATCACGTACGGTGGCAGTGACTCCCGAAGCGGACGCCTCGACGACGTACAGCGCCACCGCGTCACCACCCGGCGTGACGGCCGGAACGACGAGAAGGTCGGCGATGTGCCCGAATGCGACGTGGTCGAGCCTGCCGTCGAGTGTCACCGGCCCGGTGCCCGTCGCCCGCACCGTGGCCGCGGCGACCTCGAGGTCGCGCTCGACCGACACGGCGAGCGTGCCCACCGCCTGCCCCGAGGCGAGGACCGGAACCAGTTCCGTCCGCAACTCGGGGGAACCGAGACGGAACACGGCTTCGAGGGCGCCGGTCGTCGCGATCATCGGAACGGGAGTCAGTGCGCGACCGAGCTCCTGTGCCACGATGGCGGTTTCGAGGAAACTGAAGCCACTCCCGCCGAGTTCCTCGGCGATGTGGAGACCGGGCACACCCATGTCGCCGGTGAGGGTCCGCCATATCGTCGAGTCGAATCCGCGGGTGGCCGCGATCTCGCGCACGGCGGTCATGGGGGCTCGTTCGGCCAGGAGCCGGCGCAGCGACGCCCGGAACTCCTCCTGGTCCTCGTCGAATGCGAAATACACGTTGATCTTCCATTCTGCCGACGACGCGGCGACGAGCGGATCTCAGGCGCTCTTGCGGCGACCGATCTCCTGGAACGGACCACCGTCGAGGCGGGGTTCCTTGGGAAGTCCGAGCAACTGCTCTCCGATGATGTTGCGCTGGATCTGGGAGCTGCCGCCGTAGATGGTCGCGGCCCGCGCGTACAGCGCGATATCGTCCCAGCAGCGGGTCGAGTTCTCGGTTCCGGGTTGCGGTGTCACGAGAATCCCGTTGTTGCCCTGACCTTCCGGTGTCAGCGCCTCGACGCCGAGGATCTCGAGGCCGATCTCGGTGTAGCGCTGGAAGAACTCGGCCCAGTAGATCTTCGAGAACGAACCGTCCACTCCCGGCCGGCCACCTTCGAGAAGGGTGGTCAGAGCCCGGTACCCGCGGAAGCGCATCGTCTGGACCCGCTGCCAGCACCATGCGAGTTCGCTACGGATGTGCGGATCTTCGGCGAGACCGCGTTCACGGGCGAGCTCGATCAGGCGGTCGATCTCACGTCCGAACCTGATCGCGTCGGTCGTCGCACGCACCCCGCGCTCGAATCCGAGCAGCGTGTTGGCCGTGTGCCAGCCTCCGTCGACCCCACCGAGGACATTGGCCTTCGCGGTCCGGGCATCGGTGAAGAAGACCTCGTTGAACGCGGTGTATCCCGCGGCGTTGAGAATCGGGCGAACCTCGATACCGGGCTGATCCATCGGAATCAGCAGGAACGACAAGCCCTTGTGCTTGACCGCGGCCGGATCGGTGCGGCAGATCGCGAAGATCCAGTTGGCGTTGCTTCCGGCCGACGTCCACGTCTTCTGCCCGTTGACGACCCACTCGTCGCCGTCGAGGACCGCGCGGGTCCGCATCCCGGCGAGATCGGACCCGGCTTCGGGCTCCGAATAGCCCTGGCACCAGACGATCTCACCGGACAACGTCTTCGGGATGAAGTACGCCTTCTGCTCCTCGGTTCCGAGCACGGTGAGCGTGTTGCACAGCAGCTTGATACCGAGCGTGTCGTTCTCGGTTCCCTCGGGCACGCCGAGCCGCATCAGTTCCTCGTTCAGGACGACCTGCTCGATGTCCGACAGGCCTCCCCCGCCGTACTCCTTCGGCAGCGAAACCGCGAGCAACCCGTTGTCGGAGAGCACCTTACGCCAGGACTGCAGGAATGTGTCCTGTTCGGCGTCGGGCAGTGCCCCGATGCCTCGCCATCCCGCGGGCAGATTGGATTCGAGAAGCTCGCGCAGCGACGCGCGGTATGCGTCCGCCTCCGGCGGGTAGGTGATGTCCATGGTCAGGATTCCTTCGTTGCGAGATCCGGCCGCGAGCACACGGACGCCATCAGCGCGTCGACCTCGTCGGCGGTGTAACCGAGTTCGGCGAGAATCTGCGCCGAGTGCTCGCCGAGGAGCGGGCTGCCGCCCTTGAACCGGCCGGGGGTGTCGGACAGGTGCATGACCATGCCGACCTCGCGGCACCAGCCGTACTCGGCGTGGTGATGCTCGACGACACGGCCGGAGTCGAGGGCCCATTCCTCCCAGAGCAGTTCCGGCATGATCGGGCTGTCGAGGGGGATCTCGGCGGGAACGCGATTGCCGTCGAGCCGTGCGAACGCATCGGCGCTGCTCGATGCCGCGAACGTCCGGGAGAGCGCCTCCGTGAGAGCCTCGGCGTTGTCCTCGCGGTCCGCGGCGGTCGCGAAACGCGTGTCCGCGGCGAGCTCCGGGGTTCCGAGTGCCTCGGCCAACCGCCCGAACGCGGCGTCACCGATCGCGGCGATGGCGATCCAGCCGTCGGCGGTGCGGTAGAGCCGGTACAGCGGCGACCATCCGGTCTGATCCGCGTCCAGTTCGTGCGCGGGCACCGCCGCACCGTCGAGTGTCGCCGAGTGCTCACTGACGACGAACAGGCTCGAGTGCAGCTGCGGACTCTCCACGTACTGCGGCTCACCGGTGTTGTGCCGGTGGTGCAGAGCGAGGAGAACCGTGACGGCACCGAGGAATCCGTTGTAGAGGTCCTCGTTCCCCATCACGCGCCGGATCGGGCCGTTGCCCTTGCCTGCGCCCTCGAAGTTGAGGCCGACCATTCCGGACACGAGGGGCGCGAAGGACTTGAGCCCCGATTTCGGTCCGTCCGAGCCGAAGCCGGGCAGGTAGGCATAGACGAGATCCGGGTTGAGCGCGCGCAGCTGCTCGTATCCGAGACCGATCTTCTCGGCCTTGCCGGGACGGAAGTTGTGCATCACGACGTCGGCTTCGGCGACGAGACGATGCGCGATCTCCTGACCCTCCGCGGTGCGCATGTCGACAGCGAGGCCGCGCTTGCCGCGGTTGGCACCTTCGAACAGGTCGCCGAGCGGCCGCATCTGGTCACCGACGAGCGGCTCGATCTTGACGACCTCGGCGCCGAGATCGGACAGCAGTCGAGCACCGAAGCCCGTCGCGAAGTACGAGCTGAAGTCGAGGATCTTCACACCCTGCAGCGGGGCCTCGACGCGACCGTCGCGGGCCGGCGCGGGCGCCCACTGCGCGGACCGGCTGATCTCGCCGATGCGATCGGTGTGCTCACCGACCTTCGGTGCGGGGAGCGGCGTTGCGGGCGTGGACTTCTCGAAGCGGATCACCGGGCCGACCTGGCGGATGGTGCCGTGCTCGTCGTCGGGAAGTTCGATCGGGACCCGCGCGAAGTTGACCTGGTCGTCCTCGAAGATGTCCTCGGGACGGTTCAGCGGCAGGACCGCGATGTCGGCGGCGTGCAGCAGCTCGAGCCACTCGTCGCGCGGACGCGCCTTGAACGCCTCGGGCACCTTGTTGCGGGCGATGTCGAGTTCGACGTCGTCCAGCGGAACGGCCATCTCGGGGCCGTCGACGGTGCGGGTCTGCTCCCCGAATCCGAGCAGGTCCATGAGCTTCTTGTAGGAGCCCGGTCCGCCGGTGTGCGGTATGAGCCACTTGCCGTCGGCGCAGACGAACGGGTCGGTGATGAGACGCTTGTTGCCGAAGCCCTTCTGGTTTCCGCTGCGCGCCAGGTACGAGATGTCCTTCTCGTTCCACCACCAGTTCATCGAGGAGATCGCGAGCATGCCGTCGAGCAGCGAGGTGTCGAGCTTCTGGCCGGTGCCGTTGAGCTTGCGGGCACGCAGTGCCGACAGGATGCCGATCGTGGTGATGAACGCGGTGCCGTAGGAGACCGTGGGGTGCCCCAGGAAGATGGGTCCTTCGCGGTGTCCGGTCTGCTCGGCCATCTGTCCGAGCCGGGCGTTGAGCAGCGCCTCGTATCCGGGCCGGGCGGCGAGCGGACCGGAGGTGCCGTAGCCGGTGACCGACGCGTAGACGAGTTCGGGGAACTGCTCGTGCAGCGCGTCGTAGCCGAGCCCGAGCTCGTCGGCCCTGCCTGCGCCGAAGGACTCGACGAACACGTCGGCGACGGCGAGCAGCTGCCGCAGCGTGTCACGGCCTTCGTCCGTCCGCAGGTCCGCCTCGACGCTCCACTTGCCGCGGTCGGTCGACTTGCGCACGTTCGCGTTCGCGTCGGGCCCGCCGCCGGGTCGTTCGATCTTGATGACCCGGGCGCCGTAGTCGGCGAGCATCATGGTCGAGATGGCGGCGGGCATACCCCAGCTCGCGTCGACCACTACGAGTCCGTCGAGTGGACCAGCCATTGCGCACTCCTTGAAGTCTCATGATCGCTGCGCCCGGGCACAGCATCGATCGGGTGTCGGTTCGGGCCGCTAGTCGGAGGACGGCAGCGGCTTGGCGGTGAGAAGCTCCATCGGCGCACCGTGGCAGGTGAACCCGCCGTCGCCCTTCTTCACGCACATGATCTGGGTGTCGCAGGTGGCGCACGTGTAGCGCTTACCGACCTCGTTCATGAAAGCTCCTGGGAGTCCTGGAAGTGGTGGAACCTGTTGCCGCTATGCGGCGAAGATGACCTCGAGCGGCGTACCGCAGCAGGCCAGCGACGACCCGTTCGCCCGGGTCGCGATCGCCTCGGAACCGCACTCGGTGCACCGCAGCCGGCTTCCGTTCGTGGCCTCGGTGCCGGGAGTCGTGTCCGTACTCATGTCCGCTCCTTCGCGATGTCTGGTTTCGGGGACGCCTGCACCCCGCCGAACGTTACCCAGTTCACTATAATCATATTCATGGATTAATCACAAGGGTCCGGCAGAACCCACGGCAGATCGATCTGCGCGGCGGAAATGGTTCGATCGCAGTGGATTTCGGGACAAGACACCGGTGGCCCCGACCCTGGTCAGGGTCCGGGCCACCGGTGTTGTCATCGGACATCGCAGGCGATCCCGCGATCGAGCCCGGGCTAGTCCGAGGACGGAAGAGGCTTGGCGGTGAGAAGCTCCATCGGCGCACCGTGGCAGGTGAACCCGCCGTCGCCCTTCTTCACGCACATGATCTGGGTGTCGCAGGTGGCGCACGTGTAGCGCTTACCGACCTCGTTCATGAAAACTCCTGCCGATCGGGGAATGTCGCGGAACGGAGCCGCCGGTCACCCGGCGAAGATGATCTCGAGCGGCGCACCGCAGCACGCCAGCGAGGAACCACCCGCCCGCGTGACGATCGCCTCCGACCCGCATTCGTTGCACCGCAGCCGGCTACCGTTCGTCGCCTCGGTCCCCGGTGTCGCATCCGCACCCATGTCCGCTCCTCACCACATTCGACGCACCGCGTCTCGTTGCCGTCCCGATGTTACCCAGTTCACCATAATGATGTACATAGATGTGTCGAAACTGGTGCGACCGCGTCGCTATTGGACGATGCCCGCGGCCCGCAGGCCCGCGACCTGAGCTTCCGTGAGACCGAGTTCGCCGAGAATGCGGTCGGTCTGCTCACCCAGGGCGGGGACCGGGCCCATGCGCATCTCCACGTCGCGGAACGTCATCGGCGGAAGAACCGCGCGGATCGGCCCGGCCTCGGTACCGACCTCCCGCCAACGGTCACGAGCCTCGAGCTGGGGGTGCGCGATCAGCCCCTTCATGTCGTTGAGCTGCGCGGCCGGGACGCCGGCCTTGGCGAGCAGCGCATCGAGATCGGCGGTGAAGAACCGCCGGGTCTCCTCCGCCACCAGCGCATCGACCTCGGCCCTGTGCTGCACGCGCAGCACGTTGGTCGCATAGCGCGGATTCGCGGCCAGGTCGTCCCGCGCGAACACCTCCGACATCAAGGTGCGCCAGCCGCGATCGTTCTGGACCCCGATCAGGATCTTGCCGTCCTGCGTCGGGTACGCGTCGTACGGCGCGATCGACGCGTGCGAGAGTCCCATCCGCTTGATCTGGACGTCCTGGTACATCTGCATGTACATCGAATGGCCGAGCCACTCGACCGTCGCGTCGAACATCGACAGGTCGATGGTCGCGCCGACGCCGGTCCGCTCGCGCCGGAACAGTGCGGCCTGGATCGCGGTGAGCGCGTACAGGCCGGCCGCGATGTCGGACGCCGGAACACCGGTCTTCGTCGCGGTGTCCGGGGTTCCGGTGATCGAGCACAATCCGGTCTCGGCCTGGACGAGCATGTCGTAGGCCTTGCGGTCCTTGAACGGCCCCGACGTGCCGTAACCGGTCATGTTGACCACGACGAGTCCGGGATGATCGGCGCGCAGTTCGTCCGCACCGAGACCGAGGCGCTCGGCGGCCCCGGGCGCGAAGTTCTGGATGAACACGTCGGCACCTGCCACGAGCGACCGGATCGCCTCGAGCCCCTCGGACGCCTTGAGGTCGACGCAGATCGACTCCTTGCCGCGGTTGAGCCACACGAAGTGCGAGGCGAGGCCGTGCACCGCGGTGTCGTAGTTGCGCGCGAAATCGCCTTCGCCGATGCGCTCCACCTTGATCACACGGGCGCCGAGGTCCGCGAGATGCCGACTCGCGATGGGCGCCGCGACGGCCTGTTCGAGACTGACGACGGTCACGCCGTCCAGCGGGAGTCCGGTGGGTTCGGTTGCCTCCGAATGGAATTCCGTGAACGTTGCCATAGTGGAAGTATCTGCGCGGCACAGGCAGGTGTCAATACTATGTTGAGATTTATTATCAGGAATATCCCCGCGGACGCCGGTGCGACGCAGACGCGGCCCCACCCCCCTCGGGGTGGAGCCGCGTGCACGCTGTCCTCTCCGCTGCGCCGCCGGCGCTCCTATCCGCTCGCGCGGTCCGGCAGGAACGTGGAGATCTCCGGGAAGAAGATCAGGATCAGCACGACCACGATGGCCATCGGCAGGAACCAGAGGGACGCGACGAACACGTCCTTGAGCGGAATGTTCTTACCGAGATTGACCTCGGGATCCTTCGTGATCGAATGGATCACCATGGCGAGAATGCCGACGGGCGGCGACAGGATGGCGAGCTCGCCCATGAACACGGTGAAGGCACCGAACCACAGCAGCGAGATGTCGAGCGCCTCGAGCGTCGGGATCAGAATCGGGATGGTGAGCACCATCATCGGCAGCGGTTCCATGAACGCACCGAGAATCAGGTAGACCACGAGCATCAGCAGCAGGAACTCGACCCGGCTCAGGTCCATGCTCGCGATCAGGTCGGCGAACCCGTTGCTGATGCCCGTCAGCGTCATCATCCGGGAAAGCGCCTCGACACCGATGAGCAGCAGGAACACGGCGCCGACCGTCGAGACCGTGCCGACAGACCCGTCGACGAGTGCGCGCCACGCCCCGCCGTCCTTGCGCTTCCACAGGAAGACGATGCCGACCGAGCACAGCGCGGCGACGGCGCCGGCCTCGGTGGCGGTGAAGACACCGGAGAACATTCCGCCGATGATGACGACGATCAGAACCGGCACCGGCCAGGCGGCGGCGAGGCTCTTGAACCGCACACTCCAGCTCACGTGCGCGGCCTCGACGCGGCTCTCCTTGGTTCCGGCGAGATCCTTGCCGAAGACCGCGAACAGGATGATCGCGATCGTGAACATGACCGAGACGAGGATGCCCGGGCCGATGCCCGCGAGCAGTGCCTTGCCGACCGGCACCTCCGCGATACCCGCGTAGAGGACCAGCAGGATGCTCGGCGGAATCAACTGACCGGGCAGACCTGCGACGATGACCGCGCCGACGGCGAGGCGGCGATCGTATCCGGCCTTGAGCATCTCGGGAATACCGATGCGGCCCAGGGCGTATGCGGTTCCGGTGGTCGAACCGCTCACCGCGGCCAGGCCCGACCCCGCAATGTTGGTGCCGACGGCGAGACCACCCGGCATCCAGCCCAGCCAGTGGCGGGCGGCGGTGTAGAGCGTGTCGGTCAGACCCGAACGCCACAGCAGCAGGCCCATGAGCACGAACATCGGGACGACGCTGAGCGTCCAGCTCGCGACCTGGTCGTACGGCAACGCGGTCAGGGCACTGGTGACGGTCTTCTCACCGCGGATCGCGTACAGACCTGCGAACGACGGGATGATCATCGTCAGTGCGACGGGTACGCGCAGGCACAGCAGCGCCATCATCATGACGAGCGCGGCGCAACCGATCGCGATCGGTGTGAGCGGCAGGAAGATCGCGACGACGGAGCCCACGAGCGCCACCATGAGGATCGCGAACACGGTCCACGATCGGACCGTCGTCTTCCTGCTGGGACCGACCTCGGGTGGCGCCATGCCGGGATTCGGCGTCTCGGCAGCGGTGGTGGTGGTCATTTCGCCTCCGAATCGGGCGTGGTGGACATCGTTGCGGGCACGGCGTGCTCGGCGTCGAGTTCCTCGTTGATGCGTGCGACCTCGGCGTCGATCGGGTCGGTGTCGTCCTCGGCTCCGCGCAGTGCCCGCACGGTCGCGAAGCACAGCTGGATTCCGAAGACTCCGAAGGAGATCGGGATCAGGAAGAACACGGGCCACGACACGACGGTGGACACACCGGCGGTCTTGCCGATCTCACGGGCGTGCAGCGCTTCCTCGAGGCCGTACCAGGCGAAGCCGAACATCACGAGCGCGGCGAGAGCGTATCCGCCGGCCAGAACCGCGCGGCGGACCGATGTCGGGAAGTAGTGGGTCACCAGGTCGGCGACGATGTGCTCGCCCCGGGCCTGGGCCGCCATGAATCCGAGGAGCGCGATGATCGGCAGGTAGATGTACTGCGTGATCTCGAGCGTGTTCGGGATCGGATGCGAGGCGAACGCGCGCAGCAGCGCGTTGGCGGTCACGTGGATCATCATGACGAAAAGAACGATGACTGCCGGTACTTCGATGAGCATCAACAGCGGTGGGGTCCGCTTGCTCGAAGCGCTCGGGGATGCGCTCATGTCAACTCCGCATTGTGAGGGGATGGTGTGCGGTCTCGATGCGTCCGGTCTCAGGTCGCAATGAGCTGACCGGCCGCCGTGAGTGCCGGATACAGCCGGCCGAATCCGTTACGGCCGAGCCTGTTCCAGATCTTCGTGGTCCAGCGCATGTTCTCTCCGCCCGCCGCTCTGCCCGGACGAACCGGGCATGTGGGTGATTCCGTCGTGATCCACATCACTCACGATGTGCATATCATTCGCTTGAATAGGCCGTGAAGTCAAGATTTCATGCGAATGATTTGGCTGAACTCGGATCGATGCTTCGGGTCGCCGTTCCGCAGTGCAACCCTGCGGGTGGCAACTTGACGGAGGGAGACCGTCGTCACAGAATAGCAATAGATGATTACCATTATCTACATTGCCGACAACGGGACACCGATCGAGGAGCCCACATGAGCCAGACTCCGCTCAAACCACTCCCCCTCCCGGACGACATCACATCCGGGTACTGGGAGGCGGCGCGCGCAGGGCAGCTGGCAGTGCAGTACTGCCCCGGTTGCGCACGCCACGTGCACCTGCCGGTGGACACCTGCCCCTGCTGCGACACCACCGACCTGCAATGGCGCACGGTCTCCGGCCGCGGCACGCTGTACTCGTACACGGTGGTCCACGACGCTCCGGCACCGGGCTTCGCCGACTCCCTGCCGTACATCGTCGGCGTCGTCGAACTCGCGGAACAGGCCGGACTGCTCGTCACCACGAACGTGGTGGACGCCGACCCCGGCGACCTCCGCATCGGCCTCGATCTGGAAGTGACGTTCGACGAACTCGCCCCCGGCACCGTCGTGCCGCAGTTCCGCCCGAGGAAGGCCTGACCATGTGGGACTACCGTGACAAGGTCGCGATCGCCGGAATCGGCTACACCGAACTGATCCGCCGGAATCCGCGCACACTCGCCTCGCTCACCGTCGAAGCGACCGACGCCGCACTGGCGGACGCCGGACTGTCGCGCGCGGACGTCGACGGTCTCGCGACGACCCCGACGATGCCGGTCTACGGTGGCGCCAAAGGTAACCAGGACGGCATCGACGTCGTCACCCCCGCCTATCTGGCCGGAGCCCTGAAGATCCGGGACCGGATCACCTGGCTCGGCAACACCACCCCGATGGTCACCCACGCCGCCATCGACGCCGTCAACGCCCTCGTCGCCGGCGCGTGCACCCACGTCGTGCTCTATCGCGCGCTGCACATGCCGCAAGGGCGCTATTCGAATTTCACCGCCGCCCACGCTACGGGCAAGGACCAGTTCTTCGCGCCCTACGGCTTCTCCATTCCCGCGGCGTGGGCCGGGACGGTCGCGCGTCGCTACCTCGAAACGTCCGGGGCGAAGCGGGAATCGTTCGCGAACTTCGTCGTCGACAATCGCGAGCGTGCGCACCTCAATCCGAACGCCTACTTCCGCGGGAAGACCTTGACCCGGGACGAGTACCTGACCTCGCGGATGATCGCCGATCCCATCACCATGCTCGACTGCGACCTTCCGGTCGACGGTGCCGTGGCGATCGTCCTCACCCGCACCGACCGTGCACGCGATCTGCGCAACCCGCCGGCGCTGATCTCGGGGTACGCCACCAGCAATCACGTGGGGGCCACCGGCGTCCCGATGACCCTCGAAGACATCCGTGCCGGTGCCGGCGCCACCGGCGAACGCCTCTGGGCGGCAGCGGGAATCGGCCGGACCGACATCGACATCGCGCAGCTCTACGACGGTTTCTCGATCTTCGCCTACACCTGGCTCGAAGGTCTCGGCTTCTGCGGACCCGGCGAGGCAGCGGCGTTCATCGACGACGGCAACGCCCGCCCCACAGGCTCCCTGCCGCTCAACACCGGGGGCGGTTGCCTCGCCGAGGGCCGCCTCCACGGCATGACCCAGTTGACCGAGGCCGCGTACCAGGTCACCGGCCGGGCGGGTGAGCGTCAGATCTCCGGTGCGCGGCGGTCGGTGGTCACCGTCTCCAACGGCCTGGCCGGATCGACCGCGTTCGTCGTCTCCGCCGACCACTGACAACAGGCAGCCGCGGGACGGCCGAAATACGCGGGCCCCGGAGCTTTCCGCTCCGGGGCCCGTGTCGCGCGTCGGGCGACTCAGTTCTCGAGTCCGGCGAGCTGCGCAGCGAACTTCTTGCGCGCCAGTTCCTCGAGCGCCGGACCGTGGTAGCTCGGGAACAGTCCGTCGTGCGGCTCGGCGTCACGCAGGAGCTGACGTGCCAGGCTCACCTTGTGAATCTCGGTGGCACCGTCGGCCAGTCCCATGTGGTAGCTCTCGAACAGCCACTTGCCCAGCGGCAGTTCCTTGGACACACCGAGCGAACCGTGTAGTTGCACCGCCCGCGAGGTGACGTCGAGCAGCACCTTGGGCATGGCGGCCTTCACCGCGGCGATGTCCCTGATGACCTTGCGGTAGTCCTTGTACCGGTCGATGCGCCAGGCCGTGCGCAGCACGAGCAGACGGAACTGCTCGATCTGCAGCCACGAATCGGCGATCATCTCCTGCACCAGCTGCTGGTCACCCAGCCGCTTGCCGCGGGTGGTCCGCGACGACGCCCGCTCGAGCATCATGTCCAGCGAGGCGCGCACGAGCCCGACCGTCCGCATCGCGTGGTGGATGCGGCCGCCGCCGAGACGGGTCTGGGCGACCTCGAAGCCCTGCCCGACTTCACCGAGGATGTGGTCCTTGGGGATACGCACGTCCGTCCAGCGGGTGTAGGCGTGCGTGCCGACCTCGTAGTCGTGGCCCCAGACACCGGTGTTCCGGACGATCTCCACGCCGGGGGTATCGGCCGGGACGATGAACTGGGATAGCCGGCGGTGCGGCTCGGCGTCCGGGTCCGTCACCGCCATGATGATGTAGAACGACGCGAAGCGCGCGTTGCTTCCGAACCATTTCTCGCCGTTGATGACCCATTCGTCGCCGTCGAGGACCGCGGTGGTCTCGAATTCGACCGGGTTCGAACCGCCTTGCGGCTCGGTCATCGCGTAGCACGAGACGATCTCGTTCTCGATGAGCGGCTTCAGGTACCGCTCCTTGAGTTCGGGGGTGCCGTAGTGCGCGAGGATTTCGGTGTTGCCCGAGTCCGGTGCCTGTGCGCCGAAGACGATGGGACCCGAGTGGGTGCGTCCGACGATCTCGTTGAGCAGCGCGAGCTTGAGCTGACCGAAACCCTGTCCGCCCAGTTCGGGACCGAGGTGGGTGGCCCAGAGCCCCTGTTCGCGCACCTTGTCCTGGAGCGGCGGGATCAGCTTCTGCCGCAGCGGATCCTGCAGATCCCACGCGTGGGTGATCACCTGGTCCACGGGCTCGACCTCGGTGGTCACGAATTCCTCGGCCCAGTCGAGCACCTTCTGGTACTCGGGGTCGGTTTCGAATCCCCAGCTCATCTGCGGTTACCTTTCTCGAAAAGTCGTGCAGGTCGTGACTGTTCAGCGCATCGCCGTGCGGCCGCCGTCGACCGGGATGATCGCGCCGGTGGTGAAGGTCGAGCCCGGCCCGGCCAGGTACAGGGCCGCCCCGACGATCTCGTCGGGATTGCCGGCGCGTTCGAGCGGCAGCGCGTGGAAGCGTTCCGCGACGACGTCCATGTCCCAGGACTTGCTGATGTCGGTGAGGAACGGTCCGGCCATGATGGCGTTGATTCGCACCGTCGGTCCGTATTCCTGCGCGAAGCCCTTGGTCAGAATGTTCAGTCCCGCCTTGGCGGCCGCATAGGGCAGGTCCACGGTGGTGGGGCGCTCGGAAGCGATCGAGCTGATGTTGATCACGGTGCCTCCGCCTGCCGCGACCATCCTCGGTGCGACGAGGGTCGTCAGCCGGAACGCGCTCTTGAGGTTGACATCGAACACCTTGTCCCACAGTGCTTCGGAGATGTTCCCGAGCGAGTCGTACAGCGGTGACATACCCGCATTGTTCACGAGGATGTCGATCCTGCCGAACTCCGCGTAGGTCCGCTCGACGAGTCCGTCCAGTGCATCCCAGTCACCGACGTGGCAGGCCACAGGCAGTGCCCGGCGCCCGGTCGTCTCGACGACCTCGGCGGCGAGTTTCTCGCAACTGTCGATCTTGCGGCTGACGATGACGGTGTCGGCACCCGCCCGTGCGAACGCCAGCACCATCTCGCGCCCCAGACCGCGGCTGCCGCCGGTGACGAGCGCGACCTTACCTTCCAGCGGAAGCGCCTGATCGGTCATCTTGTACCTCCTTCTCGGGCGAGATGCTCCCGCCGTGTTCACGTGCGCTGCCGTCGGCCACGAGGGGAACAACGGCCTTCCCCGTCGCGGTACCGCCGAGCATGCCGAGGAACGCGTCCCAGGCCCCCGCGACACCACCGGCGAATTCCGTATGGACGGGCCGGATCGCGCCCATCCGGATCCACGTCGCCATCTGCGACTCGAAGTCGTCGCGGGCGTCGAGATGGTCGCGGAGGAGGAATCCTTCCATCCGCGCGCGACGCCAGATCAGTTTGATCAGGTTGCTCGGCCCCGGCTGCGGAGCCTCCGCGTTGTAGATGCTGATCATCCCGCACAGCGCGATCCGCGCATGGTCGTTGATCACCCGGATGGCGGCCTCGAGGTGGTCGCCTCCGACGTTGTCGAAGTACACGTCCAGGCCGCTCGCGCCGACCTGGGCGAGCGCGTCCCGGAGCAGGTCCGTCACACGCCCGTCGTGGTAGTCGAACGCCACATCTGCGCCCAGTTCCCGTGCCAGAGCGACTTTTTCGGCGGATCCGGCACTCGCGATCACGGTTGCCCCGCGCAGTTTCGCGATCTGGACGACGGTGGATCCGACCGCGCCGGCAGCCGAGGAGACGAATACGACATCGCCCGTCTCGATACGGGCGATCCGCTCCGCACCGATCCACGCCGTCATCCCGGGGATGCCCAGCAATCCGAGATGCGCGACCGGCGGCAGGTCGTCGTGAGCGACGATCCGGCACTCCGATGCGGGGACCAGGGCGTGCTCGCGCCAGCCGCGCTCGTGCAGCACGAGCGCGCCGACCGGCACGGTGTCGTCGGCCGACGCGGTGACCCGGCCGACCGTGGGAGCGAGCATCGGCTCACCGATCGGATACGGCTCCGCGTACGTCGCCTCGCCGCCCATCCGGCCGCGCATGTACGGCTCGACCGACATGACCAGGTTCTCGACCCGCACGTGACCTGTGCCGGGGGCACCGACCACGACGTCGACGAGCTCGACGTCGGTGGTCTTCGGGCGGCCCTTGGGCCGTGACCGCAACAGCCACTCGCGACCGGCCACGGCGGTGGCAGTCGTGAGCGGGGCGCAGCCGATGTCGTTCGTCTCCACTGCTCGATTCCTCACTGCCGGTGTCGGATAGTAGTGCAGGGCACTCACTCACATTCGTTCGACGAGAAGCGCATTCGCCATCCCGCCGTGTTCGCACATGGTCTGCAGGCCGTAGCGTCCGCCGGTGCGTTCGAGCCTGCTGACCAATGTGGTGAGCAATCGGACGCCCGACGCGCCGATGGCATGCCCGAGCGCGATCGCACCACCGTCCGGGTTGACCCGTCCCGGGTCGGCGGCGAATTCACGGGACCACGCGAGCGGGACCGACGCGAACGCCTCGTTGACCTCGTACGCGTCGATCTCGTCGATCCGCAGCCCGGTACGGTCGAGGATCTTGTGGGTGGCGGGGATCGGGGCGGTGAGCATCATCAACGGGTCGTCGCCGGCGACGGCGAAGTCCACGAAGCGTGCACGGGGCGCGAGTCCGAGTTCGACGGCCTTGTCCTCGGACATGATCAGCGCGGCCGAAGCCGCATCGGTGAGCGGCGACGAGTTGCCCGGCGTGATCATCCAGTCCAGGCCGGGGAAACGGGCGTCGGCGGCGTCACTGCGGAAGGACGGGCGCAGACCGCCGAGGCTCTCGAGTGTCGTGGACGGACGGACCGTCTCGTCCGTGACGTGCGGTCCGTTCGGGGTGGAAACGGGCACGATCTCCCGATCGAAGTGCCCGGTCGCGGCTGCCGCTGCCGCTCGCCGGTGCGAGTCGTAGGCGTAGGCATCGACATCGTCGCGAGTGAGCTTCCAGTGCTGCGCAACGAGTTCGGCGGCGAGTCCTTGACCGATCCAGCCCTCCGGGTAGCGCGCACCGAGCGCGGTGCCGACCAGGTCCGCACCGATCGGCGCAGTTCCCATCGGAACTCGGCTCATCGATTCGACGCCGCACGCGATCACGATGTCGTACGCGCCGGCCTGCACGCCCTGCGCCGCGAAGTGCACGGCCTGCTGGCTCGAACCGCAGGCGCGGGTGACGGTGGTGGCGGGCACGGATTCGGGCAGGCCGGCCGCGAGCGCGGCGGACCGGGTGATGTTGCCGGCCTGTTCCGAGGCCTGGCTCACGCAGCCGCCGACGACGTCGTCGACGAGCGCCGGGTCGAAGTCGTTGCGCGCCATCAGTCCCCGGAGCACATCGGCGAGCAGGTCGATCGGGTGCACGCCGGACAGTGCACCACCGGCCTTGCCGCGGCCGGATCCGGATCGTACGAGGTCGACGATCACGGCTGTTCGCATGTGGTTCTCCGATCGGAAGACTTCGGGATTGTGGGGTTTCAGGCAGACTCGGGCAGCGTGAGTCTCGAGACCAGGTCGCGACGCACGAGCTTGCCCGTGGGTGTCTTGGGGAGTTCGTCGACGAACACGACGTCGTCGGGAGTTCGCGAGCCGCGCAGGCGCTCGCGGCACCACGCACGCACGGCTTCGGGATCGGCGTGATCGTCGCGGGCGGGCACGATGACGGCGCAGATCCGTTCGCCCCACTCGTCGTCGGGGAGGCCGATCACCGCGACCTCGCGCACGTCGTCGTGGCGGACCAGGACGTCCTCGATCTCGGCGGGTGCGACGTTCTCGCCACCTCGGATGATGGTGTCGTCGGCGCGGCCCCCGATGTAGAGGAATCCGTCCTCGATCCGGGCACGGTCGCGAGTGGGAAACCAGCCGTCGGCGTCGAGGGCGGATCCCTTGCCCATGTATTCGCCGCTGACCTGGGCGCCGCGGACCCACAGCAGGCCGGTCTCGCCGTCGGCGAGCACGGTCACGTCGTCCTCGTCGCGGATCTGGGCCTCCATCCCGGGCACGATCCGGCCGACCGACGACAGGCGCCCGCGCAGTGCCGGATCGGCGAGCGCCTCGCGGTGGTCGTCGGGTCCGAGTACCGCGATGGTGGAGCTGGTCTCGGTCAGTCCGTAGGCGTTGACGAATCCGGTGTCGGGGAACGCCACGAGCGCCTTCTCGAGGACGGGCTGCGGCATCCGGGCACCTCCGTACGCGAGCGACGCGAGGGCCGGGGTGCCGGCGGTGGCACCGTCGAGGTGCTCGACGACGCGGGCGAGCATGGTGGGTACGACCATCGCGCTGGTGACGCCTTCGGTGCGGACGAGCTCGAGCCACGACTGCGGCGTGAAGTCCGGCAGGTACACCATGCGGCGGCCCGCGTAGACGTTGCTCAGCACCGCTCCCATTCCGGCGATGTGGTACGGCGGGGTACTCACGAGCGTGGCGTGTTCCGCGGTGGCCGAACCGAATTCGACGGTGTTGAAGAGATACGACGTGAGGTGGTGATGTCGCAGCAGCACGCCCTTGGGTGCGGAGGTGGTGCCCGAGGTGAACAGCACGACGGCGGTCGCGTCGTCGGGGGTGGGTTCGCACTCGGCCGGTTCTGCCGCGCCTGCGGCTTCGAGGAACTGCTCGCCGGTCAGGACGGTGTCGGCCGCGCCGGTGAGCTTGTCGAGGTAGGCGGGGTCCGCGACGATCAGCGGCCGGTCGAGCTGCGCGACGAGGTCGCGGAGCTGATCGGTCGCGAGGCGGTAGTTCAGCGGTGCGATGGGGATCCCCGCGCGGGCGGCCGAGAAGGTGAGGACGGGCAGGATCGGACCGTTGACACCGACGAAGACCACGTGGCGGGCGCCGTGCTCGCGCAGCACCGTCGCGCCCCGCGCGGTCGTGTCCACGAGCTGCTGATAGGTCGTGCCCGAGTCGCGGCGGCCGATCGCGATCCGATCGGGCTCGACCGAGGCCGCCATGTCCAGAACCATTTCGATACCCATTGCACCACCTGGAGGAGAACGATCGCGTCAGTTCGAGAGCGTGGTCGCGAGGGCGCTCACGCCTGCGCACGATTCGAATCGTCGAGGGGACGAGTCACCGTGCGCTTCCCTCGAACTGTAACAACGATGCGACTCAATGTGAAGCAAATCATGACAATAGTTGCCACCAATGTGTACAGTGCCGTCAGCGAGTGTCGCGGATCACTGCGCCGCGCACCGCCCGGCCGACGAACGTAGACAGAAGGTAGCCCGATGAACGATCGGAACATGGTGGACATCGACGTGCTGACGTCCTGGCTGGACCACAACGACGTGGGCAACGGGCCGGTCACCGATGTGCTCCCCCTGACCGGCGGAACCCAGAACATCCTGGTCCGATTCACCCGCGCCGGGCAGAGCTACGTGTTCCGGCGGCCGCCACTGCACAAGCGCAGCAACAGCGACGAGACGATGCGGCGTGAGGCACACGTCCTGCGCGCCCTCGCCGGCAGCGATGTCCCGCACCCTCGCCTGGTCGCCTCGTGCGAGGACCTCGACGTCATGGGATGCTTCTTCTTCGTCATGGAATCCGTCGACGGATTCACCGCCACCACCGAGATACCCGAGCCGCACGTGTCGTCGCCGCAGCTGCAGCACGCCATGGGGCTGTCGATGGTCGACGCGGTCGCCGCTCTCGGACGTCTCGACCCGGTTCGACTCGGCGCCGACCAGGTTGCCCGCGCCGACGGGTGGATCGAGCGCCAGGTGGGCCGGTGGCGCAGGCAACTCGAGTCGTACCACGACCTCGACGGCTGGTCGGGTCCCGACCTGAACGGCGTGGAGGAAATCGGAGCGTGGCTGGATGCGAACCGGCCTGCCGAATGGTCCAAGGGAATCATCCACGGCGACTACCACTTCGGGAACGTGATGTTCCGGCGCGACACCGCGCAGGTGGCCGCCGTCGTCGACTGGGAACTCGCGACCGTCGGCGACCCACTGCTCGACCTCGGTCACCTGCTGGCGACCTGGCCGAACCCCGACGAGACCCGCACGGTCGGGCTCGCACACCGGATCGACGGCCTGCCCGGCCGCGACGAACTGATCGCACGCTACGGCAGCATCTCGGGCCGCGACATGACCGGATTCGACTGGTACCAGGTCCTCGCGTGCTACCGGCTCGCGATCATCCTCGAGGGAACGCACGCCCGAGCATGCGCCGGCAAGGCGGATTCCGCGCTCGGACAGCGCTTCCACGGTGTCTCCCAATCACTTCTCGATCAGGCGCTCGCGCTCGTCTCGATCTCCACGCAGTCCGTCTGAACCCGCCGCAGAAAGGCTCGACCCGCATGACCGATCCCCGCACCGCCACCGAGTACAAGTACCTGCAGTACGAGACCCACGACGAGGGCACCATCGCCCGCATCGTCCTCGACCGCGTGAAGTACCGCAATGCCCAGAACCGGGGCCTGCTCGTCGAACTCGACGAGGCGTTCGCGCGTGCCGAGGCCGACGACACCGTCCGCGTCGTGATCCTCGCCGGCAACGGACCGGTGTTCTCCTCCGGCCACGACCTCGGCAGCCCCGACTATCTCGCAGAGCGAGGCCCCGGCCCGGACCAGCACTGGTCCTACACGTGCACCGGCGGCACCAAGGACGCGGTCGAATCCCGATTCCACCAGGAGTGGCACTACTTCTACGACAACACCCGCCGTTGGCGGAACCTGCGCAAGATCACCGTCGCCGAGGTCCACGGCAACGTCTTCTCCGCCGCGCTCATGCTCACCTGGGCATGCGATCTGATCGTCGCCGCCGAGGGCACCCAGTTCGCCGATGTCGTCGCCACCCGCCTGGGCATGTGCGGCGTCGAGTACTTCGGCCACCCCTGGGAGTTCGGTCCCCGCAAGGCGAAGGAGCTGCTGCTGACCGGCGACAGCCTCGACGCCGAGGACGCACGCGCACTCGGCATGGTCAGCAAGGTCTTCCCCGCGGACACCCTGACCGAGAACACGCTCGCGTTCGCCCGCCGTATCGCGCAAGTCCCGTCGATGGCGGCCCTGCTGGTCAAGGAATCGGTCAACCAGAGCCAGGACGCCATGGGCTTCTCCTCCGCTCTCGACGCGTGTTTCACCATCCACCAGCTCAACCACGCCCAGTGGACGCACCTGTCCGGCGGCAAGACCGTGGTGGGCACTCCCGAACTGGGCCTGCCCGATTGGAAGACCGCTCCCCCGATCACCCGGGCGGACCCGCACCGGCCCTGATCGCACCCACGGGACGGGCCGGAAAGCCATCGGCTTTCCGGCCCGTTTCGCCGTGTACAGGTCAGGACGGACGATGGTCGAGCAGCACCTCGTCGAACAGGGTGTCGACGAACACGGTCACGTCCAGCTTCTCCGGCGAGTACCACTGCGCGAATCCCGCATAGTCCACCGCGTTCTCGTATCCGAGGCCGGTCACCGTCGACTTCCACTGCTCGGCGGACTGCCGGGAACGTTCGACGAACTCCGCTCCACCCGGGGCATTCTCCTCGAGATCGGCGAGGATGACCTCGTTCTGCGCGCGCAGCGCGTCCCGCGCGTCGTCGGCGAAACCACCTGCGGTGCCGCCACGCTCGGCGATCGTCGCGGATGCGGCGACCGTGCCCTCCCAGATCTTGTTCAGACTGCCCTCGACGAACACGTCGAGCCGGTCCCAGAGCAGCTGCTGCGCGACCAGCGGCAGCGCGTCCCAGGTGCTCGCGCTCATCGCGAGCGCGCCCGAGGTGTTGGCGAAACCGGCGTCGGCGTCGATCACCGCGTTCGGTGCGATGTCCATGATTCCCGCGATCATTCCGGCCGTCAGTGTCGTTGCGGCGCAGGCCGCGACACCGCGCTGCAGGCTCTCGAAGTACTCCGTGTAGCCGATGGACACCGGATTCGCGCCGAGCGCGGACACCTGACCGCCGAGCGTCGCCGATCCGGATGCGATGGACTGGCCCTTCAGATCGTTCAGCGTTGCCCGCTGCTGCGAACAGATCAGCGCGATCGAACCGGAGTTGAACGAGGGCAGCAGCATCTTCAGCCCGTGGTCCTCGAATTCGGCCACGATCTCCGGAGTGTCGAATGCCACGTCGACCGGCCAGGCGTTGGAGGACAGGCTGCCGACGATCACGCTGTTGTCCGACAGCACGCTCGCGGTGTTCAGCGCCGCGGTCGCGGGATATTCCTTCGGCTCGTACGGTGCCATCACCTGCGCGATGTCGAGCCGGCCGTCCTCGATCGCGTTGTCGGCGTCCGTCGGGGCCGCGACTCCGTTGGAGTACACGATGTCGAACGTGACTTTGCCGCCCGACCATTCGGAGACCGCGGCGGCGTAGTTCTCGATGTGCTGGCCACCGGAGGCACCCTTCGCGGCCGGGGACTGGACGTGCAGCACGATCGGTTCCACGTCCTCGAACGCAGCCCGGTAGTCCTCCATGCTCGCGCCGTGGTCGACGCCGGCTCCGCCGGACTGTGCACCGCCCGCGGACTGCGCGCACGAGGCGAGGATCAATGCCGCCGCGGTCGCGGCGGCCACCGCCGCCGCACCCCGTGCCGGTGTCCGTGATGTCATTGCTGTTCCTTCCGGTTGTCGTCCCCGACCGTATTTCGGCGTTCCTCGGTTCAGTTCGCCGTGGGCACCGTCAATCCCCTGCGTCCCAGTTCGGGCAGGACCTTCGCCGCGAACAATTCGAGGCTGCGCCAGCCGACCTCCGGGGCGAGACCACCCATGAGCGGCTGGAACATCAGTTCCGAGTCGTCACCGCGTTCGACTGCAAATTCGACGCACTGCTCCGGAGTGACGACGACGAACTGCGACTGTCGCTTCAGTTCGTCGAGGGTCTCGACGAACGGGTAGCCGGTCGTACCGACGCCGCGCTCCTTCGCCCACTGCGCATTCGCGTTCGTGGTGTACATCAGGTGCGGGGCGAGGACCGGCCAGTCCCGCTCCGGATCGTCGGTGACGTGGAGGAACAGCGGTCCGGCCGACGCCGGGCGCGGGGGAATCGGAAGACCGAGCCGTTCGCGTTCGGCATCGTAGAGCGCATAGAGCCGCTCCTTCTCGGATCCGGCCGGCATGTAGTTGTCGCCCAGGCGCGCCGCGCGCAGTGCCGACGCATCCGCCGATCCGCCGATGTAGATCGGCGGACGGTCCGGTCCCACCGGCGTCGGGCGTACCCGCACTGTCGTGCCCCGGAACTCGAAGGGCTCACCGGTCCACGCTTTGTCGAGGGTGTCGACGATCTCCTCGAGGATCCTGACCCGGCGCTTCATCGGGACGTCGAACATCGCGAATTCGTCTGGCCGGTAACCGATCCCCATCGTCATCTCGACGCGACCGCCACCGCCCACGAGGTCGAGAGTGGCCAGGTCCTCGGCCAGACGCAACGGGTGGTGCAGAACTGCGACGAGCGCCGAGAAGTGCACGTGGATGCGCTCGGTGCGCCCGAGCATCGCGGCGCCGAGAATCATCGGGGACGCGCAGTATCCGTCCTCGGCGCCGTGATGCTCGGCCAGGTAGATCGTGTCGAATCCGGTCGTGTCGGCCCAGCCGGCTTGTTCCACCGCTGCGAGATACAGTTCGGGGGCTGGTGCCCCGACCGCGGGGGCACGCATGTCGTATCGGAGCGAAAATCTCATGCCTGTGTGCTTTCTCGTGTGATCCGCTCCTGCGCGATCGCGAAGGTCGGCAGGGTGTGGGTGGACAGGACGGTCGGCGACAGCACCACCGGCTGCCCGATCACGGGATCGTCGGCGCCGGGGCCGATCAGGTTGGTGACGAGCCGGACACCGGGCGCGTCGTCGATGTCGACCAGCGCGACGACGTACGGCACCGGCGAGCCGGACGGCAGGAACGCGCGGTGGACGCGGCTGAAGGTGTGGATCACACCGGTCCCCGAGACCGGGTGCCACTGCGGCTCGGAGGCGGTGCCGCACGGGCACGCCGGACCCGGATACCAGTGCCAGCGTCCGCAGTCCGGGCAACGCGGGAAGGCGAGTTCACCGCGAGCGGTCGCGTCCCAGAACGGCTGCAGTTCGGCCGGGCCCGTGGGTGGTGCGTAGTCCGGTACCCCGGCGTGCGTTTCGGTGGGTGTGTCGGTCACGGTGTCACCGGTCCTCGGTCAGGATCAGGGTCGAGTGCTCGCCGCCGGCGAGCGCCGCGACCAGGGCGGTGGCCGCACCCTCGACCTGCGCCGCACCCCGGGTGCCGCGCAGTTGCCGGACGGCTTCGATCACGTGGACGATGCCGGGAATGTAGGCGTAGGCGAGGTGCCCACCGTGAGTGTTCACGGGCAACCGGCCGCCGGGACGCGTGTGACCGGCTTCGTGGAATGCGAAGGCCTCCCCCTTGCCACAGAACCCGAGATCCTCGAACTGGATGGCCTGGGAGATCGAGAAACAGTCGTAGATCTCGGCGACGTCGATGTCCGCCGGACCGAGTCCCGCCTCGGCGAAGGCGCGCGGACCCGACACCGCGGAGCCGAACGAGCACAGGTCCTCGTTCTGGCTGAAGAACGACGTCATCGGGGGACCCACCGCGACGGTGGACGACCCGGCGACGACGACCGGCACGCCCGGCAGATCCCGGGCCCGCTCGACCGTGGTGACGACGACTGCGCCGGCACCGTCGGTGATCAGACAGCAGTCGGCCGCGCGCAAGGGCTCGGCGATCATCGGGGATTCGAGATACTGCCGAGCACTCAACGGTGCCGGCCGCTGGGCGCCCGGTGTCAGCGACGCCCACGCCCGGTTGGATACCGCGACCGAGCCCAGGTCGTCGGGATCGACGCCGTAGATGTGGCAATACCGTTGCGCCCACGCCGCGAAGTACACCGGCTGCCCGTACCAGCCGAAGGGCATCTCGTAGCTCGCCTTGACCGGGTCCTGCGCGTGGAATCCGTAGGGTCCACCGGGTTTCGACCCGGCATAGCCGTAGTACACGAGCACGGTCGTCGCCCGTCCCGATTCGACTGCTAAGCGGGCGATCTCGACTGCAGCGAGCGGCCCGGCGCCTGCCGGGATGCCCGGCGCGCCGGTGAACGTGCGCGTGACACCCAGCGCTGCGCAGACGTCGTCGGCACCGGGATGGGCGGCCGCAGCCACAATGCCGTCGACGTCGGCGGGCGCGATTCCCGCGTCGGCGAGGGCGGCCCGGCACGCGTCGGTCACCAGATGCGCGATCGGCCGGTCGAGGGACCGTCCGAAAGCGGACTCGCCGACGCCTGCGATCG
>NZ_LRRH01000168.1 GCF_001646785.1 Rhodococcus phenolicus
CTACCAGGGGCTTGACCCGTAGCCCGGTGAGGAGCATGGTCGAGATGATTGCGAGGTCTAGTTGTGGCCACGGGTGTGAGCGTGATGATCGCGCGACGCGCGACCACCAACGAAGGATCAAAAACGAGTTACACCACTACCAGGGGCTTGACCCAATTCTCCTTCACGGGGCGGGGGTGTTCGGTCGCGGACGGTGTCGGTGCGGTGGTGCGGATACGGATCGGCGGCGGGGGATGCCGCAGCGGGGTTCCGGCCGGATCGGACATGCCCTGCACCCAGCCTTCCTGCCAGAAGCGCAGGTAGACATGCGGATCGCTTACCCACCGCGGGATCGTCGGATCTTTCGGTTCGCGTGTCGGGTTGCACGCGAACCGCGCCCCCGCGCGGCGGCCGTCCCGATACCCGCGGTCCTCGTCGTCGAGCATCGACCACTCCCCCTCTTGTCGTGGTGCGGCCGTTTCGTCTGTGGCCGCACGCGCGAGCTGTGCGCGCCCGGCGACCGTAGACAACAGCACCGACACCGGTGGGTGTGAGAGGGACAGGGGCGGTGGTTCAGTCGAGCTCGTAGCCCGCCTCGCGGGCGATGACGGCCGCGACCTCGCTGGGGGTGATCACCCCGCGGATCAGATCAACGAGCAGGTCCTTGTCCCCATCGCTCATCTGCCGGCCTTCGATGGCCATGATCGGTTCCATCTGCGCGACAGCGGCGCGGGCCTCGGCCTCGGTCTTGCGGGGTGCTTGCATGGCCACCAGCACAGCACATCCCACCGACCCACCCTCCACGACCGCACGACGCGCGGGCCGTGGTCGTACCCTCCGGATGCGACGAGACGCCGGCGGAGCGCCCGCGCGAAGTGCCGTGCCGCGGCACGTGTCCCACCATCCTTTTGACGTTCCCGATCTCCGGGCGCAGGGATGCCGGGCACGTGCGCACCCGTCGGGCACGGCACTTCGCCGCAGGAAAGAGCCGGCCTACTTGCCGGTCTCGAGCATCAGAACCTGCCCCTCGACGCCGAGATCGATGGTCGACTCGGTCCAGCCGCTGTCGAAGTAGTCGCCTCCGGTGGCGGCCTGGCCAGCCCGGCACCGATCAGCCCGACGGTGCCCACCGTGGCCGCCGTGACCAGAGCCCGCGCGATGATCGAACGTCGCATTGTTGGTTCCTCCTGTTGTCGACACGCACCCCGGCCGGATCGTCCGGCCGTGGTGGAACCGGTGTCCTTGTCGCACCGGTATCACCCAATGAGATGCGCCGAGCAGCAGCAAAGTTCCCGGCGCTGGCGGATCGTCCGGCACCGGCTAGCGTGGCCGCGTGGACGCAGCGAAGCAGGCCATCGGGGACGCAGCCGATGCGATGACCGATCACGAACTCGAACAGGCCATCGCGGCGCTGCACGCCCGCGAACGCGAACTCCTCATCGCCGGGGACAGCGCCGCCGCGTTCGATCTGATGGGCACCAAGTTCGTCCTGCTCTCGACGCTGGACAACCGCCGCCGCTGACCACCGGCGTACCGCGGCCCCGAGTTCCGAAAACCACTGTCGAACAGAGACAACGACACGTCCCCCAAGATCGTAGGGCTGCTTCGCCGCCGCGAACTGCCGAGTCAGTCGACTACGACCCCGCGGATCGGAATGAGCCAGCACGCCACACCGCGCAATGAATCTTGCGTAGTCGCGAACCGCGCCAGACGAACGCACTCCGGTGAACCTGTGAAGTCCTTGCTGGGCCGCACCAAGTTGTAACCCAAGAACCTCCTTGGGCCTGCAACCAGAAAGGCCCCGCGATGAATTTCTCCGATGCTCTCCAAATCCTTTTCCATCTGATGGCCTTCATCTACGCCGATCCGGCAACGGTGATCCAGCAGCTCGTTGCCGATCTCCTCATGCAGAGTCTGGCCAATGCCATCACCACCGTCCGACAGATGGATCGGGCGGATCGCCGGCGCGAGGACCGACGCCCGGGTACGGCCCTGGTTGATAGGTTCGTGCCCTCTACATGGACCAACGGCACCTTCCTTGCCGCTGCGGCAAGCGGCGGACTATCGCCGGACGCGGTGGCGAGCTCAAGGTCGTTATCAGCTTGACAGTGTCGATAGCGCGGCCCTAGGCGACGAGCCCGAACCGTACGAGCCGGCCAGTTGCCGACACGACGTGCGTGATTAGAACGCCGACATCCCTTGAGAACGCCCTCGCCCACGTGAATTCCGTGATCCATCTCGACCGCTACGGTCCATTATCTGTGACCCCAGGACCCCGCTCGAGGAGCATGATTCCGTCGGCGATTGCGATCGCGTATGGAGGACACATGACGCGTTTTGACGAGACCTGGCACCGGCCTTGCCGGGGCAGACTCCGTCCGAGCGCTTAGCTGCTCAAATACTCGCTCACGAAGGCTTCGAGGACATCGATCCGTCGCACCCACTTGGCGGCAAGGATTGCGGCCGCGATGCCATGTGCACTAAAGACGGTCAGCCGTGGATCATGGTCGTGTATTTTTTCCCGGGGGCAACAGACGTTCGGGACGATCCAAGAGAAGCTCAAAAATGATCTCGCTGCGGCAGTTAAACACGACCCGCACGGAGTCGCCTTCGTCACAAACCAAGAGCTCAGGCTTGGCGAGCGCGAGACTCTGAGGAAGCTCCGTGGTGCAGTACAGGTCGAACTGTTTCATCTCGAAAGAGTCGCGCACATCCTCGATTCGCCGCCGATGTCACATGTCCGCAAGCAGTACCTCGATATCGACCCCGGCCTGATGCCAATATCGATGGAATTAGAAGTGCTCGGTGCGGCGCGGTACTTCACTCAGAGCGATGCCCTTCGTGACTGGCATCTCCAGAACGGCGCCAGCAAGGCCCGGGAGGAAGTAGGCGGTAGCGGGCATAGTAATGACACGAATGCGGACACGTTGTCGTTCGGACAGTCGGCAGTAGCGAGAGCCCTATCAAATGCGGTGCACCACGGGATGCGGCCTCCCCAACCCCAAACTGCCGCACAACTCGATCGCCGCATTGAGATCTGGAAACGTGAGGTTCATACGACATGGCCCGAGTGCGAGCAATACCTCGCCGCTACAGCATGGCCGGGCTTGAAGTTTCGAGTGCACAACACCGGGGAGGTATTCCTGAATGATGTACAGATCATCATCACGATCAACGGCGTCTTCGGATTAGCTTGGAAGAACCCTGACAGGTTCAACTGGTCCAAACTTTTTCCCCTCAGTCATTCCCCCGGGCGCGACCCTTTCCTGGTGGCCGGAGTCAGCCCGAGCAACCTTGACAACCTTCGTCCCCGTGACTACCCGATCAAGTGGCAGAATCTCCACAACGCGATCGAGATCATCATTGACCTCAAGAATCTCCGGCCATATCCCGTCTGGGTGAGCAATAACGATGATGTTGTTCTTGTTCTCCACGACCACAAAAACTCGACCGGTGTTACAACCGATTGGACCGTGACGGCGCAAGGCTACGGAAAGGCGTACTCGGGTCCGCCGCTGACTGTGCCTGTTGAGGCTGTCCCGATAATAGAGTGACTCAGGCTGGTTAGCCAGAGTGATGTCATCCCGCTCCATGCTTAACGCGCTGACTCAAAGGCCGCCATCTCGTTTGTTTTCATCACGCGTCGCGTAGTCATCTGTGTTCAACGGCCTCCTTCGCTGCCGGGCACACTGGTATCGACACCAAGGCGAATCTACTTGCCGGCCTATCGGTGACATGCAAGCGATCCCCAGCAGATCGGCAAGCCGGGGCGCGTGGCCAGCGGTGTCACACCTGAGTTAGGACATTTGGCTTAGCCTCGATCTTTCGTGCGGGTGACGCGCCGGCCTGAGCAGTTCAGATTGGATGTGGAAACCTGCGGATCCGGTGTGCGCCACGATCGACTGCCCGACGCGGTCGGGTGACGCCGGGGTCCACAGCCCCGAGTTGAGCGTCCTTTCGTCTCAATGAGGAAGATACGTGCAGGTCAAGCGGGTGCAGGTAGCGCCGTGAGCCTGTTCAAGCCGGCCACGAGAACATCGGCACCAGGAGCCGTGACGGCCAGCCGCAGACGAACACGGCGGGCATGCCGGGCGATCTTCCCGGCGATCGACAGCAACCGCAGCCGTAGCCGTTTCGGTTCCCACCGCCGCGCTGGAACCTCGGTGAACGCGAGCATCTGCATCCACGTCGTCAGCTCGCATGCGACTTGCACCAGCGCCAACCAGATCCGGTTCTGGTCGAAGCCGTGCAGCGGAAGATTCTGTAGCCCGGTGACTTTCGCTGACCGGATCCGGTCCTCGCACCGAGCTCGACGCCGGTGCCGCAACTCCAGATCGGGGAGTTGCCCGCGGCGGGTGTTGGTCACGAACGCGGTCAGACGTAGTCCGTCACGGTCGGTGAACCGCAACTGCGCACCCGGATGCGGGCGTTCCTTCCTGACGATCACGCGCATGCCTTTCGGCCACGTCGACAGGTCGAGCAGGCCGGTGAGCTCGGCGACCCAGGCGCCGTCGCGGACCTGCCCGTCGGAATCGTAGGCGGGAGTCCACGCCTGTTCGGGGACCAGATCGAGGGCGGCGGTCATCGTGTCGGTCAACCCGAATCCGACCGAATACGAGAGTCTGCGCTTGGTCAGGTACTCGATCAAGGAGTGGGTGCCACCGGCTCCATCGATCCGCACCAGCACCTTCTTCCCGACCCGATATCCCGGGTCGAACGGCAACTGCGCGAGGGCGTCCTGCACGACGGTGATGTGGTCGGCGGCGGTGTTGGAGCCGGCGTTACCGGGGCGCAGCAGCATCGCGACGGGTTCACCGGTGCCGTACTCACCGTGGTCGACGAATGCGCACAGTGGATGAAACCCGTAGCCGCGTTTGAAGTTCGGGGCGGCGTGTTCTTTGTCGGAGTGGGCGGTGACGAGGGTGGCATCGATATCGATGACCAGTGGTTTTTGCTCGTCGATGGTGTGATCCGGTGCCGCGGAGCCGGCAGCGGTCCAGGCGTGGGAGCGGGCGGTGGCGCGGGCGCGGCCGAGGGCAGCGAGAGCGGTATCGGCGTCGGCGGCCAACACGCTGATCAGGCGGGAGACGGTCGGGTCGGAGGCAACCGTGCCGAACAGTTCGGGGTGAGCGCGTAGTTGTGCGATGTCGGCGAGACAGTCTCCGCCGAGTGCGAGGGAGACCGCGAGGTCGAGGAGGATCTTGCCGGGATCGTGGCGTGCCAACGGTTTGCGGAACGGGCCGAGTTCGGTCGTCAATGCCGTGATGAGGCCGGTTTTCTCCGCGGTGCGCAGCAGCAGGATCGCGCCGGCATGCGACACGAGGCTGGTTCCGGTGGCCGATGCGGACACGTGTGGGTAGGGGGACGTAGACTTGCTCACCGGAATGGTGCCTCTCGAACTGTTGCGGACATGACCTTAGACAAGCCATATCTTCGCAGTTCAGGGCACCATTCCTTGCGTTCGACACTCGGTCGGCTCGTTATTTCCGTGAAAGCTCCGGGCTAGGTATGGCGTGATCCACCCTCTCGGTCGCCTACCGGCCCCTGGCCGGTGTGGGTCACGCCGGTTGCAGTTCGCGGACTCTCCCGGTGACATCGGCGGCAGGCAAGGGCGGCACCGTGAATCCTTCGGTTGTGGCGGCGGCAACGAACAGCCTCCACCAGCGACTGACGGTCGACTTATCGACGTGCAACCGTCGCGCCACCTGGGTTGGGACTGCTGCACGGATAGGTGACATCTGAACTGTGGTGCCGTGAGGCACTGCTGGAAGGATGGACCCCGTGCCCAAGCCCTATCCGAAAGAGTTCCGCGACGACGTCGTCCGTGTGGCCCGCAACCGCGAACCGGGCCAGCACCTGCGGCAGATCGCCGCGGACTTCGGCATCAGCGAATCGTGCCTGACCAACTGGATGCGCGCCGCCGACGTCGAGGACGGCATCACACCCGGCACCACTGCCGGTGAAAGCGCCGAGCTGCGGGAAGCACGTAAACGCATCCGGCTGCTCGAGCAGGAGAACGAGGTGCTCCGCCGGGCTGCCGCGTATCTGTCGCAGGCGAATCTTCCGGGAAAAGGCTCTACCCGCTCGTGAAACAGCTCGCCGCGGACGGGATCCCCGTCGCGGTGTCGTGCCGGGTCCTCGAGCTCGCCCGCCAGCCCTACTACCGATGGCTCGCCGACCCGGTCACCGACGCCGAACTCGAGGAAGCGTATCGGGCGAATGCCCTGTTCGACGCCCATCGCGAGGACCCGGAGTTCGGCTACCGATTCCTCGCCGACGAGGCCCGCGATGCCGGTGAGCGGATGTCGGACCGCACGGCCTGGCGGATCTGCTCCGAGAACCGGTGGTGGAGTTCCTTCGGCAAGAAACGTGGCTCGAAGAGCGGCCGTTCCGGGCCACCGGTGCACGACGATCTCGTCGGCCGCATTTTCACCGCGGAGGCTCCGAACCGGTTGTGGCTCACCGATATCGAGCGCCACGAGGCGCTGTTGAACCGAGTGGGGGTGAGAGACCACCACGGCCGTGCTGTCGCAGCAGCGGGAAGCTGAGGGAGCCTAGTTGCTGCGAACACGCTGGACCCCTTCGCCATGTGACCGGCTTTCCCGGCCTCGGACTACTACGCGTCAGCACCGCCCCACGGCGGCGGCATCAGCCGACGACGAG
>NZ_LRRH01000169.1 GCF_001646785.1 Rhodococcus phenolicus
CACCGGATCCGGTGGGGCCGGCGCTCACCATTCGGGTGTCACCGCAGGTCACAGCGGCAGCGGGCACGGTGGTTCGAACACCCGCAAGCTCATGTCCGCAGCCAAGGGCGCGACGGGCACCCTCGCGACGGCCGGGGTCGGGGCAGTCATGGTGGCGGGCACCGTGGGCGGTGCGGCACTGAACAAGGCAGCTCAGGCAGCGCAGAACGCGCCTGAGCAGGCCGACAACACGGGAGATCAGTGATGAGTGACGATGAGCAGCGCACCTCGATCCTCGGTTCGGAGATCGCGCGACGTGGACTGATCCCCGTCCCGGAACCGGTCCTCGCCGCGTATGCAGCGGCACTGGTTCTCTCGTTGGCCCTCTTCATGTACTTCGGGTCGACGATCTGGACGTTGCTCGGTGTCGTGGCATTGGTGGCCGCGACGTTGGGCGCGACCACCGATATCAACGGGCGCCGCTCGTGGGCGGGGGAGAAGATGCACCGCCTGCGGGACCGGCGGCGACGCAAATCCGGTGAGCACATCTACCGCCAGCCTGGGGATGAGCTGTACGGGGTGCTCGGTGCCGATCCGGGGTGGGAGCTGCCGGTACCGCTCGGCGATGTCGCCCCGCTGGACCTGACCGATACGGGCCTGGACGACATGTTCATCCTCGAGCACAAAACCCCTGGTGACAACAACTACTACTCGGTGGTGCTGTCGATTCAGGGTCTCGCCGAGGGTCTGCGGGGTGCGCAGGAGTGGTCGGTGACCTCGCAGGCATTCTCTCGGACGCTGGCCTCGTTTGCGCGTCGATCCTCGCTGATCCGGGGATTGGAGATGGTGCATCGCTCGGTACCGGCGGATCTGACCCCGCATGTGGCGTGGATGGAAGGTGTCGTGAAAGCGAATCCGCACGTGGATCGGGTGATGCCGGCGATCGAGTCGTACGGGCAGCTCATCGATGTCCTGGCCCCGGAGTCGGAGGAGCACCGCTGCTACGCCACGCTGATCTTCCCGAAGTCGGTCGAGCTGTTGACGGCGGCGGGGGCGGTGGCCAAGCGCAAGGATGTCGACATCAAGGCGGGTATCGGCCAGGTCATCGTCGACGAGACGATGCGGGCGGTCGGCTCGTTGCAGGCGGCGCGACTCGGGCAGGTGCAGGTGCTCGGTCAGCAACGTGCGTGCGCGTTGTTTCGGTCGATGCTCGATCCGTCGTATGCGCTCGACGCTCATCGCGGCGCCAACTGGGCGACCTGCTGGCCGTCCTATGTCGGCGGGGATCTGTCGGTGCGAGTGTCGGACCGCTGGGATACCCGTGTCGGGTTGATCCGGCCGGGGTCGATCGAACCGATCCCGCTGCACGCGGAATGGCTCTCACCGCTGTTGACCGGCGTCGATCCGGACCCCGGCGATCCGGTCGACGGTGTGCCGGCGCAGCCGACGATCCGCACGGTCAAGGTGCGGATGGACTTCGTCGATGCGACCAAGGCTCGGCAGGCAGCGCGCAGGGATGCGACCGAGGACGCGGCGCGTCAGTACAAGGAAGCCAAGAAGGGCCAGGTCACCGATGGTGCGTCAGAGGTCATGGCCTCGGCATCGATGCGTCGGCGCGAAGACCTCAAACCGGGATCGGGCCACCACGGGGTGATCTGGTCGATGGCCGTGTCGGTCACCGCCCCTGATGAGGACGCAGTGATGCGGGCGTGCGCACGGCTCGAGCAGGCCGCCGACCAGGCCGCGATCAAGGAATTCACCTGGTACGACGACAGTCACGATGTCGCCCAGTTCCTCACGGTGCCACTCGGCCGCGGTTTGGCGGCCACGAAATTCACACGAATCAAGGGGGCCTGATGACCTCGCTGCTCAATCGCCCAAAGGGTGCCGCACCTGCAACGATCCCGACCGAGGCCATGGATGTGGTCGAGAGCGTGGTCGCGCGCCGGCGGGCACCCCGACGCAACAAGTGGCTGGACCGGTGGGGCTGGTACGAGCCTCGACCCGAAGGTGTGTGGTCGACGACCCGGCAGGGCGAGGCGCTGAATCTGGCGACCACCCGCAAGAACGTGCGCCACGAAGGGCTCGTGTCCGGCCGTAATCTGATGTCGAATGCCCTGGTCATCACCGATCCGTTCGCGCTGTACGGCAGCGAGATCGAGAACATCAACGTGGCGGTGGTCGGTGACATCGGCAAGGCGAAGTCCTCGCTGATCAAGACCACCCTCGGGCTGCGGCAGATCGCGGCCGGGCGTCAGGTCGTGGTGATCGACAAGAAGCGCCAGGGCGATCACGGCGGCGAGTACACCAAGCTCGCGAAGACGCTCGGGGTCCCCTCGATCAAGTTCAAGACCGGGGGCGACGGGGCGCGCCTGAACCTGATGGACCCGGCGATCTCCTCGGCGGTGAACACCTCCGGCGGCATCGTGCCGGCCGGGCAGGAAGTGCTGATCGCCGCGGTGCTCGAGGACACGATGCAGCGGCCGCTGGTGCAGACGGAGATCGCGGCGCTGAACCTGGCGTTGCGGCTGGTCAACGAGCGTGCTAGCCAGGACCACACCGAACCGGTTCTGCGCGATGTCGCCGATCTGTTGTTGTCGACACCGGAAGAGGCGACGGCGACGTTCGGCCCGGTCTGGGAGAAGGATGCGTGCCGGTGGGGCCGCGATCCGGGATTGGCGCTGCGCCAGCTCTGCGAGGGCGATCTGCGTGGGCTGGTCGACCAGCCGACCTCGGAAGATGTGCGCAACGCGCTCGATCATCCGCTGGTGCACTTCGATGTGTCCGAGCTGCCGAACAAAGGTCCGGCGCTGCGGGTGGTGATGACGGTCATCAACACGTGGTTGTCGAACGTGCTGGCTGCGCGGGCGTCCGAGCACAAGCAGACGGTACTGATCGTCGAAGAGGGTTGGCACATCGCGGAAGGGTCGACCGGCAAGGTCTTCCGCGACAACATGAAGCTCTCGCGCGGCCTCGGCCTATCGACGGTCTCGGCGTTCCACCACATCGCGGACCTGCCTGCCGATTCTCCGGCGCGGGCACTGATGCAGGAGGCCGGCATCGTGTTCCTGTACGGACAGGATCGTGTCGATGACGCCGAGCAGACGGTGCGGATGTATCACCTGCCCGACTACTGCGTCGACCTGCTGATGTCGATGCGCAAGGGGCAGTGCCTCGTGGTGATGGGCAAGTCCGATCCGGTGCTGATGCAGCACGAACGGTCCCCGTTGGAGATCGTCCTGACCGACACCGACGAGGTCATTCGGGGTGAGTCGACGATGTTGGTCGAGCAGATCCGTCTGCCCGACGAGCTCGACGCCGCAGCGATCGCCGAGCTGGTGGGGGAGGCCCAGTGACCGAACGTGGACAGGCGCGGCCGTCGCAGCCGGTGATCCCGGTCGGGACCGGCCCGCTCGTAGCGGTGATCGGCGGGGTGTTGTGGTCGGTGTACGTCGGTGGCGCGGTCGCCGGTGTGGTCACTGGGTCGGGCCTGGTGTGGCCCGACGGGCTCTACGGGTCGCTGTCGGTGTTGCGGACGTTGGTGCTCTCGCCGGGGGATCCGACCGCGGGCTGGCCCGAGGACGGTAGGCCGGGATCGGCGGCCGTGACGTGGGTGTGCCTGATCGTGGCGGCGCTGCTCTACATCACCGCGACGGTGGTGGTCAGGGCGAATATTTCGGCACGTCAACGCGCCAAGCGGCGCCGACAGCAGGGGTTTGCGGACCCGGCGGAGTTGCGTCGGCGCGGCCTGGACCGCAGGAGCGCGGTCAAGGCGGCCACAACGAATCGGGCGAGCCTGCGCGAGACGCCGGCCCGCAAGATCGAGGCGCACGATGTGGCCACGCGGATCGGCACGCTCTACGGCGAGCACGGCAAGGATGCCGAGGTGTTCACGCAGTACCGCGACGGGACGCTGGTGGAGGGTCCGACCGGCTCGGGTAAGAGCTGGCGCCTGGCCTGGCAGCGGATCGTCGAATCGGTGGGGTTTGTGCTGGCCACGACCACGAAACCCGATCTGCTGTGGTCCTCGGTCGGGCAACGTCTGGCGGTCGGGCCGGTCGAGGTGTTCGATCCAGAGGGCATCACCCGGTGGCCGACGCCGATGCGGTGGTCACTGCTGGCTGGCTGCGACGACCCGGACACTGCGATCCGGCGCGCCGATGCGCTGGTGCAGGCGGTTCCGATCGACGGTGACACGAAGAACGCGGGGTACTTCTCGAAGAACGCGGCGAAGTACCTGCGGTGCTGTCTGTATGCGGCGGCGGTGTCCGGCAGTGATGTGACGGTGTTCTACCGGTGGGCGATGCAACGGCAGGTGCCGAAGGTCAAGGAAATCCTGGACAGGGACCTGCCGACGTGGAGTGTGGAGTATTCCCAGCTCGGCGGCTCCGGCTCGGATTCGGTCGACGATGTGATGTCGACGGTCTCGACGCTGCTCGATCCCCTCGCGTCGCCGAAGCTGATGGCGGCGGTCAACGTCACCACCGCCGAGTCAGTCGACCTCGAGCAACTGATCCGCGACGGCGGGACGCTGTACCTGATCTCCGAAGGCTCGTACGGATCGAGCGCGCCGATCGTGACAGCGCTGGCGGCCGAGGCGTACTACCTGGCCAAAGAGATCTCGCGCGAGTACCCGGAAGAACGGATCGACCCGCCGGTCCGGTTCGTGCTCGACGAGGTCAACAATGTCGCCCCCATCCCGGATCTGCCGGACAAGGTCAGCGACAGCGCTGGTAGAGGCATTTCGATCTGGGTGTTCTGCCACGGTCAGGAGCAGAACATCCGACGGTGGGGTCCGAGTGCGGGACGGATGTTCACGACGAACTCGCCGGTGCGGATCATCCTGCCCGGCCTCGGTGACGTGAACGAACTCGAGCAGATCTCCCGGCTGACCGGCGAACGTGACGAGTGGTGGGCACCGAACCAGGCTCCCCGACAGACGAAGGTGATGACCGCACCCGAGATTCGCGGGATGCCCGCGGACCAGGCGCTCATGATCTATCGGGGATCGGCGCCGGCGCTGGTCCACCTGCCGCTGGTGTGGGACATCGCGCACTGGAAGCAGCGGGTGCTCGATTCCCAGGAGGTCTACGACTGGATCTGCGAGACGGGTGAGCTGCCCGATTGGGCGTGGTCGCGTGAGACCGGCAAGGCGGTGCTGGGATGAGCGAGTACCGGCCGGGGTCGCTGTCGTGGCGGCATCTCGATCAGGAGCAAGCGCAGCGATTGTGGGTCGAGCTGATCGACTGGGTGGAGTGGTTTCGCGGTTGCTACCGGCTCACCGATCGGATCAAGGGCTGTTGGTATCGGCACCCGAAGATGGTCGAGGAGCTGACGGCGGCGATGTCGGCGCACAAGGTGGCCTACGAACAGCTCTCCGAGGAGCAGAGGCATACGTGGTCGCCGGGGAGCTGGCACTACCAGGTGTATCAGCCGCTGTTGCAGCGGTTAGCGGCGAACTCGGACGAGTTCGCGGACTGCATCGATGGACGCTGTGAGCCTCCGAAGATCGAGGTCCGGCTGTCCGATGGGGTGCGCGAATGGATCGTGCGCGACATCGCGGCGCGGCCGACGCCCATCGAGGCAGCAATCGAGGCGACCGGTTCGTCGGCCAACTCGTCGAGCAGATCGGCGGCGTTGCCAACGATCGATGCGGCTCGGATGGTCGATCTGATCGACTCCGGGGACGCGGAGCCGGTTGATCCGGATGATGAGTTCGGGCCGGTGTCGTACGACGGTCACGTGTGGGAGTGGTCGGACGATGAGGACGTGTACATGCGGGGGTAGAAACTCCGGGAACGCATGGACCAGGCTCCCCACCTGGTTTTCCCCGCTGGCATGGGCGTCCGCGGCGGCGCCCATGCTGGCGACGCAGCTCTCGACCTGACAAAAGCTCATGAGGGGTTCGGTTCCTGGTCCTCACGCTTTTCAATGATCGTCTCCCACACCAGAATTCCTAGAGGTACGGCGATACCAATCGCAGCAAACGCCATAGCGATCCTCGACAATGATTCGAACTCAGGTTGGCACACACTCGTGTCGACGCCGGAAACGCGGCGAAACCACGAGCCGCAGTCAACGTCAACGTAGTACGAGTAGGACAGAAGCCCACTCCCACTCTGTGTGAGTTCCTGTCCTGTGAGTGGTAAGAACAGGATTGCCACCGGTATGCAAAAAAACACCACACCCCACAGGGCAAGTTGCAGTCGATGCGTAGGGGTTCTGACGTGATGGATAACCATGCCAAGGACCAATGCCAGCCCAGCCCCATACGTGGCCAGAAGGATGCCCACTTGCCCTTCTGACAGGTCCGACGGCAGGTAGATCGCACCGACTATCTTTTCGCCGCGTTCCGAAACCGCGGTGAAGATCGCTCCCAGAATTGCAACGACCGCGAAAATTATGCCGATGGCTGCTGCTGCGGCCGTCATCACCAGCATCACCGGCGCTAGCGATCGCTTCCCTCGGTTTGGTTCGGTGCCGTCGTTTGACATGCAAACCCACCCCCTGAAGAGACGTCGCTGGCATTCGGCGCAGTAGCTCGCAACGAGTATCCCGCTTGCGGGATGCCCTCTGATATGGATCGCGCCGAACGGACCGGCGATAGACCAAGCCCATCGGGGGTCGCGGTTTTGCGTTTCATGTGGACAAGTCTCCGCACTGTCGGGCAGATGTGGCTGAGTGAGAGGTCGCTGATCTGGCGAACCGCGCCGGGAAGGATGGCGGGAGCTAGATACTGGTCCAGCGGCCAGCAACTGCCCGGATCAGATATGACGTGTTCGCTGCTCGATGGGCGCGATCTCAGGCCGATGATCCGAGGCTCGGCCAGGACTGTCCTGCTGGCACTTCTTCTTCTCGAACAGCTGAGCACGGTGTCGTTCGATATGGGCCCAGTCCAATGCGGCGCGCCGCTCGCTCGGCCGGCTACCGGCGAGGGTGACATTGTCGGTGATGTGGTGGGTGCTGCGGTACGCAGCAGCGTCGGCAACGGTGGCCCGCCACAGCGCAGCGTGTTCGGGATCGTCGGGGCAGGGGCCGAGGCTCGACTGTGCCCAGTTCGGGGCGTTGTCGTCGGTGAGCTGGTCGCGGTAGTTGCGGTGCATGTCGGTGATGGCCTGGTAGTCCTGGCGGATCTGCGCGGCGAGGTCGGTGTCGATGGTGTCGGCATCGGATACGGGCGCGACGATCCACTCGGGTGCGTCCGGGTGAGTGAAGTCGCGGCCGTCGCCGGCGATGCGGTCGAGTTCGGCGAGCACCGTGGTCGCCGGGGCTATGGCTCCGGCCTGTTCTGCGAGGTCGGTCAGGATCTCGTCGATGCTGGCGCCGCTGGTCTGCTCGATGTGCTGGATGCGTCCGGCGATGGCGGCGGCGCGCTCGTCGTCGGTCTGCAACGCGAGGGTCGGCAGGTGTTCGGCGATGAGGTCGTGGTGATCGTCGAGCCAATGGTGGTTGCGTCGGGCGATCAGCTCGGTCAACGGCCGGGCCATGCCGGAGCGCAGCGCCGCCGCAGTGATCTCGGAGCCCTCTTCGGTGAGTCGTTCATGGTGCCAGGTGAGCAGGTTGATCGGGTCGACACCGGCCTGGGCGGCGCGGTGGAGCTGGCGGGCGAGCAGCCGGGCGGAGCGCTCGTGGTCAAGCCCCAGAAGGT
>NZ_LRRH01000170.1 GCF_001646785.1 Rhodococcus phenolicus
GGGAAAGGAAGATCAGGGGCGGGCGCGCAGACCGTTGACGAACGGGCAGCCGACGAGGCGGCGGAGCGCGCGGCTCAGGCCGGTGGCGTCGTCGACCGGTTCGTGGAACGGGATGCGCACGTCGTGGTCGCCGGTGCCCGATTCGATGCGCAGCCGCAGGCCGTATCGGTCGAGCCCGAGCGGGCGGATGCGGCCGGACCGCGTGGCCGGGGGGATGCGGCGCGCGATGTGCGCGACGATGTCGGCGTGATCCTGCTCGAGGTGCTGCAGCCACGCGGTTTCGAGTGCGGCGAACGGATCGGGCAGCGCGGTCAGCACGTCCTCGACCTCGACGGATTCGGCGCCGGTGGTGTCCGCGGCGACCACGGAGGCCAGTTCCAGGCGCAGCAGTTCGGTGCCGTGTCCGACGTCGAGCAGTTCCGGGTGCGGAAGGTTCTCGGCGACCTCGAAGGCGAGTTCGCGGGGGTTCTCGACCGGATGCAGCGTTCCGCTGAGCCAGATCAGTGCCCGCACGGGATTGCGCAGCGTCAGCGGCGAATGGTCGGTGAGTTCGAGGACGGCGGACGCTCCTGCCGAGCCGGCCTGCCAGGCGAGTGCGACGGCCGGGCAGTCGTCGGGCACGGTGATCACGACGTCGCCGTCGGTGTGGAGGTGGTGGACTGCGGTGGTCACCGGATCGCAGCCGTCGACGGCGAGCACGGTCGAATCGGCGCGTACGAGCGCGGTGCACACCCGCTCCGCGGTGCTGGGGGCGGGAACGTCGGTGATGGTCTGCATGCCGGCCTCCTCGGTAAGTAGGTGAGGCAAACCTAAGTGATTGTGACAGGAGTCGCAAGAGTCTCCTGGCGCTAACCTGAATCGGTGTCGATCCCGCTCTCCCTCGGTATGCCGCCGTCCCGTGAAGAACCTCGGGGGCTCCTCGATTCGCTGCTGACCCACCGCGTCCCCGCTCCGGCGGGTGTGCCCGTCCGGCTCCTCGCCCCGAGGATCGTGACCGCCGACGACGCGGAGTCCGGTGGCGACGTCGTCGTCGAACTCGATGCGAGCGCCGACGCTCCCGTACCGGCGAGCCGCCGCCCGGTTCGGTATCAGATCGACTGCGCCCCAGAGCATCTCGGCGACGTCCTCGCGTTCACCGCTCCGGCGCCCCTGTGCGTGTACGTCGCGGGCGACACGCTCGCCGACACCGCCCGCGAACTCACCGGAGCCGGCCACGTCCCCGGCCTGCCCGCCGGCCGCAGCGCCGACGAGATCGCCGACTTCCTCGCGGTCCTCGCCCACTCCGACACCGGGTACGTCGCGCGGGCCCGCGACGCCGCCGAAGTTCTCGCGCTGCTGTCCGCGACCACGGCGGCACTGAGCGGATTCGACATCCGGCAGGCGGTCACAGAACCGGACGCCGCTCGCCTCGCCGCCCTCATCCCCGAGGCCGCAGCCGCCGTCCGGGAGATCCTGCTCACCGTCGAGGTCGACGACCCCGCCGCTGTCGCCGCGGGACTCACCGAACTCGGCCTCACCCTCCCCGCCTGAATCGGTTCCATCACCCGGAGCGCGGGGAGTGCGATGCGTAACCTCGTAGGCGTGCCACGCATCGCCTACTTCGGTCCCACCGGAACCTTCACCGAAATGGCGCTCGCGCGCCTCGAGGACACCGGGATCTTCGACGACCCGGTCGAACGGGTGTCGGCGGCCAGCCCACCGGCCGCGCTGCAACTGCTGCGCGACGGGGAGGTCGACGGCGCGGTGGTGCCGATCGAGAGTTCCGTCGAAGGGTCCGTCCCGCCGACGATGGACGCCCTGTCCATCGGCCCGCGCCTGCAGATCGTCGCGGAAACCGAACTCGACGTGACCTTCACCGTGGTCGTGCGGCCCGGCACCACGGCCGACGGCGTCCGGACCGTGGCCGCGTACCCGGTCGCGGCGGCGCAGGTGCGGCAGTGGGTCGCCGACAAGCTGCCGCGAGCCGAGATCGTCGCCGCCTCCTCCAACGCAGGTGCGGCCGAGGACGTCGCCGCCGGCAAGGTCGACGCCGGGGTGTCGACCGCACTGGCCGGTGAGCGCCTCGGTCTCGACGCGCTTGCCGAGGGCGTCGCGGACTTCGCCGGTGCCCGCACCAGGTTCGTGCTGCTCACCCGGCCCGCGAAGACCCCGCCGCGCACCGGGCACGACCGCACCGCCGTCATCCTGCAACTGCCGAACGAACCGGGATCGCTCGTGCGGGCCATGACGGAGTTCGCGACCCGCGGTATCGACCTCACCCGTATCGAATCGCGCCCGACGCGCCAGGAATACGGCACCTACTTCTTCCACTTGGACTGCGTGGGACACATCGACGACGCACTCGTCGCCGAGGCGCTCAAAGCCCTGCACCGCTTCGCGGAGGTCCGATTCCTCGGGTCGTGGGCCGCGGTCGCCGAACACGGTGTGCCCCCGGTGTCGGACGAGGCCGATGCGCAGTGGCTCGACGCCCTGCGGCGTGGAGAGGAGTACCGGTGAGCGGCAGGCTGATCCTGGCCCGGCACGGGCAGACGGTGGCGAACGTGGCACGGCGGCTGGACACCAAGCTGCCCGGCGCCGAACTGACGGAACTCGGTGTCGCGCAGGCGCACACGCTCGGCACCAACCTGGCCGACCGGCCGCCGGTGCTGCTCGTCGCCTCGCACGCGATCCGCGCCCGGCAGACCGCCCACCAGATCGAGCTCGCCTCCGGTGTCGCCGCGACCGTCCGTGACGGGCTGCACGAAGTGCAGGCCGGGGACCTCGAGGACCGCAGCGACGAGGAATCGCACACGCTGTTCATGAAGGTCTACGAGTCGTGGCACAGCGGCGACCTGCGCTCGCGGGTCCCCGGCGGCGAATCCGGTCTCGACGTGATCGACCGGTACGTGCCGGTCGTCGAGGATCTGCGCAACCGGTTCCTCGGTGACGGATCGGGCGACGTCGTAGTGGTCAGTCACGGCGCGGCGATCCGGCTGATCGCCGCGTACCTCGGCAAGGTGCCGGGCAGCTTCGCCACCAGCAACCACCTCGCGAACACCCAGACCGTCGAACTGCTGCCACGTCCCGGCGGCGGCTGGGAGTGCGTGCGGTGGGGCACGTTCCAAGCACCCTTCCACGAAACCGGGGGCGCGGGCGCCGACGATCCGATGGGCTGACCTACCGGTCCGGCCGGTCGTGTTCCAGGCGGGCGACGAGATCGCCGAGCGCCCGCCGCAGGAACCCGTCGGTGCCCGAGCTCAGCGTCGTCCACGCTGTGCCGTCGGGAGCGGTCGACGACGTGCTGACCACCCGTCCCACGGTGGTGTCGAAGACCGTGACGGGGCCACCGACCGTGCCGGTGACACCGTCGCCGTGCCGGATCCCAACGATCTCGGCGAACGTGACGCACGGCCCGAGCGCTGCCCCGAGGACCGCGGCCTCCGCAGCGGGCGCCCCGGCTTCCCTCAGCCGACGGGCGGTACGCGCACCGTCCCCGCTGCCCTCGGTCAGTGCCTCGGACAGCCGGGCGGTCGGCAGGCTCATCCCGCCGGTGCGGGCCGGTTCGGCCGGGCCGAGAATCCGCACGATCGGGGACACCGACCCGGAGTCGGCGTCGTCGAGTACGAAACCGTCGGACACGACCCGCACGGCCACCGTCCGCGCGCCGGCACCGGACACCCCCGCCTCGGCGCTGCCGTGCGCGAGACACAACCGGTCGACCTCGCCGGTGCGGAACCGCCGC
>NZ_LRRH01000023.1 GCF_001646785.1 Rhodococcus phenolicus
CCCTGCAGCGCATCCATGACGTACCCCCCTCGGACGAGCACCCGCGGCGAACCCGCGTCCCACGGACGCGGTGGACGTTACCAGCGAGAATCCGTGAAACGCCGGATTTTGTGAACAATCATTCCGAAGCGATCGACTCGTGGTCGATCGCCCCGATCAACGGAGTAATTCCAGTTCACAGGCATGGATACCGAAAGAATCCGTTCCGAGAACACGACGATCTCGGTTATATGTGGACACCGATTCACACAGGTCGCCGTGGCTTATGCTCACAGGGGCGACACGCCCACAGCGGCACCGGGCAACATCGACAGGGCAAACCGAGCGAACAGAGGCAGGTGCGCGTGGTCAGCAATACTTCCTCCCCTCCGGTCGAGCGCCGGTCGCGGCCGAAGGACCGCCGCGACCGCATCGCCACCGCGGCCGCGATCGCCTTCAGCGAGCGCGGCTATCACGGGGTCAGCGTCGAGGACATCGCCGCCGAAGTCGGAATCACCAAGTCCGCGCTCTACCGGCACTTTCCGGGGAAGTACGCGCTCTTCCTCAACTCGGCCCTGATCCTGCTCGACGCGCTCGAGGCCGCGCTCGCACAGTCGTCGGACACGCATCCGGAAAGCCCCTACGATCAGCTCCGGGCGCACCTGTCCTCGATCATCGGCACCACGATCACGCATCGCCACACCGCGGGTATCTACCGATGGAAACGCCGGTACCTGCGCAAGGAGGACCGCACACCCATCCGCACTCGGTCATGGGAGGTCAACCGCGCCCTGCGAGAATGCGTCATCCGCATCCGCCCCGACCTGTCCGACGGGGACGCCTTCGTCACCGTCGCCGCGATGCTCAGCGTGATCGGCAGTATCACCGCACACAGTCTCGTGCTCTCCCCGCGACGCATCGAGCAACTCCTGCTCGACGCGTGCACCGCGATCGCCGAATCCGATTTCGCGTCGACCGGCAGGACAGCGATCGTGCCGGTGTCCCCGCCGGAGCCGGCCGCGATGGGCAACATGCGCGAAGATCTGCTGCGCGCGGCGGTCCAGCTCTTCCACGACCGCGGCTATGCGGAGATCGGTGTCGAGGAGATCGCCGCCACCGTCGGCCTGCCTGCGTCCGGGGTGTACCGCTACTACCCGTCGAAGGCGGACATTCTCGCCGCCGCGTTCTACCGGGCCATCGACGGACTCGAAGCCGCCGTCGCCGAGGAGGTCCGCACCGCGGCCGGCCCCGTCGACGCGGTGCGGGCACTGACGTCGGTGTACGTGGACCTGTCGTTCTCCCAGCGTGAGCTGATGTCGGTGTACTTCGCGGAACTGATCAACGTTGCGCCCGGACCGCGCGCGGATCTGCGGCTGCGGCAACGCTCGAACATCGAGCAGTGGGCTGCGCTCGTCCACGAGGTCCGCCCCGAGTTGTCCGTCGTCGAATCGCGGTTCCTCATGTACGGCGCGCTCAACCTCGTCTCCGACCTCGGGGTGTTCCTCGGTCCCGCCGCCGCCCAGCAGGAGGCACCGCGCATCCACAATCTGATGATTTCCACTCTGCTCGGTTCGAACGTCCCGGAGGTATAGCCATGGCACGCATCGCAATCATCGGCGGTCACGGAAAGGTGGCGCTGCACCTCGAGCGGCTCCTGGCCGATGCCGGACACGAGACCACCGCGCTGATCCGGAATCTCGGCCACGCCGACGACGTGCGCGCCGCCGGGGGCACCCCGGTGGTCGCGGACGTGGAGCAGCTCGACGTCGCCGAACTCGCCGGCCTGCTGCGCGGCCACGACGCCGTGGTGTGGTCGGCCGGCGCGGGCGGCGGCGACCCGGACCGCACGTACGCGGTGGATCGCGATGCCGCGATCGTCTCGATGGACGCGGCGCAGCAGGCGGGGGTGCGGCGCTACGTGATGGTGTCCTACTTCGGGGCCGGACCGGAGCACGGCGTTCCCGAGGACAACAGTTTCTTCCCGTACGCGGAGGCGAAGGCGGCGGCCGATGCCCACCTGCGTACCACCGGCCTCGACTGGACGATCCTGGGTCCGGGCGCACTGACGACCGACCCGGCGACCGGGTCCATCGACACGGGCGTGGCCGCCGCCGGAGGACGGGTGAGCCGGGCCGACGTGGCCGCGGTCGTCGCCGCGGTGCTCGACCGTCCGGCCACGGTGCACCGGACCATCGAATTCAACAACGGGCGCACCCCGATCGGGGATGCGCTGGATCGGGCCGAAAATTCCTGAAGCGGCGGTCGCGGGAACGGTCCCGGGATAGATTCCGAGGACGATCCGTGACGGCACGACGACGGGAGTCGCCGATGACGGTATCCGACGGCCTGTGGGATCCGGGCATGGCCTACCTGCGTCTCGGCTCCGGCGCCCCGCTGGTGTTCCTGCCGGGACTGACACCGAATCATCTTCCGTCGGAGGGTAAATCGCGCAAGGGTCAGCTGGAGTCCATGGCGCGGTACTCCCGGAACCACGAGGTGTGGTCGGTCAACCGGCCGGCCGGACTCGCGACCGGCACCACGATCGGCGATCTCGCCCGCGCCTACAGCGACGCGATCCGCGCACACCTCGACGGGCCGGTCGATGTGGTCGGCACGTCGACCGGAGGCAGCATCGCCCTGCAGCTCGCCGCCGACCATCCGGGCATCGTGCGCCGGGTGGTCCTGGTCGCCTCGGCGTACCGGCTCGGAGCCGGCCGGCGGGTGCAACGCGACGTCGCGGCCGCGGTCCGGGCCGGTCATCCCCGCCGCGCGTTCGCCGAACTTGCGGCGACCACCGCCGCCCACGGATGGTCCCATCACCTGTTGTGGGCAGCGGGGTGGCTGCTCGAACCCGCCGCCGGGCGGCACGGATACGACGACATGCTCACGGTCATCGACGCCGAGGACCGCTTCGACCTGTCGGACCGGCTCGCCGACATCCCGTGCCCGGTGCTGGTCGTCGGCGGCGACCGCGACGGCTTCTACAGCCCCGGCCTGTTCGAGGAAACCGCGGAGGGCGTCCCGGACGGGCAGCTGCTGCTGTATCCCGGGGTCGGGCACCTGGGCGTGATGCGCAGCGAGCGGCTAGCCGGCGACGTGCTCGACTTCCTCGACCACTGAGCTCGCTCCGGGGGCCGCGGCCGCGGCGGCCGCGACGGCCTCCTCGAATTCCCGGTGCCCGACCTGCGATCCGAGCAGCAACGCGAGCCGCGCGAGGAATCCTTCCCGGTCGGATTCGCCGGCCTGGTCGAGTGCGGCGGACAGGCCCAGCCACACGTTCTCGCGCCGCTGTTCGTCGGCGGTCAGCGCCTCGGCCGGTCGCGCCGGAACAGCCGGGCCGTCGGGGGCGGAGCCGGTGCGCAGCGCGTCGGCGACACCGGACAGCTCGCCTACCGGGACGCGGCACAGCAACAGACTGTCGGGGCGGATCACGAAGACCTCCCCCGGTGTCGCGCCGAGCGCGTCCGCCAGGTCCGGTGCGTCGAGGGTCGTGACGCCGTCGACGGGTGCGCCGTCGACGAGTACCGCCCGGACGCTTTCCGGAGCCAGGGCCGCCCCGAGCGCGGCCGCGGCCGCGGCCAGCGCGGCGCTGCCGGTTGCGTCGAGTCCGATGCCGAGCAACGCGAAGCCGTTGCCGCGCACAGCGTTCAGCGACGACTCCGCGGGGCTGTCACCGGCGACGCGGACCCGGCGGTCCTCGACGGGATCGCCCGGGAGCACGCCGGTGAGACCGGCGGCGACGGGCCAGGTGAGCGGGGACAGGCGGGCATGGGTTGCGCTGGACTGCCGCGGGTTGATGAGGTGCCCGAACTCGGGGCGGTCCACGGCGAGTGCGAGCACGGCGTCGCGGGTCGTGCGGTGCCCGTGGCTGCCGGGCGACATGATGAGCGTGGACTTGCCGGCGTTCGCGACGTTCTGTTCCCAGGCGTGGTGCCGTTCGGCAGAGTACGCGTCGAGCAGCGCGGGTTCGGCGTTGCCGTGGATGACGGCGGCGAGCTGCCACGCGAGAGTCTCGGCGTCCTCCATGCCGGAGTTGAGCCCACGCACACCGAAGATCGGTACCAGGTGGGCCGCGTCACCGGCGAACAGGATGCGGTCGTGGGTGAAGTCGCGCAGGGCAAGCGCGCGAGCGCTGTAGAAGCCGTGCCATTCGAGGGTCCACGGCAGGTCGTTCTGCAGCCAGTCCAGATGCTTGGTGATCCTCGCCCGGATCGCGTCCTCGCGGGTTTCGATCTCGGCGTCCTCGGAGGGGTCGAGCTGGTAGTCGATGCGCCAGATGTTCCCGGGCTGCTTGTGCATGATGATCGTCGAGCCGGGGTTGCTCGGCGGGTCGAACCACACCATGCGTTCGGCGGGCAGTTCCGACTCCCAGTGGATGTCGGCGATGACGTAACGGCCCTCGTAGTTGGTGCCCTCGAGGCGCAACCCGGCGAGTTCGCGCATGCGGCTGCGGCCGCCGTCCGCGGCGACGACCCAGCGTGCCCGCAGATGCCGCTTGCCGTCGGCGGTGTCGATCTCGAGGGTGACCTCGTCGTCGCCGCGCAGGATGCCGGCGATGCTCGCCGACCAGTGCAGCGTGATGAGCGGGTTGCGTTCGATGGCGTCGACGACGATCTGCTCGTACTCGGACTGGGAGACGTTGATCATCGGCGGGCGGACGTCGAAGTCGCGCAGCGGCATCCGGAAGTGCAGCACCTGCTTGTCACGGTAGAAGCTGCGACCGCCGACCCACGGCAGCACGATCTCGTCGAGTTCGTCGCCGTACCCGAGCCGGGCGGCGGCCTCGAGGCTGTGGCGGGAGATGCAGATTGCGCGGCTGCCGAACGACACCTGGTCGCCGGCTTCGATGATCGTGACCGGGATGCCGCGCTGGGCCAGGCCGATCGCCGTGGCCATGCCGACGGGGCCCGCGCCCACGACGACGACGGGCAGTGCGTCGTCGGCGGGCTGCATCGAGTCGAAGGTCGACGCCGGGTACTTGCGGGGCTGGTAGTAGGTCGACACGGTCGTCACACCCCTTCCTGGGTGGCTCGGGCGGCGTGGCCGGGTGTTTCGGCGGAGGGCACGCGGAGGACGAGGATGCTGACGAGGCTGATCAGCGCGATCACGACGAAGTAGCCGGTGATGGACCACGAGGTTCCGGTCTTCGCGAACAGGGTGGTGGCGATCATCGGGGCGAGGCCCCCGCCGAGTATCGCACCGATCTGGTAGCCGAGGGACGCGCCGCTGTATCGCACGGCCGGCGGGAACAACTCGGCGAACAGCGCCGACTGGGGGCCGGCGCAGCAGCCGAGCGTGAAGCCGAGTCCGGCCATCGCCAGGAACATGACCGGCAGGATCGCGGTGTCCATGAGCGGGAAGAACAGCGCGGCTGCGACGACCAGGGCGGCGGAACTGCGGATGTAGACGGTGCGCCGGCCGACGAGGTCGGATCGCCACGCGCTGAACGCCATGCCGGCCATCCAGACCGGGCACGAGGCGATGAGCAGGGTCAGCATCGTCGTCTGCGAGAAGCCGAGTTCCTTCTCGCCGTACTTGAGCACGTAGACCATGTAGGCGTAGGCGATGCCGTTGGTGGCGATGAACGTGCCACCGGCGAGCAGGACGGTCTTCCAGTGCTTGGTGAGGACCTCGACGATCGGCATCTTCGCCGGTTCGTCGGCGGATTCGTCCTTCGCCTTCCGGAACTCGGCGCTCTCCTCGAGGCCGAGGCGGATCCACATGGCGACGCCGACGAGAACGGCCGACAGCAGGAACGGGACACGCCAGCCCCACGAGTCGAACGTCGCCTCGTCCATGAACACCGACAGCGGCAGGAACACCAGGTTGGCGAGGAGCACGCCGGCGGGCACGCCGATCTGCGGTGCCGCACCGTACAGGCCGCGCTTGCCCGCGGGGGCGTTCTCGGTGGCCACGAGCACCGCGCCACCCCATTCGCCGCCGACACCGAGTCCCTGGACGAAGCGCAGGACGACGAGCAGGATCGGGGCGGCGACACCGATGGCCGCGTAGTTCGGCAGCAGGCCGATCGCGACGGTCGCGAAGCCCATCAGCAGCAGCGAGGTCACCAGCATCGACTTGCGACCCACCCGGTCACCGAAGTGGCCCATGACGACGCCGCCGATGGGACGGGCGACGAACCCGACGGCGAGGGTAGCGAACGCGGCGAGCGTACCGGCCAGGTCGGACGTGCCGGGAAAGAACTGGGGCCCGAGGACGAGCGCCGCGGCGGTGCCGTAGATGAAGAAGTCGTACCACTCGATCGCGGTGCCTACGAAGCTTCCGAGGGCGGCCTTGCGAGCAGTCGCGGCCGTGCCGCGCGCTTCTTCCCGCCTGTCGATAACCGTCATGGATGGGGACCTTTCGAGGAGGGCGGAACGTGACCGCCGACACCCACGATGACCCCGACCACAACCCCGTGAAAAGCGCGAAATTTCCGGGTTATTCCACAACTCTCTCGAAGTAGAGCTGTTTCTGCACGTGGGGCGGGACGAACTGCCCCGCCGCGAAGGTGAGAAATTCCCGGGCCGCCCGGCTCAGCAGGGCCCCGTCCTTCCAGGCGACGACCACGTCGACCGGCTCCGGAACGGGGTCGGTGATGCCGCGCACGGCGATCTCGAGGCCCTCGTAGGTGATGTCGCGTCGCGGCCGGGACAACAGCAGCGTCCAGCCGAGGCCCCGGCCGACGAAGGCGCGGGACGTCTCGAAGTTGCGGGTGCGGTACACGATGTTCGGGGTGATCCCGGCCGCCCGGCACACCCCGAGGCCGTGGTTCGAACTCGGTGGTGAATCGAGCAGCACCATCGGTTCGTCGCCGAGGTCCCGGAGCCGGATCGGCCCGCCGTCCGCGGCGAGGGGATGCGCGGCCGGCAGCAGCACCATCGGGTTGCGCTGCCCGATCACGACGGTACCCAGCCCCGGCCGCAGCTCCAGCACGTACATCACCGCGACGTCCAGTTCCCCGGACTCGAGCTGCGCGGAGAGATGATTCTGGTCGTCCTCGTGGAAATCGAGCTGCACGCGCGGGTGGGTGCGGATGAACCCCTCGAGCAGCGGGGGCAGCACGGTCGGTCCCAGGGACGGGTAACACCCGACCTTGACCCTGCCGACGACCTCCCCCGCCTCGGCGCTCGCATCGGCCTGCAGCTCTCCCGCCTGGTGCAACAGCAGCCGGGCCCGCTCGAGAACGCCTTCGCCGGTGGGGGTGAGCTGCACCCCGCGGGCACGGCGGCGGATGCACAACCGGGCACCGAGGGCGCGTTCGAGTTCGGTGATCGACGAGGACACCGCCGACTGCGACATGCTCAGCACGTCCGCGGCGCCGGCGATCGATCCCCACTCCGCGACCGCGACGAACGCCGCGAGTTGCCGGAGCGTGTAGTGGGGAACGGGATCGACTCGGCTCATGCTCCCACGGTAGGCGCTGCGAGTTTCTCGGCGATCTCGGTCCGCACCGTCGACGGCACGGACCCGGCGAACTTCTTGAGGTAGGCCAGCACCCAGTCCCGGTCGGCGGCGAGGAACGGGAAGTCCGAGCCGACCATGTGCCGGACGGCGAGCATGGGCAGGGGTGCGTCGAGGGCGCGGAAGGCACTGTTGCGCAGACCGGACACCGTGCAGCCCGGGTAGAACTGACCCAGCATCAGGCCCTGGAGGACGAAATCGGATTTGCGTTCGTTCTGGACCCGCTCGATCACGTCGTAGTCCGTGAGGTCGGGAAAGACCACGACGACGGCCTTGAGGGCGGCATCGGCACCGGAGTCGGGCGGCAGTTCGGGGAACAGCTCGGCCAGATCGTCGGCGACAGCCCGCATCCGGTCCTCTCCGACATCGGTGCCCGGGACGAACGCCGCCCAGAACAGCCGCCGGGTGATCGACGGACCGGCGAACGGACACACCGGTCCGGTCCGGCCGAGGTCCTCGTGCGGCGCGCACAGGAAGTCCACCGCCCACCGCCGGAGTTCACCGGCGCGGGGATGCTCGTCGGTGCCGAAGCCGTCGAACAGGCTGCCGAGTTCGATGCCCGAGCGGGGCCCTCGCACACGGAAGTCCGGATGCACCGCGGCGGGGGACGTTTCGGATCCGAGCTGACGGGTGGTGATCGACATGTTTTCTCCCAGAAGCTATGTGGCCGAGGCTGTGTGGCCGGGACCATCGGATGTCGTGAGACCAGAATCCTGCGGATGCACCGGCCGGACCAGGCACCCCAGGGGTGCGTGTCCTCACCCCCGCATCGCCGCGGCGTCCGCGCCCAGCAGGTGCCGCGCGAGGGCGGGGCCGATGGCGTCGAGGGCCTGCGGACCGGTCAGCTGCTGGTGGGTGGCCGGCACCGCACGCTCGTCGACCCGGCGTGCGATGTGCGCCGCCCAGGCCGCCGCGGCGGTCGGATCGCCGGCGGACTCGGCGGCGGCGAAGTACAGCAGATCGGCGTCGAGGGCGGCCGTGGGCCGGTGTGCGACAGCGAGTTCCACCGTCGCGGTGAACACCCGGTGCAGTGCCTCGACCCGCTCCGGGGTCACCGCGTCGAACAGGCCGCCGGTGCGACGCAACATGTCCGCGGCACGTTCGGGGGTCGGTGTCTCGTCGGCGGGCAGGTCACCGAACTCGGCGAGCAGTTCCCCGAGGGTCGGTGGTTCGACGCGGATGTCGTTCTCGCCCAGCAGATGCGAATCGAGCATCGTGAGGGACGCGACCGAGTCCGGGCCCAGCCGCACCGCCATCTCGTGGGCGATCTGACCGCCCACCGAGTACCCGACGAGATGGACCGGGCCGTCCGGCCGCACGGAGCGGATCCGCTCGATGTAGTGGTCGGCGACTTCGGTGAGGGAACCGAATCGTGCCTGCGGGTCGGTGAGTGCCGGGGACTGCAGCCCGTACACCGGGCGGTCCCCGAGGTAGGGCACCAGGCCGGTGAAGCACCAGGCCAGGCCTATCGCCGGGTGGATGCAGAACACCGGGGTGCCGGCACCGTCCGGGCGCAACGGAAGCAGCGGCGCGAGCGCGTCGTCGATCTCGTGGTCCGGTGCGGTGGTGATCCGGCGGGCCAGGGATTCCGGCGTGGGGTCGGTGAAGATCCACTGCACCGGCACCCGTCGGCCGACCCGGTCCGAGATCGTCGCGATCAGGACGGTCGCGCTCAGGGAGGTTCCGCCGAGCGCGAAGTAGTTGTCGTCCAGCCCGACCCGGTCGAGCCCGAGGTCACCGGCGAATGCGTCGGCGACGATCGTCTCGGCGGTGTCGCGCGGCGCCCGGTAGGCCACCCGTGTGTGTTCGGGGCGCGGCAGGGCGGCACGGTCGAGCTTGCCGTTGGCGGTGACCGGGACACGGTCCAGGACGGTGACGGTCGCGGGGACCATGTGCGGGGCGAGGCGCGTGCGGGCGTGGCCGAGCACGGCGTCGGTGTCGACGACTGTGCCGGCGTCCGCGACGACGTAGCCGGCGAGACGGTCACCGTCGGTGTGGGCGACGGCGTGTGCGACACCGGGGAAGCCGAGCAGGGCGGATTCGATCTCGCCGAGCTCGATGCGGAAGCCGCGCACCTTCACCTGCTGATCGGAACGGCCGACGTAGTCGAGGTCGAGCGTTCCGTCGGCGCGGCGACGCCAGCGCACCAGGTCGCCGGTGCGGTACATGCGCTCCCCGGACGGTGCCGCGACGAACCGCGCCGCCGTCAGTCCCGGGCGCCGGCGGTATGCGCGGGCGAGCCCCGGTCCGGACAGGTACAGCTCCCCCACGACGCCGACGGGCACCGGGCGCAGCCGATCGTCGAGCACGAGTTCGCCGAAGCCGCGGATCGGGCCGCCGATCGTGACGGGTTCGCCCGCCGCGAGCGGCCGCCCCGCATTCGACTGGATCGTCGTCTCGGCGGGGCCGTACGTGTTCACCATCGTGCGGCCCGGCGCCCACCGCGCGACGAGTTCCGGGGGACAGGTCTCGCCGCCCACCACGACCGTGCCCAGTTGGTCGAGCCCGGCCGGGTCGACCGTGCCCAGCGCGGCGGGTGTCAGCGCGGCGTGCGTGACCTGCTCGCGCGCCAGCAGGTCGGCCAGCTCCCGGCCGCCGAACACGCCCGTCGGGGAGATCACCAGGCGGCCGGCGGTACCGAACGCCCACAGCATCTCGAGCACCGCCGCGTCGAAGCTCGGCGACGCCGCGTGCAGCACCCGCGCGTGCGGGCCCAGACCGAATCGGGTGCGCTGCTCGGCCACCAGGTTCGCGAGTCCCGCGTGCGTGACCTCCACGCCCTTCGGCACCCCCGTGGAGCCCGACGTGTAGATCACGTACGCCGGGTGCTCGACACACAGCGGGCGCACCCGATCCGCCTCGGTCACGCGATCGATCGACGCCTGCTCGCACGGTTCGTCCAGGTTCAGCCACGTCACCGTTCCCGGCAGGGCGTCACGCGCACCGGTCGTCGTGATTCCCACCGTCACAGCCGAATCGGCGATCATGTGCTTGATCCGCGACGCTGGATAGCCGGGGTCGACGGGAAGGAAGGCCGCCCCGGCCTTCGCGACCGCCCACACCGAGAGCACGGATTCGACCGACCGTGGCAGCGCGATCGCCACCATCGACTCCGGACCGACACCGGCGCGGATCAGTACCCGCGCCAGCCAGTTCGACTGCCGGTCCAGCTCGCGGTAGGTCAGCCGGCGCTCCCCCGCGACCACCGCGACCGCGTCGGGGTCGGCGGACACCGCGGCGGCGAACAACTCGGGCAGGGCCACGGCGGGGGCCGGCGCTCCTCCCGACACCGGGACCAGTTCGGCGCGTTCGGGGTCGTCGAGGAGGTCGAAGACACCGATGGGCCGTGTCGGCTCGGCGACGACCGCGTCGAGCAACCGCACGAACCGGCGCGCGAAACCCTCGACTGTGCTGCTGTCGAAGATGTCTGTGGTGAACCCGAATTCGGCACTCATCCCGGCGGGGGCGCCGGTCTCGTCCCGGGTCTCGTCGACGCTCAGGTACAGGTCGCACTTGGCGACCTCGAGGTCGAAGTCGACGGTCTCGACGGTCAGTCCCGGCAGATCGAGCCGGGTCGCGTCGAGGTTGCGGAACTCGAGGAGGACCTGGAACAGCGGTGCGTGCGCGGAGGACCGCACCGGATCCACCGCCCGGACGACGTGATCGAACGGCACGTCCGCATGTCCGAACGCGGCGAGATCGTCGTCGCGCACCTGCGCCACCAGTTCCCCGAACGTGGACTGCGGGGCGATGCGGGTACGGAGGGCCACCGTGTTGACGAACATCCCGACCATGTCGTCGAGCGCGGCGTCGCCCCGCCCGGCCACGGGTGTTCCGATCGCGAGATCCGATGTACCCGACAACTTTCCGAGCAGCACCGCCAGTGCGGCGTGCACGACCATGAACACGGTGGCGTCGTGCGCGCGGGCCAGATCGGTCAGCGCGCGGTGTACGCGCGATCCGACCTCGAAGGGCACGGTGGCGCCGTGCGCGGAACGCTGCGCCGTCCGGTCCCGGTCGGTGGGCAGTTCGAGCAGTTCCGGCAGCCCGTCGAGGGTGCGTCGCCAGAAGTCGAGCTGCGCGGTCGCGAGCGAAGCCGGGTCGGTGTCGTCGCCGAGTTTCTCCCGCTGCCAGAGGGTGTAGTCGGCGTAGTGCGCGGGCAGGGGCGCCCACTGCGGCGCACGTCCCCCGGAGCGGTTCGTGTAGGCGAGCACGACGTCCCGCGCGAGTGGTGCCATCGAGAACCCGTCGGCCGCGATGTGGTGCAGCACGATCGCCACGACGTGCTCGTCCGGGCCCAGCCGGAACAGCGCGGTGCGCATCGGGACGTCGACGCTCACGTCGAACCCGCCGGCGGCGACGGTGCGCAGCCGCTCCCGCAGTTCGGTTCCTCCCGTCACTTGCACCGGTGTGAGATCGGTGCCGATGCTGTCGGCGGGAAGCACGACCTGCTGCGGACCCTGGGGGGACGACGGGTGGACGGTGCGCAGCGACTCGTGCCGTTCCAGGACGTCGGTGAGCGCGGCGCGCAGCGCGCCGAGGTCCAGGTCGCCGGTCAGGCGCAGCGCGATCGGGACGTTGTAGGCCGGGGAGGTCGGATCGACCTGGTTGACCACCCACATGCGTTGCTGCGCGAGCGCGAGCGGCACGTGCCGGGGACGCGGGCCTGCGACCAGCGGGGGCCGCTCCCCCACACGCCGGACGGCCTCGTCCGCGCGGGCGGCGAGTGCAGCGACGGTGGGCGCCTCGAACACGTCCCGCACACCGAGGGCCGTGCCGGTGTCGGCGCCGACCCGCGCGACAACCCGGGTTGCGCTCAGCGAGTTGCCGCCGAGGTCGAAGAAGTTGTCGTCGAGACCGGCCCGCTCCAGCCCCAGCACCTCGGCGAAGGCGTCCGCGGCGGCTCGCTCGGCGGCAGTGACCGGAGCCCGGTATTCGGCACGGGCGAGGTCCGGGGCGGGCAGGGCGGCACGGTCGAGTTTGCCGACGGGGGTGAGCGGCAGTTCGTCGAGCACGACGATCGCCGCCGGAATCATGTGCGTGGGCACGAAGTCCCGGAGATGCTCGAGCAGCGCGCCCGGCTCGGGTGCGACCCCGGCGTCCGGTTCTCCCTCGGCGGGCAGCACGTAGGAGACGAGGACGGTGTCCCCGGCAGGCCCGACGCGCCCGACGGTGACGGCGAAACCGACATCGCGGCGACGTGCGAGAGCGGCGTCGATCTCGCCGAGTTCGACGCGGATACCGCGGATCTTGACCTGGAAGTCGGAGCGGCCGAGGTAGTCGAGGGTCGGAGTGCCGTCGGCGGTGTCCCGCCAGCGCACGACGTCGCCGGTGCGATACAGACGAGCCCCGGGTCGACCGAAGGGATCGGCGACGAACCGGGACGCGGTCAGCGACGGGCGGCCCCGGTAGCCGCGGGCCAGTGCCGGGCCGCCGAGATACAGTTCGCCGGCGACACCGGCCGGGACCGGGCGCAGCGCGGAGTCGAGGACCACCTCGGTGAAGCCGCGCGCCGGCCCGCCGATCGTCACCGGTTCCCCGGCGGCGAGCGGTTCGCTGAGATTGGCCATCACGGTGGATTCGGTGGGTCCGTATCCGTCGAGCATCGTCCGGCCGGGTGCCCAGCGGTCCACCAGTTCCGGTGCGCACGCCTCCCCGGCGACGAGCAGGGTGCGCAGCGCGCCGAGGCCGGAGGGGTCCAGCGAGGCCAGGACGCTCGGGGTCATCCCCGCGTGGGTGACGGCCTCGCGCCGCAGAAGATCTGCCAGTTCGCCACCGCCGTAGACGGTCGGGGGCACGACGACCAGGGTCGCGGCCGACCCTGCCGCCCACAGCATTTCGAACACCGATGCATCGAAACTCGGTGAGGCGCAGTGCAACACCTTCGCATTGCGGTCGACGCCGGTGCGGGTGCGTTGTTCGGTCACCAGGTCGGCCAGCCCGTGGTGGGTGACCACGACCCCCTTGGGCAGGCCGGTCGACCCCGACGTGTAGATCACGTACGCGGCCTGACCGGGGCGGACCGAGGCGACGATCGGCTCGTCGGACACCTCCCCGGCGGGTTCGTCGAGCGCCAGCCAGCGCACCGTGCCGGGCAGCCGGTGCCGTGTCGCCGAGACGGTCACACCGACCGTCACTTCCGAGTCGGTGATCATGTGCTCGATGCGGCCGGAGGGGTGGTTCGGGTCCACCGGCACGAACGCGGCGCCGGTCTTCGCGACGGCCCAGACCGCGGTCACCGATTCGACGGATCGGGTGAGCGCGACCGCGACGATCGACTCGCGGCGGACCCCGGCGGCCTGCAGCAGACGGGCGAGCCGGTTCGACGCGGCGTCGAGTTCGGCGTAGGTGACGCGGCGGCCGGATGCCGCGATCGCGATGCCGCCGGGGTTCGCGGCGACCGCGTCGGCCAGCAGCTGCGGCAGGGTGATCTCGGGCATCGGGCCGGTACCGTGCACGACGGTGCACTGCGCGGCGTCGAGACCGGACAGCCGGGTTCCCGGGTCGGCGGCGAGCATCGTCTCGACCAGCGTGACGAGGGCGTCGTGGTGCGCCCGCAGGTCGTCGTCGCCGTACCGAGCGGGGTTGGCGGCGAGTTCGACGAATACGGTTGCGCCGCTGCGGTACACGTTCATCGCGAGGTCCGGAACCGGACCGGCGGTGAGGATGTGGAAGTCGGCGGAGAGCGCACCGAACTGCAGGTGCCGGTCGAACAGCATCACGTTGACCATCGGGCCGGTGACCGCGCGGGCGGCAGCGTCGGCGCCGAGATCGCGCAGGATTTCCTCGACGTTGCCGCGCTGGTGCCGCAGCGCGCCGAGCAGTTCGGCCTGGACGCGGTCGACCAGGTCGCCGACGGTGTCGCCCGGCCGCATCCGCACCCGGAGCGGAGCGACGTTGGCGAGCATGCCGCCCGAGCGCCGCAGAACCGCGGTGGGTCGCGCCGAGACCGGGACGTCGACGGTGACCTCGCGCCGACCGGTGCGCCGCGACAGGTAGTGGGCGAACGCCGCGACGAGGGTGGCGGCCGGGGCGTTCTCGGTGCCGGCGAGGAGCGCGGCGGCCCGCTCGGACAGGGCGGCACGGACGGTGCGGCCGGTCGCGACCGGCGGTGCGTCACGGCCGGCGAGGGTCGCACCGTCGGCGCGGGTGTCCAGGCGCTGCGCCCAGTAGTCGCGGTCGGCGGCGAACCGGTGGGACTCGCGGTAATCGCGGTCGAGCCGTTCGAGGGTGCGCAGGTCCGCAGCCCGGTTCGGTTCCGGCACCGACCGTTCCACCGCGGCGGTGTAGAGGGACGCGACACGGCCGACCATCGTCGCGGCGCCGTGCCCGTCGAGCGCGATGTGGTGGATGCGGCTGTACCACAGGTAGTGCTCGTCACCGACCCGCAGCAGCGTCGACTCGCACAGGTGGTCGCGGTCGAAATCGACCGGCGACGTGTAGTTCGCGTGCATCCACGTTTGTGCGGCGGTCAGCGGATCCGGTTCGGCACGGAGGTCGTGGAACCCCATCGCCGCGTCGGCAGGCGGGTCGACGACCTGGTGCGGTTCACCGTCGACCTCGACGATGCGCAGGAACACCGACTGGAATTCGTGCGCGGCCCGCATCGCCACGTCGCGGAACAGTGCGACATCGAGCGGGCCCCGGATGTCGAGGTACTGGGCGATGCAGATCGGCACGTCGGGTGCGAGTTGCTGCGCGAACCACAGTCCGTGCTGGGCAGCCGAGAGCGGGAACGGCTCGTGGACAGTGGTCGACGCGGCGCGGTCCATCGATTCACAACCCCTGATCGCTGGTGCCGCGGGCTCCGCGGCGGGACGGTGGATTCTTCGGTTCGCCGGTTCGAATCCGGCTTCTCCACCGTCCCGCGCCGAGCCCCCGCGGTGAACACACCCCAGGGGTGTGGTGTGCTCACCCAGGTCTCAGGCGTCCGAGGGTCTCAGGCGTCGATGCTGTCCATGTCGCCGTAGCGGGCACCGGCAACGGCGCCGCGCGGCACGGCGGCGTCGAGCGCCGCGAGGTCGTCCGGCCCGAGACGAACCTCGAGTGCGCCGACGTTCTCCTCCAGGTAGCGCACCCGCTTGGTCCCGGGGATCGGCACGACGTCGTCGCCCTGTGCCACCACCCAGGCGAGGGCGAGCTGTCCCGGTGTGCAGCCGCGCTCGTCGGCGAGCGCGCGGACCCGGTCGACCAGTACGAGATTGGTCCGCAGGTTCTCGCCGTTCGACCGGGGGAAGTACGCGGACCCCCGGCTGTCGCCGGCAGCGAACCCGGACGCGGGTACCGTCCCGGTGAGCACCCCCCGGCCCAGCGGTGAGTACGGAACCAGGCCGATGCCGAGTTCGCGCAGCGTCGGCAGGATCTCGTCCTCGATGTCGCGGGTGAACAGGGAATATTCGGTCTGCAGCGCCGTGATCGGGTGCACGGCGTGTGCGCGCCGGACGGTTGCCGCCGATGCCTCGGACAGACCGAGACGGCGGACCTTGCCGGAGGCGACGAGTTCGGCCATCGCACCGACCGTGTCCTCGATCGGCACGGTCCTGTCCACGCGATGCTGGTAGTAGAGGTCGATATGGTCGACGCCGAGCCGCTGCAGCGAGGCGTCGCACGCGGCCCGCACGTAGTCGGGGTGGCCGTTGATGCCGACACGGGTGCCGTCCGGGCGGCGTTCGTTGCCGAACTTGGTGGCGAGTTGCACCTCGTCGCGGCGACCGGCGATCGCCCGGCCGACGAGCCGCTCGTTGGTGAACGGACCGTACATGTCGGCGGTGTCGAGAAACGTGACGCCCAGGTCGAGGGCCCGGTGGATCGTGTCGACTCCCCCGGCCTCGTCGGGGGTGCCGTAGAACTCCGACATGCCCATGCAACCGAGACCGAGAGCCGAGACGGCGAGCGGTGCGGTGGCGCCGAGTGTGCGCTGGTGGATGCTCATGTCGTCCAGCCAACAGCCTGGAGTGCACTCCAGGTCAAGCCCCGGCCGCCCGCGCCGCGCGTTCGAGCCGGTCGGTGTAGATGCCGATCTTGTGGTCGATCGCACCCAGATGGGCGGTGACCTCGGCGAGCTGACGCAGCACCTCGAGCCGGTGCGCCTGTAGCAGCGCGAGCCGCTCGCTCTCGTTGCCGTCACCGGCGCGCACCAGATCGGCGTACCGCCGGACCTCGCGGATCGGCATACCGGTGGAGCGCAGTCGCGTCACCAGCTCGATCCAGCCGAGGTCGTGGTCCTGGTAGCGACGGTGGCCGCTGGCCGAACGCGGCACCGGCCGCAGGAGCAGACCGTCCCGCTCGTAGTACCGCAACGTCTCGATGGACAGTCCGAGCCGGTTCGCGGCGTCGGCGATGGAAATCCCGGTGACAGGCATGTCCCGAGTGTCACTCCTGGAGTGCACTCCGGGTCAAGTGGTCTCGTTCGGGGCGACGATGCCGGAGACGTCGGCATCGTCGCCTTCGTGACGGTGCCGGGCCTCGGTCACCTTGGCGAAGCCGCGGCCGATCCGTTCGACACCGGACGCGCCGACGCCGGCGGCCCGGTCCCCGAACGCCTTGGCGCTGCCGCCGATCGCCACGCCGAGCGCACCTCCGACGACACGGACGGGACTGGAGATCTCTTCGAGCGCCGCGGAGACGGCGGGGTCCTCGTCGTCGAGCCACCCGGCGGCGTCTGCCCGGCACGCCGCCCGGAAGTCGTCGAGATCCTGACGCAGATCGATCAGGTTCTTCACCGTGCGTGCCGACGACATCCGCCGTACCAGCTCGAGCGCACTGCCGTCGGCGGACCGTGCCAGGGCGCGGCGGGCACGGCGCAGCAGCTCGCCGTCGCGGGCGAAGTGGTCGGCGAGCAGGCCGCGGGCCTCCCCGATCGCTCCCGGCAGGGCTTCGGGATCGGTGGTGCGCAGGTGGTCCAGACGCAGCCGATGCCACAGGTTCACGCAGTCCTCGACGAGGACGAGCAGTTGCAGGGTCTCACCGAGCCGCTGCTCCGGATCGAGCGCGCCCGGTTCGGCGGCATCGGCGGCGTCCAGCACCGTCGCCGCGCGGGTGCGCAGCCGGGTGACGGCCGAGGCGAGCGGCGCACCCAGGCCGGCGATCGCGTCCCATTCCCGTGGCGGCAGCGCACCGGTCTGGTCGACGATCCCGACGGCCCGGGACAGCGCGTTGTGGTGGGCGACGACGTCGCCGAGTCCGGGGGCCCCGGCCAGTTCGAGGAGCTGCTCGACCGTGTCGGAGTCCGCCCCGGCCGGACCGGCGTACACCCGGGCCACCGCGGCCTCCACCGACGGGACGGCGCCTCGCAGGGCACGGACCACCGCGTCGAGCGACGACGAGTCGCGAGACTCCGCGCCGGGCGACGCGGCGCCGGCGGAATCGGGGTTCGGTTCGGTCATGACGTCCATGGTGCTACGTCCGGTTTCCGGGCGCACGCGGTACCCGGCAGTCCCACGTGCACACCCGGGCCGTCAGTTCGGGACGCGCACCCAGGCGTCCTCGAGCAGCGCGACGACGTCGATCTCCCGGCGGGCCCGGTACGCGCTCAGGACGCGGCGCGGGCGGGTCTCGTCGTCGACACCGATCGCGGCGGCGAGCGCCGCGGCGGTGCCGTCCTCCGGCACGATCTCCGGCGTCGAATGCCCCACCAGCGCCAGCGCCTTGCGCAGCGGGTCGGCGTTGTCGGCGACCGTGCGCAGCGGCACGACGTCGAAGTGGCCGTCCGGGTGGAACTCGAGGAAGACCTCGTTGTCCTCCTCGACACCGAGATCCTCGAGGAACCGGCGCACCGTGCCGAGCTGCGGGGTCGCACCCGACCACCGCATCACCTGCGTACCCAGACGGGATCCGAGCATCCGTTCTCCGCCCGGCGGGCACCCGACGATCGCCGCGACAGCCGACGGTACCGGGAAGTCGGCGCCCCGCAGGTGGTCACGGGTCGCGGTGATCCGCAGCCGCGACACGTCGCCGAGCCGGTACAGACGGCGTGTGCGGCGCGGCGACCGCACCCGGACGTGGTCGCGTACCCGGCGGCGCACGAGGCCGCCGGCGACCTCGAAATCACCGCTGTCCGCGAAGAGCAGGGCCGCGGCCCGGGAGACGGGGAACCGTGCGCTCAGCGCCTCGGCGAGGACGGCGGTGTCGGTGGACCCTCCCGCCGCGTCGACGATCCGGGCGATGCGGGCCCGGACCGCCCCCGGGACGTCGGTTTCCCATTGGACGAGGGACCACACTCCCGACTCGGTGACGGCGAACCGTTCGTCGTCCGCGATCTCGTCGATGACGGTCGCGGTGTCGTGGGTGGTGTCCATCCGGGTGACGAGGTCGGCCGCCGACATGGGGTCGCCGAGCACCTCGAGGACCTGCGCCGCGCGGTCGGCCAGACTGTCCTGGCGTGTGAGGACCCGGCCGTCGAACATCGGCAGTCCGCAGTGCTGCAGCCAGGCGGTGAGTTCACCGGCGGGCAGATTCCACAGCGTCGCGACGGCCGCGGGCTCGACGACCCCGTTCTCGGATTCGAACTCGGCGAGCAGGGCCCGCGTCTGCCTCTCCGCCTCGGGCAGGTTCGGCACCGCGACCCAGCCGTCCGCCACCTCGAAGCGGTCGTCGAGACGGTCCAGCACCTGTCGCAGCGGGACCCCGAGCCCCGGAACCTGCCGGGACAGGTCCGGAAACAGCGCCTCGATCCGGTCGAGCGAGGCGACCGGCCGCACCTGCACGCGTACCGCGGCGAGCAGGTCCCCGACGGCCGTGTCGTACGGGAACGTCGACGGGGCGGACAGGTCCGCGAGGTCGTCGCCGAGGACCCGTTGCCGCAGGTGCTGCCGGTCGGATTCGGGTAGGGCGGCGACATATCCGCCGAGTTCGGCGACCGGGTCCTGCGGGGCGGGCATCCGCAGGTCCTGCGCGGTGAGTGCCGTGATGCGCGCGGCGACCTCCTGGATCTCCTCGGGGGCGCCGTCCTCGAGGTGGATGCGCAGCAGCGGCCGGTCGCCGTGGCCCCGCAGCACCTGCCACCGGGCCAGCTCCGCGAGATCGGAGATCAGCAGGTCGAGCGCGGGTGTGTCCGATCCACCCGGGGCGCCCTCGGGCGCGCGGAGCACACCGGGATCCCGCAGGATCGCGACGACCATCGCCGCACACACGATCTCGTGGACGGTGCCGGGTCCGGCACCGCGCACCGCGAACAGGTCGGACGGGGTACGGGCGAACAACGCGGCCGTGGTCGCGACCCCCGGCAGGCGGTCGACGACCGTGGCCGCGGCCGTTCCGAGGTCCAGGGCGGCGACCGGTACGTCGATCGGGTCGGCGAGCCCGTCGGCGAGGGGCATGTCGGGGTGGTCGGTCACGTAGATGCGGGCGAGTGCCGCGCACACCGCGGGAACATCGGCCGACGCGGCCGTCTCGGCCGGCGACTGTTTCTCCCACCACCGGTCTCCCGGCGCCAGTTCGGACAACGCGGCGGCACGCCCGGACCCGTACCGGTCCAGCCAGGGCATCAGGTCGAGCCAGCGACGCTCCCCGAGTTCGTTGTCGGACAACGCGATGGACCACAGCGACACGACCGGGTGCTCCTCTTCGACGGCTCGGGGAAATACCACGCCCCCCGACCGCCACGGTCACCCGAGCGGCACCCCCTGGGAAAACTCTACCGGTGCGCCGACCGGTCTGGGCGCATCGACGGATCCTCGTCGTGGCCGGTGCCGGACGGGCCGGTCCGGCGCCGCCGATTCCACCGGATCCGCCGGCACCCGGCGGTACCGTTGATCATGCCGGGCATTCCACCGCGGTTCACCTCGGGTGAGGAGTTCCGAATGCGACGTCCACATCGAGCGTCCCGGGCGCTGTCCCTCCCGGCGCTGCTGGCAACGGTCCTCGTCGCGGTGTGTCTCCTGTCGGACGGCCCGGCGTCCGCGGATCCGGTGTCCGGGTTCCCGCTCCCCGTTCCGGCTCCGCCGCGGGTGACACTCGACGCGATCCTGCCTGCGCCGATCGTCGACGACCCGTTCTTCGACCCACCCGGCGATCTCGGCGCGTACGACCCGGGCACGGTGCTGCGGGAGCAACCCACGCGGATGCGTGCGCTGCCCGCGTCGGTCGTCCCGCACACCGCGCGCCGGTTCATGGTGCGCTCGACTGATTCGTCCGGTCGTCCGATCCCGGTGACGGCGACGCTCGTGCTGCCCGACACCCCGTGGCCGGCGGGGCCGCGGCCGGTCGTCGTCTACAACATGGCGATCGATTCGCTCGGCTCCCGCTGCACCCCGTCGTACCGCATGGTGCACGACGCCGTCGACATCGACGCACCGCCGATGCTGCCGATCCTGCTCGCCCACGGCTGGGCGGTGCTCGTCCCGGATCACCAGGGGCCGCACATGGCGTACGCCGCAGGTCCGATGGCCGGGCACGCCGTGCTGGACTCGGTGCGCGGGTTGCGCACCGTCGCACCCGAACTCGCGGGTGCTCCGCTCGCGATGACCGGATACAGCGGCGGCGCCATCGCGACGGGCTGGGCTGCCCAGCTGCAGCCGACCTATGCCCCTGACGTGCGGTTCGCCGGTGCCGCGGCCGGTGGGCTGCCCGCCGACCTGTCGCTGCTGCGGATCACGATGAACGGGCAGCTCGGCTCGGGGCTGTTCCTCGCGGCCACGGTCGGTCTGGCCCGCGAGTATCCGCAACTGCTGGCCTTGGCCGACCCGCTGACCGCTCAGCTCGCCACGACCCCGTTGAAGGACCAGTGCACGATCGCGCTCGCCGTCGGGGGGATCGCCATGGTTCCGGTCGAGGCGTTCACCACCGTGCCGGATCCCTTCGACGATCCGGGCGTCCGGCAGGTGCTCGACGCCAACCGGCTCGGCGGGCAGATCCCGCAGGCCCCGATGTACCTGTACCACGGGTCGTCGCAGGTCTTCCTCGGTGACGAGTTCATCCCGGAATCAGGAGTGCTTGCCCTGCAACGGCAATGGTGCGCCGGCGGAGCGAACGTGACCTATGTGCCGGTGTGGGGTGAGCACCTGACGGCCGCGATCGCGGGTGCACCCGGGATGCTGGACTGGATCGCCGACCGGCTCGCCGGTGTGCCGGCACCGCAGGGGTGCCCGTGAGACTGCGACCGCTCAGGACGCCGCGGTGTCGGAATCCTGGGTGTCCTGCGCGGCGGGCCTCAGCCGCAGCAGCACCAGGCCCGCCACGAACGCGACGATCAACGACGCGACGGCACCGTTGACGTGCAGGGCGTTGACCGCGACCGCGGCCCCGACGACACCTGCCAGCAGTGCACACCACAGCAACGCCTTGGCGAGGACCACACCCATGACCACGCACCTTCCGCAAGGCCCCAATCCGACAATCGACCATAGTGTCACCTGTCACAACTGCCGCGACACCCGGTCCGGCGTGTCAGAAAATCCGCATTCCGCAGGCTCCCCCACCGGCCCCTCCGGTCCGTAGGCTCGGAGCGGACATCGACGACGGAGAGGCGACACGTGAACTTCGAACACGTCCGTGTGCGGGATGTGACGCTGCGCGACGGACTGCAACTGACCGGCAAGCTCCTGCCGACCGAACGCAAGGTGCGTCTCGTCCGGTCCCTGCTGGACGCGGGTGTCCCCGAACTCGAGATCGGTTCGCTCGCACGCCCGGATCTGGTCCCGCCGATGGCCAACACCCTCGAACTGATCTCGGCGCTCACCGAGGAGGAACTCGACCGCTGCTGGGTGTGGGTCGCCACGCCCCGGCACGTGGAGAAGGCGATCGCGGCCGGCGCCCGGCACTTCCAGTACTGCTTCTCGGTGTCCGACGCCCACAACAACGCGAACATCGGCCGCGACACCGAGACCAGCGTCGCCGCGATGCCCGCGGCCGTCGACCTGGCCCACGCCGCCGGCGGCAGCATCCAGTTGTGTCTGGCCACATCGTTCACGTGCCCGTTCGACGGCCCCGTCGATCCCGACCGGGTACTGGACATCGCGTGCGATCCGCGTACCGACGGCGCGGCCGACATCGTGCTCGCCGACACCCTCGGGCAGGCCGTGCCCGGCCAGGTCGCCGCCCTGGTCTCCCGCGTGCACACCGAATCCCCCGGCCGCCGCATCGTCTACCACGGCCACGACACGTGGGGGCTGGGCGTCGCGAACAGCCTCGCCGCGGTGTCCGCCGGGGCGAGCGTCGTCGACGGCGCCCTCGCCGGGCTCGGCGGGTGCCCGTTCGCGCCCGGCGCGAGCGGCAACACCGCCACCGAGGACCTGCTGTTCGCGACCCGCCCACAGTGGCTGTCGCCGGACGTGTTCGCCGATCTGGTGCGGCTCGGCGAGGACCTCGTGGCCGAACTGGACGAGCCGAACCGGGCGCGGGCCACGCAGGGCGCGCGTTCCGAGGCCGCGGCCTTCGAATGGGTGCTGCGCTCGTGACGGGAGCACCGACGTGCGGATCCTGATCGCGCCGGACAGCTTCAAGGGCACCTACCGGGCGGCCGAGGTCGCCGAGGCCGTCGCGTCCGGCGCCGAGTCCGCAGGGCACGAGGCCGTCCGGCTGCCCGTCGCCGACGGCGGCGAAGGCACCCTCGACGCCCTGACCGGACCGCTGCGCCTGGACCACGTCACCGTCGAGACGGTCAACCCGTGGCGCGTCCCGTGCCCCGGCGTGCTCGGGCTGGCACCGGACGGCACCGCCGTCGTCGAACTCGCCACCGCGAGCGGGATCACCACCGCCCACAACGGTTTCCGCGATCCCGTCACCGCCGACACCTACGGCACCGGGCTGCTCATGGCGGAGGCGGCGCGGCGCGGTGCGGCGTGGATCGTCGTCGCGGCCGGCGGTTCGGCGACCACCGACGGCGGCCTCGGGGCCATCGCCGCGATCGACTCGTCCGGCGGCCTGCGCGGTGCGTCGGTCACCGTTCTGACCGACGTCACCACCCGGTACGTCGATGCGGCACGGGTGTTCGGACCGCAGAAGGGCGCCGACCCCGCCACCGTGGATCTGCTCACACAACGGCTCGACGCGACCGCGACGGCTCTGCCCCGCGACCCGCGGTGCGTCGACGGCACCGGCGCGGCCGGCGGATTCTCCGGCGGCATGTGGGCCAGGTACTGCGCCGAACTGCGCTCGGGCGCCGAATTCGTGCTCGACGCACTCGAATTCGACCGGAAGCTCACAACCGCCGACCTGGTGGTCGTCGGCGAGGGACGCCTCGACGGGCAGAGCCGGGCCGGAAAGATCGTCTCGGCGATCCTCGACCGGACCGGTTCGGTACCGGTGGTCGCGGTCGTCGGATCGGTCGGCGACGACCTCGGCGACTACCGCGACCGGTTCGCCGGCATCGTCGTCGCGACGGATGCGGATGCGATGCGCGCGGCGGGAGCGCGGCTGGGTCGCTGACCCGCGGCCGGATCTCCTAAGGGCACGGCTGCGGTGCCGGAGCGGGAGCCGGTGCGGGTCCCGGATCCGGATCCGAGACACGGACCGGCCAGGACGCGGGACGGACCTGCGGTGCGCCGGGGGCCTCCGACGTGCACGGCACCGGCGCCGGAACCCCGCCGTCCGTCGGCGCGGGCGGCGCCGAGGTCGGGACGGGCCGTTCGTCGAACACGACGGTCGGTTCGGCCTGCCGGGATTCGCCGGCACCACCGATCGCGACCGCGAGACCGGTTCCGAGAATCGCGAGCAGCGCGACCAGCGACGCCACCAGCGCGGCGATCCGTCCGCGGCCGCGGCTTCCCCCGGCCACCGGTGGCGGCGCGTCCCGGCGTGCCGCCACCAGAGCCGCGCCGGTCGCCCGGTGCCAGGGCACACCGTGCGGGGTCACGAACGGAACACCGAGCACAGCGGCCAGTTCGCGGGCGAGCCCGGCGTCGCCGGGGCGCAGGTCGAGGAACACCAGGGCCTGCGGCGACCGGCCGGCGCGGGCGATCGCCTCGTCCATCGCGTCCGGAAGCAGATCTGCGTATCCCGTCAGATCGTCGCCGTCCGGGGTCACCGCCGCGGGTACGGTCCCGGCGGGAACGTCCACGACCGAGACGGTCTCGGCTCCCGCGCTGCGGGTGTGCAGGGCCAGTACCGGGGTTGCGGCCAGTTCGGGGGCGTTGGCGAGGTACGCGATGCGGGCCGCGTCCACATCGACGGCCGTCACCTCCACGGACGCCGCCTCCCGGACCGCATCGGCGACTTCGGCGTCGGCCACCAGACCGATCCGGCCGATGGTCAGCCCCGCACGTTCGGCGCGTTCGGTCATGGCGGCGACGGCGCCGACCGTCGCGGTGGCCGTCTCACCGGTATCGGACGCGGCCCACCGCTGCGAATCGAACGGTCCGAGCGCCGGGACGTCCGCGTCGACGAGTACGGCGCTGATCTCACCGTCGTCCACCGCGACACCGAGAACCGCACGCATGTCATCCCCCTCGCCGGTTCGGACTGACGGACAACCGAGCGTAACCGACGCGACCGTCAGTGCGGGTAACAGCCGACCTCGAGTCCGAGCACGGTCGACACCCCGGCACCGAACGTGACCGACGAGCCGTCGGACGCGACCCGCCGTTCGTCGAAGAGCGGGGCCAGCCGCGGCACCAGCTCGTGCTGGTGGAATCCCGCGCGGGCGGCGGCGCGGTCGAACACGTCGATGGCACGCTGCACGTCGCTCGGCACGCTGTGGTCGGACAGAAGCAACGGAAGGTGGGCAACCCAGCCCGTGCTGCCGTCCGGCATCTCACATCCCGCATTCAGTCGCGCGCGGCTGGGTCCGAAAACCAGTTCGGGGAACTCCGCCGACAGCGCATCGGCGATCTCGCGCTGCACCCGCAGGTAATGCTCGACGGCCCCATCGATGGTCGGCGCGACCGGTTCCGGGACGGCGCGGAACTCGGGACCGGATGCGCAGCCGGTGGCCGCCGCGAGCAACACCGCCACCGACAGCAGACGCCGGGCCCTCATCGCACCGCCTGACCGGCGAGCCCCGCAACGACCAGCGCGACGTTGTACGAGCTCATCGTCCCCGGATTCAGATAGGCGCTGTGGCCGGTCGAGCCACTGTGCGGCGTGCCGGAACCGTCGATCCCGGCGTCCGACGACAGCCGGGTCAGGCCGTCGAGAAAGCTGGGGTCGCCGCCGAACGTGCCGGCGTCCGCGACCGGGTCACGGTCGGCCTCGACCAGGAACGCCGATCCCGGCGGCAGGCCCAGGTCGTCGACGTCGTCGGTGCCGATGCCCGGTGCACCCAGGAACACCGCGGCATCGGCGGGGGCGCCCTGCGCCAACGCCAAGCCCGTGACGAGCGCACCGTAGGAATGCCCGATCGCGGTCACGTTCGGATTGCCTTCGCGCGCATCGAGACTCGACAGGAAGCCGCTCAGCTGGGGCGCGGCGCGCGTCGCCGCGAGATCGGACACCGGGCTGTGTTCGGTGACGGCGAGCCCCCAACCCCACTGGGGGGCCTGGTAGTTCAGCCAGGTCACCGCAGCGACCGAACCCTCGACGCCGGCCGAGCCCAGCCCGCGCTCGGCCTGCGCCCGTACCTCCGCGATCTGTTCGTCGTAGCCGGCGAGATTGCCCTGCACGGTCGACCCGGCTCCCGGGGTGAAGACCGCGATGTGATCGGCGGTGTCGACGTCGCCGACCGCGACCGCGGCCATGGCCTCGCGCCCGGTCAGGTCGAGGGTCAGCAAATACCGGTCGTCGCGCGCGAGGACCTCACCGATGGCATCGAGTGCGGCGATCTTGTTGCGGGTCTGCTCGAGGCCGGCGTCGGCATTGCTGAACAGTCCACCGAAGATGTTGCCGTCGAGTTCGGTGGCCAGTTGCGCGGCGACCCGTTCGAGCCGGACCCGTTCGCTCTCGAGCAGGGCACGATTCGCACGGTCCCGGTCGGCGGCGGGAACGCCGTCGAGTCCCCCGATCTCCCCCGGCCGGGTGGTGAGCAGATTCTCGCGTGCCTGCTCTCCGAGCATGTCCCACCAGCGGGTCACCTCACGTGGGTCGGTGCCCGGACCGGGCACCGGAACGATCGCCGGGCCCTGGGTGTGCAGTCCACCGAACGATGTTGCCCGGGAACCCGCTTCACCCGTGAGCTCGGCCAGTACCGTCGCGGCCTCACGGTCGAGTGCGTCGGCGGACTCGAGAATCGCGACGACACGCAGGCGGAACTGCTCGGATTCGGCGGAACCGGCGGGGGTGACGGTACCGTCCGGCCCGATCGTCAACCCCAGTTCCGCGGCCCCGCGCACCGTTTCGTCGAACCGGTCGCGCAGCAGCCGTAGCCGCGGCGCGCAGTCCGACGCACACCGGCCGGCCCGCCGATACGAATCCGCGTGATCGACAATGCGTCTGCCGGTCCGCGCGATATTGCCGACGGCAGCGTCGGACGCATTCCCGATCCATGACCCGCCCACGGCGCCGACCGCGACGACGTCGGTCCCGACGGTCTCGATCCGCCCGGCGAACCCCCCGAGTGCGCCGCCGAACCGCTCGAGCGCGTCCGGATCCCATTGCTGTAGTTGTCGGATGTCCATCCGCAATCACCCCCCGGCTCGTCACAGTAGAGGAGTGCGACGACAACCGGCCCGCGACGAGTGTCGCGGGCCGGTCGGCTGTGGATGGATCGTGCGGTTGTGGAAAACGGTGTTTCCACAACGGTCGTCACACGTCGGCGATTGCCTCGAGCGGGGGTGTCTTGGCCGCCCGGACACCCGGCCACAGGGCGGCCAGGACACCGACGACACCGGATCCGATCAGCATGGCCAGCACCTGCCCCCACGGAACGGTGATCTCCCCGAGCCCCTGATCGGCCAGGGTGCGGACGAAGCCCCACCCGAAGACCAGGCCGAGCACCAATCCGATCACGGCGCCGAAGACGGCGATGAGCAGCGACTCGAGGTAGATGGTGCGGCGCACCTGGGCGCGCTGCATACCGACCGCGCGCAGCATGCCGATCTCCCGACGTCGTTCCACCACCGACAGCGCCAGCGTGTTGACGATGCCGAGGATCGCGATGACGACGGCGAGCGCCAGCAGGCCGTAGAGGACGGCGAGCAGCGTGTCGATCTGCGCCGCCTGCTGACCCTTGAACTGTTCGCGGTCGAGTACCTGCACCACGACGAACTGCTTGGTCGCGTCCTCGAGACCGGTACGGATCGTCTCGGGGTCGCTGCCGTCGGCGGTGTTGAGCAGCACCACCATCGGGGCGCGGGAGGCCGCCGGGACGAACTCGTCGAGCAGCTGCGACGACAGCACCCACGGGCCGACCACCTGGTTGTCCTCGTAGATGCCGGCGACCGTCACGTCGATCGTGGAGCCGTCCCGATTGGTGAGCGGGATCGTCGACCCCACCTGCAGGGAGTGCGTGTCGGCGGTGTCCGTGGAGACCAGCATTCCGCTGTCGCCGACCTCCTCCGACCCGGCCGTCATGTCGAGGGCGAGCACGTCCCCGGCCGACCCGGACAATGCGGTACCGAACTCGTCGACGTCGCCGACCTTCGCCTGCACGCCGTACACACCGACGGCCTCGGTCACCCCGGCGACGCCGGCTGCCGCGGTCTCCGCACCCGCCGGAACTCCCATCATCTGTGGGCCCATGAGCATGAACTCGGATTTGACGCCGGTGTCGACGAGCGTGTTCACGCTGGACTTGGCGGACGCGCCGAACACGGCGATGACCGAGACCAGCATGAGGCCGAGGGTCAGGGCGAACGCCGTGGCCGCGGTGCGCCGCGGGTTCCGCGCGGCGTTGGTGCGGGCGAGCCGGCCGACCGCGCCGAACGGCCGGGCGAAGACCGCTCCCAGTGCGCCGACGATCGGCCGCGACAGGGCGGGTGCGGCGAGGAGCACCGCGAAGATCAGCGCGAGCGCACCCACGCCGACGGTCGCGGCGGCGCCGCCGCCCGTGCCCTGCGCACCGACCACGACGAGCACGGCACCGGCGACCGCGGCGACCGCACCGACGAGGGTGCGCACCCGCAGCGACTCGACCGTGGCGGTGGATTCCTCACGCATCGCCGCGACCGGCGGCACCTTGGTGGCGCGGCGCGCCGGGGCGTACGCGCTGACGACGGTGACGATGACGCCGACGAGCAGCGCGATGATCACCGTGCGCGGCGCGAGCTGCAGAGGACCGGCGGGCAGGCCGATGTCGGCCGCGCCGAGCGCGGCACGCAGCCCGTAGGCCAGGGCCACACCCGCAGCGATACCCAGGGCGCTGCCGACGATGCCGACCACCAGTGCCTCGAGGGTCACGGAACGGCCGACCTGCTGGCGGCTGGCGCCGATGGCACGCAGCAGTGCCAGTTCGCGCAGGCGCTGGGCGACGATCATCGAGAAGGTGTTGTAGATGATGAACGTGCCGACCAGCAGCGCGATCGCGCCGAACGCGAGCAGGAAGTAGTTGAGGAAGCTCAGCGCCTGCTCGACATCGGACTTGACGTCCTCGGTGACTTCGGCACCGGTCTGCACCTTCATGTCCGGCACGGCGGCGGCGATCTCGTCGCGCAGCTCGTCCGGAGACACGCTGCCGTCGGAGGCGACGTCCAGATACTGCACGTACCGGCCGTCGGTGAACAGGGTGCGGGCCTGCTCCTCGGTGAACAGCGCGCCGACGTAGCCGCCGGTGTCGCTGTCGACGTCGTAGATGCCGCTGATCGTGACGGGCTGGATGCCGTGGGAAGCGGTGAGGATCTTCGTCGTGTCACCGACGGCGAGGTTGCCTCGCTCCGCGGCACTCGAGTTCAGCGCGATCTGGCCGTCCGCGGTGGGCGGACCGCCCGCCACGAACGTCTCCGGGTCGCCGAGCATGCGGTCCGGCGGGAGGTAGGCGTGTCCTTCGGCGGGGGCGCCCCCGGTCTGGATCGCGGCACCCTCCGAGTCGAGGACGATGACACCGCCGCCGAACGAGGGCACCACGGTCTGCACGCCCGGCACGGCTGTGACCACATCGAGGTCCTCGACCGGGACGCCGCTGGCGCCGGCCCGTTCGGGGCTCACGCGTACATCGACTCCCTTGGCGACGTCGGCGAAGATGTCGTCGAACGTGCGCTGCAGGGTGTCGGTGAACACGAACGAGCCGGTGACGAACGCGGTGCCGAGCACCACGGACAGCACCGTCAGCAGCAGCCGGACCTTGTGCGCGGCGATGTTGCGCAGGGCAACCTTGGTGATGGGATTCGAACTCATCGTCAGGTGTCCCCTACTCCGCCACGGGCACGGTGGTCGTGTCGAACCGCTTCATCCGGTCGAGCACGGCGTCCGCGGTCGGATTGCGCAGTTCGTCGACGATGCTGCCGTCGGCGAGGAACACCACGCGGTCCGCGTAGCTCGCCGCGGTGGGATCGTGGGTGACGATGACGACGGTCTGCCCGAACTCGTCGACGGAGGCCCGCAGGATCGACAGGACCTCGCTCGACGACCGCGAGTCCAGGTTGCCGGTCGGTTCGTCGCCGAAGATGATGTCGGGCCGGCCGGCGAGTGCGCGAGCGCAGGCCACGCGCTGCTGCTGACCGCCGGACAGCTCGCCCGGACGGTGGCCGAGGCGCTCCCCGAGACCGAGCCGGGACACCACGGTGTCGAGCCACTCCCGATCGACCTTGCGGCCGGCGATGTCGAGCGGCAGCGTGATGTTCTCGAGCGCGGTGAGCGTCGGCACCAGGTTGAACGCCTGGAACACAAAGCCGATGCGGTCGCGGCGCAGCTGCGTCATCTGCTTGTCGGACAGCGACGTCAGGTCGGTGTCGCCGATGAGCACGGACCCGGCGGTCGCGCTGTCGAGACCGGCCAGGCAGTGCATGAGCGTCGATTTGCCCGAACCGGACGGGCCCATGATGGCGGTGAACTCCCCCGCCGCGAAATCGGCGGTCACCCCGGCGAGGGCGTGCACGGCGGTCTCGCCGGTTCCGTAGATCTTCTTCAGGTCGATGGCGCGGGCGGCTGCGGCGCTGTGGGATGACATGGGCTCCATCTTTGCCGGTCCCGCGTCCGGGCACCATCGGGGACCACCCTGATCCTCGTCCCCGGGTGCCCGGACGGGGTCAGCTCCAGCGGGCCTGGCCTCCGTCGAGCGGGACGGTGGCGCCGGTGAGATAGCGCGCGCCGTCGCTGACGATCCACGCGACCGCACGTCCGATGTCCTCCTCGCACTCGCCGATGCGGCGCAGCGGAATGGTCGCGACGAACTCGGCGGCCTCTTCCGGCCGGTTCTCGGTCCACCATTTCAGTCCGGGCGAGAGGGCGTGCGGAGACACGGCGTTGACGCGGATGTTGTCGGGACCCCATTCGGAGGCGGCGGTGCGGGTCAGCGACCGCAACGCCTCCTTGACGGAGGCGTAGGCGCCGTAGCCGCTCGTGTCCCACCGGACCGCCGCGGAGGTCACCAGGTTCACGATGTTGCCGCCCCCGCGTTCCTTCATGATCGGATACACGGCCTGCATCGCGTGCAGTGCGGCGATCGGACCGGACCCGTAGGCCTTGGCCATCAGCTCCGGGGTGAGCTCGAGCAGCGGCCCGAGCGGGTTGAGGCTGGCGTTGTTGACGAGGATGTCGACTCCGCCGAACACCTCGACGGTCCGGTCGATCGCGGCCGTGATCTGCGCGGTGTCCGCGATGTCGCACACGATCGGCTCGGCGGTGCCGCCGAACGCGCGGATCTGCTCGACGGTGTCGGTGAGCTTGGATTCGGTGCGGCCGGACACGGCGATCGAGGCGCCCTCACGGGCCAGCGCGAACGCTATCCCCTGCCCCACGCCCTGTCCGGCGCCGGTGATGAACGCGACCTTGCCTTCGAGTGTGCCCATTGACGACCCTTCCGTGCTGTTGCGTGCCGGGTATTGCTGCGTGCCGCCCGGAATGCAAACAGATCGCTCGGGCACCGGACAGCCGCGGTCCCGGTGATCGGGTCGCTGCTCCCCGGACCTGGACCGATCCTGCTCGCCGGGATCGCCTAGGCTCGGGTGCCGAGGCCGTACCACCCGGGTCGGCGCCCACCGGGAGGACACGATGACCGACCACGACACCCACGACGGACCGATCCGCGTCGACGGCGAACTCGCCGTGGCGACCGAGGAACGGCAGCAGCTGATCGACCTGAGCACCCGGGCACTGGCGGAACTGCTCGGCAGTGCACCGGAGACCGACGAGGACGGCGACATCGTGATCCCCGTCCACGGGTTCGGGGTGTTCGTCACCGTCTCCGACGAATCGCCGGAGCTGCACGTGTGGTCGTCGCTGCTCAGCGAGGTCGGCAGCCGGGACAACACGGCCGAGCTGGTCGCGGAGCTGTCCGAGGAATGGCCCCGCCTGCGCTTCAGCCTCCAGCAGGGGCATCTGCTGGTGTCGACGATCCTCGACGCCGATCCGTTCACCCCACAGCACCTGGTGAACCTGATCGGTGAGATCCACGATCTCACCCACGAGCTGGACGACGACTTCGCGTCCCGGTTCGGCGGCGTCCTCGACTGCGACGCCGACGACGACTCGTACGCGGGCGAATGCGGTGGGGGCGGCTGCGGCGACGGCTGCACGTGCGGCCACGGCGACGAACTGGGCACCTCCATCCCGGTCGGAGAACCCGAAGCGTAGGTCGCCCCGGCGTTACGCTGGAGCACATGCGGATAGGCGCACACGTCCGGCAGGACGACGATCCGATCGGTCAGGGTGAACGTCTCGGCGCGGACCTGGTGCAGGTCTTCCTGTCCGACCCGCAGAAGTGGGACACGCCGGGAACGCACCCGCGCGCCGAGCAGATCCTCGCGTCCGACATCGATGTGGTGGTGCACTCGCCCTACGTCATCAACGTCGCGAGCCTGAACAACAGGCTGCGGATGCCGTCGCGCAAGGCGGTCGCCGAACACGCGTCCGCGGCGGCCGCGATCGGCGCGCTCGGTCTGGTCGTGCACGGCGGGCACGTCCGCGACGGCGAGAACGTGGCAGCCGGTGTGGAGAACTGGCGGAAGCTGTTCGAACGGCAGGAGGACAAGGGCGGTTTCGCGGTGCCGATCCTCGTCGAGAACACCGCCGGCGGTGATTTCGCGATGGCCCGCTACGTCGATGCGATCGGCCGGTTGTGGGATGCCATCGGCGGCTACGGTGCCGGGTTCTGTCTCGACACCTGCCACGCATGGGCGGCCGGCGAAGACCTGGTCGACGTCGTGGAGCGGGTGCGCGCGGTCACCGGGCGAATCGACCTGGTGCACCTGAACAACTCGCGCGACGAGTTCGATTCGGCCCGGGACCGGCACGCGAACCTCGCCGACGGGCAGATCGACCGGGAGCTGCTCGCCGAGGTGGCCGCTGCCGCCGGCGCCCCGATCGTCCTGGAGACACCCGCGGACGGGATGGCCGACGACATCGCCTACCTGCGGGAGCGGTTGGGCCGGTCCAGTTCCCCCGTGAGATAACGCTGCAGGGTCGGGCCGACGATACCGACCACACTGTCGGCGGGCAGTGACGCGAGGGGTTCGAGCCGCAGCAGGTAGCGGGTGACCATCAACCCCGCCATCTGTGACGCGACGAGTTCGACGCGCAGCGGTCCGGTGCCCGCCGGGTGATCCACGCGGGGGACGATTTCGTCGAAGACGATGTCCAGCAGGAATGTCCGCAGCAGCCCGATGTCGCCGCTCCCGCCGAGGACCGTGCGGAACACCGCGACGATGGCGTCGCGGTGCGGCGAATCCCAGACACCGAGCAGCGCGGACGCCAGCCGCGGCCCGATCTCGTCGACAGGTCCGTCCCGGACGGGTGCGAGGACGTCGTAGGGGTCGACGGGCAACGCGATGGACGCGGCGAACAGGGCGTGTTTGCTGCCGAAGTAGTGGTGCACCAGCGCGGCGTCCACTTCGGCGCGGGCGGCGATCGAGCGGATGGTAGTCTCGCCGAAACCGTTGGTGGCGAACAGTTCTCGCGCCGATTCCAGAATCCGCTCGCGGCTGCCGGAGTTGCCCGGCCGACGGCCCGGGCGCGTCCCGGTCACGGTGTCCGCCGACGCAGTGTCGCCGCCCCGAGCGACAGTGCAGCGACCACGAAGGCGACGACGACCACCAGGTCACGCAGCATCACGGCGGTGATCCCGGGATGGGCGGCGACCTGCTGCAGGGCCTCCACCGCGTAACTCAGGGGCAGCACGTTGCTGATCCACTGCAGCCAGTCGGGGAGCTGATCGCGCGGCACGAGCAGACCGCACAGCAGCAACTGGGGGATGACGATCACCGGCATGAACTGCACGGCCTGGAACTCGGTGCGGGCGAACGCGCTGCACAGCAGGCCCAGGGAGACTCCGAGCACGGCGTCGAGCACCGCGATGAGAATGACCCACCCGACGTTTCCCAGGGTGGCCAGACCCAGCAGCCCGAAGGACACGAGACACGCCAGACCGGCCTGCACGGCCGCCGCGAGGGAGAACGCGCTGCCGTACCCGGCGAGCAGATCGAACTTCGTCAGCGGTGTGGTGAGCAGTCGTTCGAGGGTGCCCGACGAGCGTTCGCGCTGCATCGCGATGGACGTGACGAGGAACATCACCACGAACGGCAGGATCCCGAGCATCGTGATCGCGATGCGGTCGAACAGGGACGGACCCACCGGCGGCGCCGGCACGTTCCGGTAGATGAAGAACAGCAGGATCATCAGCAGGCTCGGTACGAGCACGATCATCGCGACGGTGCGATGATCGGACCGCAACTGCCGCAGGATCCGCGTCGTCGTCGCGGCGTAGATGGTGGCGTTCACGACGCGCCTCCCGTTCCGGCCCGGATCAACCTGAGAAATGCGTCCTCGAGCTGGGGTTCGCCGGTCTGTTCGCGCAGCTCGCCGGGAGTGAGCTGCGCGAGCACCCGGCCCTCGCGCATCAGCAGCAGACGTGCGCAGCGGTCCGCCTCGTCCATGACGTGGCTCGAGATCACCAGCGTGACGCCCCGGTCGGCCAGGGTGTGGAAGTGTTCCCACAGTTCCACGCGCAGAACGGGATCGAGGCCGACGGTGGGTTCGTCCAGGACGAGCAGTTCCGGCTCGCCCACCAGAGCGCACGCCAGCGACACCCGCCCGAGCTGACCGCCGGACAGGTTGCCTGCGTGTTGTTTCGTGTGGCTGCCCAGTCCGACGGCCGCGATGGTGTCGCGGACGACGGAGCCCGATTTCCCGTACAGGGCGGCGAAGTGGGCGACGTTCTCGGCGACGGTCAGATCGAGGTAGACGCTCGGCGCCTGGGTCACGTAACCGACCCGCCGACGCAGGCTCGCCTCTCCGGCGGGCCGGTCCAGGACGGTGACGGTGCCGGATTCGACGATCTGGGTGCCGACGATGCACCGCATCAGCGTGGTCTTCCCGCAACCGGACGGCCCGAGCAGTCCGGTGATCGAGCCTCTGGGGATCGTGACCGTTACGCCCTCGAGGGCGCGGTGCGGGCCGCGGCGGACGTTCAGGTCACGGATGTCCACGGCAGGAGTGGAGTCGTTCATGAGGGACTCTATTCATCGAGTGATGAAATCATCGTCTGTTGAATTGTGCACCCTAACTCCGGCGACCGTCAACCCTCGGGCGCGGTCAGGGCACGAGGACGTACCGGCCGCGTACCCCCCCGCCCGGCCACGGCGCGATACGCGTCGGCCGCGCGGTCCAGCGGCAACACGGCATGCTCCCGCCGGTCGCCGTCCGGGTGAGCAGCTCGGCCGGGCGCGGGCCGGCTTCTGCGGGAATTAGGTACTCGAAGGTGCCTGACGAACCGAGCGGGAGCACTTCGACGCACACGTGACGGACCCGCCAATCCCCGGCTCTCGCGGGTCACAGCCGTAACATCGATCCCATGAACCACCGCCGCATCGCCGTCGTCGCCGTTGCCGCTGCTACCGTCCTGACCGTCGCGGGGTGCGCCGACTCCCAGAGCCCCGCTCCGCCCGCGTCGGCCGGCACGACAGCCGCCATCACCACAACCGAGCCTGCGGTCTCGGAGAACCTCCCGGTCGACGCGACCGACAAGACTTCCCCGGCGGAGCCCGGCTCGAAGCTCACCGTCACCGACATCCGCACGGGCGTCCACGACGGCTTCGACCGTGTGGTCTACGAGCTCGGCGGCACCGGGGCCCCCGGCTGGCGCGTCGGCTACGTCGACCGCGCCGTGCAGGACGGGAGCGGCACCGACGTGCAGGTCGCGGGCGGTGCGATCCTCCAAGTGCTCATCGACGGCTCGGCGTACCCGTTCGACAGCGGCGTCGACCAGTATTCGGGTCCCCAACCGGTGCTCGCGGCGCCCGGCGGCTCGGTCGTCGAGGTCAACGGAGCGGGCGTGTTCGAGGGTGTCACCCAGTCGTTCATCGGCATCACCGAGCCCGGCACGGCATTCTCGGTCTACGCGCTGACCGGCCCGACCCGGCTGGTGATCGACGTGGCGCGCTGACCAGGGGTCCTTACAGCGTTCGTCGTGAATGATGCGGTACTGACCGCGTCGACCGCGGTCAGTACCGCATCGCGTGCAGAAGCGCGCCGGCCGCCAGGACGAAGAGCAGCGACAACGGTAGCGCCACCGCCGACACGACGGACCCCACGCCGAGATGGCGCGCACGACCCGGGATGATGCAGCACCCCAGGCCGAACACGAGCGGAAAGACCATTGCGATCCACCCGAATTCGCGTGGAACCCAGAACGGCACGGTCGCCTGCACCACGATCCCGGCGACCACACCGATCAGGCTCGCCGGGCCGAACACTCGCCCGGGCACAACCCGGGCCTCGTCGGCGACCACTACCGCACCACCAGGATCACGCCGCCGTACACCGCGACCAGCGATCCCACCGCGACCCCCAGCGCGACCCCCGCGCGGATCCGCGACGTGGTCCGCATCAGCACCGCCCAGGTGAGCGGTACCAGAATTACCGCGAGAACCACCAACGCCGCGAGCAGCTCGGGCTCCTCCGCATCGTCCATCCGGAACGCCTCGAAGGCGAAGATGGCCACAGCGCTCGCGAACGCGACCGTGATCGGCACCGTCACCGTCGCCACGCCCCAGAACAGCCCGTCGGCGGCAACGCGGGGTTTCAACACCGATCCGATCCCGGCCATCCGTTTCACGACCCACCCCTGCCTGCCGACGGGACGCTCACTTCCCAGAGCGCCATGGACGGCACAGCATCGAAACGCTGTGTGGCCGAAGAGTAATCACCGAGGATGTGATGGAACGGTAGGTTGCCCACTGGGCCCCACTTCGAGCCGCTGTCGGCCGGGTCGATGTAGATCTGCTGCGTACCGCCGGATTCTGAATCTTGATAGATCTCCAAAGACGGATAGTCCCCGATCTGCGCGGCAACACCGACGCCGTCCGGGCCAGGAGAGAGAACGATGTCCCCATTCACGGTATAAAAGGTCGCCAGTGTCTCCGAATCGAGGGGAGGCAGCGCATTCTCCGCCTCGTACTGAAGGCGCACCGACCCGTCCGAGAGTTGCTGTACGTTCACCTCCGGAACGCCGACCCCCACTTCACCCGCCACCCCGACAGAGGGGTTCTGGCGCGCAATCACCAGACCGTTCTCGTAGTCCACATACAGCGAAACCCTCGTCCGTTCCGGATCGAACGTCTGATCCTCGCCACGGTCGTCACCGAGATCGTTGTGAGGGAAGTTGACGACCTCACCCGCCGGAATGTAGAGGCCCATCCTGACGATTCCCTGCCCCGGGACCGGCTCGATACGACCGACGACCACCTCGGCCCGGACGCCCTGGTTCTTGTCGAGATAACTGGTGGGATCGAGTGCCACAGCGGTGCGCCAGTCGACCGCGCCCGCGGGTCGCCTTCCGAACATCGCCTCGAATGCGACCGAGGCAGCGGTCAATCGTCCAGGTGTCGAAGCAATTGCATCCCGTAGATCCGAAGGCACGCCCTGCGGACTGTTCAGGGAGAGCTCGACACCGAATGCCTCCAACGCAGCCGCGAGCTTCTCGTCGAACATCCGGACTCCTGCAACGGCGTTACGGATCCGTTCCGCGAAGTAGTCTGCGAGTTCATCCTGACGATCCCGAAGCCCACCCTCTTCAGCCGGTTTGCGAGTGAGCGCCCATTCTTCGGTGACGACGAACAGTTCCTCGGTCTCGACTACCACGCGGCGAAGGAACCCCAACACGGACTCGAGTTCCCGCGCACCCTCGTTGTACGCATCGACAATCGCCTGAATCGTTCTCCCAAGGCGACGAACCTCGTCGTACTCGTCGTCCGCTCTGCGTGCTGCTGCATCGAAGGCAATTCCGGACCAGTCCGGAGCCATTCCATCAACGTCGTTACGCATGGTTTCGACAACATCGACTATGGACCGGCGAAACCCGTCCAGGTTGGAAGCCGTCACGGTCAGATCCGACGGCCGCCACAGTTCGACCTGGGATCGCATGGGCGTCACCGAAGATTACCCACTGCAACAAGTTTCGCCGCGAAAGCACCGTCAGCAATACGGTAATCGCCCGCCGAGCCCCGCGCGACGCCCGACATGTACGCGATCCGGTCTGCCGCAGCAACTGAGGCTGTGTTCAGAAGTTCGGTCACTGCCGCACTCGCCTGCGCGACGCGACATCCAGGAAATCGCACAACCGAATCTCCGGACCCGAGGACCGCCGAAAGATCTTCGATTACCTCTACCGCCGAATCGAGCAATTTGGACAGCCGTTCAAGTTCGCCCGGGTTCACCCGGAAGAGTTCGACGTCACTGCCCGGCCCGGAGTTCACCGAACCCGGCGCTCGACCCGCCGGCGGTATCCCCGCCACTTCTTCCAGGTAGTCGTCGACGAATACAGCAGATTCGTCCGGAACAGCACTGGTCACGTTTCGAAATCCCCCCGATCAGCGAACGACGTTGCTCACGTCCGTCCGGCTCCCCCTCCGGCGGGGCGACATTATCACTGCCGTGGAGCACTCGAGCGACATGCCGCGGGTCGGACTGTCGAGAGCTACCCTTGACCTCGAGCCCGCTCGAGGTTCTACGGTCGGGGACAATCGAGAGAGGGAGGCTCACCGAGATGAGCATGGAAGTCACCGCGTGGAACGCGATGTACAACGCGATGCACGCGCACAACGATCGACGGCCGTTCTCCCGAGAGAGCCTGCGCCGGATCGGCGCGTTCGCCCGGCCGCATCGCCGGAACATCGCGTTCTACCTGGTGCTCAGCGTCGTCATCGCGGCGCTCGGTGTGGCGACGCCGGTCCTGGCCGGCCGGGTCGTCAACGCCATCGTCGACCACGCCGCGCTGTCGGTGGTCGTCGGGCTCGCGGTGCTGATCGCCGGCATCGCGATCGTCGAGGCCGGACTCGCGATCGCGAACCGGTGGCTGTCGGCGAGCATCGGCGAGGACCTGATCCTGGACCTGCGCACGACCGTGTTCGACCACGTCCAGCGGATGTCCGTCGCGTTCTTCACCCGCACCCGCACGGGCGCCCTGGTCAGCCGGCTCAACAACGACGTCATCGGCGCACAGCGCGCCTTCAGCGATACCCTCTCGGGCGTCGTCGGCAACCTCGTCACCCTTGCGATCACCCTCGTCGTGATGGTCGGGATCTCCTGGCAGATCACACTTCTCGCACTACTGCTTCTGCCGATCTTCGTGATTCCGGCGCGGCACATGGGAACTCGTCTCGCACGTTTGAGTCGTGAAGCCGCCAACCACAATTCGGTGATGAGTACCCAGATGACCGAGCGTTTCTCCGCGCCCGGCGCAACCCTGGTCAAGCTGTTCGGGCGACCCGAACGCGAGTCCACCGAATTCGCGGTCCGCGCCCGCCGCGTGCGCGACATCGGGGTTCGCACGGCGATGCTGCAGTCCGTCTTCGTCACCGCCCTGACTCTCGTCTCGGCGCTCGCCCTCGCCCTCGTCTACGGCCTCGGCGGCTTCTACGCGCTGCGCGGCCAGCTCGACGCCGGGTCGGTCGTGGCGATGGCGATGCTGCTGACCCGCCTGTACTCGCCGCTCACCGCCCTGGCCAGTGCCCGGATGGACGTCATGAGCGCGATGGTCAGCTTCGAGCGGGTCTTCGAGGTGCTCGATCTGAAGCCGCTGATCGTCGAGGCGCCCGACGCCCGTGCGGTGCCGCCGGGACCGGTGTCCGTGGAGTTCCACGACGTGAACTTCGCGTACCCGTCGGCGGACAAGGTGTCCCTGGCGTCGCTCGAGGAGGTCGCGGTGCTCGACACCCGCGGCGGCGAAACCGTGCTGCACGACATCGGCTTCCGTGTCGAACCGGGACAGATGGTCGCGCTGGTGGGTTCGTCGGGTGCCGGTAAGTCCACGGTGGCCCAGCTCATTCCGCGGCTGTACGACGTGGATTCCGGGCAGGTGCTGCTGGGCGGGGTCGACGTCCGGGAACTGACGGCCTCGTCGATCCGCGGCACCGTCGGCCTGGTCACCCAGGACGGGCACCTGTTCCACGAGTCGGTGCGGGCGAATCTGCTGCTGGCCCGGCCGGACGCCGACGAACAGGACCTGTGGGACGCGCTGCGCCGGGCTCGCCTGCACGATCTCATCGCGTCGCTGCCGGACGGTTTGGACACCGTCGTCGGCGAACGCGGCTACCGGCTCTCGGGCGGGGAACGTCAACGGTTGACGATCGCGCGACTGCTGCTCGCGCATCCCCGCGTCGTCATTCTCGACGAGGCGACTGCGCACCTGGACTCGACGTCCGAGGCGGCGGTGCAGGAGGCGCTGACCGAAGCGCTGGCCGGGCGCACGTCGGTGGTCATCGCACACCGGTTGTCGACGATCCGGGCGGCCGATCAGATCCTGGTCGTGGAGGCCGGGCGCATCGTCGAGCGGGGCACGCACACCGAGCTGCTCGCGGCGGGCGGGCGGTACGAGCAGCTGTATCGCACCCAGTTTGCCGATTCCGGAAAGAATTCGTCCGCGTTGGCGCCGATACTCGAAGGATGAGCATCCCCACCGAATCCGAGCTGCTGCTCCAGATCCTCGGCAATCAGCACGAGGCGTTCCGCAACGCGGTCTCCGGGCTCACCGACGAACAGGCACGCTCGGTGCCGAGCGCGTCGTCGCTGAGCCTGGCCTCGTTGCTCGCGCACGTCGTCGACGGCGAGGTCGCCGCCGCCGACCGGGTCGCCGGAACCAACAGCCGCGCCGACGACCCGGTGGCGGCGTGGACGTCGGGCTGGCTGGTCGCCGACGACGAGACCGTCGCCGATCAGCTCGCGAAGCTCGACGCGGCCGCGACCCGGTTCGCGCAACTGATCCGCGACGAACCGGACCTCGACCGCGTCATCGACCTGCCCGCCGACGTGGCCCGGTATCTGAGTCAGGGCGTGCCGTTCACGGTGCGGTTCCTGCTGGTGCACCAGATCGAGGAGTGGGCGCGGCACGCCGGACACGCCGATGTCATCCGCGAGTCGATCGACGGTGCCACCGCCGACAGCCTCGCCGGACGCACCTGGTAGCCATGAGAGCCGGAGCGGCCGATGCCGCGCAGAACACACCATTCGAACGGATCGCCCGGGTGGGCCAGGCAACCAGCGGCGTCGTCCACGCGCTGATCGGGTACATCGTCGTGCGGCTCGCCTTCGGCGATTCCGGCAATGCCGACCAGTCCGGCGCGCTGGCCACGATGGCCGCGGCGCCCGGCGGCACCGCCGTCCTGTGGGTCACGGCGGTGACGCTCGCTGCCCTCGCGCTGTGGCGGCTCACCGAGGCGGTGATGGGCAAACGGTCCGATCTCGAGGACCCGTCGACGCTGGACCGGTTGAAGTCCGCCGGAGTCGCGCTCGCATACGTGGCGCTCGCGTACACCGCGCTGCGCTTCGCGCTGGGCAGCGGCCGGTCCAGCAGCGAACAGAGCGTCGGGCTGAGCGCGCGACTGATGCAGTCCGGCGGCGGCAAGGCTCTGCTCGTCGCGGCCGGGCTCGTCGCGGTGGGGATCGGCGCCTACCACGTCTACAAGGGGGTGAGCCGGAACTTCCTCGACGACCTGCACCGGCCGGTACCGGGCGTGGCCACGGTCCTGGGTGTCGCCGGATACACCGCGAAGGGACTGGCGATCGCCGGGGCCGGGATCCTGGTCATCGTCGCCACCTTCACGTCCGACCCGGCCAAGGCGACCGGGCTGGACGGTGCCCTGAAGACGCTGGGCACCGTCCCGTTCGGGCAGGTTCTCCTGTGCGCGGCCGGACTGGGCATAGCCACCTACGGTGTCTACTGCTTCGTCCTGGCGCGCTACGGAAGGATGTGACCGGACACCGGGCGCGGTGAATCAGTCGCGACCGCGGAATCCGCCGCCGCGACCGCCCTGACCACCCCGGTCACCGCGGTCGCTGCGGTGCGAGAAGCCGCCGCGGTCCTTGAAATCACCCCGGTCCTTGAAATCACCACGATCCTTGAAATCACCGCGTTCCTTGTAGCCGCGGTTCGGCTTGTCGCCGAAGTCCTTCCGGCCACCGCGGTCGCCCCACTCCTTCTTGTGGCCGCCGTACTGGCGGTCGCTGCTGCGACGTTCGCCGCGGTCGTCGCGGGACCGGTAGGAGGCGGGGCGTCCCGTCGGGGCGCCCGAGTCGGGCTGCAACTGGATGAGAACCCCGGAGATCCGGGTCGCGCGCAGCGCCTCGAGGGTCTGCGCCGACAGGTCCTTGGGCAGCTCGACGAGGCTGTGATCGGCACGGATGCTGATGTGCCCGAAGTCGCTGCGGCGCAGCCCGCCCTCGTTGGCGATGGCGCCGACGATCGCGCCCGGCTGGACCCGGTGCCGCTTGCCGACGGCGATCCGGTAGGTGATCAATTCCTGCCCGTCGCGGCCGACCCGGGAGGCTCCGTCGTCGTCGAACCGGCGCGGCGGTCGCTCCCGCGGCTCACGCTCGCGTCGCGCCGGCGCGATCGGCTCCGGCTCGTTCTCCATGAGGAACGAGTCGCCGTCGCGCGAGAGCACGGCCAGGGCGGCCGCGATGTCGGCGAGCGGAACGTCGTGCTCGCGCTCGTAGTCCTCGATGAACGTCCGGAACAACTGCAGGTGATCCGAGGTCAGCGCCTCGGTGATCCCGTCGTTGAACTTCGAGACGCGCTGCGCGTTGACGTCCTCGACGGTCGGCAACTGGATCTCGGCGAGCGGCTGCCGGGTGGCCCGCTCGATGGACTTGAGCAGGTGCCGCTCGCGGGGGGCGACGAACAGCAGCGCGTCGCCGCTGCGGCCGGCGCGGCCGGTGCGGCCGATCCGGTGGACGTACGACTCGGTGTCGTGCGGGATGTCGTAGTTCACGACGTGGCTGATGCGCTCGACGTCGAGACCCCGGGCAGCGACGTCGGTCGCGACGAGGATGTCGAGGGCACCGCTCTTGAGCTGGCCGATCGTGCGCTCACGCTGGGCCTGCACGATGTCGCCGTTGATCGCGGCGGCCGAGAAACCGCGGGCACGCAGTCGCTCGGCGAGGTCCTCGGTGGCCTGCTTGGTCCGGACGAAGATGATCATCGCCTCGAACGACTCGACCTCGAGGATGCGGGTCAGTGCGTCGAGCTTGCGCTGGTGCGAGACCAGCACCCAGCGCTGGGAGATGTTGGACGAGGTCGTGGTCTTCGACTTGACCGTGATCTCTTCGGGGTCGTTGAGGTACTGCTTCGACAGCCGGCGGATCGCGCCGGGCATCGTCGCGGAGAACAGGGCGACCTGCTTGGTGTCCGGGGTGTCGGCGAGGATCCGCTCGACGTCTTCCTGGAAGCCCATCGTGAGCATCTCGTCGGCCTCGTCGAGCACGAGGAATTCGAGCTCCGAGATGTCGAGGGTGCCCTTGGAAAGGTGATCGATCACACGTCCGGGGGTGCCGACGATGACCTGGGCGCCGCGACGCAGCCCCGACAGCTGCACGCCGTACGCCTGGCCACCGTAGATGGGCAGCACGTGCAGCCCCGGGATGTGCGCCGAATACTTACCGAAAGCCTCCGCGACCTGCAGCGCGAGCTCGCGGGTGGGCGCCAGGATCAGCGCCTGCGGCCGCTTCTTCGACGTGTCGATGCGGGACAGGATCGGCACCGCGAACGCGGCGGTCTTGCCGGTGCCGGTCTGAGCGAGACCGACGACGTCCCGTCCCTCCAGCAGCGGTGGGATGGTCGCCGCCTGGATCGGCGACGGGGACTCGTAGCCCACGTCCGAAAGCGCTTGCAGCACACGGGCATCGATGTCGAGATCGGCGAACGTGGGGGTGGCGTTTCCGGCGTCGGGGTCTTGCACAATATCACTCATTTGACCTGCAGTTTATCGGATGAGCGCCGATGACCCTGCATCATCGGTGTCCCGGGGCCCGCGGGGCCGCCGGGTCGGCGCGTCCGGAGCGTGCGCGGCGAGATGCTTCGCCCAGCGTCGCAGTGCGGGCTGCACCGGCGGATGACCGAAGCCGTGCCTGCGTGTGAACGCGGTGGCCGAGGCCGTCGGATAGGTGTCGGCACTGATGAAACTCAGCGTCTCCTTCTGCGCCCCGGTCAGCCGTTCCGGCAGGACCCGCAGCGCGGCGACGGGAACGCGACGGCGCGGCGCCGGCACCCCCAGCTCGTCCGCCAGCAGAGCGACGAGCTCGGGCAACGGCGGCGTCGCGTCGTCGAGCACCCAGTAGGCCTCCCCCGCCGCACCCGGGTCCCGCGGTACCAGCGCCAGGAATCGCGCGAGATGGTCGACGGTGACGACCGGCAGCACGGCGCCCCGAGATCCGGGTACCGCTCGCAACTCCCCGCGGGACAGTTGCAGCACGAGGTCCGCCAGCCCCAGGTACTGGTCGGCCTCCCCCGTCCGGGAGTCGCCGATCACGGTGCCGGGGTTGACGACGGTGAGCGGGACGTCCAGCTCGGCCGCGAGAGCGCGGACCACCGCGTCGGCTTCGATCTTCGATGCTTCGTAGGCCCCGAGCCGTCCGTAGACGCGGCGGCGGTGACGCGACGGCCAGGGCACCGGCGTCGTGGGGTGGGCCCCGACGCGATATCCGCTGACGTGGACCAGCCTGCGCGCGTGCGCCGCGGCGGCGAAACGGGTGATCTTCTCGGCCAGAACCACGTTCACCGCGCGGGCCGCCTCCGGTGTCATGCCGAAGGCGAACGCGGCAGCGAGATTGTGGACGTCGCGCACGTCCGGCACGGCCGGTTCGAGGGTGATCGCCGCGGCGCCGGGATCGAAGAGGTGGATCGAGAGCCGGTCGAGCGGGAGCCCCTCGCCCGCGAGCCGCTCCCGCAGCCGGGTCCCGGATGCCGCCGAGCGCACCACCGCGACGATCCGGCCGTCGTCCGCCGGGGCGGTGAGCAGCTCGCGCAGCAGGCCACGGCCGATGAAACCGGTCGCACCGAACACCACCGTGGACCCGGCCCCGGTCATCGCGTGGCTCCGATCAGTTCGAGGACGACGGTCCGCGCCTCGTCCAGCGGTTCGGTGTCGCGCCGTGCCCGCGCCACGACGGTCGCGCCTTCGACGAGGCTGACGATCGCTCCCGCGAGCCGTGCCGGATTCGGTACGCCGTCGCGGGCCAAGAGCTGTTCGAGTACGACCCGCCACGACTCGTACACCCGGGCGCAGCTCTCCTGGAGCGCGGGATTCTCCGCGGCGGCATCGACGGCGACGGACGCGATCGCGCATCCGGCCGCGAAGCCGGAGCCGTCGAGCCGCGCGGCGAGATCGTCGAAGACGGCGGCGACGACGGTCCTTGCGTCCGCGCCGCCGGCGATCAGGGACTCGAGCAGGCCGGTGAACTCGGCGCCGACCCGGTCCAGGGCGGCGGCGACGAGTTCGTCCTTGCCGCCGGGGAAATGGAAGTAGAGCGAGCCGCGCGGTGCCGCGGCGCCGGCGGTGATGTGTGCGAGCCCGGTGCCGTGATAGCCGCGGGTCTGGATGAGTTCGAGCGTCGTGTCGATCATGCGCGTTCTGGTCCGCGCGCCCTTGGTGGTCACCCTTCGATAATAGACCGGTCTACATATTTTGGGTAGAGGCCACACCGCCGCCGGGCCTACAGGTGTGCGTTGGCACACTGAACGAGTTCTCGTTGCACATCGAAAGGACGACCCGGTGTCGGAGCCCGTCAGCATTCCCACCCACTGGTACAACATCACCGGCGACCTGCCCGTCGCTCCGCCGCCGCACCTGCACCCCGGCACGAAGGAACCGATCACCGCGGACGACCTGGCCCCGCTGTTCGCGAAGGGCCTGATCGAACAGGAACTGTCCACGGAGACGGACATCGAGATCCCCGAACCGGTCCGGGACGCCTACCGCAACTACCGCACCACCCCGCTGATCCGGGCGCACTCGTTCGAGAAGGCCCTCGGCACGCCGGCCCACATCTACGTCAAGTACGAGGGCGTGAGCCCGGTCGGCAGCCACAAGGTCAACTCCGCGGTCGCGCAGGCGTACTACAACTCGATCGACGGCGTCACCCGGCTCACCACCGAAACGGGTGCCGGGCAATGGGGTTCGGCCCTGTCGTTCGCGTGCGCGAAGTTCGGCATCGACCTCGAGGTGTGGCAGGTACGCGCGTCGTACGACTCGAAGCCGTACCGCCGGTTCCTCATCGAGACGTACGGCGGCACGGTGCACGCCAGTCCGTCCGAGCTCACCGACGCGGGCCGTCAGGTCCTCGCCGACCATCCGGACACCCCCGGCTCCCTCGGCATCGCCGTGTCCGAGGCCGTCGAGGTCGCGGTGAAGGACCCGGCCGCCCGCTACACCCTCGGCAGCGTGCTCAACCACGTCGTGCTCCACCAGACCGTGATCGGCCTCGAGGCCGTCGCCCAGCTGCGTGCCGCCGGCGAGGAGAACGCCGACGTCGTGTTCGGCTGCGCGGGGGGCGGCTCGAATCTCGCGGGCCTGGCGTTCCCGTTCATCCGCGAGGTACTGCACGAGCGTGCCGCCACGCGCGTGGTGGCCGTCGAGCCGGCCGCGTGCCCGTCCATCACCCGGGGCGAATACCGCTACGACCACGGCGACATCGCGGGACTGACGCCGCTGCTGAAGATGCACACCCTCGGCCAGGACTTCATCCCCGATCCGATCCACGCCGGCGGCCTGCGCTACCACGGCATGGCACCGCTGCTCAGCCACACCGTCGAACTCGGGTACGTCGAGGGCAAGGCGGTTCCCCAGACCGAGGCGTTCGCCGCCGCCGTGCAGTTCGCCCGCACCGAGGGCATCGTGCCCGCACCCGAATCCGCGCACGCGATCGCCGCTGCCGCCGAGTACGCCAAGGGCCTGACCACACCCGAGGTCCTCGTGATCGGCCTGTCCGGGCACGGACAGCTCGACCTGCCCGCGTACCACTCCTACCTGTCGGGCGACCTGTCCTAGCCGCTCCCGCAGCCGACGAGGAGGACAGCCGCGCGACGACGAGCGTGCGGCTGTTCCGGGAACGGCGGGGTCATACTGGAGTCGTGCGCTATTCCGGCCGTGAACAGGCCGGGCGGCGGCTGGCCCGCTCGGTCGGGCACCTGCGCGACGCGCAACCGGTGATCCTGGCACTTCCCCGCGGCGGGATCCCGGTGGCGCGGGAGGTCGCGCGGGAACTCGGGGCTCCGCTCGACGTGCTCGTCGTCCGCAAGCTCGGCGTGCCCTGGCAACCCGAGCTCGCGATGGGCGCGATCGCCGAGGGCGGCGCCCGCATCCTCAACGAGGAGATCCTGCGGCGGGGCGGGATCGGTGAGAACTCCCTCGCCCGGGTCGAGGATCGCGAACGCACCGAACTCGACCGCCGGGCACGTCTGCTGCGCGGCGACCGCGACCGTATCCCGCTCGCGGGCCGGACGGTCGTGCTGGTCGACGACGGCCTCGCCACCGGCGCAACGGCCGCGGCGGCGTGCCTGGCCGCCCGCGCCGAGGGGGCGGGCCGGGTCGTGGTGGCGGTGCCGGTCGCCTCACCCGAGGCGATCCACCGGTTGCTGAGGGTCGCGGACGACGTGGTGTGCCCGCTGCAACCCGCGGATCAGGACAGCGTCGGAGCGGCGTACGACGATTTTCACCAATTGACCGATTCCGAGGCCGCCGAACTGCTGAAACCGCTGTGACCTGCGTCATTGCCTACCGACGAGTAACCAGTGTTACCGAACGTAACGGAAATCACCCGCACCTCCGGTTGAAAACAGCGCATAACGGACACCCTGCTTGGTGCAAAACGCCCCGACCTGTGATGCAATGCACATCCCAAGGCAAAACGATGGAGGGGTCAGCAGTGAGTGAGATTTCCGTGCCACAGACGTTCTCGATTCCCGAGGACGCATCGATGGCGGATTCCGTCTTCAGGCACGAAAAGGAGTCCCCGAACTTCGTGCCGTTCGAGCGGCTCGTCGACGGCACCTGGACCAAGGTCACCGCGAAGGAATTCGCCGATCAGGTCCGCGCCGTCGCCAAGGGCCTGATCGCCTCCGGCATCGAGCTCGGCGATCGCGTCGCGCTCCTCTCGTCCACCCGCTACGAATGGGTCCTGCTCGACTACGCCATCTGGACCGCGGGCGGCGCGACCGTCGCGATCTACGAGACGTCGTCCGCCGACCAGTCGCAGTGGATCCTCGAGGACTCCGGCACGTCGCTGCTCGTCGTCGAGAACGACGAACTGGCCGACGTGGTCAAGGAGGTCGCCGAGGGGGCGCCGACCGTCCGCGAGGTCCTGCGCATCGTCGCCGGAGACGGCAGCAAGGGTGCGATCGAGGAACTCGTCGCGCGCGGCGCAGCCGTCACCGACGAGCAGGTCGAGGAGCGCCGCAAGCAGGTGAACGCGGATTCCGCGGCCACCCTCATCTACACCTCCGGCACGACGGGCCGCCCGAAGGGCGTGCAGCTCAAGCATCGCAACCTGTACGCCGAATCGGCCGCAGCGGCGATCCAGCTTCCGGATTCGATGGTGCCGGGCAAGCGCACCCTGCTGTTCCTGCCGCTCGCGCACGTCTTCGCGCGGCTCATCTCGTTCGCGGCGTTCGACAACAAGGTCACCGTCGCGCACACCTCGGACCTGACCACGCTGCTCGACCAGTTCGCCGAGTTCAAGCCGAACTTCATCCTCTCGGTGCCCCGTGTGTTCGAGAAGGTGTACAACTCCGCGAAGCAGAAGGCGTACGACGGCGGCAAGGGCAAGATCTTCGAGAAGGCGTCCGACACCGCCATCGAATACAGCCAGGCGCTCGAGGCCGGCGGACCGGGCCTCGGTCTCAAGCTCAAGCACGCCCTGTTCGACAAGCTCGTCTACGGCAAGCTGCGTGCCGCCCTCGGCGGCAACGCGACGCAGGCGGTTTCCGGCGGAGCCGCGCTCGGTGCCCGCCTGGGTCACTTCTTCCGCGGTGTCGGTGTCAACGTCCTCGAGGGCTACGGCCTCACCGAGACCACCGGCGGCGTCGTCATGAACACCCCCGGCAACCAGAAGGTCGGTACGGTCGGCCGTCCGTTCAACGGCCACTCGGCGAAGATCGCCGAGGACGGCGAGCTTCTGCTCAAGGGTCCGGTCGTGTTCGAGGGCTACTGGAAGAACGAGCAGGCCACGAAGGACGCGCTCGTCGACGGATGGTTCCACACCGGCGACATCGCCACCGTCGACGCGGACGGCTTCATCTCGATCACCGGCCGCAAGAAGGAACTCATCGTCACCGCCGGTGGCAAGAACGTCGCCCCGGCCGTCCTCGAGGACTCGCTGCGCGCGCACCCGCTGATCAGCCAGGTGATCGTCGTCGGCGACTCCAAGCCGTTCATCGGCGCGATCATCACCCTCGACCCCGAGGTCCTGCCCGGCTGGAAGGAACGCAACGATGTTCCGGCCGACACGACGGTCGCGGAACTGATCAAGAACGCGGACCTGATCGCCGAGATCGACGCCGCGGTCGCCGACACCAACAAGAAGGTGTCGAAGGCCGAAGCCATCAAGAAGTACCGGATCCTGGACGTCGACTTCACAGTCGAGTCCGGTGAGCTGACGCCGACGCTCAAGCTCAAGCGCAACATCATCCACGAGGTTCACGGCGACGCGATCGCCTCGATCTACAACTGATCCTCGCGGAACCCGGTCGTCACCGATCCGCCACGGCCCGTGCGTGTTCGATACACGCGCGGGCCGTGGCGCTCCGGCCCTCCGCTCACGCCACGAAGCCGGCGATGTCGCGGGTGACCGTCCGATACACCGGCTCGTGCAGGAGATCGTGCCCGGCATCCGGATATTCGCGCAGCACGAGACCGGGGACGGTCGCGGCCCATTCACGGACCGGATCGATCGGGGCGAGCCGGTCGTCGACGCCGTGCACCGCAAGCACCGGCAGACCGGCGGCTTCGAGAACCCCGGCGGTCGCGGGGACGGTCGCACTGCGCGGGGTCCCGCACAACACGACCCGGCCGAATCGGGCTGCGTCGGTGCGCAGCAGGGCCAGAACCGTCGCGGCACCGAGCGAATGTCCCATCACCGCGAGCGGAATGCCGTCGTCCTCGGCGAGCGTCGTGAGCGCTGCCAGATCGGCGGCGTGGGCGGTGATGTCGCCCGGCTCCCCCGGCGTCCCCTCCGACAGCCCGTGACCGGCCAGATCGACGCTCCACAGGGCGATCCCGGCCGTGGCCAGGCCCGCGGCGAACCGATGGTAGTGGCCGCTGTGCTGGCCCATACCGTGCGCGAAGACGATCGCGGCGTCGGCCGCGTCCGTGTTCCAGGATCGGTAGTGGATGCGGCCCGTGGCCCCGGCTATGAACGGCATGCCGCTCATTGTCCTGCCGTGCGTGGTTTCGGTAGCACCCGCTACCGAAACCACGCACGAGCGCGGGGGGTCACCAACAGTGGCCCTCGCCGCGATAGGTCGGGACCGTGTGGCGCGAGCCGTCCTCGTCGACCAGATGCAGGTGGGTGAACCGCTCGCACAGTTCACCGGCCTTGGCATGCCGGAACCAGGCGCGCCCACCGATGGGAAGGTCGGCGGCGGCGCGCCCGGTGACCGGTGTCTGCACTTCTCCCGCGCCCTCGTTGCGCATCAGCCGCAGACCCGCCGGGCGCACCGGCCGCGGCACCCGCGACGCTCCCGCGGGCCCCGACGCGATGTAACCGCCGCCGAACAGCGTCGTGATCGCCGGCGTCGGTTTGCGCACCGCCGGCAACGCGAAGAACAGCGCCGGATGCGGCGTGAACGCGCGGTAGCGGTCGAACAGGGTCGGCACGTACAACCCGGACCCGGCGGTCACCTCGGTGACGACCGGATCCGCGGAACTCACTTCGAGGGAACCGGTCCCGCCACTGTTGACGATCTCGAGATCGCCGACGACCGACCGCACGGCGTCGACGACGACACCCCGGCGGGTCGAAAGCTCCCGCGCCGACGCGCGTTTGACGAGCCGCACCGGCAGAGACGAGTCCGGAAGACCGGCGATCTGCGCCTCGTAGAACATCACACCGACGACGGAGAAGCCGGCGGTGGTCGCGCACCGGGCGAGCTGCGCGGCGTCGTCCGGACCGCGCAGCGGGGATCGCCGCACCCCCAGGTGCACCGGCCCGAGCCGCAGCGACGCGTCGACGTCGAGGCACACCCGCGGGCGGATGCGGGCGCTGCCGAACGCATCGCGCATCACCCCGAGCTGGGCGGTGGAGTCGACCATCAGGGTGATCGCATCGAGGGCTCCGGGTCGCGAGGACAGTTCGGCGAGGGCAGCGCGGTCGACGGTCGGGTAACCGAGGAGCACGTCGCGGGCCCCGCGGTCGACCAGCCACAACGCTTCACGCAGCGAGTACGCCATGATGCCCCGGAAAGCCGAGGGCGAACCTGTCAGATCCGCTCCCAGGACCTCCTCGAGGACCGCGCGGCAACGCACCGATTTGCTCGCGACCCGAACGGGTGTACCGCCCGCGCGCCGGACCAGGTCGGCGGCGTTGCGGCGCAACGTGGCCAGGTCGGCGGCGGCGAAGGGCGGATCGAGGTCGGCGGTCGCGGTGTCGAGCCGGTCGAGGGGCGATGTCACGGCGGGTCCAATCGTCGGGTCGTCGGTGGGACCAGTCGAACACCCGAGTGGACGCTTGTCCAGATCAATGCTCGTTTGTCGGCAGGTGCGGCGTCTCCGCTCAGCGTCGTTCGACCGCGCGGGTAGCGATGATCCCGGCCATGTCGTCGAGTTCCGCGACGATGAAGTCGCCGTTGCGATCGACGAGCCACCGCAGCACGAGACCGTCGATCATCGCGAGCGACATCCGCGCGATGCCCTCGATCGGTTCGGTCCACGTCGTCCCGGTGCGTTCGGCGCAGTCGGCGAGAAAACGACAGGCCTCCGCGTCCATGATCCGGTACTGCTCGTCGGCGATCCGGCCTCCGAGATCGGCCTCCGACGCCCGCTGTCGCAGCGAGTAGGTGGTGATCTCGTAGGTGAGGATCTGACGGTCGGCGGTCGCCTCGATCATGGGCCACATCGCGTTGAGCCCGGCGTACAGGAGCTGCCGGAGCCCCCGTACCCCTTGCGGATCCGGACCGTCGTGGGGAAGGTCGAACGCGACGTGCAGTGCCTCGCTGAGCTGGCGGATGAGCGTTTCCCCCATCGCGACGACGAGCGCTTCCTTGCTCTCGAAGCAGTAGTGCACGACGCCCAGGGACACGCCGGCGTTCTCCGCGACCGCCCGCACCGTGACCGCGCCGACTCCGCCGCGCTCTGCGAGATCGAGGGCGGATTCGATGAGCTGGGCGCGACGCTCATCCGCGGGCAACCGGTTCAGCATTCCCCGATGGTAGAGGCTCGCGGCTGTCCCCGTGGGGAACGCGACCACCCTGCAACCCTTGACCTGGACGGACGTCCAAGAGCACGATGTGCGTCATGGCAACCTGGCGCAACTGGGCGCGAACCGAGCACGCGACCCCCCGCGCATTCGACACCCCCCGTAGCGCCGACGAGGTCGCGGCCGTCGTCACCCGGGCCGCCGAACGCGGCGATCGGGTCAAAGCGGTGGGCGCCGGGCATTCGTTCACCGGCGCGGCGGTCACCGACGGGGTCCTCGTCTCCCTCGACGGCGTCGCCGGAATCGAGCGGGTCGAGCCGACCGCGACCGGCGCGCTCGTCACCGTCGGCGCCGGTACCCGCCTGCACGAACTCAACCGGCTGCTGTGGTCGCACGGGCTGGCACTGGCGAATCTCGGTGACATCGACGTCCAGTCGATCGCCGGTGCCGTCTCCACCGGAACTCACGGCACCGGAGCAGGATTCGGGGGGCTGGCCACCCAGGTGTGCGCGGCCACCGTCGTGCTCGCGGACGGGCGCACCGTGCACTGCTCCCCCACCGCCGATCCGGAACTGTTCGAGGCGGTCCGTCTCGGCGTCGGCTCGGTCGGCATTCTCACGTCCCTGACACTCGACTGCGTACACGCGTTCCGGCTGCGCGCGACCGAGGCACCCGCGACCCTCACCGAAACGCTCACGGTGCTCGACGACGACCGGCTCGCGGTGGACCATTTCGAGTTCTACTGGTTCCCGCACACCGACCGTGTCCTGACCAAACGCAACATCCGCATCGAAGGCGCCGAACCGACCGAGCCGGTCGGCCGGGTCCGCGGTTTCGTCGACGACGAACTGCTCTCCAACGGTGTGTTCGGTGCGCTGCAGCATGTCGGGACGCGGGCGCCGGGCCTGATCCCACGGATCAACGAGGTGGCCGGCCGGGTCCTGTCGCCCCGCGAGTTCACCGACCGCAGCTACGCGGTGTTCGCCTCCCCGCGGCGCGTGCGGTTCCGGGAGATGGAGTACGCGATCCCCGTGGCCGCGCTACCCGGCGTGCTCGCCGACATCGCCCGGGGACTCGAACGCACGGGCCGGCAGGTCGCGTTTCCCGTCGAGGTGCGGTTCGCGGCCGCCGACGACGTGTGGCTGTCCACCGCGCACGGTCGCGACACCGCCTACGTCGCGGTGCACGAGTTCCACCGCCGCGATCACCGCGACTACTTCGCGACCGTCGAGGAGATCGTGCGCGGCGTCGACGGCCGGCCGCACTGGGGAAAGCTGCACACGCGTACGGCCGACGACCTGCGGCCCGCGTATCCGCGATTCGACGATTTCCTCGCCGTGCGCGAACGCGTCGACCCGAACGGGATGTTCGTCAACTCTTATCTCGAGCGGGTGTTCGGGACCCGGAGCAACGGTGCGCTCAGATGAACGCCGCCGCGAGCGAGTTCCGCACCACCGTCTCGTGCTCGGCGTCGGTCAGAGCCAGCCCGCTGCGCAGCGCGGCGACGTTGTCGTCGAGGTAGCCGCCGAAATAGGCCGGGTCGTCGGAGTTGACGGTGACCATCAGTCCGGCGTCGAGCATGCGGCGCAGCGGGTGGTGCTCGATCGAATCGACCACCCCCAGGCGCACGTTCGACAGCGGGCACACGGTGAGCGGAACCTGCTCGTCGACGAGCCGCGCCACCAGCTCCGGATCCTCGAGCGACCGGATGCCGTGGTCGATGCGTTCGGCGCCGAGCAGATCCAGCGCCTGGCGGACGTAGTCCGGGGGTCCCTCTTCTCCGGCGTGCGCGACGACGTGCAGCCCCTCGGCGCGGGCACGAGCGAACACGTCCTCGAACAACGAGGGCGGATAACCGACCTCCGCGGAGTCGAGGCCGAGACCGATGATCGGGGCGCGCAGTCTCAGCAGCTCACCGAACACCTCACCCGCCTCGTGCACCGGACGGTCCCGCACGATCGACGCGATCATCGCGGCGTCGACACCGAACTCACGACCACGGTCGGCAACGGCGTCGGCGAGCCCGTCCACGACCTCGCGCAGCGGGACCCCGCGGCTGGTGTGGGCCTGCGGGTCGAAGAAGAACTCGGCGCGGGTCACGCCCGCGTCGGCCGCCCGCGTCAGGTAGGCGCGGGCGAGATCGGCGAAGTCCTGCGCCGTGCGCAGGACCTGCATGTTGGCGTAGTACAGCTCCAGGAACGATCCGAGATCGGTGAACTCGTATCGGGACCGTAGATCCGCGAGGTCGCGGTACGGCAGGCTCACCCCGTTGCGTTCGGCGAGCGCAAAGATCAGCTCGGGTTCGAGCGTGCCCTCGATGTGCACGTGCAGTTCGGCGCTCATACGTTCACTCCTCCTGGTACCGGAACCGCGGTGCCCGTCCGCCGAACGGGCACCGCGGACGTGTCAGCGACCCTTCCACACAGGGGCGCGCTTCTCCGCGAACGCCGTCGCGCCCTCGCGGGCGTCCTCCGACACGAACACCGGACCGGCGAACTCCATCTGCTTCGCGAAGGCCTCGTCCGACGACCAGTCCGCGGCGGACGCGACGATCTGCTTGGTCACCGCCACCGCGAGCGGGCCGTTGGCGGTGATCCGCTCGGCGAGTGCGAGAGCACCGTCGAGGGCACCGCCGGGTTCGGTGAGCGTGTTGACGAACCCGAAACCGTACGCTTCCTCGGCGGTGAACGAGTCGCCGGTCAGGGCGAGCTCGAGTGCCTTCTGGTACGGGATGCGCGTGGGCAGGCGCAGCAGACCACCACCGGCGGCGACGAGACCGCGCTTGACCTCGGGGATACCGAACTTGGCGCCCTTGGCGGCGACCACGAGATCGGTGGCCAGCACCAGTTCGGTGCCACCGGCGAGCGCGAAGCCCTCGACCGCGGAGATCAGCGGCTTGCGGGGCGGCTGCTCGGTGAAGCCCATACCCCGGCCGGGGACCACGACGTTCTCGCCGGCGACGAACGCCTTGAGGTCCATGCCCGCGCAGAAGTTTCCGCCCGCTCCGGTGAGGACGCCGACCGACAGGTCGTCGTCGCCGTCGAGCACGTCGATCGCGTCGGCCAGCGCGTGGCTGACGGCCGCGTTGACGGCGTTACGGGCGTCGGGCCGGTTGATGGTGATGATCAGTACTCGACCGCGACGCTCGAGCAAAACCACGTCGGACATGTGCGTATACCTCCACTGGGCGGGTCGGATGCGCCGCCCCGGTGTGGGTCACGGCACATCAGCTGTATACCGGAGTCCGCACCACATCACGACACTCGTACCGCTAGCTGGGTGACGAACCCGTCCTCGTCGATCTGCACCTGATCGCCCGTGCGGAACCAGCCGTCGCCGAACGTCTCGGCGGTGGATTGTGGATCGTTCCAGTACCTGCGCGCGACACTCGGTCCGCGGCACAACAGTTCACCGACGCCGTTTTCGGCATCGGGACCGAACAACGCGACCTCCATACCGCCGAAGGGAATCCCGATACTGCGGGGATGCCGTTGCCGGAACTCGATCGGCAGCACCAGCCCGATCCCGCCGGTCTCGGCGACCCCCCATCCGCGCACGCAGCGCGCGGTCGGAAACGAGGCGCGCAGGTGCCGCCACGGCACCCGGATACCGCGCGCCCCGGCCGCGACGACGGTGCCGCCGACGGAGAGCGTGGGCAACAGCTGCACACCGCACCCGACCGCGGTGGACAACGGCGCCGTGATCACGGTGCGCACCCCGCCGACACCGAGATCCATCGCGTGGACGACCGCCTCGATGGTGGACAGGATGTTCTCGTTGCTCAGTTCGACGCCGTGCAGTCCCCCGCCGCACTTGCGCACGTAGTAGAGCAACGCCAGCTCGTCGGGCGCGGCACCACCGTCGAGGAATGCGATCCCGTCGGGCAGTTCCCCGTCGAGCAGCACGATCGCGCCGCTGTCCGCGACGATCCATTCGAGTTCGGTGTCACTGCACGTCGGGTCGGGCAGTACCGGCACACCACCGGCCAGGACGACACCGAGAAACGCGTGGAGCCAGTCGAATCCGTTGCGGAAGTGCACGACGACGCGATCCGCCGGGCCGACACCCTGGTCCAGCAGACCCCCGGCGACGCGGGCGGCGGCGGCCCACAGTTCGCGGTAGGTGATGCCGCGACCGGACCGGTCCACGGCGGCAGTGCGCTGCGCGAACCGCAGCGCACTGCGGTCGAGGAGCTCCGCCAGGCACGGCTCGAGGCCCTCGTACCGGAAGATGCCCGCGTGCCGGGTGACGCGTTCGTCGCGCAGCCATTCGGCACCACCAGAGAACTGCACCAACGCCGGCGACATCGCCACCTCCGATCGTCTGCGTGACTCGCACTATATGGCGTGCATCACATTTGGGGGTGGGTTCGGCGGGCTCAGCTCCGCGCGACGTCCGCAGTGTCCGAATCGGCTACCGCAGGCCGCTTCGACCGGCTGTGCGGGCGGGCGAAGAACAGGGAGCGACGAGGCCGACGACCAGCACGGCGGCGGGCAACCACATCGACCGCCGAACCGGTCGGGCTGAGCCCGCGCACCGCCTGCGCAGAGAACATCAGCGGCAGCGTCATCGCCGTGACCGCGAGAAGCCGAGGCACAGCGCCCACAGTGCCGGCCACGGCTCGATCTCGGTGTTCACGCACTCTCCTTCTGCCGGGGCGGGTCTACGGTAGCCGCGTGGACCGACATCTCCTGGACATCGTGCAGCTCGCCTGGTGCCGTGAACTCGCCCTCGACGACGACGCGCTCGGCAGGTCCGGGCGAGCAACGCGCGTGGACGATACCGCCGACCGGCTGCACGTGCTCAGGTTGGGCACGGCGACCGCGGTGACCGGCCCCGGCGACGCGGTGGACGCGGTGGCGCACATCCCGGACACCGCGCTCGACGCGTCGGCGGTGCGCGCGGCGACCGGCGGGCACGGAGCGCGCACGCACCTGCTGCACTACTGCGCGGACTGGGTCGATGCGAGCCGCGTACGCGATCCGCTGATCTCACACGACGCCCGCGACCTCGCCGAGCTGCGCCGGCGCTGCCCGCCGGACGACACGATCGACGCCACGCCCGCCGCAGGCGACCGCGTGTTCGTACTGCTCGACGACGATCATCGTCCGCTGTCCGCAGCCGGATACGGCGAAATGCACGGCATCCTCGCCGACGTGGTGGCGCTGACCGTCCCCGAACACCGGCGGCTCGGGCTGGCCGCGACCGTCGCGACCCTGGCGACGCACGATGCCCTCGATGCCGGACTGGTTCCGCAGTGGCGGGTCCGCCGCGACAATCTCGCCGGCCGTGGTCTGGCCGCCGCGCTGGGGTACGAGGAGTGCGGAAGCCACCTCACGGTGCAGCTGCGCGCTAGCGTGTAGTCCAGTACGCACGGAAGGAGATCCCGTGACCGAACGGTCCGATTCCGGTAGCAACGAGTCCGGGAGCTACGTCGAGCCCGGCGAATTCGACCGCGACACCCGCTATCTGACGACGCGGATCACGGCCGACGGCCGCGACGGTCACCCCGTCGAGGCCGGTCGATACCGGCTGGTCGCGGCGCGGGCCTGCCCGTGGGCGAACCGCGCGCTGATCGTGCGTCGTCTGCTCGGGCTCGAGGATGCGCTGTCGTTGGGTCTGTGCGGCCCCACCCACGATCGGCGCAGCTGGACGTTCGACCTCGATCCGGGGGGTGTCGACCCGGTGCTCGGCATCGAACGGCTCCAGCAGGCGTACTTCGCGCGGGACCCCGGCTACGAACGAGGCATCACCGTCCCGGCCATCGTGGACGTGCGCACCGGGGAGGTCGTCACCAACGACTTCGCGCAGATGACCCTCGATCTGTCCACCGAGTGGACGCGATTCCACCGGGCCGGCGCTCCCGACCTGTATCCGGAGGCGCACCGCGCCGAGATCGACGACGTCGCCGACCTGGTGTACCGGGACGTGAACAACGGGGTCTACCGATGCGGATTCGCCGGATCACAGGACGCCTACGACGCGGCGTTCGGCCGCCTGTTCGCGCGGCTCGACTGGCTCGAGGACCGGCTCACCACACGTCGCTACCTCGTGGGCGACACCATCACCGAGGCGGACGTGCGCCTGTTCACGACCCTCGCCCGTTTCGACGCGGTCTACCACGGGCATTTCAAATGCAACCGCGGCCCGCTCACCTCGTTCCCCGCACTGTGGGGGTACGCGCGGGACCTGTTCACCACACCCGGTTTCGGCGACACGATCGACTTCGTGCAGATCAAGCAGCACTACTACCTGGTGCACACAGACATCAACCCGACCGGGATCGTGCCGAAGGGGCCGGACCTGTCCGGCTGGCTCGTCCCGCACGGACGGGACGCGCTCGGCGGGCGGCCGTTCGGGGACGGCACAGCGCCGCCCCCGCCCCGCCCGGCAGAGCAGGTCCCGTCGGGTCACTCCCCGTTACCCTGACCGCGGACAGGTCACTTCGGGCTGCCCTGTCCGCGGTAGGTTCCGAAACTCCAGTGCACCCCCTGCGGGTCCCGGCACGTGAACCCGTGCGATCCGTAGTCCTCGTCCCGGATACCGCGGGTCACGGTCGCGCCGTGGGCGACCGCCCGGTCGTGCAGAGCGTCGACGGTCGCGGCGTCGGGCACCACGAGATACACCGAACCGGTGCCCGCGGGCACAGGCGCCGGGCTGTCGTCGCGACCGCCCGACCCGAGCATGATGCCGCCGCCGTGCGGCCAGGCCAGCTCGGCATGGTCGACGCGGTCGCCGTCGCCGTAGACGGCCGTCTCGACGAACCCGAACGCGTCGACGAGGAAGCGGATCGCGCCGCGCGCATCGTCGTAGGTGAAACAAGGAAACACTGCTGTGGTGGTTGCTGTGGTGGTCATGACTCCGATCCTGCGTCCGGCGGCCCGTCGCCGTCTTGGACGATTGGGAACACCTCTTCGACCATCCATTTCGACGGCGGTACCCCGGCGAGGTCACGCCAGTCGCGGGCCAGGTGCGCCTGGTCGTAGAACCCGGCGCGGGCCGCGACGTCGGAGAGTCGCTGCCGGCCCGGCCGCCGCAGCAACTCGCGGGATCGATCGAAGCGGGCCAGCCGCGCGGCGTCCTTCGGCCCGACCCCGTACTCGGCGGTGAAGCGCTTGGTCAGGTGCCGGCGGCTCCAGCCGATGTCGTCGGCGACCTCGCGGACTCCAGGGCTGTGCGGGGCGTCAGGTCCTTCCGCTGCGGTGAGTCGCTGCCACGCCCGGGCCAATCCGGAGTCGACGGCGGTGCTCTCGCGTACCGCGGCCCGGCCCAGCACGTCGTCGAGGACCGCGAACCGTCCGGGCCATTCGTCGGTGGCCGCGATGCGGTCCTGCAGCTCCCGTGCCTCCGCCCCGAGCACGTCCTCGAGTTCGACGACCCACGCCCCGAGCGCCCCTGCCGGTACACCCAGCAGGGCCCGGGCACCGGCCGGGGTCAGCGCGAGCTGGATGCCGTGCTGATTGCCGTCGTGCGCGATCGTCACCGGTGCGGTCGCCAGTCCGCTCGCGAGTGACCGGAAACGCCCGGGCTGCTGGCCGGTCGCGGCGGGCTTCGCCAGTTCGAGAGGCTCCCCGATCGTGAGCACGACGGTCAGGTCCGTCGACGGCAGGCCGCGGTGCGCGCCCGCCGGGAAACCGCTGAGCCGGTAGCCGTCGTACCAGCGCACATACGACCGCAATGGCGGCGCCGGCCGACGTCGCGCTCCCTCGGAGACCCCCGTCACACCTGCCAGCGTAGGCGCGGCCCGGTCGCAATCCCACCGGCTTGTCACCGGAAATATCTATAGTCGGCCGTGCACCCTCACGAGGTGGATCGCCGCGCCCGGAATGCGGCGTCACCAGGGGGCGTCGACACGAAAGGCAAGGACGATGAGCGACAGAGTCGGGGCGATCGAGAAGTTCATCATCACGCTGCTCGACAACGGCAGCCGGCTGCAGGGGCCCGCCGTCGACAAGTACGTCGACCGGGTCCGCAGGTCACATCCCGACGAGTCGCCGGCGCAGATCATCGAGCGCCTCGAGAAGATGTTCCTGACCGGTGTCACGGGCAGCGGATCCGCGGTCGGCGCGACCGCCGCGTTCCCCGGCATCGGAACCCTCACGGCGGTCGGCGCGGTCGGCGCCGAGACGGTGTTCTTCCTGGAGGCGTCGGCGCTGCTGACGCTCGCCGTCGCGTCGGTGCACGGCATCCACCCGCACGATCACGAACAGCGCCGGGCGCTCGTTCTCGCCGTGGCGCTCGGCGAGACCGGCATGGAGGTCGTGAGCAAGGCGACCGGCACGACGATGAAGAACTGGTCGTCGGCGGTCACCGGCAAGATCCCCGGCTCCCAGCTGAAGATGCTCAACAATTCGCTGGTCAAGAAGTTCATCCGCAAGTACTTCGCGAAGCGCAGCGCGCTGATCCTCGGCAAGCTGGTGCCGGCCGGGATCGGCGCGGTCATCGGTGGTGCCGGCAACCGTGCGCTCGGCAAGCGCACGATCGGCAACGCCCGCACCGCGTTCGGTCCGGCACCCGCGCAGTGGCCGGACGCGCGCGCCGCCCTGCCGCCGAGCACCACCGCTGCCCTGCCGAGCGCTGCGTCGGCCGGCGGTTCCTGACATGTCCGAGCCGGCGGTGTACGTCCGGGAGTCGGGAACCGGCTCGCGGACCGTCGTACTGCTGCACGGCTACTCCGACCACGGCGGCACCTGGTGCAAGGTCGAACCGGAACTCGCCGAACGGTACCGGGTCCTCACGGTGGATCTGCCCGGGTTCGGCCGCAGTTCCGGGCAGTGGCGGACACCGGTGATCGACCATTACGTCGACACCGTCGCCGATCTGGTCGCGGACAGCGCCGAGCCGGTCGCGGTGATCGGCAACTCGCTCGGTGCCGTCACCGCGCTCGCGTTCGCGTCGGCTCACCCGAAACGCACCGACCGGGTGGTGCTGTCGGACATGCCGGGTCTGGCCGGGATTCCCCGCGCCTGGACGCAGAGTGCACGTCTTCCGCTGGACCGGGTGTCGCGGCTGCTGTCGCGGCCGGTCCCGGTGCCCGTCATGCAGCGGGCGATCGGCGAGTTCTACACGCGGGCGGCGCTGCACCGGCCGGACCGCATGGATGCGGCGACACTGACCGCTTTCACTGCGAACTTCGCCGACCGCCGTCAGGTGGACACGATGCTGCGGGTGGGGCGCACCGCGGTACGCGAACTCGGGAGACTCCCGATACCCCAGATGGTGCACGCGCTGACCATGCCGACCCTGCTGGTGTGGGGCGCGCACGACCGGGTCACGCCGGCGCGGGCATCGCGGCGCGTCGTCGGCGGACCGGACCGGCAGGTCGTGATCATCCCCGACGCCGGTCACTGCCCCCAGCTCGAGTCGCCCACCGAATTCCTCGGCGCGGTGCTGCCGTTCCTCGAGCACTGAGGCAGCATCGAGCGGCCGGGGATGCGGACACGTAGGCTCGCCACGATCACGTGAACCGGCAGAGACGGGGGAACTTCTTGACCGCACAGTTCGCGCAGGCACCGGACGCGTTCCCCGTGTCCGGGCCACCGCCGGGAATCGCCGTGCAGGGGCTGACCAAGACCTACCGGAACGTCGCTGCCGTATCGAACCTGTCGTTCACCGTGCCGCCGGGTTCGATCACCGGCTTCCTCGGACCCAACGGGTCCGGTAAGACCACGACGCTGCGGATGCTGCTGGGCCTGGTGCGTCCCACCGCGGGACTCGCGCTGATCGACGGCGTCCCGTACGCGTCCCTGCAGCAGCCCGGGCAGGTCGTCGGCGCCGTCCTCGACGCGCAGGGCGCCCATCCGAAACACACCGCGCTCACCCACCTCGAGGTGTACTGCGCGGCGATGCGGGTCCCGGTCACCCAGGCGCGGGCCACGCTCGACCTGGTCGGTCTGGGTTCGGTCGCGTCGCGGCGCACCGGCGAGTTCTCCCTCGGGATGCGCCAGCGGCTGGCGCTGGCGACCGCATTGCTGGGGCGGCCCCGCTATCTGGTGCTCGACGAACCCGCCAACGGTCTCGATCCCGAGGGCATGGCGTGGCTGCGCGAATTCCTCCTGTCGTACGCCCGCTCGGGCAACACGGTGCTGGTGTCGAGCCACATCCTGCGGGAGGTCGAGCAGATGGCCGACCACCTGGTGATCGTCAGCAACGGAACGCTGGTGCACCAGGGCAGCACCGCAGATCTGCGCAACGCGTACCGCTCGCGCGTCCTGGTGGCCTGCTCGGACCCGGCCCGCCTCGCCGCGGCCCTTGCCGCCGCCGGAGTCACGGACGCGCAGATCCAGGGCGACGGCCGGCTCGCGGTGGTCGGGGCCGAACCCGAGCGGATCGCGGCGCTGGCCGCGGAGCAGAAGGTGACGGTCTTCGGCACACACGTCGAACACGTCGATCTCGAGCAGGTGTTCCTGTCCATGACCAGTGGTCGATACGCGGCGCAGGCCGGCTACCCGCAGCCCGGGCAGCAGCAGTACCCACCGCAGCAGTACCAGCAGCCCGGGTACCCGCAGCAGCAGTACCCGCAGCCCGGCTACCCGCCGCAGCAGTACCCGCAGCCCGGGTACCCGCCGCAGCAGTACCCGCCTGCCGCGCCCGGACCCCAGCAGCCGCCGTACGGACCGGGAGGATTCCGACGTTGACCGCGCTCCTGACCGCCGAGTTCCGCAAGGTCCTCGGCCTGCGCTATTGGTGGATCCTCGGGATCGCCCCGGTCGTGGTGGGCCTGTTCTCCGGCGCACTGACCCTGCCGCTCGCACGCCAGGTCGAGGACATCGTCGGCGAAGGTTTCGCGTCGGCGGTCGCGGCCGCGATCGGTATCGCACTGGCGCTGGCACTGGTGTTCCTGTTCGCGGCCCTGTTCGGTGCCGTGAACGGCGGCACCGAATTCCAGCATCGGACGATGGTGACCACCTTCCTCACCACCCGCGGCCGCGACGGGGTGATCGCCGCGAAGTACACGACGGCCGCGGCGTTCGGGCTGCTGTACTGCGTTGTGGTGGAGATCGCGGCGGTGCTGACCGTCCTGATGTTCGCCGGCGGCGACGGCGGCACGTCCACCGGATCGGATCTCGGTCAGCTCGCGGCGGTCCTCGGTGCCGGTGTGCTCTGCGCCGTGCTGTGGGCCCTCCTCGGGTCCGGCCTCGGACTGTTGACCGGTTCCACCGTCGGCAGTGTCCTCGCGATCTCCGCGTGGATTCCGTTCGGTGAGCTGATCGTGTCGCTGATCCTGCACGGGTTGGGGCTGGGCGCGGTCGCGGATCTGCTTCCCGTCCAGCTCACCTGGTACACGATCGTCGGGGTCATCGACATTCCCGAAACCGGGGACATGGCCGTCGGGTGGCCGGCGGCCCCGATCGCACTGATCGGCTGGGCACTGCTGATCTGTGCTCTCGGCTGGTGGCGGGTCCGCAGCCGCGACCTGGCCTGATCGTCGCCGAAACGCCGAGTTCCCGCGGGGACCCTCAGCGGTCGCTAGGATCGGTCCGCAGGTGCACGCTTCTCCACGACCTCGATACTCTTCGACCCTTGGGGTTTGTTCGATGACCGAGAGCTGGCAGTCCCGCGATCCGTTCGACGACATCTTCAACCGCTTCTTCGGCCCCGGCAGCCTGCGGCAACCACAGGTGCAGCGTGTCGACCTGGGCCGATTGCTCAACGACGATGCGAAACGCCTGGTCTCCACCGCCCGCGAGGCCGCCCACGAGTGGGGCAACTCCGAGCTGACGCCCGAACACCTGCTGTACGCGGCGACACTCGAGGACCCGACACGAGGGGTGATCACCGGACTCGGGCTCGACCCGGACACCGTCGCCGATCAGATGCGCACGCTCACCGGCGGCGCGGAACAGAAGGCCGCTGCCGCGGGCGACGGCGACGCGGTGGTGCTGAGCCCGGCCGCCAAACGGGCCCTGCGGGTTGCCCAGCAGCAGGCCGGCGAATCCGGCATCAGCTACATCGGCCCCGAACACATCCTCTACGGAATCGCCGCCAACAGCGAGAATCCCGCGGCCCACGTGCTCGCCGGCGCGAAACTCGACGCAGCGTCGCCGCGAGGCACGGACAGCACCACCCCCACACTCGACGAGTACGGCCGCGACCTCACCGCCGAGGCACGCGCCGGGTCGATCGACCCCGTCGTCGGCCGCGCCGACGAGATCGCCCAGACGGTCGAGATCCTGTCCCGGCGACGCAAGAACAATCCGGTGCTCATCGGGGACCCGGGCGTCGGTAAGACCGCGATCGTCGAAGGACTCGCGCAGCGGATCGTCAACGGCGACGTGCCGTCGACGCTCGCGGACCGGCGCGTGATCGCGCTGGACGTCGGCGCGCTGGTCGCGGGCAGCAAGTACCGCGGTGAGTTCGAGGAACGCCTCACCAAGGTCCTCGACGAAGTGCGGGCACACTCCGACGAGCTGATCCTCTTCATCGACGAACTGCACACCATCGTCGGTGCGGGCAGCGGCGGCGAGGGGTCGATGGACGCGAGCAACCTCCTCAAACCGGCCCTCGCGCGCGGCGACCTGCACGCGATCGGCGCCACGACGATCGACGAGTACCGGCGGTACATCGAGAAGGACGCCGCCCTCGAACGCAGGTTCCAGCCGGTGATGGTCTCCGAGCCGTCCGTGGACGACACCATCGAGATCCTGCGCGGACTCGTCGACGTCTACGAGGAGCACCATCAGGTCCACTACACCGACGAGGCCCTCGTCGCCGCCGCCGAACTCTCCGACCGCTACATCACCGACCGCTTCATGCCCGACAAGGCCATCGATCTGGTCGACCAGGCCGGTGCCCGGGTGCGGCTGCGCACCAAGACCTCCGACCCCGACACCCGATCCCTCGAGGAGGAACTGGCCCGCCTCGGACGCGAGAAGGACTCCGCGGTCTCCGGTGAGGACTACGAGCGGGCGGGCCAGCTCAAGAAGGAGATCGCGAACGTCCGGGACCGGCTCGGCCGGGCGGGCACCGGGTCGACCCCGCAGGTCGAGGTCGTGGACATCGCCGAGGTCATCTCACGCCAGACCGGAATTCCGGTCGCGGAGCTGACCACCGAGGAACGTCAGCGCCTGCTGGACCTGGAGGACGTGCTCCACGCCCGGGTGGTCGGACAGGAACAGGCCGTGACCTCGGTCGCGGAGGCTGTGCGACGGGCCCGGGCCGGACTCTCGGACCCCCGGCGGCCGATCGGCTCGTTCCTGTTCCTGGGTCCGACCGGTGTCGGCAAGACCGAACTCGCGAAGGCACTGGCGGAGGCCGTGTTCGGCGACGAGGACCGCCTCATCCGCTTCGACATGAGCGAGTTCCAGGAGAAGCACACCGTGTCGCGGCTCGTCGGCGCTCCCCCCGGCTACGTCGGCTACGAGGAGGCCGGTCAGCTGACCGACAAGGTGCGCCGCCAGCCGTACTCGGTGGTGCTGTTCGACGAGGTGGAGAAGGCCCACCCCGACGTCTTCAACGTGCTGCTCCAACTCCTCGACGACGGACGCGTCACCGACGCGCAGGGACGCACCGTCGATTTCAAGAACACCATCGTCATCCTGACGAGCAACATCGGCTCCGATCTGATCCTCGGTGCCCCCGACAGCGACATCGAGGCGTTGACACCCCAGCTGATGGAACGCCTGCACGCGCATTTCCGGCCCGAGTTCCTCAACCGGATCGACGAGACCGTGGTCTTCCGTCGCCTCGACAAGGATCAGCTGCACAACATCGTGGAATTGATCCTCGACGGCACGCGCCGGTTGCTGCGCGCCCAGGACATCGGCCTGGACGTCACCGACGCGGCCGTGGACCGGCTCGCCGACATCGGTTTCGAGCCGCAGTTCGGCGCGCGGCCCCTGCGCCGGACGGTGCAGCGGGAACTGGACAACAAACTCTCCGGCCTGCTGTTGAAGGGCACTCTGGGCTCCGGTGACACCGTCCGCGTCGACGCCGGTACCGACGGGCTGATCCTCGAGCGGGTGGCGCCGAGTGGCGCGGAGGGCACCCTGCCCGAGGAGCCGTCCAGCGGCACCTGAGCCGTCCCGGACCGAATCCTCCGCGGCTGCGTGTCGCCGTGCGGGGCTAATCTCGGCTGCGATGCCACACCACTCGCAGACGCCGGGCTGGATCCGCCGCCTGAGCACCGAATCGTTCCGCCACCGGGCCGTCGCCATCGGTGCGCTGACGGCAACGGTCGTCGCCGCGCTCATCGACATCGGGTTCCCCCTCCTGACGAAACTCGCGCTCGACAGCGCCACGCACCCACACGGCGCCGATCTGCATCTGATCGCGGTCGCCGCCGCCGGGATCGCGGGCGGCGCGCTGATCCGCTTCGGCTGCCAGTACGGCCGCCGCATGCTCGCGGGGCAGTTGTCGCTGAACGTGCAGCACGACCTGCGGCTGCGGCTGCTCGGTTCGTTGCAGCGGCTCGACGGTCGCGGCCAGGACCAGATCCGCACCGGGCAGGTCGTGTCCCGCTCGATCACCGACCTCCAGCTCGTGCAGGGCCTGCTCGCGATGGTGCCGATGTCGGCGGGCGCTCTGCTGCAGTTCGTGCTGGCCCTGGTCATCATGGCGGTGCTGTCACCGCTGCTCACCGTCATCGCGGTCGTGACCGTTCCGGTCATCGCCCTGATCGTCCGGACGGTACGGCCGAAACTGTTCGCGGCGACCTGGTCCGCGCAGCAACGCGCGGCCGACCTGGCCCAGCACGTCGAGGAAACCGTCACCGGTGTACGTGTGGTGAAGGGCTTCGGGCAGGAGGACCGCGCCGTCGACCAGCTGGAACGGCACGGGCTCGCGCTGTACGCCGAACGGATGCGCGCGGCCCGTGTCAACGCCCGGTTCACGGCACCGATGGGTGCGATCCCCCAGCTGGGGCTCGTCGCGACCATCGCCCTCGGCGGGTGGCTCGCGCTGGACGGCACCGTCACCGTCGGCACCTTCCTCGCGTTCACCGCGTACCTGGCGACGATGAGCGCGACGACCCGCACGTTGTCGTCGGTGATCATCATGGCGCAGCTCTCGCGCGCCGCCGTCGAACGCGTCTACGAGGTGATCGACGCCGAGCCCGACGTCGCGGACCCGCCGCATCCGGTGCCGCTGCCCGACGGTCCGCTCGGGCTGTCGTTGCGAGAGGTGACGTTCGGCTTCGAAACCGACCGGGACGTCCTGCGCGGAGTGGATCTCGAGGTCGCCCCCGGCGAAACCGTCGCCGTGGTCGGGCCCGCCGGGTCCGGGAAGACCGCGCTGTCGCTGCTGCTGCCGCGGTTCTACGCGCCGGACTCCGGCTCGGTGAGCGTGACCTGCGGCGGCACCGAGCTGGACGTGCGCGCGCTGCGCAGCGACGAGTTGCGTGAAGCCGTCGGCCTCGTGTTCGACGAACCGTTCCTGTTCTCCGACACCATCGCGGCGAACATCGCCCTCGGCCGGCCCGACGCCGGCCCCGACGAGATCCGGGCCGCGGCGGTCGCGGCCAGGGCCGACGAGTTCGTCGAGGCACTGCCCGACGGCTACGACACCGTCGTCGGGGAACGCGGGCTGACCCTGTCCGGCGGTCAGCGACAGCGGGTCGCGCTGGCCCGGGCGCTGCTGCTGGATCCGCGGGTGCTGATCCTCGACGACGCGACCTCCGCCGTCGACGCCGAGACCGAGGCGGCGATCTTCGCGGCACTGCGCGAACAGGATCAGCGCACCACCCTCGTGCTCGCGCACCGTCGCTCCACCCTGTCGCTCGCCGATCGGGTCGCGGTGCTCGACGAGGGCCGCATCGTCGACATCGGGACCGTCGACGAACTCGAGGCGCGCAACGCGCTGTTCCGGGCGCTGCTCACCGGCACCGGGGACGGCGATCGCGACAGCGATCCCGTCCTGCTCGCGGCCGAACCGTCGGCCGGGCACCTGTGGCCGCAGGTGTCCGGCGACGAGGACGACACCGCCGTGTCCGCTGCCTCCGCGACGTCCCCAGGTCCCGGCGGCGGCCCGGGCGGAGGGGGCCCACGCAGCGGGGGCGGTCCCATGAGCGGAGCGCTCGGCTCGGTCGCCCCCACCCCGGAACTGCGGACCGCGGTGGCGGCGCTGCCCCCGGCCACCGAAACCCCGGGCGGGCATCCGGACCTGCAGTCCCGGTCGCTGCGCCGCCCCGATCCGAGGTTCCGGCTGTGGACGACGCTGCGTCCGGTCCGGCTGCTGCTCGCCGCCGTCGTGCTGTGCCTCGCCGTCGAGTCCCTCACCTCGATCGGGTTCCCGTCGATCGTGCAGTACGCCGTCGACGAGGGCGTGACCCCCGGCGATCCCGCCCGGTTGTGGGCCGCGGTCGGCGCCGGGATGCTGCTCGCGCTGCTCGGCTGGGCCGTGGTCGCGGTGCTCACCGTACTCACCGCGCGCGCCGGGGAACGGGTGCTGTTCGGGTTGCGGGTGCGCAGCTACGCCCATCTGCAGCGGCTCGGGCTCGACTACTACGAACGGGAGCTGTCCGGCCGGATAATGACCCGGATGACGACCGACGTCGATGCGCTGTCGTCGTTCATCCAGACCGGCCTGTCGACCGCGGTCGTCAGCGTGCTCACGCTCACCGGGATCTCGATAGCCCTGCTCGTGACCGACCTGTCGCTGGGTCTCGTGGCGCTGGCGGTGGTGCCGCCGCTGCTGCTCGCGACCGTCTGGTTCCGGAAGGTGTCCTCGTCGGCGTACGCGATCTCCCGCGAACGCATCTCGATCGTCAACGCGGACTTCCAGGAGAACGTCACCGGGCTGCGCGCCGCTCAGGCATACCGGCGCGAGGCGTTCGCCGCACAGCGCTTCGCCGAACGCGCCGACGCCTACCGGCGCAGCCGGATGCGGTCACAGCGGGCGATCTCCCTGTACTTCCCGTTCATCACCATGCTGTCGGACCTGGCGTTGGCGGCGGTCGTCTACGTCGGCGCGCGGGAGGTCGCGGCGAGCGAGGCGACACCCGGCGTGCTGGTCGCGTTCGTGCTGTACCTGAGCTTGCTGTTCGGCCCGATCCAGCAGCTCTCGCAGGTGTTCGACGGCTATCAGCAGGCCCGTGTCGGCCTGCGGCGCATCGGCGATCTGCTGCGCACCGAGAGTTCGCTCGAGACCGGTCCTCCCGGCGCGGTGCCGGTCACCGGGCACCTGCGCGGCGACGTGCACCTCGCCGACGTCGGCTTCCGCTACTCCGGCGCGGACACCGACGCGCTCACCGACGTCGACCTGCACATCCCCGCAGGTTCGACGGTCGCGCTCGTCGGCCGCACCGGCGCCGGCAAGTCCACCGTCGTCAAGCTGCTCGCCCGCTTCTACGATCCGACATCCGGTTCGGTGCGGGTCGACGGCGTCGACCTGCGGGACTACCGGCTTCCGGAATACCGCGGACGACTCGGGGTCGTACCTCAGGAAGCACACCTGTTCACCGGCACGGTCGCGAGCAACATCGCATACGGCCGGCCCGACGCGGACCGCGCCGACATCGAGTCCGCGGCTCGCGCGGTCGGTGCGCTGGGCATGATCGCCGGCCTGTCCGGGGGCATGCACCATCCGGTCGGCGAACGCGGCCAGGGACTGTCGGCCGCGCAGCGGCAGCTCGGCCCGCGGCCCGCGCCGACCGCGTCGTGGTGGTCGACGGCGGGCGGATCGTCGAATCCGGTCCGCACGCGGCTCTGCGTTACGCCGGTGGCGTATACCAGACCCTCTGTGATGCGGCCGAAACCCGGGCAGGGAATAATCGGTCGTCGAGAACCGTCATCGATGGAGACCCCGTCGAAGTCGAAGCACAGATTGTGAGGTAGATCTCGCCGCATGTTCGATCAATTCCGATCGTCACAAGCACGGGATAGCCTCATGAACACAGGCGCTCCGATCGGGTACCGAAGAAGGAAACGAGGCGAACAACTGCCGTGAGCAGCAGCTCTACATCACAGTTCGGACAGAACCAGTGGTTGGTTGACGAGATGTACCAGCGCTTTCAGGACGATCCCTCGTCCGTGGACGCGAGTTGGCACGAATTCTTGACAGATTATTCCCCGGAAACAGCGGTCGCAGGTGGTGCGAACGGCACCGAGACCGCGACCGCTCCCGCTCCGACCGCCACTGCGACGGCTCCCGCCCCGAAGCCCGCGCCGG
>NZ_LRRH01000171.1 GCF_001646785.1 Rhodococcus phenolicus
GGGCTGATCGTCGCGCTCGTGACCGCCGACAACGGCTCGCTGACCAGCCGTGGTGTGTCGCTGTCGCAGGCCTCCGGCGACGACGACCTGCCGACCGGCCAGGTCGCGCGGGTCGCCGACGCGGTGCTCCCCGCGGTCGTGTCCATCCAGGTGACGCTCGGCGACGAGGCCGGTACCGGTTCCGGGGTCGTGATCGACGGCGCCGGTTACATCGTCACCAACAATCACGTCGTCTCCATGGCTGCCACCAGCCCCGACGCGAAGATCCAGGTGACCTTCAACGACGGCACGAAGGTGCCCGCGTCGATCGTCGGCCGCGACATCCACACCGACCTCGCGGTACTGGCCGTCGAGGACGTCGACAACCTGACGGTCGCCGAACTGGGACGGTCCTCCGACGTGCAGGTCGGCGAGGACGTCATCGCGGTCGGATCGCCGCTGGGGCTGAGCAAGACCGTCACGCGCGGCATCGTCAGTGCCCTGCACCGGCCGATGGCCGCACCGGCGAGATGCACCACCCGGAGATCGGGGTGAACGCCCGTACCGTCGTCAACGACACCGCCAGCGGAGCCGAGGTCGCGAACGTGCAGGCCGACAGCCCTGCCCAGCGTGCCGGGATCGTCGAGGGCGATGTGATCGTCAAGGTCGGCGACCGGACCGTGACCAGCGCCGACGAGCTGGTCGTGGCGGTGCACGAGCAGCGGATCGGGGAACCGGTCACCGTGCAGCTCGTGCGCAGCGGTCGTCTCGTCGACGTGCAGGTCACCCCGGAATCCGACTGACTCGCCTGTGCGGCCGCTGCGAGGTCACCGTGAACCCACTGTGAGCTGCACACGTCACCGCACATGCGGGGCGGCGACAACGTAGGCTGGGGCGGTGTTCGGCAACATCGGTTGGGGCGAGTTCATGGTCCTCCTCGTCGCGGCGCTCGTGGTTCTGGGACCCGAGCGTCTGCCCGGCGCGGTCTCCTGGGTGACGAAATCACTGCGCCAGGTGCGCGACTATGCGTCCGGCGCCCGCCAGCAGCTCAAGGACGAACTCGGACCGGACTTCGAGGATCTGCGCAAACCCCTGTCGGAGCTCAACGAACTGCGGGGCATGACACCGAAGGCCGTCATCACCAAGCATCTGCTCGACGGCGACGATTC
>NZ_LRRH01000172.1 GCF_001646785.1 Rhodococcus phenolicus
GCCCGGCTCGGCCGTGCCGGGCGTGACCGCGCGATCGCCGAGTTCTCGTGGGCGCAGATCGCCCGGCAGACGCTCGCGGTCTACCAGGACGTCACCGCCCGACGCTGAGCACATCCGCCGGGTTGAGACGCGCAGGGTTCAGGCGCGCCGGGTCCACTCCGACACCACGACCGACGCCGTCACCGCGAACGGCTCCGGCAGGTCGGCCAGCAGTGCCGCGCGACGATCCGCCGCGACGTGATGGGCGGACGGTCCCATCCCGGCGAGCAACGCCAGCGCGGGATGCGGCAGCGCCATCGGGAAGCGCACCTCATGGCGGGACGTGCGCTCGAAGCTGCCGGACAGTGCGGCGCCGAGACGCTCGGTCTTGCGATCGTCGACCTGCACCATGCCGGGCAGCGCGACCAGTTCCTGCAGGTGCTCACCGGTCGGGGTGACGACGACGAGCCGGCCGCCGGGTTCGAGCACCCGGTGGGTCTCGTCGGCGTTGCGCGGCGCGAAGATCGACAGGACGTGACTGAGCGAACCGGTCCGCACCGGAAGCTGACGCCACACGTCGGCGAGCACGGCGCCGACCCGCGGATGGCTGCGGGCGATCCGGCGCACCGCGGGTTTCGAGACGTCGAGGCCGGTAGATCATGTCGGCGGTATCGCCGGTGAACCGGGTAGCGGTGCCGGTGAGGAGCGTGACGTAGCCCTGTTTCGCAATGTCGAAGTTGTGTCCGCTCTCGCACAGCAGGGCGGATCCGTCGAGGTCCATCCCGAGTCCGCACTGGGGGCACGCGAGCAGATCGGTCACCGCGTCGAGCACCGGCGCTCCTCACAGGG
>NZ_LRRH01000173.1 GCF_001646785.1 Rhodococcus phenolicus
CCCGGGACTTACCCCCGTCGACCTCGGGAAGGCGCTCTCGCCGCACGAGGTGATCTGGAAGACCCGCCGTCGCCGCGATCACGGCGACGGACTTCACCACCAACCGCTGAACTACGAAGCCTTACGCAAGGTCTTCACCAGGGCCAACGAGGTCCTGGGAACGAACTGGACAATGCACGATCTGCGCCACACAGCTGCCTTACGGATGGTCCGCGACATCCACCTGTCTGCCCGCGACGTCCAACTCATCCTGGGCCACGCCCTTCTGTCGACCACCGCCGAGATCTACCTGATCGAAGATCAGGCCGAGGTGATACGCCGAGTCCAACACCACCTGGCCACCCGTGATCAGCATGTTCCACCTCCGATTCCGGCTGCACCGGGATACGACGCGGCAGATCTGGCCGTGCTTCTGGGAGGGACTCCGTCGTGACCGAGACGCTCGCGCCTTCCGGGTCGACGCCCGCGCCCCCGCATCAGCCAAAACGGACGGTCCGGCCCGGCACCTTGCTCAGGCGACATGACGATCTCGTCGTCGATGTCGAGGTCGCAGGCGGGGAGCGCGACCGGATTCTCCCGGACGAGTTCCTGGCCTTGCTGCCGTCACTGCCGAGCTGGCCGAAACGCGCCCACCTGCAACAACGCCACCGCGACGGTGCTGCGGCGCTTCTGCGATGGTTGGGAACCTTTCCGGGCGACGGGTGGCAGCAACGCTGGGTGGCCGCCAAGGTCGAGGACGATCTCGACTGGATCGAGACTTTGACCGACCCGGCAGATCCCCGATCGAACCGCGTCCGACGAGATGTGATCAACTGCGGGATCAACGCCTTGATCCTGTTGCGGATCGTGCGGCCGGGGTACCGATTCCTCAACAACTACAAGTCCCGTACGTTGTACACCGATATCCGGAAGTTGGTGTGTCCGCAGTTGTTCTCGGTGATCGAGTCACGAGCAGACGATCTGGAGATCAACAACTTCCAACGCACCGGCGCCTGCAATGTGATCAGCAAGCTGGTCCTGCACACCGGGCGCGCGATCGACGAGCTGACAGTCGACGACCTGTTCACCTACCGGGCTTGGTATCAACGCCACACCGGTAACGGCAAGTCACCTACCGGGCTGTCTCTGGCGTGGGAGCTGTTGTACGGGATCGCGGACCTCGGGGAACACATCACGCTCAAGGACGCGGTCCGATACGGGCAGCGACCGACACTCGAATTGGTCGATGCCTACGGCGTCCACAGTCTCGCCGTACGAGAAGTATTGATCCGCTACCTCGACGAGCGTCGCTCCTCGGTCGACTACGGCACCTTCGTGGAACTGGTCGGACGGTTGGTCGGGTCCTTCTGGACGGATATCGAACAACATCATCCCGGGATCGACTCGCTCCACTTGCCCGACGACGTGGGTAAGTCCCGGGGAGTGG
>NZ_LRRH01000024.1 GCF_001646785.1 Rhodococcus phenolicus
CGCCGAGCAGAACGGCCTCGGCGCACAGTTCCAGCAGCTGATCGACATCGCCGGTCGCTGACCCGAACGCAAGGAAGCCGGGCCCCGCACTTGTGCGGGGCCCGGCTTCGTCGTCGGTGATCTACGATCAGCCGCCGGTTGCCTGGTAGGCGTCGACGGCCCGCTGGACCCGCTCGAGGGCCCGGCCGTAGGCGGCGAAGTCACCGCTGCGCTGTGCGTTGCTCAGCTCACCCAGCGCGGCGTCGAGCTCGGTCACCGCGGCTGCCCGGTCCGCCGGTACCGGGGCCGGAGCGGCAGGCTGCGGCTGCGGCTGCGGCACTGCGCCCTCAGCCTGGCCGGTGGACTCGCCCGGCTCCGCCGGTGCGGTCGGTGCCGATTCGCCGCCCGGCGCGGTGGCCGCGTTACCGACGCCACCACCGAACACCTGGTCCAGCGCTCCCGCCAACGTCGGCGCGTAGCCGATGCGCACGCCGCCACCCTGTCCCGGCTCGCGGTAGCTCACCAGCACTCGCGACAGCTGCGGGAACGTCGACGTACTGCCACCGGTGGAGTTGCGTTCGGTGTACATCGGCTGGACATACAGGATGCCGCCCTCCGCGATGGGCAAGGTGAGCAGGTTGCCGTAGTGGATCCGGTTCGATCTCTCGAGCAGGGTCCGTTCCGACGCCACCCGGGTATCGGAGATCATCGCGTTCTGCGTCTGCTCGGGACCGAACGTCTGCGTGTCCGTCGGCAATTGCAGGATCGTGAACTTGCCGTAGTCCTCCGGATCGGCATTCACCGAGATGTACGCCGACAGGAACTGCCGGTTGTAGCCGACCATCGCCGAGCTCAGCCGGAACGAGGGCGCTGCCGTCTTCTCGTCACCGACGAGCACGTAGTACGGCGGCTGGTTGGCGTTCGTCTCCACCGTCGGGTCCGAGGGCACGGACCAGAACGCGTTGTTGGTGAAGAACTCACGCGGATCGTCCACGTGGTACTTGGCGAGCATCTCGCGCTGCACCTTGAACAGGTCCTCCGGGTACCGGAAGTGCGAGCGCAGCTCGTCGGTGATCTGGTCCTGCGGGGTCACCGCATCCGGGAACACGCCCATCCATGCCTTCAGGACGGGGTCCTGATCGTCGACCTGGTACAGGGTGACCGTTCCGTCGTACGCGTCGACGGTCGCCTTCACCGAGTTACGGATGTAGGAGACCTCCTTGCGGGGCAGCAGCCGGCCGGTGTTCTGGTCGATGCTGTCCTCGACGAGGCCTTCGAGGGAACTGCGCTGCGCGTACGGGTAGTTGTCGAGTGTGGTGTACGCGTCGACGATCCACACGATCCGTCCGTCCACCGCCGCCGGGTACGCGTCGCCGTCGGCGGTCAGCCACGGCGCGACCTTGGTGACGCGGTCGCGGGGGTCGCGGTTGAACAGGAGCTTCGAGTCCTCGCCGATCGCGCCGGAGAACAGGATGTTGCGCTCGGCGTACTTCGCGGCGAATGCGAGGCGGTTGAACCAGTTGCCGATCGAGACGCCGCCGGATCCCTCGTAGGTGTACTTGTCGGTGTCGGTGTCGTACTCGCGCGGGCCGGAGTCGCCGGACGCGCCGACGATCGCATAGTCCGGATTCGCCTGCGCGATGACCTCACCGAAGTAGATCCGCGGCTGCTCGACCGGGATCACTTGGGTGTCGGACTTGAGCGAGGCGAGGTCGCTGACCATGTACACGGGATAACCGCTGTTGCTGTTCGCGGCTTCCTCCGCGGATTCGCTGGCGGCCGCGTTGACCCGGTTGGCCGGGGCCGCGACCAGACCGTTGCCGTGGGTGTACACGGTGTGGCGGTTGATCCAGTCGGTCTGGTTGCCGGTCAGGCTCGTCGGCGACAGCTCGCGCGCCGCGACGATGTAGTCCTCGACCTTCCCGTCCACGTTGTACCGGTCGATGTCGAGCGACTGCGGAAACCCGTAGAAGTTCTTGAGCTGCTGTTGCTGCGTGAACGTCCGCGGCAGGACGTTCGGGTCGAGCAGGCGCGTGTTCGCGATGGTCGTGATGTCCGCGGGCACATCGCTCGGGGACTCGGTGCCGACGCCCGGGTAGTCCCGGTACTCCACCTTGTCGTCGGTGATGCCGTACGCCTCCCGGGTCGCGGCGATGTTCCGTTCGATGAACGGGGACTCCTTGTCCGCAGCGTTCGGGCGGACCGAGAACTGCTCGACGACCAGGGGGTACACCGCGCCGACGAGAATCGACGAGAGCACCAGCAGCGCCGTGGCCAGCGCGGGGATGCGCAGATCCCGCAACACGATCGCGGCGAAGAAGGCGATCGCGCAGATGATCGCGATGGACATCAGGATGAGCTTCGCCGGGAGGACGGCGTGGATGTCGGTGTAGCCGGGACCGGTGAACGTCGGTTCCTTGCGACCGCTCCACAGCAACGTGTACCGGTCGAGCCAGTAGGCGACGGCCTTGAGCGCGACGAACAGACCGGCGAGAACAGCGAGCTGGATTCGCGCGGCGCGGCTGACGTTGCCGCCGCGGCCGGCGAGCCGGATCCCGCCGAACACGTAGTGGGTGACCAGGTTCGCGATGAGCGCGAGGATCACCGCGACGAACATCCAGTTCAGCAGGAACCGGTAGAACGGCAGGTCGAACGCATAGAACCCGACGTCGAGACCGAACTGCGGGTCGGCCTTGCCGAACGAGCCGCCGTTCATGAACATCTGGACGGTCACCCAGCTGGCCTGCGCGACAAGACCCGACAACAGACCCAGCACGATGGGGATGCCGAGTCCGAACGCGCGCATCCGGGTCATCACCGTGGTGCGGTACCGCGCGACCGGGTCGTTGGGTCCGGCCGTGGGCACGAACACCGGCCGCGATCGATAGGCCAGCAGCATCGCCAGCCACACGACGGCGCCGATGAACAAAGCCGCCACCAGGAACAGGACGATACGGGTCACCAGCACCTTGACGTACACGTCCCGGAACTGGACCTCACCGAACCACAGCCAGTTGGTGTACGCGTCGACGAGCCGGGGACCGAGCAACAACAAGGCCGCGACCACCAGCGCGAGGATCAGCAGAACCTTGCTCCGTCTCGACAGGGTGGGTACCCCTGAGGGGGGCCTCATTCCCACGTGTCACACTCCCAACTCTCCGGCGACGCCGGGTCACGCCGCAGTTGCTCGCCCCCGTACGTCGCGCATCGCGCGTGCCGGTGACCGTTTCGCCCCACTCTACGGAACGAACCGCCCCCGCCGCCGAATCGCCGACCGCGGGAGCCTCGTCCCGCGCGCCGGGGTGACTCGTGGTGGGCTCACGGTGCAAGGATAGGACGGTGAGTGAGCATCTTCCCGTCCCGTCCGAAGAAGGCCTGCGTCGCTGCGTCGGTGAGATCGTCGACTTCGTCGACGCCGACGGCTGGGGCCGTCCGCCGGTCATGTTCGCGCTGGTCCCGACCGTGCTGCTGGCGGCGGAGGAGCCGTCGCTCGGCGATCAGCTCGACGAGGGCAACGAGTACACCCCGATCGAGCAGGACGCCTTCCCCGACGACGTCGAAGGCGGCAGCCCGGCGTTGGACGAGTTCCTGGCGACGACCAGCTGGCCGCCGTCGGTCGCCGGGTGTGTGCTCGTCCAGGAAATCGTGGTGTTGCCGCCGAGCGCCGAAACCGACCTCGACGACGCGCTCGCGCCGCGGCTGGCGGACGCGCACGCCGCGGACGAGGCCGCCCGTCAGACGGCGCACACTCATCCCGAGCGGCGCGACGCGCGCCTGATCGCGGCGGTGCTGCGCGACGGTCCGTCGCTGTGCCTGCTGCAGTTGCGTCCCACCGACGACGACGATCCGTTCGCGGGCATCGAACTGCGCACCTACGAGAACCTCGCCCCGAACCTGGTGGCCGCGCTCTACGCGACGCTCGAACCCGGCGACGACTACTGACGTCCGTCAGCCGCAGGCGGGTGCGTCGCCGCCGGCGGCGAGGGTCGCGAGAGCGTCGATCGCACCGTCGAGGGATTCGACCTCGACCAGGCGGAGGCCGTCGGGGACGTCGGTGAGCGCCTCGGCGCAGTTGCCGGCGGGTACCAGGAACACGGTGGCGCCGTCGTCGACCGCACCGTCGAGCTTGTGGGTGATGCCGCCGATCGGTCCGACCTTGCCGTCCGAGTCGATGGTGCCGGTGCCCGCGACCGCGAGTCCGCCGTTGAGCGGGCCGGGACTGAGCTTGTCGACGACGGCGAGGCTGAACATCAGGCCGGCCGAAGGTCCGCCGATGTCGGCGAGGTTGAAGGTGACGGTGAAAGGAACCTCGGGTACTTCCTCGGTGGTGATTCCGAGGTAGCCGCTGTCCGGGTCACCGGGCCGCGACGCGACGGTGACGCGCACGTCCTCGTCGGTGCCGTCGCGGCGCACCCGCACGTCCAGGTCGGTGCCCGGCGCGACCGCGCCGACCGCGCGTTGCACGCTGCCGGCGGTCGTCACCGGCTCCCCCGCGACCGCGACGATCCGATCGCCCTCCCGCAACAATCCGGTGGCGGGTGCGTCGTCGCCGACCTGCGCGACCTGCACGGACACCGGCAGGTCGAGGTGGTGCAGCGCAGCGAGTTCGGCGCTGCGTTCGGACTGCGTGAACATGGCCTGGTCGGCGGCGCGGACGTCGTCCTTGCTGACGTCCGGCGGATACACGGTCTCCCGCGGGGTGAGTGCGTACCGGTCGCTGACCCAGACCGTCAGGGCCTGCGCGAGGGTGAGCTGGTCGTTGACACCGACGGTCGTCATCCGCAGCTGGCCGCTGGTCGCGTCGGGTTCGACGCCGTCGATCTGCACCACGGGCTTTCCGTCCGCCTCGCCGAGTGTGTCGAACGTCGGCCCCGGCCCGAGCGCCACGTACGGAACCCTCACGTTGGTGGCGATACCCGTCAGGGCCAGGAGGGGGATCAGCACCGCGAGGGGCGTCACGAAGCGTCGATTCACCCGGCCCAGGGTAGCGGGCGGCCGATGTTCGCGATCAGCGTGATCACGAAGTCCGATCCCCGCGCCGGGCCTTGTACCGTTGAATACATGAGCGACACGCCTTTCGGATTCTCGAACTCCGACGACGACCCGGACCGGAGGAAGAAGGACGACGATTCCGGCACCGGTGCGTCCGGTTCGGAGGGCGGTGCGCCCGGCGGCGGCTTCCCGTTCGGTTTCGGGCTGCCCGGCGGTGCGAGTCCGTTCGGCAGCGGCGAGGCCGGTGCGAATCCCTTCGGTGCACAGGGTTTCGACCCGTCGCAGCTCGGCCAGATGCTCTCCCAGTTCGGTCAGATGCTCAGCGGCATGGGCAGCGCGATGGGCAGTGGCGGTTCCGGGCCGGTGAACTACGAGGTCGCGATGAAGCTGGCCCGGCAGCAGATCGGGTCGTTCACACCTGTCTCCTCCGGCGAATCCGATGCGGTGCGCGACGCGGCGCATCTCGCGGAGCTGTGGCTCGACGGCGCCACGACCCTCCCCGCGGGTGCGACCCGCACGGTCGCGTGGACGCCCGTCGAGTGGCTCGAGAACACCCTCGCCACCTGGAAGCGGTTGTGCGATCCGGTGGCCGAGCAGGTCAACGGCATGTGGATCCAGGGTCTGCCGGAGGAAGCCCGCGCGATGGCGGGTCCGATGCTCGGCATGTTCGGTCAGATGGGCGGGCTCGCGTTCGGCTCCCAGCTCGGTCAGGCCCTCGGCCAGTTGTCGAAGGAGGTGCTGACCTCCACCGACATCGGCCTGCCGCTCGGCCCGGCCGGGACTGCGGCGTTGCTGCCCGAGGCGGTCGACAAGTTCGGCGACGGTCTCGAACAGCCCGCGCAGGAGGTGCTGGTGTTCCTCGCTGCTCGCGAGGCGGCTCACCAGCGGCTGTACAGCCACGTGCCGTGGCTGCGGCAGCGGTTGCTCTCGACCGTCGAGGACTATGCCCGCGGTATCCGCATGGACTTCTCCGCCATCGAGGATCTCGCCCAGGGCCTGGACCCGTCCGCGCTGAGCGATCCGTCGAAGCTCGAGGAGATTCTCAAGCAGGGTGCCCTCGAGCCGCAGACCACCCCGGAGCAGAAGCAGGCCCTCGAACGGCTCGAGACGCTGCTCGCGCTCGTCGAGGGGTGGGTCGAGACCGTCGTGTCGGACGCACTCGGCGAGCGGCTGCCCGGAGCCTCGGCGCTGAGCGAGACGCTGCGGCGCCGGCGCGCGACCGGTGGTCCCGCCGAGCAGACCTTCGCGACGCTGGTCGGCCTCGAGCTGCGGCCGCGCAAACTGCGGGAGGCCGCGTCGCTGTGGCGCACCCTCACCGAGCAGGCCGGCACCGAGGCGCGGGACAAGGTGTGGGCGCATCCGGATCTGCTGCCCGACGCGTCCGACCTGGACAGCCCCGCCGGTTTCGTCGATCGGATGATCGGCGGCGACACCGGGGTCTTCGACGATCCGATCGCCCAGTTGCGGGCCACCGAGGAACGTGAGCGGGCGGAGCGGGAGAAGGGCGGCGACGCCGATCCCGACGAATCGGCCTGACATGCCGTTTCCGCAGGTGGAACGCATTTCTCCCTGTGGACAACTACGTGATCGGGGGCGGGGCCGGACGACGATGCCTGCAGACTCGACGTCATGACGTCGACGACTGCGCACCCGTCCGGCCCCGCCCTCGATCCCTGTCTGGAATTGCTGCGCCGCCCCGACGGCACGGTTCAGCTCGGGTGGGGGCCGGACACCGGCGCCCTGGTGTCCCCACCGGAGGGCATCGATGCGTTCGACCTGCTCGCCGTGTTGCGGATGCTCGACGGTCGCCATTCGCGTGAGACGATCCTCGCCCGCGCCGGCGACCGCGGCATGGACGCCGCCCGGATCGGCACGATCCTCGACGAGCTCGTCGCGTGCGGTGCGCTGCGGGAGCCGGCCGGCCGTCGCGGCCCGGAGATCCCGCCGGAACCGCGGGTCCGGATCCACGGCGACGGGCCGCTCTCGGACGCCGTAGCCGCGCACCTGGCGGTCTCGTCGGTGCGGGTGTCGCGATCCGGCTCGTATACGCAGGCCAGCGATGTCGCGGCGTGGAATGTGCAGTGTGTGCTGCTCACCGACGAGCTGACGCCGGATCCGCATCTCGTGCTGGACCTGATGCGGCACCGGATCCCGCACCTGCCGGTCCGGCTCCGCGACGGCCGGGGCATCGTCGGACCGTTCGTGATCCCGGGCCGGACCAGTTGCCTGCGCTGCGCGGACCTGACCCGCACCGATCTGGATCCGGCGTGGCCGCACCTGGCCGTCCAGCTGTGGGGTCGGGTCGGCCGCGCCGACCCCGCCGTGGTGCTGGCGACCACGGCGGTGGCGGTGGCCCAGCTCGACGCGGTCCTGAACGCCCGCCCGGAGAGCGCTCCGATCCTGGTCGACCGCACGGTCGAGGTGGACCTCGGCGCGCACCGGTTCACGACGCGTCGCTGGTTCCGGCATCCGGCGTGTGCGTGCACGCCGGAGACGGGTGCGGGTCGGGCATGATGGTGGGCGTGGCCGAGATTCCCCGCAAGAGCTCTTCCCGCACCGCCAAACTGGCGAGCATCCCGCTCGGGATCGCCGGACGCGCCGCCGTCGGCTTCGGACGCCGGCTGGCCGGCGGTGACCGCGACGAGATCGATGCCGAACTGACCGCGAAGGCGGCCGAGCAGCTGTTCTCGGTCCTCGGCGAACTCAAGGGTGGCGCCATGAAGTTCGGGCAGGCGCTGAGTGTCATGGAGGCTGCCGTCCCGGAGGAATTCGCCGAACCGTACCGCGAGGCACTGACCAAGCTGCAGTCCGAGGCTCCGCCGCTGCCCGCGAAGGCCGTGCACCGGATGCTCGATCAGCAACTCGGAACGCGGTGGAGGGAGCGATTCTCGTCGTTCGACGACGTGCCGACGGCATCGGCGAGCATCGGGCAGGTGCACCGGGCGGTGTGGTCCGACGGACGCGAGGTCGCGGTGAAGGTCCAGTACCCGGGTGCCGACGAGGCGCTGCGCGCCGATCTGCGTACCCTGCAGCGGTTCGCGGGTCTTTTCGCGACGGTCATGCCCGGCGCCGACGTGCGTCCGGTCCTCGACGAGCTGGCGGCCCGCACCGAGGAGGAACTCGACTACCGCATCGAGGCGGACAACCAGCGGGCTTTCGCCCGCGCCTTCGACGGCGACGACCGCTTCCTGGTGCCGCACGTCGTCGCGAGCGCACCGAAAGTCGTCGTGACCGAATGGCTTTCGGCCACACCGCTGTCCACGATCATCCAGAACGGCACCCGCGAGCAGCGCAACCGCGCGGGGGCGCTGCTCGCCGAGTTCCACTTCGCCTCCCCCGCCGTGGTCGGGTTGCTGCACAGCGATCCGCATCCGGGGAACTTCATGCTGCTCGACGACGGGCGCCTGGGCATCATCGACTTCGGAGCGACGGCGTCGATGCCCGACGGCCTGCCCCCGGTGCTGGGCCGGATGGTGCGCCTGGCAGTGGACGAACGGTTCGACGAACTGACCGAGCTCCTGTACTCGAACCGGTTCGTGCTGCCCGGCAAGGAGGTCACGGACCGCGAGATCGCAGACTACCTGCGACCGTTCACCGATCCGATCCGCACCGAGTCGTTCCACTTCACGCGGGCGTGGCTGCAGAAGGCCGCGGGGACCGCCACCGATTTCTCGAGCCCTCAGTTCCGCACCGCGCGGACACTGAATCTGCCGCCCGAGTACGTGAGTGTGTTCCGTGTGCTCCTCGGCTCGGTGGGCATCTGCGCGCAACTCGACGCGTACGCCCCGTACATGCGGATCCTGTCGGAATGGTTGCCCGGTTTCACCGACGACCGGTCCGAGGCCCTCGACTGATCTCCTGATCCCGAGGGCCCCGGACCGGTTCCGGGTGTGTTTCACGAATTCACGCGCACACCAATTGTTTCCGAGGGCGTCCCCGGGGGCGCTTGCGCGCGACCACGGTCCCGTGGTCGAGGATCTCGCCTCCCCACACGCCCCACGGCTCGGCGCGATCGAGTGCCGCCGCGAGGCAACGCGCGCGGACAGGGCAGTCGGTGCACAGCGCCTTGGCCTGCTCGAGCTCGGCCGGGGTCTCGGCGAACCACAGGTCGGGGTTGTCCTGTCGGCACGGGAGTTCGCGCACACGTGCCGCCCCGGTCCGGTCGATCGCGAAGCCGATCTCGGTCACGGTCGCAGTCGTGGTCGTGGTGGGCACAGTTGCGGTCGGCACAGTGGCCTCCTTCTGGCTGGTTCGAATGATGGAGGCGAACCGATGGCCGGAAAGAGAACGGCCACGGTCCGCTGGGCGGGGTCCGTGGCCGAAACGATGGGGCGGGTTACCGGGAAATCTCCCGGAACCGGCTTCGGGCCACGGACGGGGCGGCGGCAGCGCGGGCACGATGCGCCCACGGTGCGGCAGCAATGGGCGCCACGACGCGCGCGGCGGCCAGGTCCGCTGCAACTGCGTTGAAGCCGATCATCGTGGCCACCTTCTCACATCGTTCGCGCACGAGCTCTTCCCGTGACAACGTCATCCAGCCTAGATATGCGACCATCGATCGCACAAGTTATTTTCTACCTGCGGTTTCACCTTCAGATGTCGAGAGTGTCCGCGGTCCGTTCGCCCCGCACGAGTGCCAGCACGTCCTCGCCGTACTGCTCGAGCTTCTTCGCGCCGATCCCCGGGATCGCCACCAGTGACCGGGTGTCACCGGGCCGCTGCTCGGCGATCGCGACGAGGGTGTTGTCGCTGAACACGACGTAGGCCGGAACCTTCTGCTCCTTCGAGCGTTCCCGCCGCCAGTTCTTGAGTGCCACCAGCAGATCCTCGTCGAGGTTCGACGGGCAGGTTTCACAGCGGCCCAGCATCGTCGACGTCGACCCCATCAGCGGCTTGCCGCACACCCGGCACTGGGGCCGCTTCTTCTTCGACGGCGGCGGTGTCGCGATCCGGGACGCCGGCGAGTCCTCCGGAATGAGCCCGTGCAGGAACCGGGACCGGCGACGTGACCGGCGACCGCCCTCGCTGCGCGACAGGGCCCACGACAGGTGCAGGTGGACGCGGGCACGGGTCACCCCCACATACAGCAGGCGGCGCTCTTCCTCGATACCCGCCTCGTCCGGCGGGGTGTTGCTGTCGCCGGTGACATGGGTGATGGGCAGCGTGCCGTCCGTGAGGCCGACGAGGAACACCGCGTCCCATTCCAGGCCCTTGGCGGCGTGCAACGACGCGAGCGTCACCCCCTGCACGGTCGGGGGCTGCCGCGCTTCGGCGCGCGCAGCGAGGTCGCGCAACAACTCGTCGAGGGTGAGCTCGGGCTGGTGTTCGAGCAGTTCCTCGGTGAGCGCGACGAGCGCGGTCAGCGACGCCCAGCGTTCCCGGGCCTGCGCACCGGCCGGTTCGGTGTCGGTGAGCCCGAGCGGGACCAGGACCGCCCGGACGAGCGTGACGAGCCCGGTGCCTCGACCCGACTCCTCGGGCAGGTCGTCGCGAGCATGGACCTGCCGCAGCGCGTTGACGGCCTGCCGCACCTCGTCGCGCTGGAAGAACCCCTCGCCGCCGCGCACCTGATACGGGATTCCGGCCTGCGTGAACGCCTGCTCGTACACCTCCGACTGCGCGTTGATCCGGTACAGCACCGCGATCTCGGCGGCGTCGACGCCGTCGCGCAGCAGCTTCGCGATCGCCTTCGCGACAGCGGTGGCCTCGGCCGGTTCGTCGTCGTACTCGGCGAAGTGGGGTTCCGGGCCCGGTGGACGCTGCCCGATCAGCTGCAGCCGGGTGCCGGCGATGCGGCCGCGGGCCGCGCCGATCACCCGGTTGGCGAGATCGACGACCTCCGGCGTGGAGCGATAGTCGCGTTCGAGACGCACGATCGTCGCATCCGGGAAGCGCCGGGTGAAATCGAGCAGGTACTTCGGGGTGGCGCCGGTGAACGAATAGATGGTCTGGTTGGCGTCGCCGACGACGGTCAGGTCGTCGCGATCGCCGAGCCACGCATCCAGCACCCGCTGCTGCAAGGGCGTGACGTCCTGGTATTCGTCGACGACGAAGCAGCGGTACCGGTCGCGGAACTCCTCGGCGACGGCGCTGTTCTCCTCGAGTGCGCTGGCGGTGTGCAGCAGCAGGTCGTCGAAGTCGAGGTACATCCCCTCGTCGCGCACCTTGAGCTTCTCGTAGATCTCGTAGACGGCCGCCACCCGCGACGCCTCGGCCGGAGGTTCGCGGCGGACCCGTTCGACCGCGGCCGGATAGTCCTCGGGCGCGATGAGCGAGCCCTTCGCCCATTCGATCTCGGAGAGCAGGTCGCGCACGGTGTCGGTGTCGGTCGCGAACTTGGCGCGGTGCGCGGCCTGCGACACGACCGCGAACTTGCGGTCGAGCAGTTGCCACGGGATGTCGCCGACGACCTGCGGCCAGAAATACCGCAGCTGCCGCAGTGCGGCGGCATGGAAGGTGCGGGCCTGCACCGGTGCGCCCGATCCGCCGACGCCGAGTGCGCGCAGGCGTGAGCGCATCTCCCCGGCTGCGCGCGCGGTGAACGTCACTGCGAGGACCTGTCCGGCGGAGACGTGACCTGCGGAGACGAGGTGCGCGATGCGCCGGGTGATGGTGCGCGTCTTGCCGGTGCCGGCGCCGGCGAGCACGCACACCGGTCCGCGAGGGGCGAGCACCGCCGCCGCCTGCTCTGGGTCCAGCCCGTCCACCGCCGCATCCGCTCGCATGGCCCCCATCATGGCAGTGCGTCCCGACAGCCCGTTGCCGCGACTCCCCCGACGACTGTGGCGCAGAACACATTCGGCACCCTGCCGGGAACAGATCGGCCCCGATGTGGTGTTGTCGCCGACATGACCACGAGTGACGCCTCTGCCCTCACGATGTACTCGACCACCTGGTGTGGCTACTGCCGGCGCCTGAAGACGCAGCTCGATGCGAACGGCATCGCGTACACCGAGATCGACATCGAGGCCGATCCGGCCGCCGCGGAGTTCGTCGGCAGCGTCAACGGCGGCAATCATGTCGTGCCGACCGTCAAGTACGCGGACGGCAGCACCGCGACCAACCCGTCGCTGGTCGAGGTGAAGGCCGCGCTGGGCCTGTAGACACTCCCCCGTTCACGGCAAGAGTCATCCAGCCGGCTCGGCGATCGCGTGTTCCGCGGCCCGGCTCACCTCCGCCCACGCCGTCCAGGTGGCGATCCGCTGCCGAGCTGCCGCGATCGCCGCGTCGAGCACCACGTCGCCCAGAATCAGCCGCAGCGGCGGATCGTCGCTCTCGACGAGGGCCAGCACCGCCTCGGCCGCGAGCGCCGGATCGCTGTCGACGCTGCCGCCGCTCGCGGCCGAGAGATCCTCGCGGACCTGCGCGTAGTCGGCGAGCGGCTCGGTCGTCTCCATCGCGGCGTAGAGGCCGGTCCAGTACCCGCCGGGTTCGACGATGGTGACCGCTGCGCCGAACGGGGCGAGTTCGGCGGCGAACGCTTCGCTCATTCCCTCGAGCGCGAACTTGCTCGCACTGTAGAGGCCGACGGTCGGGCCGGTGACGACACCACCGATGCTCGAGATCTGCACCAGATGACCCGACCCCTGGGCGCGCAGAATCGGGGCGGCGGCCTGGCTCACCCACAGCGCGCCGAAGAAGTTCGTTTCCATCTGCGCGCGGGCCTGGTCCTCGGTGTATTCCTCGACGAAGCCCATCGACATGGTGCCGGCGTTGTTGATCACGACGTCGAGGCGCCCGAACCGTGCGACGGCCCGTTCCACGGCGAGGAATACCGCCGAGCGGTCGGTCACATCCACGGTGAGTGCGAGCACCCGTGGATCACCGCCCAGATCGGCGAGGCTCTCGGCAGTGCGGGACACCGCCACGACGCGGTCCCCGGCGTCGAGTGCGGCCCGCACGAATGCGCGACCGAGCCCGCGGCCCGCGCCGGTGACGAACCACACGCGGGGCGTGTCGGATGATCGGGTCATGAGTCCTCCCGGGTTTCGATCCATCCTGAAACGAGACGGACCGTCTCGTCTCATCGAGAATGAGCCATAGCTCGGCCGCTGTCAAGACGAACCGTCTCGTCTAGTTGCTAGGCTGGCGGCATGCCCGATCGCGCCACCCCCGACACCACCCGACGCAGCGCCGCCGCCCGCAGCGCCATCCTCGATGCCGCCGTCGAACTCGTCGGCGACGCCGGCTACGCCAAGCTGTCCATCGAGGCCATCGCCGCGCGCGCGGGCGTCGGCAAGCAGACCATCTATCGCTGGTGGCCTTCCAAGGGTTCGGTGCTCCTCGACGCGTACCTCCGGCTGAGCACCGGGGACGATCCCCAGCAGCCCGCTGCCCTTCCCGACACCGGCGATCTCGCCGCCGACCTCCGGACCGTGCTGCACGCGATCGTCGCCGAATTCACCGATCCGCGCTTCGAGCGGCCGTTGCGGGCCGTGACCCTCGCGGTGCTCACCGACACCGCACTCGCGGAGGAATACCGGACGCGGGTCGACGGACCGGTGCGCGAGGCGAAGATTCGGCGACTGCGGATCGCTCGCGAATCGGGGCAACTCGCACCCGACACCGATCTCGACGTCGCGCTGGACACGATCTTCGCACCCCTCACCCAGCGCTGGCTGTTCGGAACCGGTCCACTGACAACGGAATACGCCGACGAACTCATCGAGACCGCACTCGTCGGATTGTCACCGCGCTAGCGCGGGCACCGGAGACTCAGGCGTTCGCCCAGCCCTCGAGCATGCCGCGCGCAATCGAGATGGATCCGGGCAGCAACAGCGGTGCGTCCTCGGACGACGCCCAGTCCCCGATCTCGAGCGCCGCGCGCACCTGCTCGCGGGTGAACCATGCAGCCTCGGCGATCTCACCGTCCTGGAATTCGAACGGCTGGTCCGGGTCGGCGACCGCCGCGAATCCGAGCATCACCGACCGCGGGAACGGCCACGGCTGGCTGCCCAGGTAGCGGATGTCGCGCACGTCGAGCCCGACCTCCTCGCGGATCTCCCGGGCCACACACGATTCGAGGGATTCGCCGGCCTCGACGAATCCGGCGAGCACCGAGAACCGGCGCTCGGGCCACGTCGGTTGCCGGGCGAGGAGCACACGGTCGCCGTCGTCGTGCACGAGGCAGATGATCGCCGGGTCGGTGCGCGGGAACTCCTCGTGACCGCTGACGGTGCTGATGCGGGACCATCCGGACATCGTCGGTTCGGTCGCGGATCCGTCGATCGCGCTGAAGCCGGCCTGATCGTGCCAGTTCAGCAATGCCACCGCACTGACCATCAGATCGGCGTCGGAACTGTCGAGGCGTTCACCCAGCCGCCGCAGGTCCGACACCGGCCCCGTCTGGGCGAGGACGCGGACCGCCCACACGTGCCGGCCCTCGCGCACCCCCAGGAAGACCGCGCCGGCTTGAGGTTCGGGGCCCAGTTCGAGTGCCTTGCCGAACACGACCGCGTCTCCGTCGACCGGAACCTGCCCGCGCCGGTCGACGCGCAACAGCCGGGCCTGCGCCCAGCCGGCACGCAGCGCGTCGACGTCGGAGCGCAGTTCCTCGGCGCGGTCGACGACGGTACGGGAGAGCAACGGGGTGCCGGAGAGCTCGAAACGGGTCACGCCCTGCACCTTAACCGCGCAGCGCGAGCATCGATCAGGCAGACACCCTGCGGATGTAGAGCAACTTGTCGTTCGCCTCGACGGCGTCGACCTCCGGGGCGCCGATGCGCAGCAGGCGGCCGTCCCGGACGACGCCGAGCACGATGTCGGACAGGTGCCGCGGCGATCCACCGACCTCGCCCGGCTCGACGTCGCGCTCGGCGATCGCGAACCCGGCCTCCGGGGTCAGGAGATCCTCGATCATCTCCACGACGTTCGGGGTGGTCGTCGCGATGCCCAGGAGCCGGCCCGCGGTTTCGGAGGAGATGACCACCGAGTCCGCACCGGACTGTCGTAGCAGGTGGGTGTTCTCGGACTCCCGGATCGCGGCGACGATCTTTGCCTTCGGGGCGATCTCGCGGGCGCTGAGCGTGACCAGCACGGCGGTGTCGTCGCGGTTCGCGGCGACGATGACCGCCGAAGCGTGCTGCACACCGGCCAGGCGCAGCACGTCCGACTTCGTCGCCGACCCCTGCACCGTCACCAGTCCCTGCCCGGCCGCCGTCTCCAGCACGACCGGGTCCATGTCGACGACCACGATGTCCGACGGCGCGATGCCGTCGCCGAGCATGGCGTCGACGGCGGTACGGCCCTTCGTGCCGTAGCCGATGACGACGGTGTGATTACGCACTCTGCGCCTCCAACGCTGAATCTTGAACGCCTGGCGGGAATTCTCGGTCAGGGCCGACAGGGTCGTACCGACCAGGACGATGAGGAAGAAGATCCGTAGCGGGGTGATCACCAGGACGTTGATCAGCCGCGCCTCCGGGGTGAACGGGGTGATGTCGCCGTATCCGGTGGTGGAGAGCGACACCGTCGCGTAGTAGATGCAGTCGAGCAGGGACATCTCGTTGTCCTGCACGTCGCGATACCCGTCGCGGTCGATGTAGACGACCAGAACCGCCAAGGTCAGTGCGATGACCGCGTATCCGATCCGCCGGGCGATCGCCACGGCGGGACTCTGCTGTTCCTGCGGCACCCGCAGGACGCCGACGAGCGCGAAATCCGGGCGCTCGGTGAGCTGATCGGAGCGGCTGAACCGCGCGCGCAACCTGCCGGGCATTGCGTGGACTCCACCTCTTCGTCGTCGGTTGCCGGCACCGAATCGTGCCGACGTCGCGTCGCAGCCTACGCGTAGACGGCTACCGTGGCGCACATGTCCACACAACCGAACCGCGCGGCCGCCCTGCGGCTCGCTTCGCTCCTGCTCGGCTCCGGAACGCTGCACTTCGTGCGCCCGCAACCGTTCGACCGGATCGTGCCGAGGGCGTTGCCGGGCGATGCCCGGGCCTACACCTACGCCTCGGGGGTCGCGGAACTGGCCGTCGGTACCGCACTGGTGGTTCCGCGGACGAGACGGCTGGGTGGGGCGCTCGCCGCCGCCCTGTTCGTCGCGGTGTTCCCGGCCAACATCCAGATGGCCGTGTCGTGGTGGCGCAGCGACCGGATGTCCCCCGCTGCCAAGGCGATCGCGGGTGCGCGACTGCCCCTGCAGATTCCACTGGTCACCGAGGCCGTGAAGGTCTGGCGCGGAACCGGCCGACGCGCGTCCTGAGGGAAGGGAGTGCGGTTCCGGCCGGTGCCACCCCCGGCCGGGCGCCGCTACGGAAGATCCGGCGGCGTTTCGTCGACGATCTCCGGCATGTCGTTCTCGTCGCCGACCGCGCCGGCCGAACGGATCAGCTGTTCGAGTTCCCCGGCACCCGGTAGATCGACCGGCGCGACCGTGCGGCCGGTGCGCACGTAGTGGAACGCGGCCCGCACCCGGTCGAGCGGCAGCTCGGCGGGACGGCCGGTGTGCCGCGCGGTGCGGGCGGCCATGAGCTGCGCCCACGCGAGGCGGTAGGCGGCGAGCTGCATGGCCACCGATTTCAGTTTCTCGTCGGTCGGTTCGGCACCGGTCTTCCAGTCGATGACGGTCCAGCCGCCGTCCGGGTCCTCGAACACCGCGTCGATGCGGCCGCGGATCACGGTGCCACCGAGGGACGTCTCGAACGGCACCTCCACCTCGACGGGGCTGCGCTGCGCCCACGGCGACCGCAGGAACGCCTCCTGCAAACGGTCGAAGTCGGATTCGTCGCCGTCCTCGTCGTCGGCTCCCGGCAGCTCGTCGAGGTCGAGCAGCCGCGTCGCGCCGTACCGTCGTTCGAGCCAGGCGTGGAAGGCGGTGCCGCGACGTGCCAGCGGATTCGGCCGGAACGGCAGCGGACGCCGCAACCGGGCCGCAAGGGCGTCCGGGTCGGTCGCGAGGTCGACGAGCTGACTGACCGACATCTGCGCGGGAAGCATCACCTCGGCGCCGCGTTCGGCGCGGCGCTCGCGTTCGGCGAGCAGCGCGTCGACGTCGGCGGCCCATTCGTCGGGGTCGTCCTCGATGCTCTCCGGCGGCGCCGGTTCGGGTTCCCCGAGTGCCGTGAGGACCAGCGCCGCACCCCGTTCGACGTCGGCGCGCCGGGCACCGAGGGGGTCGCGCGGCCACGGTGCCGTGCGGGGGCTGGCGGTCAGCGGATTGTCGGTGCCGGCTTCCGGCGCGGGAGCCCACGTCTCGATCAGACCGAGTTCCGGTTGCGCGTCCACGAGGTCGTGCAGTTCGGTCAGGAACGGCGACGGTCCCTTCGGTTCGCTTCCCGACTCGGCCCAGTGGTGACCCGACACGAGCAGGACCCGTTCGGTGCGGGTCAGCGCGACGTAGAACAGGCGGCGGTCCTCGTCGAGCTTGCGTTGCTTGAGAGCGTCCTTGTGTGTGGAGATCGTGTTCTCGAGGACCTTGCGGTCGTAGACCTCGTCGAGGTCGAGCAGCGGGATCCCGTCCGTCGGGTCGTCGCCGGACGCGGTGTCGGCGCGGTCGCCGCGCAACTGCGGCGGCAGTTCCGCGACCGCGCCGAGCCACGTCGCCGCAGCCGTCGACGAGGGGAACACCCCGGCGCTGACGTGCGGCACCGCGACGACCTCCCATTCGAGCCCCTTGGCCGAGTGCACGGTGAGCACCTGCACGCAGTTCGGGTCGACCTCCACCTCACCGGGGGCGAGGCCCTGTTCGATCTGTTCGGCGGCGGCCAGATAGGCGAGCAGGCCGGTGAGGGTGGCGGTGCCACGCCCGGCGTATCCGGCGACGACGTCGGCGAACGCGTCGAGGTGCTCGCGGCCGGTGGTGCTGCCGCGGGTGTCGATGCGGGCCTGGGCTTCGATGCCGATGCCGAGCACGCGTTCGACCTCGGCGACGAGTTCGGTCAGCGGCTGTCCGAGTCGTTCCCGCAGCGACGCCAGCTCCTTCGCGAGCGCGGTGATGCGAGCGTACCCGAATTCCGAATAGCGTTGCGGGGTACCGGGATCGGAGATCGCATCGGCGAGCCCGGCCTGTTCGGCCTGTTCGCCGGGAAGGGCTGCGTCGAGTGCGTCGTCGAGCGCCGCGGTATCGGCGACCGACCCGGTTACCGCATACCGGCCCCCGATCGCCAGTTCGCGGGCGCGTCGCCACAGCGCCGTCAGGTCGGCGGCGCCGAGCTGCCAGCGGGCACCGGTCAGCACCCGCATCGCGGAGCTTCCGGCCATCGGGTCCGCGGCCAGCCGCAGCATCGCGATGACGTCGGCGACCTCCGGGGTGTGCAGCAGACCCCCCAGCCCGACGACCTCGACGGGAAGACCCCGCGCCCGCAGGGCCTCCGCGACCGGGGCGGCATCGGCGTTGCGGCGCACCAGCACAGCGGCGGTCGGCGGCTTGTCGCGTCCTTCCGCGGTGTACTCGGCGGCGATCCGGTCGGCGACCCACTCCCGCTCGGTCTCGATGTCGGGATGCAGCGCCAGCCGCACGTCGCCGGGCTCGGCACCCGGCCTCGGCCGCAGGGTGCTGACCGCGACACCGCTGTACCGCAGCGGCTCGGTCGCGTGGTTGGCCAGCGCCAGCGCCTCCGGCGGGTTGCGCCAGCTGGTGAGCAGTTCGAGGACCGGGGCGGGTCGCCCGTGCACCGGGAAGTCTGCGGTGAACCGCGGCAGGTTGGCCGCGGAGGCGCCGCGCCAGCCGTAGATGGACTGCATGGGATCGCCCACCGCGGTCACGGCGAGATCCGGGTCCTGACCGCCACCGAATAGGGACGACAGCAGGATGCGCTGGGCGTGCCCGGTGTCCTGGTACTCGTCGAGCAACACCACCCGGAACCGTTCGCGCTCGGTGCGCCCCACCTCGGGATGGTCCTGTGCAACACGCGCCGCGAGCGACATCTGGCTACCGAAATCGAGTGCGCCCTCGCGCCGCAGCGTCTCGGCGAGCCGCTGCACCAACGGCAGCAACGCGATCCGGTCGTGTTGGGTCTCGAGGTACTTCAGCAGCGTCTGCGACGGACCGCCCCGCTGCCCCGGACCGGCGGGAAGCGTGTGGATCAGCTTGTCGAGTTCGGTGTGGGCCTCGCGCAGGTCGTCCGGTTCGACGAGGTGCTCGGCGAGCTGACCGGCCAACGCGAGCACTGCCTCGGTCACCGACGCCGGGTTCCGGTCGGTGTCGAGTTCGCCGTCCCACGCGCTGACCACCCGGTGGGCGATCTGCCACAGCTCGGTCTCCGACAGCAGTGTCGCCGACGGTTCGATCGGGAGCAGCAATCCGTGCTCACCGAGCAGGCGGCCCGCGTACGCGTGGTATGTGCTCACCTCCGGTTCGCTGCCGAGGATGCGCCCTCGGAGCCCGCCGCCGGGGTCGAGGTCGCGCACCAGCCGTGATCCGGCGAGCTTGGCCAGACGGGTGCGGATGCGGGTGGTCAGCTGTTGCGCGGCCTTTCGTGTGAACGTCAGGCCCAGCACCTGTTCCGGGTCGACGAATCCGTTGGCGACGAGCCACACCACACGCGCGGCCATCGTCTCGGTCTTGCCGGCGCCGGCGCCCGCCACGACGAGTGTCGGCCCGCGGTGTGCCTCGATGACCGCGGCCTGCTCGTCGGTGGGCGGGAACTTCTGGCCCAGCGCGGCGGCGAGTTCGACCGCTCCGACCCGACGCGTGCTCATCCGCCGGTCACCTGCCTGCCCTCGTCGTGCGCGGGGCAGCTCGACATCACCGGGCAGTGCCGGCATCCGTCGTTGACCTGCGCGAGGAACTGCGGGCCGCGGGTGGCCGCGGCCGCCTCGTGGATCACCGTGCGCCAGTGCGCGAGTCCCTCCGCGTCCAGCGGAGGCTGCACGCGCTGGGTCGCGCCTTCCTTGTTGTGCGGTTTGGCGACGAACACCAGCCGGGCGCCGCCGGGTTCGCCCGCCGGCTCCCCCTCGATCGCCCCGGCCGCGGCCGCGACCTGGTAGGCGGCGAGCTGCGCATGGTCGCGGGCGGCGTCCTTCGTGACGGGGTTCTTGGCGGTCTTGACGTCGACGACGACGGGCCGATCGTCGGGGTCGCGTTCGAGGCGGTCGATGCGGCCGCGCAACCGGACCCGCGGCAGGTCCTCGGACGGCGGTTCCAGGATGCCGTCCACCCCGATCTCGACGCCGACCTCGGTCAGCTCGCCGCGCGACCCCTGCAGCCACGTCGTGAACGTGTCGAGCATCGTGCGGGTCCGCTCCAGTTCCCGGCGCGCGTACCACTGCGAGCCGAGATCGACCGAGTCCCACGCCCGTTCGAGAGCGCGATCGACCTGGTCCGGCGGGATCCGCCCGGCGAGCGCCTGCACGAGGGTGTGCACGAGCGTTCCCGCGACCGCGTGACTGTTCTCGCCGTCGGTGCCGCCGTGCCGCTCGAACATCCACCGAAGCGGGCAGCTCGTCAGCTGCTCGATCGTCGACGGCGACAGGGGCACCGCCTCCGTCTCCGCGTCCCACAGCGGCCGGTCGGTGCTGGGATCGGCGGTGCCGTACCAGCGGTCCGGGTGCGCGCCGCGCACACCCGCCCGCGCGAGCCGCGCGAGTTGCGCGGCGGCTCGTCGTTGCCGTTCCGGCTCGTGTTCGGCGACCACCGGATCGCACACGACGCTGCGCAGTTCGGCGACGAGCGCCGGCAACGCGAGCACCCGGATCCGGGCCTCGTCGGGCAGACCGTCGGGCTCGAGCGCCTCGTCGCCGTCGGTGTCGGTGCCGCCGTCCCGGCCGAGCAGTTCGTCGACGAACCGCGACCGCACCAGATCCGTGTCCGCCGAGGTCGCGTCGACGGCGGTGACGAGCAGGTCGCGACGGGCGCGGCTGCACGCGACGAGGAACAACCGCCGTTCGTCGGCGAGCAGCGGCGCGGTCCGTGACAACCGGGTGGCGCCGTCGGCTCCCCCGTCGACCCCGGACACCGCGTCGAGGAGCGCTTCGATGCCCAGCAGGGTGCCGCGGGCACGCAGGCTCGGCCACAGGCCTTCCTGCACCCCGGCGACCGCGACGACGTCCCATTCGCGACCGACCGCCGAGTGCGCGCTGACCACCGTGACCGATTCGGATTCGGCGGTCGCGCGGTTGCGGACCGTGCCGGGGATCTCCTGTTCACTGAGGTAGTCGACGAACCCGGCGACGTGAGCGCGCGGCAGCCGGTCGACGTAGTCTGCGGCGGCGTCGAACAACGCGACGATGCCGTCGAGATCGCGGTCGGCCTGAGCCCCGGCCGGTCCGCCGCGCGCGGACGCCGCCGCCCAGCGTCGCTCGAGGCCGGTGGCCTGCCACGCCTCCCACAGCACGTCCTCGACCCCGCCACCCCGGTTCATCGCGGCACGGGCCTTGCCGAGCACCGCGAGTGCGCCTCTCAGCGGCGCCGCTTCGACGTCGGTGAGCCCGCGCATCAGATGCGCGGTGGTGTCCGCGTCCTCCCCCTCGACGAGCAGCGCACGCAGCAGCTCGGCGGAGTCGCGGTCTCCGCCGGCGGCGAGCTCGACGCGCCGCAGACCACGGCGCAGACGGCGCAGGGTCACCGGTTCCGCACCGCCGACCGGACCCGACAGCAACGCCAGGGCTTCCTCGCCGCCGAACCGCCTGGCCGAGAGCGCACGCAGCACCAGCAGCAGACCGGCGACGCTGTGCTGGCGGGCCAGCGGCAGTTCGGACGCCGCGGTCGTCATGGGGACGCCCGCGGCGAGCAGTGCGCGGCGCAGCGGCGCGAGGACCCGCGGCACCGACCGCACCACGATGGCCATGCGCGACCAGGGCACCTCGTCGATCAGATGCGCGCGGCGCAGGGTGTCGGCGATCAGTGCCGCTTCCTTGGCCTGCGTCGGCAGGACCCGCACCCGCACCCGTCCGGGTCCGGGATCGTCGGCGACGGCCGCGGCCCCGCGATGCGGCGGCAGGCCGGGCAGCCGCCGTGCGATGGAGTCGGTGACGGCCGCGACATCGGTACCTGCACGATGGTTGGTGCCGAGCACGATGCGCCGCTCCGGATCCGTCTCGGCGAGTTCGGTGAGGAACCGGGTGTCCGCGCCGCGGAAGGTGAACACCATCTGGTCGGGATCGCCCGCGACGGTGGCAGTGCGGGTGCCGATGCCGATGGCCCGGATCAGCTGCGCGGACTGCGGATCGAGGTGCTGGGCGTCGTCGACGAGCAGGTGCCGGACGCGGCTGCGTTCGGACGCGAGCAGATCCGGGTCGGTGGCGAACGCCGCGAGCGCGGCCCCGACGAGTTCGGCGGCGTCGAGGGCCGGTGCCGTGGCCTCGGGGGCTTCGAGTCCGACGGCTCCGCGCAGCAGCATCACCTGCTCGTACCGGGCCGCGAACAGGCCCGCCGCGACCCATTCGGGACGGTCGCGTTCCTCTCCCAGCGCCACGAGGTCCTCGGGGCCGAGGCCGCGTTCGTTGGCGCGCAGCATCAGGTCGCGCAGTTCGACCGCGAACCCGGTCATTCCCAGCGCGGGCCGCAGCCGTTCGGGCCACATGCCGGCGCCGTCGTCGATGTCTCCGCGCAGCAGTTCGCGCAGGACCGCGTCCTGCTCGGCGCCGGTGATCAGCCGCGGCGGCGGATTGCCGTGCGCCGACGCCTGCAGCCGCAGCACCGCGAAGGCGTACGAGTGCACCGTCCGGACGAGAGGCTCGCGGGTGGCGCGCGGCCCGGCGAGGGCGCCCTCGCGCAGCAGGCCCGCGGTGATCTCCTCGCGCACGGCGGTCGCGGCGCGGCGCGAATGCGTGAGCACCAGGACCGATTCCGGTTCGGCGCCGCGCGCGATCCGGGAGACCGCCAGGTCGACGAGCAACGAGGTCTTGCCGGTGCCGGGGCCGCCGAGGATCTGCCAGGGTCGCCACCGCGGCAGCGGTGGTGCGTCCGCGAACACCGGACGTACGTCGTCGGGCCATTCGCGCCGCGGGGGCGCCGTGTCCGGGCGCTGCACCAGCCGCGCGGCCGGACGGCGCGGCCGGTCGAGCGTGCGGGTGTCGGCGTCGATCATGACTGCCATCCCATCAGAGGGGTCCGACAATTCCCGGGGCACCCAGCGGTCGCCCCCCGTAGGGACTGCGATAGTGGTCGGCGTGAACACGCCTCCGCCGCCGCTGCACACCCACCTGTTCGGACCCGTGAACGGTCCGCAGGTCCTGGCCCTGCACGGCCTGACCGGCCACGGCCGCCGGTGGGAACACATTGCGGCCCGGCACCTGCCGGACGCCCGGTTCGTGGCGCCGGACCTGCGCGGGCACGGCCGGTCGCCGTGGACACCGCCGTGGAATTTCGAGACGCACGTGCAGGATCTGCTGGGGGTGCTCGACGCCCACACCACCGAACCGGTGCTCGTCGTCGGGCATTCGTTCGGTGGCGCCCTCGCGGTGCACCTCGCCGCTGCCGCGCCGGACCGGGTCCGCGGGTTGCTGCTGCTGGATCCGGCGATCGGCCTGCCGCCCGACCGCATGCAGGAGATCGCCGACCTGACGGTGCGTCACCCCGACTACACCGATGCGGCCGAGGCCCGCGCCGACAAGGTGCACGGTGCTTGGGGCGAGGTCGCGGAGGAACTCCTCGACGCGGAGCTCGCCGAGCATCTGATCGAGCTCGGGTCGGGGCGGGTGAACTGGCGCCTGTGCGTGCCGGCGCTGGTGACGTCCTGGAGCGAGCTGGCGCGGGACTTCGTGCTGCCGCCCGCGCACATCCCGACCACCGTGGCGCGGGCCGCGAAGGTGCAGCCGCCGTACGTCACCGACGAGTTCCGCGCGGCACTCGCCGGGCGTCTCGGCACGAATCTGACCGAGGTGGAGATGGACTGCGATCACATGATCGACCAGGCCCGTCCCGAGGAGACCGCGGCCCTCATCCGCGGAATGCTGTAGATGGCCGCGACCACCGACGCCCAGATCGAACGCGTCCGCGAACTGGTCGCGTCGATTCCGGCCGGCCGGGTCGCGACCTACGGCGACATCGCCGACGCCGCGGGGCTGTCGAGCCCACGCACCGTCGGGTGGATCATGCGCACCGACAGCGCGGACCTTCCGTGGCACCGGGTGCTGCCGGCGTCCGGGAAACCCGCGGCACACCTCGCGCGGCGGCAACTCGCGCGCCTCGCACTCGAGGGCACCCCGATCCGCGGCGACCGCGTCGACCTCACGGCGGCGCGGCACCGGTTCTGAGTCCCGTTCATTCTTCTGGGGCGCGGTCCGGGGTGCGCCGCCGCCGGATCCGGCGGATCGCGAGGACGACGACCACGACGACGACCGCGACGATCACGATGCGCTGAAATCCCGACGCGTACGGCTCGATACGCGACCAGTTGTTTCCCAGCTGATATCCGGCCAGTACGAACACCGCGTTCCAGATCAGGCTGCCGCAGGTGGTGAGGACCGCGAACCGCCACAACGGCATCCGGGTGACCCCGGCGGGAATCGAGACGAGGCTGCGGAACAGCGGGATCATCCGGCCGAAGAACACCGATTTGCCGCCGTGCCGGTGGAACCAGTCCATCGTCCGGTCGAGATCGGCGACGTCGACGAGGGGCATCCTGTCCACGATCCGCCGGATCCGCTCCTCCCCGACCGCCCGCCCGAGCGCGTACAACCCCAGCGCGCCGGCCAGGGACCCCAGGGTCGTCCAGAACAGGGCCGCCGCCAGCGTGAAGCTGCCGAGTCCGGCCGCGAACCCCGCGAGCGGCAGGATCACTTCGCTGGGCAGCGGCGGGAAGAAGTTCTCCAGCGCGATCGCCAGGCCGGCGCCGAGACCGCCGAGCCGGTCCATCAGTGTCAGTGCCCACCCCGCCAGCCCGTCGGTGGGGACGTTCGATCCCGGCGGCACGGCGGCGATACTGGTGGGGCTCACGGGCTCCACCCTAGGCAGTCCGGTCAGTCCGGTTCCGCGGCCAGTTCGCGCAACAGCTCCCGGGTGCGGCGCAGGGAGGCGCGCGGATCGTCCCCGACGGGGAACGGGGCCGCCCACACGTCGGTGACCCCGGCGGCGACGAGCGATCGCAACTGCGCTCGCACCGATTTCTCGTTCCCCACGACCGCGACGTCGGCCGGTTCGGACGCGCCGCCTTCCTCGAGGACGCGCCGGTAGGTGGGCACCCCGGCGTAGGACGTCGCGGTCGCGGCGCACGCGGCCCGGGCCTGGGCCACGTCGTCGTGGACCGCGACGGGCAGTCCGGCGACGACCCGCGGCGCCGGACGGCCCGCCCGCTGCGCCGCGGCGTGCAGGGCGGGCACGATCCGGGACTCGATCACCGGCGCGGCCGCCATCCACAGGATCGTGCCGTCGGCGTGACTGCCCGCGACCCGCAGCATCCGCGGCGACAGGGCCGCCAGCAGCACCGGTACCGGATGCGTGACCGCGGTCATGCGTCCGGCGCTGCGCGTGCTCCACTCGGTGCCGTGCACGTCCACGTCGTCGCCGCGGAGCAGTGCCGTGACGATGCTCACGTATTCCTCGGTGTTCGTCCCGGGCCGGTCGTAGGACAGGCCGTAGACGTCGCGGACGGAGGTTTCGTGCGAGGGGCCGAGCCCGAGGGTGAATCCCGGCCGTCCCATCGCCTCGGCGACCGCGGCGGCGCGGTTGGCCTGCAGCAGCGGGTGGCACGGGTAGGTCTGCAGCACGGCCGTGCCCAGTTCGATCGAGGACGTGGCACGCCCGGCGACCGCCAGCGCGGCCAGTGGGTCGCCGAGCACCCCGCTGGCGAACCACAACGACGTGAAGCCGTCCGCTTCCGCCTGCTCCGCCTGCCGGACCACCTTGTCGGTCGACGCGGCACCCCCGGTCACTCCGATTCGCATGCGGCTCCTTCCGCTCGTCGGCTGCTCGCGCTCCCCTTCGAGGGATACACGACTTCCCCGTCCAACGGAATTATTACTTTCTCAAACGGATATGTGATATCCAAATATGAGAACGTCATTTCAGAGCCGACACGACGGACCTTCGGAGGCAACCGTGTTCACCAACGCCACGCCGGTCAACCCGGCGATCGGAATCGAGATCACCGGAGTCGCGGGCAACAACCTCGCCGACGCCCGGGCCGCCGACCGATGCCGCGAACTGCTCGACCTGCACGGCGTCGTCGTCTTCCGGAGTGCACACATCGACGACGACTCCCTCGTGGCCCTGAGCCGCCTGCTCGGCGAGGTCGTCGTGGCCCCGATGGGCGGCCAGGAAGAGCACCCCGAGATCTCCGCGATCAGCCTCGACCCGAGCAAGACCGTCCTGGCGACCGCCAACCGCGGAACCTTCCACTGGCACATCGACGGTGCCACCGATGCGATCCCCCAGAAGGGCACGCTGCTCACTGCTCTCGATGTGTCCGACGAGGGCGGCGACACCGAGTTCGCCAACACCTACGCCGCGTACGAGGCCCTCGGCGAGGACGAGAAGGCCGAGCTGAGCGGGCTCCGCGTCGTCCACAGCTTCGCCGCCGCGCAGCTGCTGGCCGAACCCGACCCGACCGACAAGCAGCGCGCCGCGTGGGACCGGGTCCCGGTGCGCGAGCATCCGCTGGTGTGGACGCGCCGCAGCGGCCGCCGGTCCATGCTCCTCGGGGCCACCGCGTCGCACATCGTCGGCCGCCCGTACGAGGAGGGCCGCGAGCTGCTCGACCGGCTCCTCGCCTGGTCGACGCAGCCGCGCTTCGCGCTGCGCCACCACTGGCAGCCCGGCGACCTCGTGCTGTGGGACAACACCGGCATGCTGCACCGCGCGGTCCCGTACTCGCCGACCTCACCGCGCCTGCTGCATCGCACGACACTGGTGGGCGAGGAAGCCGTCGCCTGACCCACACCCCGCGCCGGGGCCCACCCACGGTAGGGCGCGTCCCGGCACGGTACGGCAGCATGGTCGCCATGACCACGCTGAGCGGTTCCGAAGCCGTCGTCGTCGCGGGCGGGAAAGCGACGAGGATGGGGGGCGTCGACAAGCCGACACTGGTCGTGCACGGCCGGCGCATGCTCGACACCGCCCTCGCCGCGGTCACCGCGTGCCGGCGCGTCACCGTCGTCGGGCCGTTCCGCGACGACCTCGATCCCGCGATCGGTCAGGTCCAGGAAACGCCCGCGGGAGCAGGGCCGGTGGCCGCCCTCGCGGCCGCTACCCTCCCCGCCGACGCGCCGGTCCTGACCCTCGCCTCGGACCTGCCGTTCGTCACCGAGGGCACACTCGTCGCGCTGCTCGCCGCGCTGCACGACGATCCGGACGCGGATGCCGCGTTCGCGGTCGACCCGGACGGCCGGCTCCAGTTCCTCCTCGCCGCCTGGCGTGGGGCCGCCCTGACCGCGCGGCTGGGCCGGCTCGCCGGTGCGGTCGCGAACCAGCCGATGAAGGCGCTGCTGCCCGACCGCTACGTGACGGTTCCCGTGCCCGGCACCACCGACTGCGACACCCCGGAAGATCTCCACCGTGCCCGCTCCGCCCATACCGGGGTGGTCGCCTCCGATCCCGCCGATGCCCGCGAGATCATCCGGAAATCGCTGCAGCCGTTGCCTGTTCGCCGCGTTCCGGTTCGCGCGGCGCTCGGCGCGACCCTCGCGGCGCCACTGGTCGCGACAGAGGCCCTGCCGCCCGTCGCGGTGTCCGCGATGGACGGTTACGCCGTGGCGGGGAACGAGCCGTGGACGCTGCGCAGCGAGATCCGCCGCGCCGGATCGGCCAGCGGATTCGCCCTCGCCGATGGTGAGGCCGCACGCATCGCGACCGGGGCGCATCTCCCGCCCGGCGCGACCGCGGTCGTGCGCGACGAACACGTCGACGTCGGCGCGGGCGGGGTGCTCCGCCGCCGCCCCGGCGCACCGGTGCGCGACGATGCCCGCCGCCGCGGAGAGGACTGGCAACCCGGATTCGTTCTCGCACAGGCGGGGACGGCCATCGATCCGACGGTGGTCTCGGCGGCGCTGAGCGGCGAGGTCGCCGCAGTCGAGGCGCGCGGCCCGGTGCGGGTGCACATCGTCGTCAGCGGTGACGAGATCCGGCGCGACGGCCCGTTGCACGAGGGCCAGACCCGCGATTCGCTGGGGCCGGTGCTCGGGCAGTTCGTCCGGGCGTGCGGCGCCGACGCGGTGAGCGAGGCACACCTGCGCGACACCGAGGACGGATTCGATCGACTGCTGCGCGAAGCCACCGATGTGGACGCGATCGTCGTCGTCGGCGCGACCGGGGGCGGTGCCGCCGATCAGCTGCGTGGTGCACTCGCCCGCACCCGAGCGCACATCGCCGTCGAACGGGTGCGGTGCAAGCCGGGCGGCTCCCAGGTCGCCGCGGTGCTACCGGACGGCCGGGCCGTGCTGGGGTTGCCGGGCAATCCGGTGGCGGCGGTCGCGACGCTGCTGGTCGCGCTGCCCGCCGTGATCGACGGTCTGACCGGCCGGACCGCGGGCGTGCCGTGGAGGGTGCCGCTGGCGAACGCCTCGGACGTGGTGGGCGAGGTGACGCGCCTACTGCCCGCTCGGCAGCTGCCCAACGGACAGTGGCTGTGCGACAACACGATCCGAACGTCGCATCTGGCCGGTCTGGTCGGACACCGGGCGATCGCGCTGGTTCCGCCGGCCGCGGCCGACGGGGATCTCGTCGAGATCGTGCCGCTGCCGCGCTGACCGGCAGGTTCCGGCCTCGCTCCCGATCCGGGTGGTCAGCGCGCCGGGATGAGCCGCGCACCCTCGCGGTAGCGCCGGGCGACGAGCCCGACGATCGAGTCGGTGACACCGAGGGGCGCGGAGACGCCGTCCGCACCGGCATCGGCGAGGCGGGCATGGAACAGGCCGTCCGCGAGCAGGTACGAGGCGATGAACACGCGGCGTGCCCCCTGCGCACGCAGCGTGTCGACCACCTTGGGAACGCGCGGTGAGCCGGTCGCGACATACGCGATGCGCACGGTGGTACGCACCAGTGCGGACAGCATGCGGGCGGCGCCGCGCACGTCGCGCAGCGCGCGCGGATCGGACGAACCGGCAGCGGCGAGGACCACCGCGTCGCCGGGACGCCACCCGGCGGCATCGAGCCGCTGTACCAGCACCTGCGCGAGTATCGGGTCGGGTCCGAGGGCGCGGGTCACCGACACCGCGGTGTGCCCGCTCGCCTCGACTTCCTTCGGGACGTCGCTGTGCACGTGGTAACCGGAGGCGAGGAACGCGGGCACCAGCACCGTGGGGCGCGACGAGTCGCGCAGGACCTCCGCGGGGGACGGTCCCAGCACGTCCACGAACGCGACGCGCGTGGGCCCGACCCGATCGGCGACGGCGTCGGCGAGTGCGGCGATCATGTCGACCCCGCGCGGATTGCGGGTGCCGTGGGCGACGAGAAGCAGCTGGGATCGGGACATCAGCGCATATCCTCCGGGTCCACGGCGAGTCGGTAGCCGCGCTTGACGACGGTCTGCACGATCGCGGGCGCGCCGAGCGACGAGCGCAGTCGTGCCACGGCGGTCTCGACCGCATGGGTGTCTCCCCCGCCGCCGGGCAGGGCGGCGAGCAGCTCCTCACGTGCGACGACCCGGCCGGGGCGGGACGCGAGCGTGCGGAGCAGGGCCATTCCTGCGGGGGCGAGGCAGCGCTTCTCCTCGTCGACGATGACGCAGCGTCCACGCATCCCCAGCACGTGCCCGCCGGCTTCGATACGTACCGCTCGGCGGGGCAGTTCTTCGGCGAGGTGCCGCGCGAGGGCGCCGAGCCGAGCCCGCGCGGGCATGGTGACCGGCACGTCGAGAGCGACGAGCGGCGCAGCGGTGACGGGGCCGACGCACACCGCCGTGACCCCGCTCCGCAACGCGCGCAGCATCAGGTCGAGCATCCCGGTCTGTTTGGCCCGCATCAGCATCGACGCGACCGCCGGCGCGCTGGTGAAGCTGACCGCGTCGATCCCGTAGTCGGCGACCTGCTCGATGAGCCGGTCCAGGGCGGTCGGGTCCTCCGGCGGAGTCCACCGATAGACGGGCACGGCGACGACCTCCGCGCCGGCGGCGCGCAGTTCCTCGCACAGGTCGGCGCCGGGTTCCCACTCGGTGCGCTCACCGTGCAGCTGCACCGCGATGCGCAGCCCCTCGACGCCTTCCGCGAGCAGATGCGCGAGCACCTCCGCCGACGATTCCGACGCCGGCGACCATTCCTCGCGCAGTTCGGCCGCGCGGATCGCGCCGGTGACCTTCGGGCCGCGCGCCAGGATGCGGCTTCCGGCGAGCGCACCGGTGAGTTCGTCGGACAGGCCCCAGCCCTCGGCCGCGCCGATCCAACCGCGGAAGCCGATCGCCGTGGTGGCGACCGTGATATCCGGCGGACTGGCGATGACGTCGCGGGTGACGCGTTCGAGTTCGGCGTCGTCGGCGAGCGGAATGATGCGGATCGCCGGGGCGAGCACGACCTCCGCGCCCCGGCGGGTGAGCAACGTCGTGAACTCCTCCGCACGGCGGGACGCGGTCACACCGACGGTGAATCCCCGCAACGGCTCGGTGCCGTCGCTCACGAAAGCTCGCCGGTCTCGCCCGGCGTCCGGTTGCTGTGGATCTGGACCACACCGGCCCAGACCCGCACGTCGTACACCGGCAGCGTCACCTCGGGAGCGTCGAGGCAACGACCGTCGTTGAGGGAGAACACCTGCTTGAGCAGCGGCGATGCGACGGTCGGCTCGCCGGAACGGTCGCCGACGAGTCCCCGCGACATCACCGCGGCGTGCCCGTACGGATCGATGTTGCCGACGGCACGCAACGTGCCGTCGTCGAGCAGGAACAGGGCGACCTGCTCGCCTCCGCGCAGGAGCACCGCGACTCCGCAGCCGGGGACGAGCCGGCTGAGCGGGCATGCCGACGTCCATTCCAGGCGCCCGTCGTACACGCTCTCGCGCGTCGTTCCCCCTGCACCGTGCGTCTCGATGACGGTCATTGGTCCTCCCTCGAAAAGTACTTCCGAAATTCTCCGGGTCCGGTGTTTCCGGCCGGTTACCCGGAGATTCCCGGCCGGTAAGCGGGCATCCCGACCAGGACGGGAACCTTCCGCTTGCCGGAATCGTCGAACTGCACGGTCGGGTCGGTCTCGTCGGGCGCGTTGACGAACGAGACGAACCGCGCGAGCTTCTCCGGGTCCTCGAGCACGCCGGCCCATTCGTCGCGGTAACCCTCGACGTGCTTGGCCATCGACGCCTCGAGTTCGGCGGCGATACCGAGGCTGTCCTCGCACACGACCTCGCGGAGATGGTCGAGACCGCCGTCCATGGCCTCGAGCCACGGCGCGGTGCGTTGCAGACGGTCCGCGGTACGGATGTAGAACATCAGGAACCGGTCGATGTACCGCACGAGTGTGTCGTCGTCGAGGCCGCCGGCGAGCAGCTGCGCGTGCTTGGGCGACTGGCCTCCGTTGCCGCACACGTACAGGTTCCAGCCGCTTTCGGTGGCGATGACGCCGACGTCCTTGCCCCGGGCCTCCGCGCATTCGCGGGCGCAGCCGGAGACACCGAACTTGAGCTTGTGCGGCGAGCGCAGGCCGCGGTAGCGCATCTCCAGGTCCACCGCCATGCCCACGGAGTCCTGCACGCCGTACCGGCACCAGGTGGAACCGACACAGCTCTTCACGGTCCGCAGCGACTTGCCGTAGGCCTGACCGGATTCCATACCGGCGTCGACCAGCCGTTTCCAGATCAGCGGCAGCTGCTCGACGCGCGCACCGAACATGTCGATCCGCTGCCCGCCGGTCATCTTCACGTACAGGCCGAAATCCCGGGCCACCTCACCGATCACGATGAGCTGCTCGGGGGTGCATTCACCGCCGGGCATCCGCGGCACCACCGAATACGTGCCGTTCTTCTGGATGTTCGCCAGGAAATGGTCGTTGGTGTCCTGCAGGCCGGCCTGCTGGCGGTGCAGGATGTGGTCCGAATCGGTGGAGGCGAGGATCGAGGCGACCACCGGCTTGCAGATGTCACAACCCGATCCTCTGCCGTACTTCGAGATCAACGCGGAGAAGGTGCGGGTGCCGGTGGCCTGGACGATCTCGAACAGCTCGGCCCGGGACTGCTCGAAGTGCTCGCACAGCGCCTTGCTGAGCACCACGCCGGAGGACGCGAGCAGCTGCTTGACGGTCGGGAGGCAGCCACCACAGGTGGTGCCGGCGTTCGTGCACGCCTTGACCTGGGCGATGTCGCACGCGCCCTCGGCGATCGCACCGCAGATCGTGCCCTTGGTGACGCCGTTGCACGAGCACACCTCGGCGTCGTCGGGAAGCGACCCCGCGCCGGGCTTCTCACCGGCCGGGGAGATCAGCGCCGCCGGGTCGCCGGGCAGTTCACGCCCGACGAGCGGACGCAGCGACCCGTACGCGGAGGCATCGCCGACGAGGATGCCGCCGAGCAGGGTCTTCGCGTCGTCGGAGACCACGAGCTTGGCGTAGGTACCCTTCGCCGCATCGGACAGCACCACCTCGAGCGCGCCGGGGCTCGTCGCGTGGGCGTCGCCGAAGCTGGCGACGTCGACCCCGAGCAGCTTGAGCTTGGTGGACAGGTCGGCGCCGGGGAACTCGGCCTCGCCCTCGAGCAGGCGGTCCGCGACGACCTCGGCGGTGCTGTAACCGGGAGCGACCAGTCCGTAGCAGGTGCCTTCGACGGCCGCGCACTCACCGACCGCGTACACCGCTTCGTCGGTGACGCTGCGGCATCCCAGGTCGGTGAGGACCCCGCCGCGCGCGCCGACCTCGAGGCCGGTGTCGCGGGCGAGCCGGTCCTGCGGGCGCACACCGGCCGAGAACACCAGCACCGCGGCGTCGATGACCGATCCGTCGGACAGTTCGACCTGCAACCCGGCGGGACCCTCGGTGATCGCGGAGGTACCGACTCCGGTGTGCACGGTCAGGCCGAGGTCGGTGACGAGGCGCGCCAGCACGTTTCCGCCGCCCTCGTCGACCTGCAGCGGCATGAGCCGGGGCGCGAACTCGACGACATGGGGGGTCATGCCCATGAGCTTGAGGGCATTGGCGGCTTCGAGGCCGAGCAGGCCACCACCGACCACGACACCGACGGCGCCGGGCCCGGCGGCCTCGGCGGCGGCACGGATGCCGTCGAGGTCGTCGAGGGTGCGGTAGACGAATGTGCCGGGCAGATCCTTGCCGGGAATCGGGGGAACGAACGGGTACGAGCCGGTGGCGAGGACCAGCGCGTCGTAGCCGATCGTCTCGCCGCCGTCGGTGGTGACCGTGCGCGCGGCGCGGTCGACCGCGGCGGCGCGCGTCCCGAGCTTCAGGTCGACGAGGGGGTCGCCGTCGTAGGTGTTGCCGGCGAGCGCGAGTTCCTTCGCATTCCACGAGCCGACGTACGAGGACAACCCGACGCGGTCGTAGGCGGGTTGCGTCTCCTCGCTCAGTACCGTCACCGACCAGGTGTCGTGCTCGTCGCGGGCACGCAGTGCTTCGACGAAGCGGTGCCCGACCATACCGTGTCCGACGACGACAACGTTCTTGCGGCTCATGGGATTTCGCTTTCTCTCGTGCAGGGTGGAACGGTGCCGGGTTACGGCGTCAGACGACGGGGACGGTCGGACGGTCCGGTTCGGCGGTCTCGGTGACGGTCGCCGTGCGGGGGGTGCGCAGGAACACCAGCCAGGTGACGGCGATGCAGATCAGGTAGAAGGCGCCGAACACCCAGAAGGCCATGGTCGCGGACTTCGCCGCGCCGGCGTAGGAGGCGCGGAGCACCAGGTTGATGCCGACACCGCCGAGTCCGCCGATGGCGCCGGCGAAACCGATAAGAGCGCCGGACATGGTGCGCGACCACGCGGCCCTGGCGGCCCGGTCCAGGCCCTCGAGACCCTGTGCCTTCGCTTCGAAGATCGACGGGATCATCTTGTACACCGAGCCGTTGCCGAGACCGGACAGCAGGAACAGGGCGATGAACCCGAGGACGTACGCGACCATGATGCCGCCGCTGGGCGCACCGGCCGTGGCGTCGTCGAGGACACCGGCGACGATGAGGACACCCGCGGCCATGGTCATCGCGGCGAAGGTGAACATCGTGATGCGGCCGCCGCCGATGCGGTCGGCGAGCTTGCCACCGAACGGGCGGGAGATCGAGCCGAGCAGCGGGCCGATGAACGCGATCTGCGCGGCGTGCAGCGCGGCCTGCGCGGCCGTGTCGCCGCCGGCGAGGAAGTTGATCTGCAGTACCTGGCCGAACGCGAAGCTGAAGCCGATGAACGAACCGAACGTGCCGATGTACAGGAAGGACACGACCCACGAGTCGCGGAACTTCAGGGCCGCGCCCATCGCCCGCAGATCCGCCTTCTGGCCGCCGAGGTTGTCCATGAACAACGCCGCACCGACCGCCGCGACACCGCACAGCACGAGGTAGACGGCACACACGATCCACGGTTCGGTGTTGCCGACGGTGGCGATGACGAACAGGCCGACGAGCTGGATGACCGGTACCCCGATGTTGCCGCCGCCGGCGTTGAGTCCCAGCGCCCAGCCCTTAAGCCGCTGCGGGTAGAACGCGTTGATGTTCGTCATCGAGGAGGCGAAGTTGCCGCCGCCGACACCGGCGATCGCGGCGACCAGCAGGAACGTGGTGTACGAGTATCCGGGGTTGAGCATCAGGTAGAGCGTCGCCACCAGCGGCACCAGCAGCACCAGCGCGCTGAAGATCGTCCAGTTGCGGCCGCCGAACCGCGCGGTGGCGACGGTGTACGGAATGCGCAGGATCGAGCCGACGAGAGTCGGCACCGCGACGAGGAAGAACTTGCCCGCAGCGTCGATGCCGTAGACGTCGGTGGGCATGAACAGGACCATCACCGACCAGATGGACCACACCGAGAATCCGACGTGCTCGGCGACGACCGACCAGATCAGGTTCCGCTTCGCGATGTCCTTGTTGCCGGACTCCCAGGCCTCGACGTCCTCGGCGTCCCAGCGCTCGATGTTGTGCTTGCGCGCGAATTTCGCTCGCAGCGTTTCCTTTTCGACTGCCACAGCCACCCCGGCCACCCCTTTCGGATTCGTGTGGAACCCAAGGTAGGAAGTGGGTGTTGCCGCGGTGCTGCCCGCGGTGACCTCCGCGTCAAGAGTTTCTCACGCACGCGGGGGCCGCCCTGTGAGGGCGATCAGAGGAGCAGCCGAACCAGATCCGACGTGTGCGCGAGGCCCGGAAACGCCTCCTCGGTCGAGCGGGGGTGCAGCGCATGCACGGCGAGGCGGAACATCACCGCACGCAACAGCATCTGCGGCCACTCGGGCAGATCGTCCCAGCGGGCGATCAGCGCGTCGTCGGCGCCGCCCCACGACAACGCGTCGACGACGGCGACGGCCGCGGCCCATGTCGCGGGCCGCCAGTAGGGGGTGATGTCGGTCAGCCCGGGCGCGGCGCGGCCGGCGAACAGGACGGTCCCGAACAGGTCGCCGTGCACCAGCTGGTCCGGCAGGTGCACCGGTTTGCGGAAGGTCGCGAGCTGATTGATGAGGTCGAGGCTCTTGCGTCCGTCCGGCGTCGTGGTCTCCGGCGCTCCGGCCGCGCGCGCCGAACGCATCGGCACGGTCTCCCACGCGGCACGGTCGGCGGCGACGAACACGTCGACGTCGGCCCACGGCGCGACCGGCGGTTGCATGAGGAACCGCGGACGCTCGAGCTGCGCGGTCGCGGTGTGCAGGCGCAGCGACAGCGACACCACCTCGTCGTGGCGCGGCTCGGACGTGCCGACGATGTAGGTGTCGGCACGCCACCCGGACACGACGTACCGGCCGTCGGTGGACCGGACCGGACGGGCCAGGCGCAGCCCGTCCACGCTGAGTGTCTCGCGCACCTTCGCCGACCACGCCGCCCGGGCGTGATCGGCCACCGGTGAGAGCACCACGTCTCCACATCGCCAGCCGCCGTCCCAGTCCGAGCCGAGCGGTACCGGTTCGACGTCGCGAAGGCCGAACGTGGAGCACACGTGCTGCGGGGGTTCGAGTGAGCTCACGACGCTCACGGTACCGTCGTGCGGCGTGCGATCCGGGAAGGCACTCCGTTGTCGGTGGTCACAGAATCCGGTGGACGCCGAGCACCACGGGCACGGTCGGCGGCGGCGTCAGTACAACGGCAGCGACGGATCGACCTGCTGCGCCCACGCGACGACACCGCCCTGCAGGTGGGTCGCGTCCGCGAATCCGGCCCGTTTGAGCGCGGCGAGCACCTCCGCGGACCGGATACCGGTCTTGCAGTACGCGACGATCGGAACGTGCTGCGGCAGCTCCGCGAGCGCGGCGCCGGACAGGATGCGGTCCTTGGGAATCAGCCGGGCACCGTCGATGTGCACGATGTCCCATTCGACGGGTTCGCGGACGTCGACGAGGGCGAGTTCGCGGCCGGAGTCGAGCATGGTGCGCAATTCGGTTGCGGTGATTGTGGATTCGGCGGCAGCGATCATGCCCTCGTCGGACACCACGCCGCAGAACTCGTCGTAGTCGACGAGGTCGGTGACCGGGACGCGGCACGGATCGCGGCGCAGGGTGACGGTCCGGAACGTCATCGAGAGCGCGTCGTAGATCATCAGCCGGCCCAGCAGCGTGTCGCCGATGCCGGTGATGAGCTTGATCGCCTCGGTCGCCATGATGCAGCCGACCGTGCCGGGCAGAACCCCGAGGACTCCGCCCTCGGCGCAGGACGGCACCATGCCGGGGGGAGGCGCCTCCGGATACAGGTCGCGGTAGTTCAGCCCCACTCCGCCGGGGGCGTCCTCCCAGAACACCGACACCTGACCTTCGAATCGGAAGATCGATCCCCACACGTAGGGCTTGCCGGCGAGGATCGCGGCGTCGTTGACGAGATAGCGGGTCGCGAAGTTGTCGGTGCCGTCGACGACGAGGTCGTACTCGCGGAACAGGTCGACGGCGTTGGTGGTGTCGAGGCGCACCGGATGCAGGCGCACGTCGACGGTGTCGTTGATGCCGACGATGGTCTCGCGGGCGCTCTCCCCCTTCGACCGGCCGACGTCGGCCTGGCCGTGGATGATCTGGCGCTGCAGATTGGAGCTGTCGACCTCGTCGAACTCGACGATGCCGATCGTGCCGACACCGGCGGCGGCGAGGTAGAGCAGAGCCGGGGAGCCGAGGCCGCCCGCGCCGATGAACAGCACCTTCGCGTTCCGGAGTCGTTTCTGCCCGGTGACCCCCACGTCCGGGATGATCAGATGCCGGCTGTACCGGGCCACGTCCTCCCGGGTCAGCTCGGCGACGGGTTCCACCAGCGGTGGCAATGCGGTCACGACAGGCTCCTCGGCGCGCTCGACGGTACGACGCCATTGTCACATCAGGCGCCCGCCCCGGATCACCCGCGCGGGAACGGCCACGGATTGAATCGGCAGATCAGCCCGTCGGCGGGTACGGCTCCCCCGGGATCGACGCGCGCGATGTCGTCGTTGGCGATCCCGAACGTCTGCTGCATCATGATCGGCGCGAGACCGCCCTGGCTCCGGCACGGCTCGTGCGCGGCGAAACCGATGGCGTGGCCGACCTCGTGGTTGATCTGATACTGCCGGTACGAGCCGATGTCGCCCTGGAAGGCGACGGCTCCGCGCACCCACCGGGCCTCGTTGAGCAGCACTCGGTCGATCCCCGGGTTGTAACAGGACCCCTCGAGCGGGATGTCGAAACCGCAGTACTGCCGGATGCTCATCTGCGAGGTGAGGGAGATCCGGAAATCGGGTTCGCCGCCGTCGACACGCCGGAACGCGAAGTCGGGGCTGTTCGTCCAGCTCTTCGGGTTGGCCAGGGTCTCGTCGACCATCCGGCCGAACGCCGCTTCACCGCCGTATCCGGTCGCGTCCACCCCGTCCTCGACCTCGACGGTGTAGGTGAACACCTTCTTCGTGCCGGCGCCGACCTGTCCGGTGCTGCCGGGCACCGTGTGCCAGGTCCCGGCGCCGGACACCGTGAACGGCCCGCCCTCGGGAAGATCACCCGGGCCGGTGCCGGCCGGGAACAATCCGTCCGGATTCGGGACCTCGGCCGCGAGCGCATCGTCCGCGGCGACGGGATCGCCGGATTGCGCCGGCGCCGGACGCAGGGCATCCCACCCGACGAAGACGGTGACGGCGACGAGGACCGGGATGGCGTACGCCCGCCACCCGTAGGTCGCGACGAAGCGGCCCACCCGCGACTGCTTGCGCACGTCGCGCTCGGGACGCGGGCGCCGGGGCACCCGGTCCTCTCCTCCGACGGGGTCCCACTGTGCGCGCAACGGCTGGTGTGACGCCCGGTGCGGCGATTCTCCGGATGCCCGGTGCGGTGTCCGGGGTGTGCCGGCTGCAGTGCCTGCCCCTCGCGCTCCTCCTCGGTCGGTCACGGATGTCAGAATGTCACATCGCGCAAAATCGTCGGCCGAGTCGCTCCGGTGATCCTTCCTTCCGCGGCCGACGCGGGGATACTCGTCGGTAGGGCGGTACACACCCGCGAGGTGCTCTGCCTGTAACCTGCAAGGACGATCGACGTCGACAGTGGTGTCCGTCACCACGGGCTCGTCACTGCCGGCGACTTGTGCAGATTTGGGAGCGACATGACCGAACTCGCCGACCGCACGTCCGGCCGGGGCAACAGCTCAGGTAACGGAGCCAAGCGGGGCGCACGTATGCCCCGCGACGAACGTCGGGCCCAGCTCCTCGCCGCCGCGAGCGAGGTCTTCGTCACCCGCGGCTACCATGCCGCGGGAATGGACGAGATCGCGGAGTGCGCCGGCGTCAGCAAGCCGGTCCTCTACCAGCACTTCCCCGGCAAGCTCGAGTTGTACTGCGCGGTGCTGCAGAGCTACGTCGACATCCTCATCGCCAGTGTCCGTCAGGCGCTGCGTTCGACCACCGACAACCGTCAGCGTGTGCGCGCCGCGGTCCAGGCGTACTTCGATTTCGTCGACAACGACTCGCAGGGTTTCCGCCTCGTGTTCGAATCCGACCTGATGGGTGAGCCGCAGGTGTCGCAGCGGGTCGAGCAGGCCACCGAGGCATGCGTGGATGCGGTGTTCGACCTGGTCAGCCACGATTCGGGTCTCGATCCCTATCGGGCGCGCATCCTGGCGGTCGGGCTCGTGGGCACCAGCCAGTTCACCGCGCGGTACTGGCTCGAGGCGGCCCGGCCGATCCCGAAAGAGGACGCGGTGGACACGACGGTGGCCCTGGCCTGGGGCGGGCTCAAGCACGTTCCGCTGCAGCCCGAACTGCGACTGCAGTGACCACACCCCGGCGGTGACCGGAACACGAAACAGGGCCGGGGCGATCGCCCCGGCCCTTTCTCGTCACGACCCGATCAGCCGGCCGCGAACCCGACCTTGCGGATGTCGGCGGGGCCGATCTCCACGTACGTGATGCGCGATGCCTGGACGAGGAGCTTGCGGCCCTTCTCGTCGACGAGAGCGAGCACACCGTCCGTGCCGCCGGCCAGGGCGGTCGTCACCAGCGTCTCGACTTCGTCGGGCGTCTGGTCGCTCACCACGGTGAGTTCGCGCGGGCTGTCCGCGACACCGATCTTGACCTCCACGGTGGACCTCCGAAATCTCAGGGCTACAGCTGTCTCCGTCAGGTTAGTGCAGTCCGAGCACTGCCATCCGTTTGGCGTGCTCGACCTGCATACGGTCGAACAGCGCGGCGATGTTCGTCAGGTCGCCGGTCGCGGTGATGACCAGGTCGGCGAGGTCCTCCTGCTGCGCCATCACGTACTGGGCCTGGGTGATCGCCTCCCCGAGCAGTCTGCGTCCCCACAGCATCAGCCGGTCCTTCTCGAGGCTGCTCTTCTCGACCGCGGCGCGCACCTCGTGGACCACGAAGTCCGAGTGCCCGGTCTCGGCGAGAACCTCGCGGACGACGGACGCGACCTCCGGCGCGAGGGTGCCGGCGATCTCGCAGTAGAAGTCGGCGGCGATGCCGTCGCCCACATGCGCCTTGACCAGTGATTCGAGCCACGTCGAGGGGGTGGTGCACGCGTGGTAGGCGTCGAGGGAGCGGCGGAACGGTTCCATCGCCGTGTAGATCTCGACGCCGCGAGCCTCGAGCGCCTCGTGCAGCGTTTCGAAGTGACTCATCTCGGCGGCGGCCATGCTGGCCAGCGCGACGCGACCACGCAGCGTGGGCGACAGTTTCGCGTCCTCGGCGAGGCGGTAGAAGGCGGAGATCTCACCGTAGGCGAGAACCGCGAACAGCTCCGCGACACCCGGATGATCGGCCGGAACCGGCGCCTGCGCGAGGGTCGGTTCGGATGCTGCTGCGGACGGCGACGTTTCGGCTCCCATGACGACAAAGCGTAGTACCGCAGGGGCATGTTCGCCGGAGCCGGTACAATGGGCCTGGAAGACTGCGCTTCGAGCTGTCGAACACGGCCCGCAGTCCTCACCGATGATGTGCGCGCACCCGACGCCGATCGCGCTCGCGCCTCGCCGAGCTCACCGAGATGCTCGCGCTGAGGCGCTGATCCGGTCGCCTTTCCACCTCGTGCGTGCGTGCCGAGACCAGGAAGGCCAGACCCCTGAGCAAGATCACTGTCGACCACGAAGACGACGCCACCGAGAGCACCGTTTCCGCACAACTCGATTCCACCCACGTCGCTCCCACCTTCGGCGAGCTGGGTGTGCGTGACGAAATCGTCCGCGCCCTCGCCGAGCACGGCATCGAGCGCACCTTCGCCATCCAGGAGCTCACGCTCCCGCTGGCCCTCGCCGGCGACGACCTCATCGGTCAGGCCCGCACCGGCATGGGCAAGACCTTCGGTTTCGGCGTGCCCCTGCTGCACCGCGTCACCACCGAGGGATCCGGGACCACCGCCCTCGACGGCACCCCGCGCGCCCTGGTCATCGTCCCGACCCGGGAGCTGTGCATCCAGGTCACCGGCGACCTGGAGAACGCGTCGAAGTACCTGCCCGGCAGCGGCAAGAAGGGCCTCGAGGTCCTCGCCATCTACGGCGGCCGCCCGTACGAGCAGCAGATCGAGCAGCTGCAGAAGGGCGTCGACGTCGTCGTCGGCACCCCCGGCCGCCTGCTCGACCTCGCGAACCAGGGTCATCTGATCCTCGGCAAGATCGGCGTGCTCGTCATGGACGAGGCCGACGAGATGCTCGATCTCGGTTTCCTCCCCGACATCGAACGCATCCTGAACATGGTTCCCGACCGGCGTCAGACGATGCTGTTCTCGGCCACCATGCCGGGACCGATCATCACTCTCGCCCGCACGTTCCTGACGCAGCCGACCCACATCCGGGCCGAGGAGCCCGAGTCGTCGGCTGTGCACGAACGCACCAACCAGCTCGTGTACCGGGCCCACGCGCTCGACAAGGCCGAACTCGTCGCCCGTGTGCTGCAGGCCGAGGGCCGCGGCGCGACCATGATCTTCACCCGCACCAAGCGCACCGCCCAGAAGGTGGCCGACGACCTCGTCGAACGCGGATTCGCGTGCGGTGCCGTCCATGGCGACCTCGGGCAGATCGCCCGTGAGAAGGCCCTCGACAAGTTCCGCAACGGCAAGATCGACGTGCTCGTCGCCACCGACGTCGCCGCCCGCGGTATCGACATCGACGACGTCACCCACGTCATCAACTACCAGTGCCCCGAGGACGAGAAGACCTACGTCCACCGCATCGGCCGCACCGGTCGCGCCGGACGCACGGGTACCGCGATCACGCTCGTCGACTGGGACGACGTGCCGCGCTGGGAGCTCATCGACAAGGCCCTGGACCTCGGGATGTCGGAGCCGGTCGAGACGTACTCGAGCTCGCCGCACCTGTTCGAGGATCTGAACATCCCCGAGGGCGCGACCGGCACGGTGCGCAAGGCCCGTCCCGAAGCCACCGGCGAGGCAGCCGACGGCGAAGCGCGCCGCGAGCGCCCGAAGCGCACCAGCACCCGGGTGCGCCGCCGCACCCGCGGCGGCAAGTCCGTCACGGGTGACACCGGCGCCCCCGACACGGCGGCGCAGGACGCGTCCGCCGGCAGCGACGCTGCGGCCCCGGCCGAGAAGACCGCTGCGGACGGGGACGCCCCTGCCCGCCGCCGTCGCCGGCGGCGTCGTGGAGGTTCATCCTCGAACGCCACCGCAGCAGCCACGCAGGACACGGTCTCGGCCTCGGCCGCCCAGTAGCGCGGCCACGTGCTCGCTCCCGAGCGCCGCACGCGCACCGACCTGATCGTCGCAGCCGCACTCGCCGTCGCCGTCGTGGTGGCGGCGAGTGTGATCTGGCTGCGATCCGACGCGCGAGGCACGACATCGATCACGTGGGACGGACCCGTCGCCGTCCCGGCCGCGGCAACCGCGGTTCCGGCCACCCTCACCGAGGCGTGGCGCGCCGGCAGTGGCGCCACCGCGCGACCGCTCGCGGTGGCCGGCACGGTTGCGACCGCCGACGGCGGCACCGTCGTCGGTCGTGATCCGGGCACCGGCGCAGAGCACTGGCGCTATCAGCGGGACATGCCGTTGTGCGCGGCGACCTCCGCGTGGCAGACGGTCGTCGCCGTCTACCGGGACCGGCGCGGATGCAGCCAGGTCACGCAGTTGACCGCGGCGAGCGGAACGCGGGGGGCCCAGCGGGCCAGCGACGCAGACGACGCGATCATGCTCGTCGACGCCGGCACCCACCTGATCTCCGCGGGCGACACCCGCCTCGAACTGTGGCGATCCGATCTGGTCCGCACCGTCGAGTACGGGCGCGTCGACGCAGCGGTGAACCCGAACGCGCAGCCGCGCAGCGGATGCACACTGCTGTCCGCCGGGGCGAGCGCAACCCGGCTCGCCGTCGTCGAACGCTGCCCGGGCGAGCCCGCCGACCGGCTGACACTGCTCGAGCCCGTGCCCGACGACAATCAGGAGCCCGAGGAGTTCGCGTCCTCTGTACTGCCCGAGTCGACGGCCGGAACGCCCGGCTCCGACACGGCGGGAACGCGCGTCGTCGCGGTCGCGGGCGACCGCACCGCCCTGTACCTGCCGCCCGGAGACGGTGCCGGCCCGCGCATCCAGGTGTTCGGGGGCGCGGGTCAGGCGGTCGGCGAGTACCCGCTCCCCCATCCGGCCACCGACGCCGCGACAATCCCCGCGACGACCAGGGACGGCATCCTCACGTGGTGGACCGGTGAGGACACCGTCGGACTCGGACCGTCGGATCTGGCGCCGCGCTGGACGGTGCCCGACACCATCGGTTCCGGCGATTCGATGGCCGGCGCGCTGCTGCTTCCGGTCGACGACGCGCTCGCGGTCGTGGACCCGGTGTCCGGTGCAGTGCAGCGCCGCATTTCCGTCGACCGGGACACGGCCGGTCCCGTGGCCGTGACCGTCGCCGGCGAGATCGTTCTCGAGCAGCGCGGCGACGAGGTCGTCGCGCTGCACTGAGTCACGAGCGGGCGGGCTACTGCTGGTCGAACGTCACCAGGTCGTTGCCGGCCCAGTGCTCGAGCAGGTTCTCCGCGAGTTCCCGATAGGCCTGCGCACCCTTGTTCTTCCGGCCGGCGAGCACCGTGGCACCGGACGCCGACGCCTCCGCGAACCGCACCGTTCGGGGAATGGGCGGCGACAGCACCGGCAGGTCGTACCGGTCCGCGACATCGGCGAGCACGTCCCGGCTGTGCGTGGTGCGCGCGTCGTACAGGGTCGGCAGCGCCCCGAGCAGTTCCAGCCCGGGATTGGTGACCTGCTTGACCTCCGACACCGTGCGCAGCAGCTGGCCGACGCCGCGATGTGCGAGGGTCTCGCACTGCAACGGCACGAGCACCGCCTCGGCGGCGGTCAGCCCGTTGAGTGTCAGTACACCCAGCGACGGCGGGCAGTCGATGATCACGACGTCGACGTTCGCGAGCAACGGCGCCAGCGCCCGCTTCAGCGCGAACTCACGTCCCGGCCGCATGAGCAACAGAGCCTCGGCCCCCGCGAGATCGATGGTCGCGGGCAGCAGGCTCACCCCTTCGTCCGTGTCGAGCAGAACCTCCTTCGCTTCGGCGTCGCCGACGAGCACGTCGTGCACGGACCGTTCGAGCCGGTCCGGGTTGTGCCCGAGAGAGAACGTCAGGCATCCCTGGGGGTCGAGATCGACGACGAGTACCCGCTGTCCCACCCCTGCCAATGCCGCCCCCAGCGACGCGACGGTGGTCGTCTTCGCGACGCCACCCTTCTGATTTGCCACCGCAAGTACCGTTGTCACGCGTCGATCCTCGCGCACTTCCCCTCCACACGCGAGAATTGATGCCACTTCGCGAATCCCGCGAATCGCTTCCTACCGGAAAGGTTGGCACCGATCGTGATCCGCCGCGCCCGCCCCGACGACGTCGACGCCGTCACCGGCCTGATCCACGGCCTCGCCGAGTACGAGAAGGCTCCCGACGAATGCACCGTGGTGCCCGAGCAGATCCGTACGGCCCTGTTCGGTCCGAATCCGGCCGCGTTCGCGCACGTGGCCGAGTCCGACGGCGGCGAGGTCGTCGGCCTGGCGCTGTGGTTCCTGAACTTCTCCACCTGGGACGGCGTGCACGGGATCCATCTCGAGGACCTGTTCGTCAGTCCCGGGCACCGCGGGCACGGTCACGGCCGCGCGCTGCTGGCGGCGCTGGCCGCCGAATGCGTCGAACGCGGCTACAGCCGGCTGAGCTGGGCGGTGCTGGACTGGAACACACCGTCGATCGGTTTCTACCGTGCGCTCGGTGCGATACCGCAGGACGAATGGACGACGTTCCGCCTCACCGGCGACGCGCTGACGGCGCTGGGCACCGGCGGCTGACTACCGGTCAGCGCCCGTCCGGGCCTTCCTCCGGTTCGGCATCCGGCGCATAGTCCTCGGCGAGCCAGGTCGTCGTCTGCGGCGCGAACAGCAGCACCAGCGCGGGCAGGACGATCACGGCGAGCACGATCCCGAGGACCACCTGGTGCGAGTCCGTCAGCAGCGACCATGCCACCGGCAGCAACAGCAACTGCGCGACGACGGCGACGGCCCGGCCCCAGCGCTTGCCGCGCAGCAGCGCGATCCCGGCGGCGAGGACGCCACCGAAGAGGATGCCCAGCCACAGCGCGAGGCCGTATCCGTTGGTGACGCTCTGGTCGTGGGTCCCGGACAGGGCACGGACGACCGAGTACACCGCGAACGCGATCGCGACGACTCCCTCGAGGACGACGAGGGACCCTGCGATGCGCACGGTCGGCGGAACGATGCTGCGGGGGGACTCGATGGGCACCCGGCCAGCGTAGTGGACCCGATCGCGACCACTTAGGCTGATGTTCCGTGCGCGCACTGCTGATCGTGAATCCCCACGCGACGACGACCACTCCCGCAGGCCGGGACCGGCTCGCGCACGCGCTCGGCGGCAGCGTCGCCCTCACTGTCGCGCACACCACACATCGCGGTCATGCCGCGGAGCTGGCCCGGTCCGCGCACGCCGACGGCATGGACGTGATCGTCGCGCACGGCGGCGACGGCACCGTCAACGAGATCGTCAACGGCCTGCTCGGATCTCCGGGTGATCCGGCCGATCCCACCCTGCCGCTGCTGGCCGTCGTGCCGGGCGGCTCCGCGAACGTGTTCGCGCGGTCGCTGGGGATGTCGGCGGATCCGATGGAGGCGACCGAGCAGCTCCTCGGGTTGCTCGCCGAGCGCACACACCGCCGGATCGGTCTGGGGCACTGCGCGGGCCGCTGGTTCGTGTTCAACGCGGGGCTGGGTCTGGACGCCCAGGTCTGCGAGGCGATCGACGTCAGCCGGGCCGCGGGGAAGAAGGTCACGACCGCGCGCTACGTGCGGCACGCGATCGCCCAGTTCTTCGCGTCCAAGCGCGCCGAACCCGCCCTCACGGTCGAAATGCCGGGCCGCGATCCGGTGTCCGGGGTCTTCTACGCGTTCGTGTCGAATTCGAGTCCGTGGACGTTCCTGGACGAGCGGCCGGTCCACACCAATCCGGGTACTTCCTTCGAAACCGGCCTGGGTGTCTTCGCGATGCGCACGATGTCCGTGCTGCCGAGCCTGCGCGTGATCCGGCAGTTCCTTGCACGGCAGGGCGATCCCCGGTCGAAGCATCTGGTTCGGGCCGACGATGTGGAGCGGGTGCGGGTGGTCTCCTCCCGGCCGATCGGTCTGCAGGCCGACGGCGACTACCTGGGTCGCCGCACCGAGGTCGAGTTCGTGTCGGTGCCCGCAATACTCGATGTGGTGGCTCCCGTGGGATGAATTCCACTGATGGGATTATGTGAATTGGGCGACATTCACGTTGTCAAGGGTGTAAAAAGTTAGATCGACAACATGCCTGAACACCGGTGGCGTGAGCTTCCCCACGGTCGGGGCGAATTCTATTGACTTCACGCTCGTTCGTGAAAGCATTCACAAGTAACCGCGCGGAAACACTCGTCGGACGCGCGCATGAACTTGCAGAGACCATCACCCCGGTGCGGAGAGCACCTTCGAAGGAGAGTAGAAGCATGGACTGGCGCCACAAGGCAATCTGTCGCGACGAGGATCCGGAGCTGTTCTTCCCCGTGGGAAACAGCGGCCCGGCCATCGCGCAGATTGCTGATGCCAAGCTCGTGTGCAACCGTTGCCCGGTCGTCGCCGACTGCCTGTCCTGGGCCCTCGAGTCCGGTCAGGACGCCGGCGTCTGGGGCGGCATGAGCGAGGACGAGCGTCGCGCCCTCAAGCGTCGTAACGCTCGCACCCGCGCGCGCACCGCGGTCTAGACGGAACACGGACGTAGCCCTGCTTCACCGCAGGGAGAGCGTCGCAGGGCAAGAAGACGGCCCGGCACCATTTCGGGTGCCGGGCTTTTGTCTGCCCGCGGCAGGGCCGGACGACCCGTCAGGTCACCGGCACCCGGCCGAGCGGCAACCGCAGATACGCGTCGGTTCCGCCCGCCTCGCCCCGCTCGAGCCGCAGCGTCCCACCGAGTTCCGCGGCGACCAGGGTCCGCACTATCTGCAGTCCGAGCCGATCCGCATCCTCGAGCACGAAGCCGTCCGGCAGGCCCTTGCCGTCGTCGTTGACGACGACGTCGAGCCAGCGCGCCGAGCGGTCCGCCCGCAGTGTCACGGTGCCGTGCACCCCGGGGTCGAAGGCGTGCTCGACGGAGTTCTGGACCAGTTCCGTGAGCACCATGACCAACGGTGTCGCCCGGTCCGCGGGGAACACACCGAGACTGCCCTCGCGTCGCACCCGGATCTGGCTCCCCACCGTCGCGACATCGATGACGATCGGGATCAACCGGTCGACGACGTCGTCCAGGTCGACCTCCTCGTCGACGGACATCGACAGGGCCTCGTGGACCAGCGCGATCGACGTGACGCGGCGCACCGCCTCACCGAGCGCCTGCTGTGCCTCCGCGTTGCCCGTGCGCCGCGCCTGCAACCGCAGCAGCGCCGCCACGGTCTGCAGGTTGTTCTTCACCCGGTGGTGGATCTCGCGGATCGTCGCGTCCTTGCTCAGCAGCGCGCGGTCGCGCCGCTTGACCTCGGTGACGTCGCGGATCACGACGGCCGCGCCTTCGAGCCGGCCGCCCGGTGCCAGCACCAGCGCCCGCAGCAGCACCGTCGCGCCGCGCGCCTCGATCTCCATGCGCTGACCGATACGGCCCTCCACCGCGCCGCTCAGGTAGTCGGAAACATCGCGGCTCTCGAACGGGTCGGTGACCAGCGCGCGCGTCGTCGCGACGAGATCCTGGCCGACCAGATCCGAGTTGAGGCCCATGCGGTGGTAGGCGGACAACGCGTTGGGGCTCGCATATACGACCCGGCCCTCGCGGTCGAGTCGGATGAATCCGTCGCCGGCACGGGGACTGGACTTCGTGTCCGATCGGGATTCCGGTGTCGGGAACGTGCCCTCGCAGATCATCCGGTACAGCGCGTCGGCGCATTCCAGATAGGCGGTCTCCAGGGCGCTCGTCGAACGCCGGGACACGCGCGCGGCGTCGCGGCTGAGCACCGCGATGACCTCGCCGGCCCAGCGCACCGGGACGGCCTGGCGGCGCAGCGGAACCGGGTCGGTCGGGTCGACGTCCGCGACGACGATCTTGCCGGTCTCGAACGCCCGCGGAACGTACGGATGCTCGTCCTCGGAGACCACCGTGCCCACGGAGTCCTCCGGCAGCACCGTCGAGGCCGTGGTCGGCCGGCACTGCGCCACGCACACGATGCCACCGGGCTCCGCGTTGACCCACAGCAGCACGTCCGCGAACGACAGGTCGGCGAGCAACTGCCATTCCCCGACGACCCGCTGCAGATGATCCACGGCCGCGCCCGGCAGGTCGGTGTACTGGGCGAGAAGGGCACTGAGTGTCGACACCGGTGCCTCGCCGCTCAGGAGATGACGGCGATGAGGTCGCCGGCCTGGATGACGTCACCCACGGCGACGTCGAGCGCGGTGACCGTCCCGGCGGTCTCGGCGATGACGGGAATCTCCATCTTCATCGACTCGAGGACGACGAGGGTGTCGCCCACGTCGACGACGTCTCCCTTGTTCACCACCACCTCGAAGACGGTGGAAACCATCTCGGCGCGTACGTCTTCAGCCATCGAAACCCCAATCCGTGGACATGACGGCGGACCTGCCGACAGGACCACCCAACCACACGTGAAACACTGTAATGAACGAGAAAGGAGTCCAGACCATGGGTAAGCGAGGCCGCAAGAAGCGCAGCCGCAAGGGTAACGCCGCCAACCACGGTAAGCGTCCCAACGCCTGAGGCGTGCGCACAGACGTCGAGGGGCCGGAAAGCACACGCTTTCCGGCCCCTCGATCGTTGTCGGGCGGCTCGATCAGCCTTCCGTCTCGGTGCGGGTCACCACGACGGTCCGGCGGATCTCGATCATCAGGCGTTCACGCAGCCCTTCGGGGGCGTGCTCGCCGCCGCACTTGCGGCTGAGCAGCGATTTGATCTTCTCCTCGATGCCATAGGCCTCGAGACACGCGCCGCATTCGTGAAGGTGGCGTTGCAGCCGCTCGCGGGACGTGTCGTCGCACTCGGAGTCGAGCAGCAGATACACGTCCGCGATCACTGCGGAGCAGTCGATGGGTTCGAATTCGGTCGGCTCGCTCACCGAGCTCCCCCCTTCTCGTTCACGATGTTCGCATCGGCGGCCGCTGCGGTGGCCGCGCCGGCGGACTCCTTCGCAGCGCCACCACCCCGGTTGAATCCTCGTTCGCGCGCGACATCGGCGAGCAGGCCGCGCAGCTGCTTGCGTCCGCGGTGCAGGCGGGACATCACGGTGCCGATGGGCGTGCCCATGATCTCCGCGATCTCCTTGTAGGGGAATCCCTCGACGTCGGCGTAGTACACGGCCATCCGGAACTCCTCGGGAAGTTCCTGCAGCGCGTTCTTGATCGCATCGTCCGGCAGCGCGTCGAGTGCCTCGACCTCGGCCGACCGCAGTCCGGTGGAAGTGTGCTCGGCGGTCGCCGCGAGCTGCCAGTCGGTGATCTCGTCCGTCGGATACTGCGCCGGCTGGCGTTGCTTCTTGCGGTACGAGTTGATGTAGGTGTTCGTCAGGATCCGGTACAACCACGCCTTGAGGTTGGTGCCTTCCTTGAACGACGCGAATGCCGAGAACGCCTTGATGAACGTCTCCTGGACCAGATCCTCCGCGTCCGCCGGGTTGCGGGTCATCCGCAGCGCCGCGCCGTAGAGCTGATCGAGCATCGGCAGCGCGTCGCGCTCGAACCGTTCGGCCAGTTCCGCACCTGACTCTTCGACCACACCGATCCCTTCACTTGCCGTATCCGTGAAGGCTACCGGCCGAGGTGGGCACAGCACAGGCACGCGGCACTCCGATCACTGTTCGTCCGTCACTGTTCGCCCACCCCGAGGGGGCGGACACCCCTGATCAACATCCGGCCTCGGCGGGTTGTTCCCGGTCCGCGGCATTTTCACGGGGGCCCTCTTCCTAGAGTGGTCGCCATGGCCTCGACGTCCACCCCCGCCACGAAACTGCTCACCCGCGAGAAGGTGCCGCACCGCGTGCACGAGTACGACCACGACGCGCGCGCCGCGTCGTACGGCACCGAGGCCGTCGACGTGCTCGGTGAGCGGCTCGGCGTCGCACCGGGGCAGATCTTCAAGACGCTGGTGGTGAAGTTGTCCGACGGCAAACTCGCGGTCGCGGTGATCCCGGTGCCGTCGAAGCTCTCGTTCAAGGCCGCTGCGGGCGCCCTGTCCGGCGGCAAGGCCGTGATGGCCGAGCGTGCCGACGCCGAACGCGCGACGGGGTACGTGCTCGGCGGGATCTCCCCGCTCGGCCAGCGCAGCCGGTTGCGCACCGTCGTCGATGTGTCCGCTCAGGACTGGGGGCAGGTGCTGTGCAGCGCCGGCCGCCGCGGACTGGAGATCGAACTGGCCCCGGCGGATCTGATTCGCCTCACCGGCGCCGTCGTCGCCCCGATCACCGCGGGGCCGTAGCCCGCGACCGCGCGGATCGCGGACGGACGAGTCGTCGGGCCGGGTGAGGGGCGACCTTCACCCGGGCCCGACGACGTGTGGGCTCCGCACCGTCGGACACACCGGCGCCGGTGGGCATCTTCTTCCGTTCCACTCCGGTGTGACCCTTGACACCTTCGGATAGTGAATCTCCGTTCATAGGCAGTGAAGCACTATTCACTTCTCATGAGCGAAGCCTCACCATTCCGGTATCCGAGCCGACGAGGAGTCACCAATGTCCGAATTCGACGACATCACCTACGAAATCGACGAACGCGCCGCGATCATCACGATCAACCGTCCCGAGCGCTACAACGCCTTCCGCGGCAAGACGGTCGAAGAACTGATCAAGGCCTTCCGCTGTGCCTGGGCGGACAGCCGCGTCTCCACCGTGATCCTCACGGGCGCGGGCGAGAAGGCGTTCTGCACGGGCGGTGACGTCAAGCAGCGCGCCGAAACCGGCGACTACGGCCCCACCGAGTCCGGAATGTTCGAGATCGGCTACCTCCACAAGCTGATTCGCGACATCCCCAAGCCGGTCATCGCCGCGGTCAACGGGGTCGCCGTCGGCGGCGGACACGTCCTGCACGTGCTGTGCGACCTGACCATCGCCTCCGAAACCGCCAAGTTCGGGCAGGCCGGCCCGAAGGTCGGATCGTTCGACGCCGGCTTCGGCTCCGCCTTCCTCGCCCGCGTCGTCGGCGAGAAGCGCGCCCGCGAGATCTGGTACCTGTGCCGCCAGTACGACGCCCACACCGCCGAGCGCTGGGGCCTGGTCAACTGGGTCGTCCCGGCCGACCGGCTGCTGGACGAGGCCAAGGCCGTCGCCGCCGAGATCGCCGAGAAGAGCCCGACCGCAATCAAATTCCTCAAGCAGTCCTTCAACGCCGACACCGACCATCAAGCCGGCCTGAGCAACCTCGCGATGTCCGCCCTCGACCTGTTCGGCAAGTCCGACGAGGGCCTCGAAGGCGCGAAGGCCTTCGCGGAGAAGCGGCCCGCCGAGTTCGGCAAGTTCGTCAAGGCCTGACCCACCCGACCGAGCCGAAAGGGCATCGACACCATGAGCACCACCATCGCGCTGGTCACCGGGGCCGGCTCCGGGATCGGCAAGGCCATCGCACTCGCCTTCGCCGGCCGGGGCGACCGCGTCGTCGCCGCCGACCTCGACATCGCCGCCGCCGAGGCGACCGCCAAGGAATTTCCCGACCTCGTCACCGCGCTGCCGGTCGACGTCGCCGATCGCTCCCAGGTCGACGCGCTGCGCGAGCGCACGGTCGCCGAGGTCGGCGTCCCGAACGTCGTCGTCAACGCGGCCGGCTGGGACCGGACCGACCAATTTCTCAATGCCACACCGGAATTCGCCGAGAAGGTGGTTGCCATCAACTATCTCGGCCCGGTGCACGTCTGCAGCGCCTTCCTCCCCGGCATGATCGAGGCGGGCAACGGCGGCCGCGTGATCAACCTCGCCTCGGACGCCGGCCGCGTGGGCAGCTCGGGCGAGTCCATCTACGCCGGAGCCAAGGGCGGCGTCATCGCCCTCACCAAGTCGCTGGCCCGCGAGATGGCCCGGCACGGCATCTCCGTCAACTGCGTGTGCCCCGGCCCTACCGACACCCCGCTGTTCCAGGCACAGGACGAGAAGCTCAAGGCCGCACTGATCAAGGCAATTCCGTTCCGCCGGCTCGCCCGACCCGACGAGGTCGCGGCGCCGGTGCTGTTCTTCGCGTCGGAGTCCGCGTCGTTCATCACCGGCCAGGTGATCAGCGTCAGCGGCGGTCTCACCATGGCCGGTTGAGGCCGGGATCAGGAGGACGGGCACAATGAGCGAGTCGTACAACCCCCGGGCCTACCGGGAGTTCTTCGAGAACGATTTCACGTATCTCAACGGCTTCCGCCGCAACATCGGGCGTTTCGGGAACCGGGTCGCCGTCAGCGACCCGGACACCGGGAAGCAGTGGACCTACGCCCAGCTCGGCGAACGGGTCGACCGCATCGCAACCGGCCTCGCGGACGCCGGGATACGCGCCGGGGACGTCGTCGCCTACCAGTTGTTCAACGGAGTCGAATTCGCCGAGCTCTATCTCGCGACGCAGGCCGCAGGCGCGGTGGGCTCACCGGTGAACCATCGCCTCGCCGCAGGCGAGACGGCGTTCGTCCTGGACAAGAGCGCCCCGGCGGTGTTCGTCTACGACACCGAACTCACCGTCCCGGTGCGGGAGGCACTGCGTCTCGCACTGCACACCCCGAAGCTGATCGTCGCCGTCGGTGACGGCGACCCGGTCGAGGTCCCCGGCACCACGGTGATCCACTACCGGTCTCTGGCCGCCGACCGCATCGCCCTGCCGCCACTGCACCGCACGGTGTGGGACGAGACCACCCGGCTCTACACCTCCGGCACCACCGGCATGCCGAAGGGAGTGCCGCTCAACAGCATGATCGAGGTCTTCAGCGCACACGACGTCATCATGCACTTCCCGTTGAGTCCCGAGGACCGGACGCTGAACATGACGCCGTGGTTCCACCGGGGTGGTCTCTACTCCGGCGGGCCGAACCCGACGTTCTATGTCGGCGGCGAGGTCGTGCCGCTGCGGACGTTCGACGCGGACCGGGTGCTCGACCTCGTCGTCGAGCACGGCCTGACGTTCCTCATCGGCGCGCCCACCAACCTCGCGATGCTGGCCTCCGCACAGGAGGCGCACCCGCGGGACCTGTCGAGCCTGCGCGGCATCGTGACGATGGGCGCCCCGCTGGAGCGGGAGGCGGCGCTGCACTACCAGCAGGTGCTCAACCCGCGGATCTTCAACGGCTACGGCAGCACCGAGGGTTTCTGGAACACCTTCCTGCGGCCGTCGGATCTCCCGGCACGGGCCGGCAGTGCGGGCCGCGCCTGCACCGACGACGACGTCCGGGTGGTCCACGTGTACGCGGACCGGGTCGCCGACCCGGACGACGTGGTCGCCAGGAACGGCCGGGACGTCGGCGAGATCATCGTCCGCTCCCCCAAGTGCGCCAACGCCTACTTCGACTCCCCCGACCAGGAGAAGGCGAAATTCCATCAGGGGTGGCTGCACATCGGCGATCTCGGCACATGGGACGCCGACGAGTTCGTCACCGTCGTCGGCCGCAAGGACGACATGCTGGTTTCCGGCGGCGAGAACGTTCACCCGGTGCAGGTGGAGGAGGCGCTCAACGCCCATCCGCAGGTTCGGGATTCGCTCGTGGTCGGTGTTCCCCACGACACGTGGGGGCGGCTCGTCGTCGCCTACGTCGTCGCCGACGATCCCGTCCCGACGGTCGACGATCTCGACGCCCACTGCCGTGCCCATCCGATGCTGTCGTCGTTCAAACGACCTCGCGCCTACCGGTTCGTGGAGTCGCTGCCGGTCAGCGCGACGGGCAAGAAACTGCACTACCGGGCCACCGACATCGCCGCCGGCGAGTTCGCCGCCGGCCTGTTCGCCACCCCCACCGACGCGCGGATCACCCGGTGAGCCCCGCCATCCAGGTCAAGGACGGATCACTATGAACGCCCGACTCGAGTACGACTCCGAACACCGTCAGTTCCGCGAGGTCGCGCGCGGCTTCGTGCGGGACCGGATCACTCCCGTTCACGAGGACTGGGAACGGGCCGCATGCCTCGACCGGTCCCTGTTCACCGACGCCGGCAAGCTCGGCCTGCTCGGCTTCTCGGTGGAGGAACGGTACGGGGGCCCCGGCGTGGACGACTTCCGCTACAACGCGATCCTGATCGAGGAGGTCAACCGGGCCGGGAACGCCGCAGCCGGCATCGCGTTCTCCCTGCAGAACGATGTGGTGCTGCCGTACCTGACGGACCTGACCGACGACGAGCAGAAGGCCCGCTGGCTGCCCGGCGTCGTGTCCGGCGAGACCGTGCTGGGCATCGCGATGACCGAACCCGGCACCGGCAGCGATCTGACCGGCATCCGCACCACCGCGGTGCGCGACGGCGACCACTACGTGGTCGACGGGGCCAAGACGTTCATCTCCAACGGGCAGAACGGGGACCTGTTTGTCGTCGCGACCCGCACGTCCGACGATCCGCACAAGGGACTGACCCTGCTCGTCGTCGAGGCCGGCACCGCCGGCTTCGCCCGGGGGCGCAACCTCGAGAAGATCGGCCTGCACGCTCAGGACACCAGCGAACTGACCTTCACCGGCATGCGCGTACCGGTCGCGAACCGGTTGGGCGAGGAAGGGCAGGGGTTCTACCAGCTCGTGCACAACCTGCCGCAGGAACGGTTGTCGCTGTCGATCGGCGCGGTCGCCGCCGCCGAAGGGGTGTTCGCGCAGACCCTCGACTACGTCAAGGAACGCACCGCGTTCGGCACGAAGATCTCCGGTTTCCAGAACACGCAGTTCGTGCTCGCGGAACTGGCCACCGAACTGGATCTGGCCCGCACCTTCCTCGACGACTGCATCGCCGAGCATGTCGCCGGTGAGCTGTCCGCGGCCCGCGCCGCCCGACTCAAGTGGTGGACGACCGAACTGCAGGTGCGTGTGGCGGATCGCTGCCTGCAACTGCACGGCGGCTACGGCTACATGCGCGAGTACGCCGTGTCCCGCGCGTTCGTCGACGCCCGGATCCAGACGATCTACGGCGGCACCACCGAGATCATGAAGACGATCGTCGCCAAGGACCTGGGCATCTGAGCACTCGTGCCGAATCCGGTTCCGGCACAGTCGGATCCATCATCCGAATCCTGGAGGCACCATGAGCGTCGCCGTCGCACGCGAAGACCGCGTCGGCATCATCACCCTCGACCGTCCCGCGGTGAACGCATTCGACGAGGAGCAGACCGCCCGGTTCGCCGCGGCGGTCGCCGAACTCGGAGCCGACACCGGGATCCGCGCCCTGCTGATCCGCGGTGCGGGACGGCACTTCTGCGGCGGAGCGGACATCGCCATGATGGCGTCCTGGCGCACCGCCCCCGATCGCCGGGAGCGTCTGGCCCGCTTCGCCTCCGATCTGCAGCACGCACTGCAGGCACTGTCGGAGTTGCCCAAGCCCTCGATCGCGGCGATCACCGGCGCCGCGACCGGTGGTGGACTCGAGCTGGCGCTGGCCTGCGACTTCCGGATCGCCGGCGTGTCCGCCCGGCTGGGGCTGCCGGAGGTCGGGCTCGGGCTGCTGCCCGGCGCCGGGGGCACGCAACGGCTGACCCGGATCGCCGGGCCCGCCGTGGCCACGCGCCTCGTCCTCGGCGCCGAACTCGTCGACGGCCGCCAGGCGGCGCAACTGGGAATCGTGCACTGGACGGTCGACGGCGATGTCGAGGGCGAGGCGATGCGGCACGCGCACCGGCTCGCAGCACTTCCGCCTGCCGCCTACGGCGCGGCCAAGCGGTGCATCGCCGCGGCCCGTGGTGCCGACGGTTTCGCCGCCGAGATCGACGAGATCGGCCGGCTCATCGAAACCGACGAGACTGCTCGGCTGTTGCACCGCTTCACCATCGGCGCACGCTGACGACCGGCCCGTCCGGCGATCGGTACTGTGAATTCACCCATCGGCGACGAGGAGCACCCATGACCACCCGAGACGACGCGCTGACCGTCGACGAGGCGGTGCGCGCCGTGCGCACCCACTCGCGTCGCAAGCAGGTGCTCGCGGCCGCGGTGCGACTGATGGAGAAGACCGGGTTCCACCAGATGTCGATGCAGGCTCTCGCCGACGAGGCCGGTGTCAGCGTCGGGCTGATCTACAAGTACTTCGGCGGCAAGGAGGACGTGCTCCTCGCGACCGTCACCGGCATCCTCGATTCCTTCCGCGACCAGCTCGAGCCGGCGATGGACGCCGCCGGCGAGGATCCGGTGGAGCGCCTGGCCGCGGGCATGCGGCGCTACCTCGAGGTCGTCGACGACAACCTCGACGCGGTCGTCCTGACCTACCGGGAGAGCCGCACCCTCGACCGGGCCGGCCGCGAACGCATCAAGGAACTCGAGGTCGCCACCGCGGCTCCGTTGCGCACCACCCTCGAAGCGGGCATCGCCACCGGGGAGTTCAGCCCCGTCGACGTCGACCTCATCGTCTTCGACTTCATGCTTCTCGCGCACGGGTGGGCGCTGAAGCAGTGGCACTTCGGCCCGCTGTACACGCTCGACGAGTACACGGCCCGGCAGATCCGGTTCGTGCTGAACTCGATCGTCCCGGCCGGCCGGCGCGAGCGGTACCCGCATCTGCTGAGACCGGCGTAGCGGAACCGGCACAGGCCGCACCGGCGGACGGGACCGGTGTGCGGATCTGCCTGGTGTCTCCGTCAGAGCAGCGCCATCTGCTCGCCGCTGCCGTCGTCCGGGGCGAGCAGTTCGGGACCGTTGTTGCGCACACTGTTGACCTTCGGCGACACCCGGCGCACGGTGATCGCCGAGACCGCGTCGAGGCTCGGGCGGATCAGATCCGGATGACCGAGGCTGTCCGGGTCCAGCCAGGCGTCCCATCGCTCCGGTGGCAGGATCAGCGGCATCCGCTCGTGGACGTTGCGCAGCTGCGCGACCGAGTCGGCGGTCAGGATCGTGGTGCTCACCAGCGGCGCCGCGTCCGGGTTCTTCGGATCGTGCCACACCGCCCACAGCCCGGCCGTGCAGATCCGCGATCCGTCCGCCGGGGACATGTAGTACGGCACCTTCGCGGTCCTGCCGTCCGGTGTCGGTTCGACCTGCCACTCGAACCAGCCGTCCATCGGCACCAGGCAGCGCTTGTACCGCAGCGACTGCGCGAACGACGGTTTGGTGGCCACCGTCTCGGAGCGGGCGTTGAACAGCGGCGCGCTCTTGCCGATCTCCTTCGCGAACGGCGGCACCAGACCCCACCGCATGCGCCGGATCCGGCGTGACACCGGATCGTCGGGATTCTCCCGATCGTGCCGGGCGACGACAGCGAGCACCTGCGTCGTGGGGGCGACGTTGAAGTTGGCGGCGTCGGGGTCGCCCACCTCACCCCCGCCCGTCTCGTCGATCGCGTCGAGTTCCGCCGCGAGGGTCGCCGGGTCCGCCGTCGTCGCATACCTGCCGCACATACGTCGAGTGTGGCAGCCGGCTCCGACCGCCGGATTCCCCGCGTCGGCCGCGCCGGGTGCACACCGGGATCCGGCGATGGGAGAAGATGGTCGGGTGAGCCTGTGGAGAGCCCCCCGAGCCGAGTCCCCCGTCGACGCGACAGTCACGCTGCCCGGATCCAAGTCGATCACCAATCGCGCGTTGATCCTCGCGGCCCTCGCCGACGGTCCCTCGACGATCGCCGGGGCTCTGCGCAGCCGCGACACGGACCTCATGATCGGTGCCCTGCGCGGACTCGGAGCGACGATCACCGAACGTGACGGGGGCACCACCCTCGACGTCGTCCCCGGCGACCTGCGCGGGGGCGAGGTCGACTGCGGACTCGCGGGTACGGTCATGCGGTTCGTGCCGCCGCTCGCGTCGCTGGCCGAGGGAGACGTGCACTTCGACGGTGACGAGCAGGCCAAGACCCGGCCGATGGGCACGGTCCTGGGTGCCCTGCGGTCCCTCGGTGCCGACATCTGCGGCGAGGGCCTGCCGTTCACGGTGCGGGGCACCGGCTCCCTGCGCGGGGGCACCGTCACCATCGACGCGTCCGGGTCCTCGCAGTTCGTCAGCGGACTGCTGCTGTCGGCGCCCCGCTACGACGAGGGCGTCACCGTCCGCCACGACGGCGAACCGGTGCCGTCGATGCCGCACATCGACATGACCGTCGAGATGCTCCGTGCCGCCGGTGTCGACGTCGACACCTCCGAGGCGGACACGTGGCGGGTGGCACCCGGCCCGATCCGGGCGATCGATGTCGACGTCGAACCGGACCTGTCGAACGCGACCCCCTTCCTCGCCGCCGCGGCTGTCACGGGCGGCGCGGTGTCGGTGCCGATGTGGCCGAAGTCGACCACCCAGGCCGGCGACGCGATCCGCGGGATCCTCGATCGCATGGGCGCGACCGTCACCTGGTCGGACGGCACCCTGACCGTGCGGGGCCCCGGGCAACTCGGCGGCATCGACATCGACCTGCACGACGTCGGCGAACTCGCCCCGACCGTCGCCGCCCTGGCCGCCCTCGCGAGCACCCCCTCGCGGCTGCGCGGCATCGCACACCTGCGCGGCCACGAGACCGACCGGCTCGCGGCGCTGGTGACCGAGATCACCCGGCTCGGCGGTTCGGCGACCGAAACCGAGGACGGGTTGCGCATCGAGCCGGCCACCCTGCACGGCGGTCAGTGGCGGTCCTACGCCGATCACCGCATGGCTACCGCGGGGGCGATCATCGGTCTCGTCGTCGACGACGTCGATGTCGAGGACATCGGCACGACCGCCAAGACGCTGCCCGGTTTCGAGTCGCTGTGGACGGCGATGCTGACGGGAACGCGCTCCTGAACCGGCGGCGCCGGTACGACGAGTCCGATGTCCGGGTCCGCCCCGGCAAGGGCTCGCGGCCGCGCACCAAGGACCGCCCCGCCCACCTCGACGCCGTCGAGGGCATGGTCTTCTCGGTCGACCGCGGTCGCTGGGGTGTCGTGCTCGGTGGCGATCCGGACCGTCCGATCGTCGCGATGCGGGCCCGTGAACTCGGGCGCACCCCGATCGTGGTCGGTGATCGTGTCGGGGTCGTCGGCGATCTCACGGGCCGCCCGGACACGCTCGCACGCATCGTGCGCGTCCACGACCGCGAGACGGTGCTGCGCCGCACCGCCGACGACACCGATCCGTTCGAGCGGATCGTCGTGGCGAACGCCCAGCGATTGCTCATCGTCGTCGCGCTGGCCGATCCCCCGCCACGGACGGGTCTCGTCGAACGCGCCCTGGTCGCGGCCTACGCCGGGGGCCTGTCCCCCGTTCTGTGCCTGACGAAGTCCGATCTCGCGGACCCCGACGAATTCACGGCGCAGTTCACCGATCTGGATCTGCCGGTGATGCTGGTCGGCCGCGGCGACGATCTGACCGCGCTCACCGAGCTGATCACCGATTCGGTGACCGCACTGATCGGGCATTCCGGCGTCGGCAAGTCGACGCTGGTCAACCGCCTGGTGCCGGACGCGGACCGTGCGACCGGCGAGGTCTCCGGCGTCGGCAAGGGCCGGCACACCTCGACCCAATCGGTCGCGTTGCCGTTGCCGGACGGCGGCTGGGTCGTCGACACTCCCGGCATCCGGTCGTTCGGTCTCGCACACATCTCGGCGGAGGACGTGGTCGCCGCGTTCTCCGACCTCGCCGAGGCCGTGGAGGACTGTCCGCGCGGCTGCACCCATCTGGGCCCACCGGCCGATCCGGAGTGCGCCCTCGACGGACTCGAAGGCAAGTCGCTGCGTCGCGCGCACGCGGTCCGGGGCCTGCTGACCTCGCTCACCGAGAACGAAACCTGGTGAGCGGCTTCGCCTCCGCCCGGCGGTGAGCACGGACGGACGACGGCCCCGGCTCTCAACGGAGCCGGGGCCGTCGCCGTGGATCGTCGGCGCTCAGCGCATCCCGAGGACGCGGCGGACGAACCCGCGCTTCCGGGTCTTCTCGATCGCGGTGGCCAGCCCGACCCGGCGACCGGTGAGCGGATCGACGGCCGCCTCGCCGCCGAAGCCGTGCTCGGACGCCGTCTCGGGAGCCGCGTCACGGGTGTCGGTGAGGTACTTGTCCGGCAACGACAGCTTGGCGATGGTCCGCCACGACTTCCAGTACTGCACCGCGAGGGGGCCCGTGGTGTACGGCAGGTCGTACTTCTCGCACAGCGCCTTCACGCGCAGCGAGATCTCGTGGTACCGGTTGGACGGCAGGTCCGGGAAGATGTGGTGCTCGATCTGGTAGCTCAGGTTGCCGGTCATGAAGTCCATGACACGACCGCCGGAGATGTTGGCGGAACCGAGCATCTGCCGCAGGTACCACTCGGCGCGCGTCTCGTTCTCGACGTCTGCCTTCGTGAACTTCTCGGCACCGTCCGGGAAGTGCCCGCAGAAGATGACGGCGTTGGTCCAGATGTTGCGCACGAAGTTCGCGGTCGCGTTCGCGGTGAGCGTCGACTTCCACGCCTTGCCGGTCAGTGCCGGATGCACGACGTAGTCCTTGAGCGTCTGCTTGCCGACCTTGGCGAGCACCTCGCTGCCGAGCTGCTTGGTGCGCTCGCGGTCGTCGCGTCCCTGGACGACCTTGCCGAGCTCGAGCAGCTGGATCGCGATGCCGTACTGGAACAGCGAGGCGAGGATCGCGTTGTAGGCGATGTTGCCGATGAAGAACGGCTTCCAGCGCTGGTCGCGGGTCACGCGCAGCAGCCCGTATCCCACATCGTCGTCCATGCCGAGGATGTTCGTGTACTTGTGGTGCAGGTAGTTGTGGGTCTGTTTCCAGTGCGCCGACGGATCGGCGTTGTCCCACTCCCAGTTCGCCGAGTGCACCTCGGGGTCGTTCATCCAGTCCCACTGCCCGTGCATCACGTTGTGCCCGAGCTCCATGTTCTCGATGATCTTCGACAGCGAGAGCATCCCGGTGCCCAGCAGCCACAACGAGCGCTTGCGGGAACCGAAGAGCACTGCGCGCCCACCGATTTCGAGTCCGCGCTGCAGGCGGATCGTATTGCGGACGTAGCGGGCGTCCCGCTCGCCGCGCGCATCCTCGATATCGCGACGGATGGCGTCGAGTTCGCGGCCGATGGCCTCGACGTCCGCCTCCGTCAGGTGCGCATACTCCTTGATGTCCGAAATGGCCATGCGCCTACCCTACCGTAAGTTACGGCCCCGTAGGTTAGTGGATTTTCCTGCTGTGAGCGGAATCACAGATCAAGATCATTTCGCCCGGCGCGCAGCAAATTTCGCCTCCGCATTGGCGCGCAGCGCCGTGAGCAGACCCCGCCGCCGCCCGGTCACCGGATCGACCATCACCCCCGCCGCGGCCCGCACGTCCCCGGCCTGCGAGAACTTGCGCTCGGACGAGGTCTCCGGGGCATCGTCCGAGGTCGCCCGCAGGAACCGGTCCGGCAACGCGAGCTTGTGGATCGTCCGCAGCGCGAGCAGGTACTGCTTGCCGAGCGAACCGGTCGTGTACGGCAGGTCGTACTTGGCGCACAGTGCCCGCACCCGGGCCGCGATCTCCGGGTACCGATTGCTCGGGAGATCGGGGAACAGGTGGTGCTCGATCTGGTAGCTCAGGTTCCCGGTCATGAAGCCCATGACCGGGCCGCCGGAGATGTTCGCGCTGCCGAGCAACTGCCGCAGGTACCACTGCGCGTGCGTCTCGTTCTCGAACTGGGCGACGGTGAACTTCTCGGCACCGTCCGGGAAGTGCCCGCAGAAGATCACCGCGTAGGCCCACAGGTTGCGGATCACGTTCGCGGTGAGATTCGCGGACAGGGTGCTGCGCCACGCCGGCCCCGTCAACACCGGGAACAGCACCGTGTCCTTGAACACCTGGCGTGCGGCCTTGCGCGCAAAGTCTTTGTTGGCCTGCGTATTCCACTTCGTGCGTGGAGCCCCGTCGGCCTCCTTCTGCGCCGCCAGGTCGTGCAGGGCGATGCCCCACTCGAAGGTCGCGGCGAGAATCACGTTCGCGATCGGCTGCAGCAGGTTGCGCGGACGCCACGCCTCGTCGCGCGTCATCCGCAGGATGCCGAATCCCACATCCTCGTCCATACCGACGATGTTGGTGTACGTGTGGTGCGCGTAGTTGTGGGCGCGCTTCCAGTGCGCCGACGGCCCGGTCTGATCCCACTCCCACGACGTGGAGTGGATCTCCGGATCGTTCATCCAGTCCCACTGCCCGTGCATCACGTTGTGCCCGAGCTCCATGTTCTCGATGATCTTCGCGAGCGAGAGCATGCCGGTGCCCAGCACCCACAGGGGGCGCTTGCGGGAGCCGAACAGCGCCGCCCGCCCACCGAGCTCGAGAAGCCTCTGCGCTCGGATCGTGTTGCGGATGTAGCGCGCGTCGCGCACTCCGCGCGAGTCCTCGACGTCGCGGCGGATCGCGTCGAACTCACGACCCAGCGCTTCGATGTCCGAATCGCTGAGATGCGCGAACGCACTGATGTCGGTGATGGCCACTCAGGGTCCTTCTATGGAACGGACGGCGAACGTCACGCGTCGAGAGTGCAATCCCCGGCAGCCGCGGAAATGCAGGTCTGGACACGCTCACCCTCGGTGTGTTCCTTGCCGGACCGCAGATCGACGATGTGCCCCTTCTCGAGCGGGACCACACAAGTCTGACAGATTCCCATCCGGCAGCCGAACGGCATCAGGGCGCCGACGCTCTCACCGGCCTCGAGCAGCGTCGTGGCGCCGTCGACGGTCACGGTCTTGCCCGACTTCGCGAACGTGACGGTGCCGCCCGAGCCGGACGTGTCGGCCCTGGTGACCGCGAACCGTTCCAGGTGCAGGCGGTCCTCGACACCCGCCTTCTTCCAGAAGCTCTCGATGTCGTCGAGCATCTGCTGCGGACCACAGGCCCAGGTCTGGCGTTCACGCCAGTCGGGGCACAGCTCGTCGAGCCGGTCCAGCGTGAACTTCCCCTGCGAGCGGGTGAGCTGGACGTGGGAGCGGAACTGCTCGTGAGTCGCGTCGAACTGCTCGAGTTCCGTGCGGAACATCACATCGACCGCGGTCGGCGCCGAGTGCACGTGCACGACGTCGGGCAGCTCGACGCTGCGGTCGACCGCGCGGCGGTCGAGTGTACGCAACATCGACATGATCGGGGTGATGCCGCTGCCGGCGGTGAGCATCAGGATGCGCTCGGGCGGCGGGTCGGGCAGCACGAAGTCGCCCTTCGGTGCCGCGAGCCGCACGATCGTGCCCGCCGGAACACCGGTGACGAGATGACTGGACAGGAATCCTTCGGGCATCGCCTTGACCGCGATGGAGATGAGCTTGTCGTTCCACGTCGGCGAGGATGTCAGCGAGTAGGACCGCCAGTGCCAGCGTCCGTCGATGTGCAGGCCGATACCGATGTACTGGCCGGAGGCGTAGCCGAAGTCGAAGCCCCACCCGGGCTTGATGACGAGGGTGGCCGAATCGGTGGTCTCGGGGCGCACCTCGACGATGCGGCCGCGCAACTCCCGCGCGGACCACAGCGGGTTGACCAGGTGCAGGTAGTCGTCGGGCAGCAGCGGCGTGGTGAACCGCGCGACCGCGCCGCGAACCAGATTCGACACGGACCGCTCGGACGCCGCGACGTTCGCCGCGGGACGCTCGATCCACTCCTTCAGACCCATCGACCACTTCTCCTCAGCCAAGTGCGGTTACGGTGCCGTAGGTTACCAGAAGTTACGGTGCCGTAGGTTACGGACAAGTGGTCGACAAGTTCCTAGAGCAGTTCCAGCAGGAACGGCAGTTCCTGCGTCGCGTACCAGGCGAGTTGATGATCCTCCGCGTCACCGAGCACGAACTCGGCCTCCTCGTCCCCCATGTCCGCGGCGTCGATCACCTCCGCGGCCCGCGCCACGTCGGCTTCGGCCCCCTCGAGGTCCACGTGCACCGACGCCACCGACTTCAGGGTGAGCGGCGCCGCGAGCCGCACGACGGCGTCGTCGAGGTCCGGCCGCGGGGCGGCCTCGGCGACGTCCGCCGCCACCACGACCCGGCGCACGGGCAGGTCCGGTGCCGACCCGTCGTCCGCGCGGGCCGCCAGCAACCTCAACGACGCCCGCGCCGCTTCCGCCATGGCGACCTCGGCCAGCTCGTCGTCGTCGCCGGACGTGTAGGCCTCCCGCAACGCGGCCGTCACGGCGAACGCCGTGCGGCTCACCGCCTCGATCTCGCCGTCGGCAACGAGCCGTTGCAGCATGTCGATCGTCGCCGGCACGTAGACCCGCGTCTTGCCCCTACCTACTGGCATCCAACAACTCCTCGAGTGCTTCCTGCAGCAGCGACGTCAACACCCCGATATCGGGCATCGCATCGCGGTCCGCATTCAAACCGTAGTAGACGGACCCGTCGTAGGACGTCAGGGCGATGCTCAACGCCTGATTCTTCAGCAGCGGGGACACCGGATACATCTCCAGGACCGGGATTCCCGCGAGATACAGCGGATGCTGCGGACCGGGCGCATTGGTGATCATCAGGTTGAACATGCGCTGCGAGAAACCGGTCGCGACCCGCACACCCACCGCGTGCATGGTCGCCGGCGCGAAGCCCGAGATCCGGATCATGGCCTGCGCGGCGATGCGCCGGCGCTGCCGCGCGTAGGCCTCGCCGGCGTGGGCGATGTGCGACAACCGCACCACCGCGTTCGGCTCCCCCACCGGCAGGTCGACGAGAAAGGTCGACATCTCGCCCTGGGGATGCACCTGGATCGTCTCCGCGTTCTCGCCGTCCTCCGTGTCCGCGGGGTCCTGGGTGTACACCGACATCGGCACCATCGCCCGCACCACCGACGCCTCGGTCACCGGTTCACCGCGGGAGAGCAGCCAATACCGCAGCGCCCCTGCGATCACCGCGAGCACGACGTCGTTGATGCTGCAGCCGTACCGGGAATGGATCTTGCGGTACAGCTCCAGATCGGACCTGACGACCGCGAACCGGCGGCTGCGCGAAATCGACTCGTTGAGTGGGCTTTCCGGCGCGGACTGCGCGGCGGTCCGGGCGAGGCGCCCGACCACGTCGAGGGCCTCGGTCGCGGTGGAGGCGAGATTGCCGACCACGGAACGCACCAACGCGACCCCCTCACCCGGCCGCGCCACCAGGTCTGCGAGCGCACCGATCACCAGCGCGGTGTCCGACGGTTCCTGCTCCGGCATCCACAGCTCTTCCGGCACCTGCCGCGGCTGCACCTCGGAATCGAACAGCACCTGACCGATGTCGAGGGCCTCCTCACCGTCGACGAGCGCCGAGTGCGACTTCGTGAACAGCGCGCACCGGTTTCCGGCGAGACCCTCGACGAGGTACATCTCCCACAACGGCCGGGTCCGGTCGAGGGGCCGCGAGATCAACCGCGCGAGCAGATCGTGCAGTTGATCGTCCGAACCGGGACGCGGCAGCGCCGAGCGACGCACGTGGTACGCGATGTCGAAATCGCGGTCGTCCACCCACACCGGACGCGCCAGCCCCAGCGCGACCTCCCGCACCTTCTGCCGGTAGCGCGGTACCTCCGAGATGCGGCGCTCCACGAGCTGCAGCAGCGTCTCGAAGTCGAAGCCGCCCTCGGGCTCGGCGAGGATCGCGAGCGACCCGATGTGCATCGGGGTGTTCGTCGTCTCCAGGAAGTAGAACGACGCGTCCTGCGCGGTCATGCGGGTCGTCATCAGCGAGTGTCCCCCTCACCCCGGTCCGCGGCCGCGTCCTCGGCAGCGGAGGGCACGGGCACGGAGGTCACGGGCGCCTCGTCGTGGGCGCTCAGCTCGAAGAGTACGGTCAGTTCGGCCACAGCGACATCCGGACGCTCATGGTGCACCCCGACCATCCCGGCGGCAGCCGCGCCGCGCACGTTCACGACGAGGTCGTCGACGAAAACGCACTGCGCCGGCTCCAGACCCAAACGCTCCGCCACCAGCAGATAGCTTCGCGGGTCGGGTTTGGCGACACCCACGTCGCCGGACAGCACCACCTCGTCGACGAAGCGCCCACCGCCGAGCCGCCGGAGCCGGTCCGCGCCCGGCCCACCGGGGTCGTTGCTCAGGATCGCCGTCCGCACACCCCGCTCACGCAGCGCGGCCACCACTTCCGCGACCGCACGCCCGTCCGTTCCGGGTCCCGCGAGAACCCCACCGAAATCCAGTACCAATCCCCGCACGCACCCACCCTAGAGTCGCGAACCGCCCGTCGGCGACAGAAACGGTTCGGCAGGCACCCGTGCCGTGGCTGTGGCACCATGACGACGGCTCCGTCCTCTCCCGGGGTCGACCACGCACCGTCGCGGGCGCGACCGATCCGATTCGGTCGCGGGTCACGACCGATCCGACTCGGTCGCGGACGCCCGCCGCGCACGTCACCAGGGAGACGCATGTCCGACACCTCCGGTAGCCGCCACGTCCTGCGGATTCCGCCCTACGAACCGCCGGTCCGGCACGCGTGCGATCGGCCGCGCCGGTACGCGAGCCGACGGGCGAGCGCACACGACGGGAGGTCACCGCGCCCGGCGCGGGCGATCCCGGTCGCCGTCCCGCACTCACCCACCGTCGATCCGACGGCGGCCGCCTTCGCCGAGCGCGCGGTCCGGCTGGTCCTCGAGATCGTCGACCGACGCCGGCCGGACACGCAACTGGAGGCGGTGCTCGACCCCGCCCTGCACGACGCGCTGCGGCAGGCCCACACGGATGCCGGCAGCGCGATTCTGCTGCGCACCCGGATACGCGCCGTCGACGCCGACACCGCCGAGCTGTTCGGTTCCTACACGCGCGGCCACCGCGTCTTCGCCCTCGCGGGCCGCATCACCCGGACCCCACCCTCGCGCCGGACCCCGCACGGGTGGCTCATCACCTCGCTGTGGCTGGGCTGATCCGGCGCGACGGATGGGTC
>NZ_LRRH01000174.1 GCF_001646785.1 Rhodococcus phenolicus
GGCGGATTCAGGAGGCTAACGCAACACCCGCGATCAACTCCGAGAGCACGTTACAGGGCTTCCTCCATCCCAACGTCTTCCGCGGCCGGATATTGAGCAACCGCTGAACTTCGGTGAGGTCAACATCAGTGACCTCACCGAAGTTCGTGCCCTTGGGATAGAAATCCCGAATCAACCCGTTCGTGTTCTCGTTACTGCCCCTCTGCCACGGCGAATGCGGATCGCAGAAGAACACCCGACACCCCGTCGCCACCGTGAACTCCGCATGCTGCGCCATCTCCGAGCCCTGATCCCACGTGATCGTGCGCACCAGATCCGCCGGCAACCCCTCGATCATCCGCGCCAGCACGTCGATGACCGAAGCGCTGTCCCGACCCTGCGGCAGATGCCCGATCAACACATACCGACTCGACCGCTCCACCAACGTCACCAAACCCGAACAGTCCGGCCCCACCACGAGATCCCCCTCCCAATGCCCCGGCACCGCACGGTCGTTCACCTCCGCGGGCCGATCGCTGAGCCGTGCCCCGTCCAGCCACGGCCTGGTGTTGCGCGCCGGCAGTTTGGACCGCGGCATCCGCGTGCTCCGCCCGGTCCGCAGCGCCTTGACCACGGTCAACTCGTGCCGCAGCCCACCACGTCCCTGGATGTAGAGTTCCTGGTAGATCGACTCGTGCGAGATGTGCATCTCCTTCCGATCCGGGAACATGATCTTCAGCTCCGCCGCAACCTGCTCGGGCGAGTACTTCAAGTTCAGCAGGTCGATGACCTGACCACGCAACTGCGGGTCGTCGAGCTTGCGTGGTCGGGTGCGCGGCCGGTCACGCAACGCACGGTAGTGGGCGACATCGGCGCTGTAGCGTTGTTGACCCCAGTCCGTGACACTGTGCGCCCGCACCTCCCGCGAGATGGTCGAGACCGACATCCCGAGTTCGGCAGCGATCCGACGCATCGACAACGGCTCCGGCAGCGCCAGCGCCGCCTGGATGAATGATCGATCCGCCAAGGTCAATCGGCGATAGGACCTGTCGGGGGTCTGGGGTGGCTCGGCGTCGACAGGAAGTGGGCTCACCCCACCGATCGCCCCCATGTTCAGATCCAGACCTGCGCTCGCCGCCCACCTGTCCACCGTCATTCTCGACACGCCCACAGTGTTGCCGAGTTCGACTGTGGAACATCCCCGGATCAGCCCTCGATAGGCTTCGGCTCGTGTTTCCCATGGAATCCTTCTCGCCATGACTGCACCCCTTGTTCCAGGGGTGTTGCGTTGGGTTCCTGAATCCAAG
>NZ_LRRH01000175.1 GCF_001646785.1 Rhodococcus phenolicus
TGATCACTACGCGATGGCCCACTCTCATCGAGGGAGCGACACGCCGCGGACCTGGCCGGATGCCCTCAGCCGATTCCCACCACTCCCCGGGACTTACCCCGGCGATCAGGCGACGTGCAGTGCGCTCCGACGAACCGAGCCGGCGTGCCAGTTCCTTTGCGGTGATGGACCGCCGCTGTTGTGCCTGGGCACGGCCGCTCATTGCGCGAACTCCAATGCTGTCGCCAAATCGAACTTGGTCGCCCGCTTCCTGTTGGCTTCCCGTTTGGCGGAGCTCATGACCTTGCCGCCCTTGCTGCCACGTGCTGCCTGGCGAGCACGAAACGTACCTTCGTCGAAGTTACGCCAAATCCACTTGCCGATGGAGTACGCGGTGGCACGGACCTCAACGAAAGGGAGCGGGTCGGCGAACTCGCTGTTGATGCCATGACAGCGCTGAAGCACCAGCTGGAGCCACTGGTCGACGGTGCCATGACGGTGGTGCCACCACTGCGGGTACGCCCACTTGCGAGCAGTGTCGAACATCGTCACATTGCGGCCCAAACCCACGGAGCGGTCGGGCCGGCGCGGGGCCTGACGAGGGGTGTAGATGGTCGCCAGATCCCGCAACGAGTACGGGTCCGCTGGGCCGTAAATGGTTTCCCACTCAGGGTGGATCGGGTTCTTGGTCAGCTGCCCGCCGTAGGAGAAGTCCCCATCTACGGAGATACACAGACCTCGCTCGATGCGATGGGCGTAGCGCAGCGGGGTCAATCGTGCCGAGTCGGTACGGCAGACTCGATGGTCGCCCAGCCACCAACCCAGGTGGGCCCGCCCGGAGGGAGACTGCGCGACCCAGCTCGGCGTCGGATGATCCGAGGGCTTCTCGAACGCGCGCATCGCCGCATCGGGGTGGTCACAGTCGATGACGATCGATCCGAGCAACGCGTGTGGAGAGTGCTGGATGTAGCGCATCATCAGTGCCTGGTCGCGGCTCATTCGGTACTGACCGTGCTCGAGTTGATTCGTCGCGAACGGTCGATGCGGCAGTAGCACCTCATTTCCCCACTGCTCGTCACTGAGAAGGGACTCCCCCACCGTTTCCATGCCGAGTACTGTGCGCTACCAAGATCGACTATTCGGGTAGGACACGCCGAGCCATATACGGAAATTATTCGGGTAGGACATGCCAAGCCATATCAGGTATCCGCCCGGCTCTCTTCTTTCCGACCCTCGAACATGTCCGCTCGTGGCAGAGTCCACGACCTCACGTACCGAAGTTACGATGAGAACCATGACCGGGAAGAAGCGCATGGCTTTCGACATCACCGAGGCCGACGCCGACCGGATACGCGCCGCCTACGTCGGCACCCGCGCCGTCCTGCCCCCGGCCACACTCAGCGAATTCATCACCGAACTGCTCCTCGAGGGCGCGCATCACCTCGAACAAGCCCACAACAGTGGCCGGCCCTGGCGCCCACCCACCCGCGGCGAGCTCAAATCCCTGTCCCAGACCGGCGTCGGTCGCAACGCCCCGACTCGCCTGGACCGAGGCTCCGAGTGACCCAGCCCGACCCCACGCCCAAGGCCCCGCGCACCCCACGCCCCAAACTCGGATTCCACACCGACCAGGCCGAGCGCATCCGTGCCGCCTACCTCGGCACGCGCCCGCACCTTCCACCGAGTACCTTCGGTGAATTCCTCGAAGCCGCCGTCCTCGAGAAGATCGAACGTCTCGAAGCCGAGCATCACAACGGCCGGGCGTGGGACGCACCCGCAGAAGGCGACATCAAATCCGCCTCGCAGACCAACGTCGGTCGCTGGAACCGAGCCTGATCGACCCTCACAGGTCACATCCGTGACGAGTCCGCACCAGTAGGACGACCGTCGCCGGACCGCTGTGCGACGACACGTCGCACAGCCGAGGTCGATGATTCTCACCGCTGTTGCACTGTGTCGCGTACGCTCCACTCCTGCATGGTTCTCATTGTTACTATGGGTTCTATGAATGAACGCGAGGGCGTGCACGAAGACGAGACGGTTCCTTCGCACGCACAAGAACCATCCGACCCCAAAGCCTCCACCAGCGAGAATCTCCCGAATCGCACGGTGAGAGCGATGGTGACCGTCTATGCGATCCTGTTCGCAATTCTCGCCGTCGCCCTCAGCATCGAAGGGGTCGAACCTCTGCGAGTGCTGGCGATTGAGGCCGGTATCCCGAGCTCTCACGCGTTCGCATTTCCGGTCGTAATCGGCGGGACGGCAATTCTCGTTGCGGTGCTCGTTCTCGTGCGTCGAGACGGCAAGTGAGGACCGTCCGGCGCGGCCCTCTCACGTCGCTGCCTCATGACGCAGTGCCGACCTCGATTATCAGCCCGGTCTCGTCGGTACGAGACTGGTCACGCTGCGTCCTCGCAGGGGGAGATCTCATCCTCGGCATGTGACGGCAGCGCCCGTCGCGATGAGAACCCTCCGCGCCCCGGCGTCGATCGCATCGCGTTCCGACCGGGCGCAGTCGTATCCCACGATTCTCACCCCGCCGCTCCCGCGTCTCTCAGATGAGAATCGCGCTGTGACCAGAGACTCTCATCTGAGACGTGTCAGGCTTCTCATTCATAGTTTCCATAGTTATGATGGGAACTATGACACGGATGGGACGCATGAGAACGCTCGAAGCCCTGCGCCAGCGCCGCCGGGACTCGCGTGCCGAGAAGGCCGCTCGCGCTGCGACCGCGCCGGACCTCACCGACAGTGATCAGCTGCACGACAGGCCACGTCGGCGCCGGCGCGACTCGCGCGCCGAGAAAGCCGCACTCACCGCGGTCGCGCCGGACCCCACCGTCAGCGGGTGGCTGTGGTGCTGCTCGGTGGCCATCACCATCGTCATCGCAGCGGCATCGTTCATTCTCAGCTTCATCGCACTGCGCGACCTGTGCGTCCAGGCCGGGCAGCCGGAGGAAACAGCGTTCCTGTTCCCCGTCATCATCGACGGGACGATCCTGCAAGCCACCCTCGGCGTGGTCACCCAGCGGCACAACGACCGGTCCCGCAAGTTCTTCTGGAAGATTCTGACCGCAGCGGCCGCCGTGTCGATCGCAGGCAACGCCATCCACGCCGTGCTCACCATCGCCCCCGGTTTCAACCCCATCCTCGCCGCGGTCATCGCCACCCTCCCGCCGGCAGCCCTGCTCGCTTCCACACACAGCCTGACTGTCCTCGGACGCCGTGCCGCCACAACCCGGCCGACCCAGCAGCCCCAGTCGCAGGCCGTCCCGGTGCCGGCCGAGACACACCATCACGCACCCGCGGCTGTCGCACGGACGGTCGCGCCCGCAGTTGTCGCGCGTGAGCTCGGGCGCCAGCTCGAAGTTCCGCTCCCCGAACTCGACGGCGTCGACCCGATCCCGCAGTTCCGCTCCCACGAAGAGCGCCGCGAATGGGCATTGGCCCGCCGCGAAGCCGATGTCGACATCACCGACATCGCCCGCGAAGTCGACCGCTCCGTCGCCACCGTCTACCGGTGGATCTCGGAATCCCCCAAATCGCACCAGGTCGCCGTCTGACCAGACACGCACCATCCACGCACCACATGCACATCAGATACAAATCAAACAGCACTCAATTCAGCATCAAAAACACACCTGAAACAGTGACTCGCTGATCTTGATCAGATGTCAGTCAGATGCGCAATAGGTTCATCCTCGGCGCACCGAACCCGGCCTCGACCCCGGTTCGGTGCGCCGAGTCGCGTCCGTTCAGAGTGCTGCACCCGGGGGCGATCCGCCCCTGGACCCCCGTCGGGTCGGGGTCGGTGCCGACGCGGACCCCGCTCTGTGGCCGGGTGTGCGGTCGGGTGATGGCCTCCGTGGTCTCGGGGCCGGGAAACGTAGGC
>NZ_LRRH01000176.1 GCF_001646785.1 Rhodococcus phenolicus
CGTGACGATCGAGCGATTCGATCATCCGCTAGATCCCCACCCGCATTCCATAGTCTCGCCACCCATAGTTGAGGGGGTCCGGGGTCAGCCCAGCTGTTCCGGCAAAAATTGATGTCGACGGCTTGTCGACCGCATAGTGTTCCACCGCGACGCCCGCGTAGAAGGCGACCTTCTTCCCGCCCGGCCACTCGAATCGTGGACGCTCAGTAATCGGTGAATAGTCGTAAAGCGAGTTGTGCATTAGATTCCAGCTTCCTCTTCGAAGTTGTTTGTATCAGACATCTGGTCTTTCGAGCACGAAAGACCGACGAAAGGTTCTGCTAAAGCGAGATGAACGCACCAACCGCGGCGTTGAACTTTTCGCGCTGGTCACGGAACACCTGATGACCAGCGTTGTTGATGAGATAGAGCGAGCTATCCAGGGTGTTGGCAGCGATCAGATCGAAGAGCCCCTTACCCATCGACACCGGCGCCGATCGATCATTGACTCCCCACACAACCAGCGTCGGCACCGGGATTCCTGCGTCGGCAAGCCGTTCCTGAACCCAACGCCTGCCCTCGCTGAGGCTAGGCAACCAGTGCTCCTCCGCATTGCGTGCATATCCGGCGACAGCGTCGAGCTGCTTTTCGCTCTCGAGCCACTTTGTGGCGATCTCGATGTAGTCCTCGGGCAGATCTCCCTCATTAACCGCCTGGGCAGCATGATAGTGACGGATCAACTCGGCCGAACCTCCGGGGGCAGTCCTTTCGACTCGCTCGTAGAAGTCCATGTCGGTTCCGACGGGCGGCGCCGGTGCCGCAGTCGCACTGCTGATGATGACCAGCTTCTTTACCATCTCAGGGTACTTCAACGCGAGAAGGACCGCCGTCATGCCGCCGCGCGAGTGACCCACCAGGGTCAGGTTCTTGAGCCCCAACTGAGTTGCAAAGTTCGCAACGTGTTCGGCGACCGCGTCGACAGTCCAGTCTTCGTCATTCAGCGGGAGACCAGTCTCGCCCTGACCGAGTTTGTCGACCGCGAGGACACGGCCGTACTCGCCGAAATCCTCTAGAACGTTGCCCCAGGATTCGATTCCGAGCGGTAGTGAGAACCCGAAATGCCCCCCATGGATGAGAGGAGGATCGGATCCTTGTCCTGGCCGTCGTCGAAAT
>NZ_LRRH01000177.1 GCF_001646785.1 Rhodococcus phenolicus
CGGCGACCACCACGCTTCGCGCATGTTGCCGAGGCGGGCACCGACCCGCATGGCCATCCGCAGGCCGTCGCCCGTGTTCGTCGGCGCGCCGATGGGGCGCGTCAGCGGTCCGCGCAGGAAATCGCGGACCAGGTCCGGGTCGTACTCGAACCCTCCGGTCGCGAGCACCACCGCGCGAGCTCGAACCGTTCGCATCCGGTCATCCGTCTCGACCTCGACACCGACGACCCTGCGCTCGGCGGTGCACAAGCGCAGCGCCCGGCACCCGGTCTCGACCCGGACCCCTTGCGCGAGGCACGCTTTCAGGACACCACCGACCAGTGCACGACCCAGGCCCTCCTCCCGAGCATCTGCCCGGGCGGCGAGAACCTCGGGCGCGACGACACCCGTCCCACCGCCCAGGGGCATCTCGGTGAGCACGATTCGTTGGATGTCACCGCCGATGCGGTCGATCCACTGCTCGATCCCGGCGAAGGAGAAGAGGCCGGGCTCGAGAGTCCGGCCACCCCTGGGCTTTCCGCCGGGGTGCTCGGGGTGATAGTCGGGGTATCCCTCGACGAGCCGGAGACGTAGATCGGTGTGCTCGTGCAGGAAGTCCACGAACCTGGGACCGCCGGAGATCAGCGCCTCGGCCAACTCGGGGAGGATCATCCCGTTGGACAGGCTCTCCAGGTAGGTCGCCCCTTCCTCCAGGGAGTCCTCGACACCCTGCTCGGCCGCGATCGGGTTGCCCGGGATCCAGATCCCCGCGCCCGACAGGGCGGTCGTGCCTCCGATCAGTTCGGCCTTCTCCAGTAGTACGACGTCGGCGCCGTCGAGGGCCGCGGCAAGCGCTGCGGTGAGGCCTGCGAGTCCCGACCCGAGAACGACCACGTCGTGCGTTTCCTGAATCTGCACTCGACCCTCGATCCCTTCGCCCGCCCCTGCACGGGTCGCCGTGCGACGTTGTATCTATAGAACAGTCTTACTCTATTAGTGCACGACGGTTATGGTAATGAGCATCACATCAAGTCACAAGCGTTCGCCCGAACTGGAGGACGGAATGCCCGAACCCGAAACGTACGACGTCATCGTCCTCGGCAGCGGCGCCGCCGGACTGACGGCCGCGTTCACCGCGGCCTGCGAGGGTGCCCGCGTTGTAGTCCTCGAGAAGAACGATCGGGTCGGCGGGACGAGCGCGTGGTCGGGGGGCCACGTCTGGATCCCGAACAACCCCTACATGAAGGACATCGGCGTGCGGGACAGCGCCGAAGAAGCACTGACCTACCTCATGTCGCTCGGGCGCGGCATTCTCGACGAACGCCTGGCACGCGCCTTCGTCGACGCCGGACCGAAGATGGTGCGCTGTCTCGGCGAGGACGGCGGAGTCCGCTTCTTCGCAGTCCCCGGCCTGCCCGACTACCACCCGTCGAACCCCGGGGGCAAGCCCGAAGGCGGCCGGACACTCGGCCAGGAGCTGTTCCCCTTCCCGAAACTGGGCGAGTGGCAGGACCGGGTCGAAGTGACCCCCTACTACTCCACCCATCTGCGGATGGACGAAACCGCGATCGGTTGCGCCGTCCCCAAGGCGCCCTCCGACGAGGAACTCACCCGCCGAGCCTCGGAAGACCTGCGCGGCATGGGCGGAGGACTCGTCGGCGCCCTCCTCGACGCCTGTCTCCGAGCGGGCGTCGAGGTCAGGGTGTCTACGCCCGCGCACGATCTCGTGGTCGAGAACGGCCGGGTGCGAGGCGTCGTCGTCGACACCGCGCAGGGACGGCGGACGATCCATGCGTCGCGCGCGGTCATCCTCGCCACCGGCGGATTCGAGTGGAACGAGGAGTATCGCGCCGCTTTCCTCCGCGGCCACGTGACGAAGCCCGCATCGATCCCCACCAACACGGGCGACGGCCTGCG
>NZ_LRRH01000025.1 GCF_001646785.1 Rhodococcus phenolicus
CAGGAGGCACTGTCGATGATCGACCCGACCGTCGACGGCCTGGTGATCGCCGTCAACGGCCAGGTGCCGGACGGCGAGGACCTGTCGTGGCTGTGGGATGTGCGGTTCGAACACTTCGACGGTGTCCAGGTGGTCGCATCCGGTGAACGCGGCACCGATCTCGCGGTCCGCCTCACCTACGCCGGCGTCGAACACACTTTGGTTTCGGATCCGTTGCGCGCCATCGCTTCCTGCCCCGCCGGCCGGGTGGAGGTACTCGCCAACTACACGGCGTTCCGGGATCTGAACACTGCGCTCGCGAAGGGGTCCGCACATGCCTGAGTCGACCGTCCGCATCGGACTGGTCCTGCCCGACGTCATGGGCACCTACGGGGACGGCGGCAACGCCCTCGTGCTGCGGCAGCGCCTGCGGATGCGCGGATACGACGCCGAGATCGTCTCGATCGGCCTGGAGGACCCGGTTCCGGAATCGCTGGACCTGTACACGCTCGGCGGTGCCGAGGACTCGGCGCAGCGTCTCGCGACCCGGCACCTGCTGCGCTATCCGGGCCTGCAACGCGCCGCCGAACGCGGTGCGCCCGTGCTGGCGATCTGCGCGGCCATCCAGGTACTCGGCCACTGGTACGAGACGTCGGCGGGCGAGCGCGTCGACGGTGTCGGAATGCTGGACGTGACCACGTCGCCGCAGCAGACCCGCGCGATCGGCGAGACCGTGATC
>NZ_LRRH01000178.1 GCF_001646785.1 Rhodococcus phenolicus
CGTACCGATACCCAGGGTGGCGCTGAGCACGGCGACGGCGCGGTCGACGCGTTCACGGGGCAGTTCGTCGCGCAGGATCGACATGCCGATGGGCAGCACGGCCGCGCCGGCGCCCTGGAGTCCGCGGGCGAAGATGAGCAGCCCGATGTCCGAGGTCAGCGCGCAGATCAGCGAGCCGAGCGTCATGAGGGAGAACGCGGTGACGAGCATCCGCTTCTTGCCGATCATGTCGGCGAGGCGCCCGAAGATGGGGGTCATGATGGCGCCGACCAGCAGGGTGGTGGTCAGCAGCCAGGACACGGCGGTCGCACCGGCGCCCGTCAGTGCCGGCATGCTCGGCAGCAACGGAACCATGACCGTCTGCATGATGGCCTGGAACACGGCGCCGACGGCGAGGATCGGGAAGGCCGCCGTCGCGGGCGGTTCTCTCGGAACGCGCAAGCGTGGGTGACGGCAACCGGTCCGTGCGCGGGAAGCGGATCCGCAGGGGGAGCACCGATGCCTGGGTCATCAGAAACTCCTTGCCTGTAGTAAATAGTTGCTCACCACTGTAGGTGAACGTCCATTTACCTCACAAGGCGTGAGAGCGGAGTCACTCGCCGTCGAGAAGCTTCTGCACCAACGGCGCGTACATCGGCAGCACGTCCTCCACCGTCCCGGTCGCGAGCTCCCGCATCATCCGCCGCCGCATGATCGCCAGCCCCATCACCATCGAGATCGCCAGCTCCGCCCGCAGCCGCGCGTCCGGCCCCGGCAGCCGCGCGGCGAGTGCGTCGATGATCTGCGTCGAGTAGTTCT
>NZ_LRRH01000026.1 GCF_001646785.1 Rhodococcus phenolicus
ACGGGACTTCTCGTCGACGATGCAGCTCGTCGCGGGACGCTACGACGTCCTGTGTGAACCGAAGACCGCCGAACGCGCCCGCGATCTGCTCGCCAAGCTCGCGCTGTAGACCGGTCCGCGCCCGGCGGGATCGACGTAGGCTCGCCTCATGACGATCCTCGTGACCGGCGCCACCGGCAACGGGGGCCGTCTTGACATCGACGAGTCCCGGTGACGCGATGGCCGGTGCCGACCAGGATTCCGAGGCGATCGCCGACGAACTGTACGGGCTCGACCCGAACGAGTTCATCGCAGCCAGGGACGAACACGTCGCACAGGCCCGCAAAGCCGGGGACCGGGACACGGCAGCGGCGATCGGCAAACTGCGCAAACCGACGGTCGCGGCGTGGCTGGTGAACCTGCTCGCCCGCGACCGCGCCGACGAACTCGCTGCGCTGCTCGACCTCGGTGGCGCGCTGCGTACTGCGCAACGCCGATTGTCCGGCAGCGATCTGCGCAAGCTCTCGGCACAGCGACGGCAGGCGGTCGGGGCGCTCGAACGTGAGGCGGGCCGGCTCGCCGTCGCCCACGGGCGTCGGGTGAGCGAGGCAGCGCTGCGGGAGGTCGGGCAGACGCTCAATGCGGCGCTGGCCGACCCGGACATCGAGGAGCGAGTGCGATCCGGCCGGCTCGAAACCTCCCTCGAGTACAGTGGATTCGGTGAGTCGGGTGCGGCTCCGCTGACAGTGGTTCGCGACCGGGTGAAGGAGACCGGCGCCGAACGGAGATCCGAGGACAAACGGGCGCGCGCTGCCGAGCAGGAGAGAGAGCGGGTCCGCGCGGCCGAACTGGAACGCGCGGTCGCCGACGCGGAAGCGGCTCGTGAGGCCGCCGTCGAGGCCCGGGCCGCCGCCGAAAGAGCCGAGCAGGAACTCGCCGAGCACGACACGAAAGTGCGGGAACTGCGCGAGCAGCTCGCGCACGCCGAACAGCAACGCGAGTTCGCGCGCAGCGCGGCCAAAGCCGCGGCGCAGGACGCGACGCTCGCCGAGCGGGCCGCCGCGGCGGCGAATGCAGCAGTCGGCCGGCTGCAGGGTGATTGACTGTGCGCCGGTACTCGCGCAACTCGGTTTCGTAACTCCTTCTGTGTGGATTCGTGTTCGCCCGGCGGGCACGAATCCACACAGAACGAAACAGGTCACACCACCATTCGCGTTACGGCAGCTCTGCCGCGCCAGTGGGATCGGCTTTCCCGACGGCGGATGTCCGGCCCCCGGCGAGCCCGCCGACCCCGGCCCATTCCGCGGCCAGCGCCGTCGCGTCGACCTCGTCCTCCTCGGCGTCGGTGAGCGTCCGCGTGGGTGTGCGCACGGTGACGAACACCAGGATCGCCGCGGCCGTCGCGGCGACCGCGGCGAGTCCGAACGCCGCGACGTAGGCACTCTGCTTCACATGGCCGTCGGTGGTGACGAGCGTCGCGAGCAGTGTGGTGACCAGCGCGCTGCTCAGTGAACTACCGACGGTTCGCGCGATCGAGTTGATGCTGTTGGCAACGCCGGTTTCGTCGGGCCGGACCTCCGCGACGAGCAGGGCGGGCAGCGCCGCGTAGGCGAGGCTGACGAATATCGAGACGAGGATCCCCGAGACGATGATCTGCCAGGTCCGGTCGTGCAGCACGGCGATGAGCACGAATCCGGCGGTGCCGATCATGCAGGACCCGCCGAGTACCCACTTCGCGGTGAAACGGTGCACGAGTCGGCCCGCGAGCGCCGCGGCGATCACTCCGACCAGGGCGCCCGGCAGCATGTACACGGTGGTCGCTTCGAGCACCGTCGAACCGAATCCGTAGCCCGCCGCCGGAGGCGTCTGAACGAAGTACGAGGTCGCGAGGAAGTTCACGAACATCGCGACGCCGACGAGCAACGCCGTCAGATGCAGCACGAGCACGGGGCGGTGGGTGAGCATGCGCGGCGGCACGATCGGTTCGTCGACGCGGCGCTCGAACGCAAACCATCCGGCGAGCACAGCCAGGCCACCGGCGGCGCACAGCCACGTGGCCGGTGAACGCCACCCCCACGTGCCGCCCTCCGACAGGGCCAGCAGTGCCAGGACCAGGCCCAACGACAACAGGACCGCGCCGGCCCAGTCGATCCGTCCGTGGGCGGCCGCTGCGCGCTTCGGGACGACAACCAGTGCCAGCGCAAGTCCGACGATGTTGAACACCACCACCAGCCAGAACACCCGCCGGTAGTCGGTGTCGCCGGAGACGGTCGCGCCGGTGAGAACCATGCCGATCGCTCCGCCGACACCCATCGTGCCGGACAGCAGGCCCATCGCGCCGATGAGCCGATCATGGTCCACTTCCTCGCGGAGCACCGCGATCCCGACAGGGAACAAGGCGAACGATGCACCCTGCAACACGCGGCCGACGACCAGTAGGGCGAACGAATCGGTGACTGCGCACAGCAGCGAACCGGCGAGCACGACGCACAGGATCCCGATGAGGATCGAGCGTTTGCCGCGCAGGTCGGCGAGCCGTCCGAGCACCGGGGTGGCGACCGCGGCAGCCAGCAGATTCGCGGTGAGCAGCCAGCCGGAGGCGGTGGTGCTCACGCCGAGCTGGTCGCGGATGGTGCCGACGATCGGCACCACGACCGTCTGCATCACTGCGACGGTGGTGACGATCAGGCACAGTGCGGGCAACAGCAGTCGAGTGCGCAACGTGCCGGATCTTCCCATTCGCTGACCGTAGCAGTGCTAAAGACCTGCGCGCCTACGGGATCCGGCAGACGGGACGCCGCGATGGGAAGGTGTGTCCGTGACACCACGCACCCTCACCGCCCGGGAACTCGGCCGCGCGACCCTCGCCCGTCAGCATCTGCTGCGCCGCAGCGCCCTCGAGCCGCTGCCGATGATCGAGCATCTGCTGGGATTGCAGGCGCAGGCCCCGGTGCCGCCCTACCTTGCGCTGTGGACCCGTATCCGCGGATTCGCGCCCGAGTCCCTCTCGGACCTCATCGCCTCCCGCGAGGTGGTGCGGATCGTGCTCATGCGCGGCACGATCTTCGCGGTCTCGGCGGCCGACGCGTGCGCGCTGCGGCCGTGGGTGCAGCCCCTGCTCGACCGGGACCTGGACACCAACACCACCCATGCGTCCGCACTGGCCGGGGTGGACCGCGACGCGCTCGCCGCGGCGGGACGCGACCTGGTCCGCGACGTGCCGCGCAGTCAGCAGGAACTGCAGCCGTTTCTGGCCGAACGATTCGCGGGCCGCGACCCGAAGGCCCTCGCCCACGGGGTGCGCGGCCTCGTGCCGATGGTGCAGGTTCCGCCGCGCGGACTGTGGGGGCGGTCCGGACTGCCGCGACTGGCCGCGCTCGACGAGTGGACCGGTCTGCCGCTACTCACCCCGGATCCGGAATCGCTGTTGCTGCGGTACCTGGGGGCGTTCGGTCCGGCGAGCGTGCGTGACGCGCAGGCGTGGTGCGGGCTCACCCGCCTGGGGGAGGTGTTCGAGCGGATGCGCGCGAGGCTCGAGGTGTTCCGCGACGAACGCGGCGTCGAACTGTTCGACCTGCCCGACGCCCCGCGACCCGACCCGGCGACCCCCGCTCCGGCCCGCATCCTCGCTCCCTTCGACAACGTACTGCTCTCCCACGCGGATCGCTCCCGGCTGGTCTCCGACGAGAACCGCGGCCGGATCATGACGCAGAACGGCATCGTCAAACCTGCCGTGCTCGTCGGTGGTACCGCCGCCGGGCTCGCCGACCTGAACATCACGAAAAAATCTGCGGCACTGGATATCACACCGTGGCGACGGCTGACGGCGTCGAATCGGTCCGCGCTCGAGGCCGAAGGGTTGCGGTTGCTGGACTTCGCGGCGCCGACGGCGGGCGGCCACCGCGTGCGATTCGTCGACGACGACCGCTGACCGGGCACGAGGATCGGAGACCGCGGGCGGCGTAGATTGCAGGAGTGACCGACGCCGTGCTCCCCGCAGTCCGAGCCCACTTGACCGGCCATGTCGTCGACGCGTCCGGCGCCGACCCGGAATCGGCGTCGGTGACGTTCCTGGGGCTCGAACCCATCGAGGTGTTGCGCTACCGGGCGGACGATTCCGGGCTCACCCGCTTCGTGACCCTCGGCTGCTCCCGCCACCCGATGGGCGATCCGGCGGCGATGGTCGCCGACCCGACGCGTGGCCCTCGCGCCGAACTGATCCTGAGTCTGCGGCACGCGGAGGGCATCACCGCAGGTGTGCACCGCACCCTCGCGATCCTTGCGGCGCTGCCCGCCGTCGAGGGTGTCGTCCTGACAGACGACGCCCTGCTCGATCTCGGCGAACCGCTGTGGGAGAACGCGCCGTTCACCGCCGTTCTGCTCGGGCCCAGCGACGTTCCCGACCTGGAGCTGCCCGAACCGGCCGATCCGGTCCGGTTCTTCGACGCGGTGCCCCTGACCGGAACCGAAGCGGCATGGAAGCGGCTGCGCGGGGCGGGTGCGCTGCGCGACGCCTGGGCCGAAGCCGGAATCGACGTGCGCGACCCCAATCGCGGCCAGCCGCAGATGTGATCCGATCCACTCCCGTTGATGGATGTGATCCACCTCTCCGGTGCTCTACAGTCGCGTCCATCCGATCATTCACGGGAGGCACGGATGGACAAGGACGTCGTCGTCGTCATCGGCGTGGGCGGCATGGGCCTGGCGATCGCTCGCCGGCTGGGCAGCGGCCGGAAGGTGCTGCTCGCCGATTTCAACGAGACCACGCTCGGCGCTGCGGCCGAGACGCTGCGCGGTGAGGGACACGACGTCACGGAACAGACCGTCGATGTCTCCGAACGGGATTCGGTCGTGGTCCTCGCCGATGCTGCTGCCGGACTCGGACGGGTCACCCACATCGCGCACACCGCGGGACTGTCTCCGGTGCAGGCCCCCACCGAGGCGGTCCTGCGGGTCGACCTCCTCGGCGTCGCGCTCGTCCTCGAGGAGTTCGCACGTGTCGTCGCGTCCGGCGGTGCGGGCGTCGTGATCGCCAGCATGGCCGGGCACATGTCGGGGGGCCTGCCCGCCGACCAGGAGAAGGCGCTCGCCACCACCCCGACCGACGAGCTGCTCGGGCTGCCGTTCCTGGCGCCCGAGACGCTGGGACACCCGGCGATGGCGTACGTGGTCGCCAAACGGGCGAACGCTCTGCGGGTGCAGGCGTCCGCCGGCGCGTGGGGCGCACGTGGCGCCCGTATCAACTCCATCAGCCCCGGTGTCATCTCCACCCCGATGGGCCAGGAGGAACTCGCCGGCGACTCCGGCGCGAACATGCGCGCCATGGTCGAGATGTCCGCGACCGGTCGTCTCGGTACGCCGGACGACATCGCGGCAGCCGCCGCGTTCCTGCTCGATCCGCAGGCCGGTTTCGTCACCGGCACCGACCTGCTCGTCGACGGCGGGGCGGTTGCCGCGGTCCGGAGTGCCGGCTGGGCCGGCTGACGGCGCTCACTGCTGTCTCGGTGTGACGACCCCGACCGGACCGCCGCCGAAGCACACGGCCGGTCCGGTCGCGGGGGAGCGCACCTGCAGTCCGCTGCCGCCTCCCGGCACCCGGGCGTAGACGGTGCCGAGGCCGGCCGCGACCGGGACCCGTGTGAGTGCCGCGCCCGGAAACCCGACCTCGATCTCCCCGGACCCGGCCGCGAGATAGTTCAGTTGCACGGTCCAGTCCAGTTCCATCATCGGGCCGTCGAGCGGCAGCACGACGGTCGTGCCCGGGGTGAGCCGGTACCCGCAGTCCGGTTCCGGTCCCGGCGGCACCCGGCGCACGGCGAACAGGGCGGCGTCGACGAGCGCGCCGGAGTCGTCGAGCACCGCCAGAGTGGCTGCGCTGTCGGTGATCTCGGATCGGCCGGGGAGAGCGGAGAAGACCGATCCGATGAGATTGTGCGGGTGGGTGACCGGCAGCAGCACCCACACCGACACCGGATGGTCCAGGATCGGCACGTCCGGGTGCGCGGTCAGTGCGGCGCGTGCGGAGGCGAGATAGTCGCCGGTCGGATTGTCGACCCAGCTCCGGGTGAACGTCACCGTCGACCACAGGGAACTCGCCGTGAACGCGACTGCGCAGGCGGCTGCGATCAGAGGGGAAGACCCGGCCGGCGCGCTGCGGGGTGGGGCCCGCAGGATCAATGCGGCCGCGATCGCGCCGATCACCGCCGAGTCGGCGAAATACCGGAGTGTCTGGGCGAGTTCGTACGTTGTCTCGGCACCGAACCGGGTGCTGATCATCGCCACGAGAGAGGCGATCACGTACGCGGCGGTCGCGGCCCACACCCATCCGGTTCGCCGACGGCGCCGCACACTCCACACCAGTGCCGCGGCCACGGCCACCCAGCTCACGACGATCAGGGCGATCGGCGGTGTCGCCCACGGTGGGCTCGGGTTCCAGCGTTCCCACAGCCACGGGCCGCCGAGCAGCGTCGGGACCAGTCCGTACGACAGTCCGTGGTGCGTCAGGCCGGACACCATCGCGAAGTCGGGGACACCGAAGCGTGATTCGACGAGCCCGAGGTAGCAGGCCGCCCACCCGGCGAGCAGCGCCGCCGAGACGATCCAGAGGCTACGCCCGCGGCGGGCGGCGAGGCGCACCGGTCGTGCGAGCCCGTCGACCCGGTAGGCGAGCGCAACGGTCGCGAACGCGACGAACGGCACCAGGATCGACTTTTCGAAGAACAGCAACGCGAGGGCGGTGACCACGGTCGCGGAGACCACGTGGCGGCGCCGCCCCGTGCGGGCGACCAGCAGTGCGTCGCCCGCGACCCACGCCAGCGCCGCCTGCATCGGCAGGGTGTTGAGCCCGGCGGCCCACCACGCGAACGCGGGTAGTGTCAGCGGCGTGAACAGGTAGAACACCAGCGGTCCCCACAGGGTCCGGCGCGGACCGAGCAGCAGCCACAGCACCCGAAGCATCGCGAGCGACGCGACCGCCTGCCCCAGCACCAGCGACACCGCGGCCGGCCACCACTGCAACGGCGCGAGCGCATCGGCGAGGGCGGCCACGACGAACGCGCCGGGCATGAGATGCCCGTCGTGATCGTGCAGCAGCAGATCGGCGGACCACAGCGGATAGGTTCCCGCGCGGCCGATCAGGATCAGATCGTCCCAGTAGAGCTCGCCGGCAGCGGCGACGACCGCGCGGACGACCACCTGCACCGCGACGAGCGCGAACCCCACACCGAGGACGAGCCGGGTCCGATCGCAGCGCCGCAGCGCGGTGCGGGGACGGTCGAGGACGGTTCCGCTCACAGCCACTTGTTGCGCCGGAACGTCAGGAACAGTGCGATGGTGATGACCGCGATCAGCGCGATGACCAGGTAATAGCCGTATTCCCAGTGCAGTTCCGGCATCTCGTCGAAGTTCATGCCGTAGATGCCGGCGATCATCGTGGGGACCGCCGCGATCGCCACCCACGCCGAGATCCGGCGCATGTCGGTGTTCTGCTGCACCGTGACCTTGGCGATCGCCGCGTCGAGCAGAGTACTGAGGGTTTCGTCGAAGGTCGCGATGCGTTCGGCGACGGTCGTGTGATGGTCGGCGACGTCGCGGAAGTACCGCCGCACGTCCTTCGGAACCGGGTTGCCGGGCGCCCGGGTGAGTTGTTGCAGCGGCGCGGCGAGAGGCACGACCGCCCGCCGCAGTTCCACGATCTCCCGTTTGAGGAGATAGATCTGCTCGACGGCGATGCGGGTGCTGGGGGTGAAGACGAGTTCCTCGAGGTCGTCGACGTCGGGTTCGATGAGGGTGGTCACCGCAAGGTAGGAGTCCACGACGTGATCGGCGACGGCGTGCAGCACCGACGCGGGCCCGAGCATCAGCCGCTCCGGCGACCGTTCGAGACGGCTGCGGACCTCGGACAGACCGGAGTGATCGCCGTGTCGTACGCTCACCACGAAATCGGGTCCGGTGAAGATCATGATCTCGCCGGTCTCGACGATCTCGCTGGTGGTCGTCACCGATTCGTGTTCGACGTAGTTGACGGTGCGCAACACCAGGAACAGCACGTCGTCGTACCGCTCGAGCTTGGGCCGCTGGTGAGCGTGCACGGCGTCCTCGACCATCAGTTCGTGCAGCCCGAACGTGTGCGCGACGCTCGTCATCTGGTATTCGTCGGGTTCGTGCAGGCCGAGCCACACGAATCCGGTGCCGCGGCGGCGGACCTCGGCGAGCGCCGCGGCGTGCGTGTAGCGGCCGGGCAGGCGACGGCCGTCGACGTAGATCGCGCAGTCGACGACGGCTCGCTCGGCCGGCACCGGGATCGCCGGCCGCGGGTCCGGGTCGCGGCGGGACGGCCTGGACGGCAGGTTCGGCATCGGTTCCCTTCCGCACGGCAGCTCGGCCCGGTCATGCTATCCCGCTCGTGGTTCCCGGCCGGGGGCGTTGCCCTGACCTGTTGTCCTGTCGCGGCCTGACAGACTGTCGGTGTGCGCATCGATCTGCATTCCCATTCGACGGCATCCGACGGAACGGACACACCGGCGGACCTGGTCCGTACCGCTGCGGCGGCGGGACTCGACGTCGTTGCGCTCACCGACCACGACACGACCGCGGGCTGGGACGAGGCGCTCGCGGCGTTGCCGTCCGGGACGACGCTGGTACGGGGCATGGAGATGTCGTGCACCGGTCGCGGCGAGGACGGATACCCCGTCGCGGTGCATCTGCTCGCGTACCTGTTCGATCCGGCCGACCCGGTGTTCGCTGCGGAGCGGGAGCGTCTGCGCGGGGAGCGGGTCGCGAGGATCCGTGCGATGGCGTACCGGATGGCCGAGGACGGCCTGCCGATCGACCCGGAGCGGGTCGTCGAGGCCGCGGGTCCGGTGGCGGGCCGGCCGCATCTGGCCCGGGCGCTCGTCGACGCGGGCGTGGTGCCGACGGTCGGGGCCGCGTTCACGGATCTGCTGTCGCCGCGGGGCCGCTACTACGTGCCCAAGGACGACACCGCGCTCGACGACGCGGTGCGCATGGTGGCGGCCGCCGGGGGAGTGGCGGTGCTCGCACACGCCCGTGCGCGGTCGCGGGGCCGGTTGCTGGCACTCGATCACATCGAGGAGCTCGCCGAGTACGGACTGGGCGGGCTCGAGGCCGAGCATCCCGATCACAACGATGCGGATGTGCGGTTGATGCGGGACATGGCCGCGAATCTCGGCATGTTCGTCACCGGCTCGTCGGACTATCACGGTGCGAACAAGGACATCGGGATCGGACGGTTCACGACGCACCCGGCGGCGTTCGAGGAACTGGTCGCGCGGTCGTCGGGTGTCGAGGTGGTCGTCGGATGAATGCGCGGCGTCGGCGCGGGGACGATTCGTACGACGAGAACTACTACAGCGACCCGTATTACGACGGGGACAACTACTACGACGAGTACTACGATGCGTCGGACGCGCCGACCGAGGTGTTCGATCGTGCCGGGCGTCGGGACAACGCCGCCGTGCGGGCGGTCCGGGGGCTGTCCGGGCTGGTGTGCGGAGCGGTCGTGGTCCTCGCGTTCGTCGTGGGCGGCGCCCAGTATCTGAGCGGCGACCGCGGAGTTCCGGGTCCGGGTGTCGAGTCGGTGTCGGCTCACGTGGTGGCAGCGCTGGTCGTGATCGCGGCTCAGCTGTCCGCGGATCGCCGTCGTGGATTGGCCGTTCTGCCCGGTTCCGGTGTGGTCTTCATCACTGCAATTTTCCTGATGTTCACGCAGTGGTGGGGATGAGTACTCGTATTCTCCCCGCTACCCGTGAGTAATTCGTCTGTTACGTGGACAAGACCCCGGGATTCGTCGAAACTCACAGGTGAAACGCTCGAAGAGTGAGACCTTCGCAACGAATAGCGATTTGATTGTTCTGTTGTGAAGGTGGCAAACTTGCGACCACTCCGGCACCGGAACTACCCCCTGATGTCGGACGAAGATGGCAGACCCTGTACAAGGGCTCGTCGCCAGGGCTCACCAGCCACGGCGCCATCACGCTCCGGAAGTCGTACAGCGTAGTACAGCGGTAACCGTGATCGCGCCCGGATGCTTCATCGAAACTGTCCTTGGCGAAGCACCTGCGAACGAAATGCAAGTCGTCGCAGCTACTTCGCAGTAACCGCGACCCGCGTGGTCACGGAACAAGCAGGAGTGTCATCGTGTCTATCGTGTCCGACGCAACGCCCCGCAAGCTCGAACTGACCGACGAAGAAATCTTCGACGCGCACATCGACGGGAAACTGTCCGTCGAGCTCACCTCGCCGCTCGAGAACCAGCGCGACCTGTCGATCGCGTACACCCCGGGTGTCGCCCAGGTCAGCCGCGCCATCGCCGCCGACGAAACCCTCGCGGCCCGCTACACCTGGACCAACCGCCTCGTGGTCGTCGTCAGCGACGGCACCGCGGTGCTCGGCCTCGGCGACATCGGCCCGCGTGCCTCGCTGCCGGTGATGGAGGGCAAGTCCGCCCTGTTCAAGAAGTTCGCGGGCCTGAACTCGATCCCTCTGGTGCTCGACACCAAGGACCCCGACGAGATCGTCGAGACCCTCGTGCGCCTGCGCCCGAGCTTCGGTGCCGTGAACCTCGAGGACATCTCCGCTCCCCGCTGCTTCGAGATCGAGCAGCGCGTCATCGAGGCCCTGGACTGCCCGGTCATGCACGACGACCAGCACGGCACCGCCATCGTGGTGCTCGCGGCGCTCAAGGGTGCCGTCAAGGTCCAGAACCGTGACATCGCCGGCCTGCGCATCGTCATCTCGGGTGCCGGTGCGGCCGGCGTGGCCTGCACCAACATCCTGCTCGCCGCCGGTGCCACCGACGTCGTCGTGCTCGACTCGAAGGGCATCGTCTCCCGCGAGCGCACCGACCTCGGCCCGATCAAGTCCGACCTCGCCGAGCGCACCAACCCGGCCGGACGCCACGGCGGCCTCATCGAGGCCCTCGACGGTGCCGACGTGTTCATCGGTGTCTCCGCCGGCACGGTGCCCGAGGAGATCGTCGCGACCATGGCCGACGACGCGATCGTGTTCGCGCTGTCGAACCCGGATCCGGAGATCCACCCGGACGTCGCGAGCAAGCACGTTGCGATCGTCGCGACCGGCCGCAGCGACTTCCCGAACCAGATCAACAACGTGCTGGCCTTCCCCGGTGTGTTCAAGGGCGCGCTCGATGCGGGTGCCCGTCGCATCACCGAGGGCATGAAGCTCGCTGCCGCCGAGGCCATCCTCTCGGTTGTCGGCGATGAGTTGGCTGTGGACAAGATCGTCCCGAGCCCGCTCGATCCGCGCGTCGCGCCCGCCGTCGCCGAGGCCGTCGCGGCCGCGGCGAAGGCCGAGGGTGTCACCGGCTAGCGGCATCGCACCGCACGCCCCGGACGGAGCCCGCACCAAGGCTTCCGGGCCGGGGCGTTCGGCGTCGCCGGGAGTACGCGAGGATGGCACGGTGACCACGAACTCGAAGAGCACGGCACGGTGGGGCGCAGCCCTGATCGCAGCGGCAGCAGTGTCGGCGGTGCTCGCCGGATGCGCGTCACCGGTCCTCGACGACACCCCCGGACCGTCCGGCGTGGTCGTCGGCGCAGGCCCCGGCGCCGACGGTGAACTCCTCGCCCATCTCTACGCGGGGGCGTTGCGTCGCACCGGAATCGACGCGGCGGTCCGCGACCTGGACGACCGGGCAGGGACGCTCGCCGCACTGGACTCCGCCGAGGTCACGCTCGTCCCCGGCTACACGGGCCGGCTGCTCGGGTACTTCGAACCATCCGCACCGCAGACCGACGCCGAGGACGTGTTCGCCGCGCTCGGCCGGGCGCTGCCCACGGATCTGACGGTCACCGACTACGCGACCGCCCAGGACCGGGCCGTCCTCGTGTTGAGCGAGGCGACCTCGGCCGCGTTCGGAGTCACCGACATCGACGGGATCGCCGGTCGCTGCGCCGAACTCACGGTCGCGGCGACACCGGCCTTCGTGGAGTCCGGGGGCCTCGACGCGCTGGACGCGACCGGGTGCGTGCCCGCTGCCGTCGAACGGGTCGACGACGACGCTGCCGTGCACGCCGTGACCGACCGGGGTGCGCTCGGTGCGCTCACGACCGCGTCGCCGGCGCTTGTCGGCGCCGACCTTGTCGCCTTGGCGGATGTCCCGGACCGTTCGCCCGGGGACGACGAGACCGGCGGGGACGCCCCGGCTCCCGTGTTCACGGCGCAGAACGTCGTCCCGTTGTTCCGGCGGGACGTGTTCGGGGAGCGTCAGCTCGACGCGCTCCGGGTGATCGCCGGTGAGCTCACCACCGCCGACCTCGCCGAAATGCGCGGCAGGGTCGACGACGGTGAGGACTCAGCGGTCGTCGCCGACGAGTGGCTCGGCGAGCATGCGTGAGCGCAGGAACGCGCCCAGGTCGACGATCGCATCCGCGGCCTCGCGGACCAGCGACGCCTGCAGGTGCGCGACGTGCCACAGGCGGGGCTGTTCGGTGACCCGCACATCGACGCCGGCCGCCCGCAACCGCCGGGCGAACTCGGAGACCTGCGGATAGAGCACCTCCGTGGTGCCGACGTGGATCAACGTGGGCGGGAGGCCGGTCAGGTCGCCGTGCATCGGCGCATAGCCGGGATCGGCCGGGTCGCCGCCGCCGAGGTACGCCTGGGCGGACGGGAACGCCCACGCCGTGGTGAGCACCGTGTCACGGTCGAACGGGACGTCGCGCGCCCCCGGATCCACCCACGGTGACAGCAGGCCGAGTGCGGCCGGGGTCACCCCGTGCCGGTCCGCGAGCCGCCGGGCCGTCGCGACCGTCAGTCCACCCCCGGCGGAATCCCCGGCGATCGGGGTGCGTGCTGCGTCCACGCCGCGTTCGGTGATCAGCTCGAGATACGCGGCCACAGCGTCGTCGAGTGCCGCCGGATACGGATTCGCCGGTGCGAGACGGTAGTCCAGCACGTACACCGCCGACTCGGTCGCCGCCGCCAGATGTGCTGCGAGGGACCGGTGCGTTGCCGGGGACCCGCACGTGTACGCACCGCCGTGGAGGTACAGCACGGCGGTCCGTCGCTCGGTCGCGCCCACCGTGATCCGTTCGGCGGGACGGCCGGCGAGGGTCGTGTGCTGCACGACCGTGCCGGGCGGCAGGGTCTGGATCGGTGCCGCAAGTTCCAGCAGACGCTGCCGCACGGGATACGACAGTCGCGGGTTGAGCGCGAGCCGGTACATCGGGCGCAGGGCCGCGCGGACGAGCGGCAGCGGGAACTGGGGCATCGGAGGTTTCCTAACCCTTCGGCAACACGCGGCCGGCGATGATCGCGACCACTCGCTGATAGGACGGTCCGACGAGCCGCACCCACGCGTCGAGCAGTTTCGCGTCGGCGCCGATGAGCACCCGTGCCCGGTTCCTGCGCACGCCGTCGACGATGGTCTTCGCGGCGTCCTCGGGCGTGGTGCGGGCGAGCTTGCTGTCGAAGAACTGCGCGAAACTCGCCTGGTCGTCGCCGTCCGGCACGGTCGCGTTGCGGGCGATCGCGGTCTTGATACCGCCCGGGTGCACGCACGTGACCCGGACGGGGTGGCCGGCGATCAGCATTTCCTGCCGGAGTGATTCGGTGAATCCGCGAACCGCGAATTTCGCTGCGTTGTAAGCGGTCTGACCCGGCATGGACAGCAGGCCGAACAACGACGAGACGTTGACCAGGTGGCCGTCGCCGGATGCGATCAGGTGCGGCAGGAACGCCTTGCTCACGTTGACGACGCCCCAGAAATCGACGTCCATGATGCGTTCGATGTTCTTGAACTCGGTCCGCTCGAACTCGCCGTGGTAGGCGATCCCGGCGTTGTTGTAGACCTGGTTCACCACACCGAACCTCTCGAGCACCGCGTCGGCATACTCGAAGACTGCTTCGCGCTGGGTGACGTCGAGATGGGTGGAGTGCACCTCCGCGCCGAGATCCTTTGCCCGCTGCACCGTTTCGGCGAGTCCGACGGTGTCCACGTCGGACAGGGCGAGGCGTGTGCCCTTCGCGGCGAGCGTCACGGCCAGCGCCCGCCCGATGCCCGATCCGGCGCCGGTGACGACGGCGACCCTGCCTGCGAATTCGCTCATCGGACTGCTGCCTTCCCGGTGCTCTGCTCGGACTCTTCGGTCTGCTCGGCGACGGTCGCGGCGACCGCCGGGGTCAGGTCCGCGGCCGCCACGCCACGATACGCTTCGAGGTCGAAATTCTTGGTCAGGCGCCGGAATTCGAAGGTGAACCCGGGCCACAGCGTGGTGTTGTTTCCGTGCTTGTCGAGGTACCAGCTCGCACAACCGCCGTTGTTCCACACGCTGTTCTTCAACGCGTCCTGCAGCTTCCGGTTGTACTCGTCCTGGAATTCCTGCCGGACCTCGATCGTCCCGATCCGGTGCCGGTCGAGGGTGTCGATCGCGTCGACGACGTAGTTGAGCTGCGATTCGATCATGTACACCATCGAGGTGTGGCCGAGACCGGTGTTCGGGCCGACCAGGAAGAACAGGTTGGGGAATCCGGCGACGGCGCTGCCCTTGTAACCCTGCATGCCGGTCTCGTCGAACACCTCGGCCAGCGAACGGCCGTTCTTGCCGACGATGCCGGCGAACGTGGGGGAGTCGGTGACGTGGAAGCCGGTCGCGACGACGATCGCGTCGACCTTCCGGACCGTGCCGTCACGGGCGACGACGGAGTCGGCGCGCACTTCGGCGATGCCGTCGGTGATTACGTCGACGTTCGGGCGGGCCAGCGCCGGAAAGTAGTTGTTGGAGATCAGCATGCGCTTGCAGCCGATCCGGAAGTTCGGGGTGACCTTGCGACGCAGTTCCGGATCGGAGATCTGACGGCGCAGGTGCCGGCGGGCCGCGAACTCGAGCGGCTTCATGAAGATCGGGGCCTTGGCCAGGCCCACCACCTGGGTTTCCCGGGTGAGGTACTGCAGCGCCCGCGACAGTCGCTGAGCGCCCGGCACGTACTTGAACGCGAGGTGCTCGACGGTCGTGTACTCGCGGTCCGCGCGGGGCAGCACCCACGGCGCGGTGCGCTGGTAGACGTCGAGGTGCTCGACGCGGCCGGCGATCGCGGGCACGATCTGGATCGCCGAGGCGCCGGTGCCGATCACCGCGACACGCTTGCCGGTCAGGTCGGCCTCGTGGTTCCAGCGGGCCGAATGGAAGATCTCGCCTTCGAAACCCTCGATGCCGGGGATGTCCGGCAGCGACGGCTCACACAGTGCGCCGACCGCGGATACCAGGATCTTCGCGCTGAAGTCGCCCGTCGTGGTGTGCACGTCCCAGCGGAACGTCGCGGTGTTCCAGCGCGCTCCGAGGACGTCGCACCCGAAGACGGTACGGCGGCGGACGTCGTACTTGTCGGCGACCGAGGAGATGTATCGCTGGATCTCCGGCTGGGGCGAGAACGAGCGCGTCCAGTCGGGGTTGAGGGCGAACGAGTACGAGTACAGATTCGACGGCACGTCGCACGCGGCACCCGGGTAGGTGTTGTCGCGCCACGTACCGCCGACCTCGTTGCCGCGTTCGAGGACGAGGAAGTCCTTGCCGGCGCGGGTGAGCCGGATGGCGGCCCCGAGTCCGGCGAACCCGCTGCCGATGATCAACGTGTCGACCTGCCGTGCGGCGGTGCCGGCGGCGGTATCTGTAACCGGGAGACTCATGTACATGAGCGTAGGGGTCTATTGAGAGATGGTCAACAGTGTTGTTGACTCTAATTCAACAGAGGTGCTTGCATGGCAGGTGTGAACACCACCGGCACCAAACGCACCAGGCTGAGCCCGGCCCAGCGCCGCGCGCAATTGATCGACCTGGGCGTGCAGATGCTGTCGGAGCGGCCGCTCGAACAGATCTCCGTCGACGAGATCGCCGATCAGGCCGGGGTGTCCCGGGGACTGCTGTTCCACTACTTCGCCAGCAAGCACGACTTCCACGTCGAGATCGTCCGGCACATCAGCCGCGACATGCTCGAGCGCACCGCGCCGGACGAGAGCCTCGACCCGATCTCGATGCTGCGCGGCACCCTGGTCGCCTACGTCGACTACGTCACCGAACGCCGCGACACGTACGTCTCGATGCTGCGCGGCGCCGGCAGCAGCGACCCCGACATGACCGAGGTCTTCGAACAGACCCGGACGGCGATGGTCGACCGCACGGCCGCGCACCTGCCGCTCCTCGGGATCGAGTTGACCGCCGCCGTCCACCTCGCGGTCCGCGGATGGATCGCGTTCGTCGAGGACACCACCATCGAGTGGCTGCGCGATCCGCGGATCACCCGGGAGGAGTACATCGACCTCGCCGTCGGGGCGCTGCCCGCCGTGGTCGTGGTCGCGGGTGCGCCGGCGGACGCCTCTCCGTCGTAGCCGCCTCACCCCACTTCACCGGACTTGAGGGATGCAAGCATCGCTGCTGACAACACCAGCCGCCTGATAATCTGCCGCCGTTTCGGCATCGTTCCCACTACGGCACCGTGCGGCGGCTGACCCCTACTCGGGTCAACAACCGCAGGCGTAGAGCCGAACCTCGTCGCACGAGCGGCCACTTCTTTGCGTTCCTGCTTCGACTTCTAGTTCAAGAGCCTGCGCTCGCGTGGCGAGCTGTGAGGTCTCCTGATACCACGTCGATGGAACGATGCACTGTTCGTCAGAAGGGCACTCCGCGTGCCACAACCTCCTCACACCGCGAACATCGAAATGACACTACTTCAGCGACTTCTACAGTCGATAAATCAAAGGAGCGGAGATCTTATACCTACCGATCGAACCGCGCTCGTCCAAAATCGACGGTCTTTTTGCACTCGAAGTTTCGCGCCCGGTTCTCCAAAACACGGCTAATGTCCGATACCATCCAGGCGGGAGGCTGGGGAATCTGAAACCGAAATCGGTATCGACTGCACAGCCAGGGGACTTCAAAGAACCAGGAGGGGTGAAACATGCTTCTATCAAGGATGAACGAGAACACGAAGAGGCTCCTGACAATCGTGGTCGCCGTTCTAACAATGACAGCTGGAACTTTCGGCCTGACAAGCAAAGAGGCTAAGGCGGATGGCCTCTACTGCGGCTACTGGGTGCTGGGTCTCATTGAGGCAAAGTACCTTCAGAAGGGCGGGCTCGGTGGGCCGCTGGGATGTCCCACGTCGAATGAACTGAGTAACCCCGGATCCACCGGCAAACGCAGTGAGTTCGGAAACCGCGGGATAGTGTACTGGAAGAATTATGCACCGGCAGCACACCCAGTTTGGGGAGTTATTCTTATCTCCTGGGGCCAGGTCGGGTACGAAGCTGGAATATTTCGATACCCAATCAACGACGAGTACATCGCAGAGTACTCAAATGGTCAACCAATCTTTCAGCAGAATTTCGAATGTGGTTACATCCGAGCCTTCAACGTTTTTTCGACGCGCTTCTACACTTGCGTTTGACGGAACCAGGCCACAAGAGGAAGCTGGATTCAATCGGGAGGATGGGCATGAACGGTAGAGACAGGATGATGGTCGGGCTCGGAGCTGGCCTCGCAGGCGCAGCGGTCGTCGCAGGTGTGAGTTTTGCGGTTGTGGCAAGCGCCCAGCCGTCCACCTCGACTCCTGCAGTACCTTCGCCCAGGGAGGCCCCACAGACACTTGCTCCATCAGCCCCCGCGTCTTCATCGCTGGAGGAGCTTCAGGCCAAGGCCAACATGATCACCGATCCTGGGCAGGAGACCGCCCTTCAACGTGCGGCCGTCGATCCAGGGATGCAACCTGTCTCCGGAGAAGGACCACAGCCCACTATTTACGATCCTGCCACCGTTGCCGCCGGAGATCCGGGAACGATGAGGTTTGAGGTAACACGGGTCGAGCAAGAAGGCAAAATTCTCTGGGCGCTCGGGAACGGGTACTACGGAGACACGAATGCAGGTGAGGGAAAGCTGCCGTTCGTTCAAGATGATGGTGAGTGGCGGATCGACCGCTCGTGGGTCTGCGCGTTGACTCAGCGCCCCGAGGGGTACGCCCCTCAGCCAGGCTGCGAAGCTTTTTGACTGTGAATCATCTTCTCAGCTCAGGGGCTGGCCCTATTCGGGCGCTGGCCCCTGATCTGCATTGATGGGCAAGTACTCAACATGCTCAGCTGTTGAGGACCGGTATGCCCAGATCAACCGGACTAGCGGCCCGTGTCGAGCTCCTCTGTTGCATCCGGTCCACACTGACCAGCTTCGCTGCGGCGGCTTTGAGGCTGACACGTAGTCCTTCGACCTCACCTGTCCAGCCGTTGACCTGCGCTTCCTCGATCCGATCGCGCAGATTCGCAATGATCTCCACCAGTCGGCGTCGAGCACGCGGATCCACCCGGAGACTCGGACATCGGAGGCAAGCGTGTTCGTGCTTGCACGGAGTGCCGTAGGGGCGGCCACAGGTACCGAGTTCGAGTTTGCGCAGCTCGAAATGCTGCTGGAAGTCTTGCCACTCCTCGTCGGTGGGTTCGCGATATTCAGCGACCGGGCGCACAGCACGACGAGCATCGAGAAACGAACGGTAGGAGCGGACCAACTCGTCGTCGAACACCGCCATGTAGGCCTGAGTGGTGTTGAGGTTCTTGTGCCCCAACAGCCGGCCGACGATGTGGACGGGCAGCCCGCCGGTTACCGCCTCGGTGGCGAACATCCGGCGGAAATCGTGGGGGGTGTAGTGCGGCGGGCTGCCGGTAGCGTCGGTCAGGCCCGATCGCGCCACGGTCTGGGTGAGCCAGGTCTGCACCGTGGTGGTGGCCGGCACCACCCATTTCCAGCCCATACGGTGCTGAAACAGATGCGGCAGAGGTGGACCGGCGACACGCTCGTGCGGATCGTAACGGGCGCTGAGAGGAACGGTGCCCCCGTTCTGGGCGCGCAGACGTGTGATCATCGAGGCCAGCACACTGGCCAGTTCCGGACTGACCAGCAACAGACGCTCCTCGTGGCTTTTCGACGGCACGATCTGCAACATCGGCACCAACTCGCCCGTGCCGGGAACCGTGTAGGAGACCAACCCCAGGTGAGAGATCTCGAGGAGTTCCTCGACCCGGACACCGGTGTGCCGCAACGTCTCGATGCTTGCCCACGCCCAGAACGCATCGGACTCGGTCTTGTCGACATCGATCACCTCACCACTGACCACATCCTCGATGCGATGAGGCGGCGAGGGCAGCCCTCGCATGCGTGCAGTGGTGAAGTACCGAGGAAGCACACGCCGATAGCTGCGCCCGGCATAGTCGATCGTTGCCCCCACAGGTGCGGCGTCGACTGCCGCCAGCAATGCTGCTTGCTCGCGTCGGTGACAATCAGCGGTCTCGAGCAGGATCGGCAGATGCGGCAGACGTTCGCGGACACGTTGGTGCATCTCGGCGGTGGTGGAGCGGCGAGCCTTCGTCTGTCCGCCGACGTCGCGTTTGCGGATCGGGTTGGGAACGCTCCACTGCGCCCAGGCCGGGTCCTGTAGGGACCATTCCTGCAGGTCACGATAGAACGAGCGGACACACATCACGACGTCCAGGCTGCACTTGCGTGGACGGGTCGAGCCGTCCTTGGAGATGACCATCCGGATCCGCTGTTTCCAACCCTCGGCGACGTCGTCGATAGTGCCCCGTGGAGT
>NZ_LRRH01000179.1 GCF_001646785.1 Rhodococcus phenolicus
CAGTACACCGAGATCGGCTCCGAGCCGGTCGTCGTCGACCTCCCTACTCCGGCGCCCGGGCCGGGTGAGATCTTGTTGAAGGTCACCGCGGCCGGGTTGTGCCACTCGGACATCTTCGTGATGGACATGCCGGCGGAGCAGTACGCCTACGGTCTTCCCCTCACTCTCGGTCACGAGGGTATCGGCACCATCGCCGAACTCGGCGACGGCGTCACCGGATTCGAGACGGGGGACGCGGTCGCCGTGTACGGGCCGTGGGGGTGCGGTGCGTGCCACGCGTGCGCGCGTGGCCGCGAGAACTACTGCACCCGCGCCGCCGAGCTGGGTATCACCCCGCCCGGTCTCGGCTCGCCCGGGTCGATGGCCGAATACATGATCGTCGACTCGGCGCGCCACCTCGTCCCGATCGGGGACCTCGACCCCGTCGCCGCGGCTCCGCTCACCGACGCCGGCCTGACGCCGTACCACGCGATCTCACGGGTCCTGCCGCTGCTGGGACCCGGCTCGACGGCGGTCGTCATCGGGGTCGGGGGACTCGGTCACGTCGGCATCCAGATTCTGCGCGCGGTCAGCGCCGCTCGCGTGATCGCCGTCGATCTCGACGACGACCGCCTCGCGCTCGCCCGCGAGGTCGGCGCCGACGCGGCGGTGAAGTCGGGCGCCGGTGCGGCGGACGCGATCCGGGAGCTGACCGGCGGTGAGGGCGCGACGGCGGTGTTCGATTTTGTCGGCGCTCAGTCGACGATCGACATGGCGCAGCAGGTGGTTGCGATCGACGGGCACATTTCGATCGTGGGCATCCACGCCGGCGCACACGCCAAGGTCGGTTTTTTCATGATCCCGTTCGGGGCCTCCGTCGTGACCCCGTACTGGGGCACCCG
>NZ_LRRH01000180.1 GCF_001646785.1 Rhodococcus phenolicus
GGGGCGTGGATCCGGATCGTTGCCCCGGCGAGGCGGACTGCGTCGACGACGACGCCGGTCAGATGCGGCAGTAGTGCTGTCAGGGGCGCAAGGTCACACCATGACGATCTTGGTCTATACGGAATCGTCCCTGATCAGGGGTACGCCAGGACCTTCACGGAAAGTGCGACAGATCCAATTACGTGACGGACCAACCCCTCAACCTGAGGAATTACATGACCGCTGACACGGCCACTGGATCGGCATTGACATCGCCCCAAGCCCTCAACCACAACGGCACCATTCGCGGATGGACATGGCCCACAGCGCACGCGATGACCTCACCCTTGCGTCCTCCAACGCGATGGCAGCAGGGCGCGCTCGGGCTTACGACGTCCGTCGGCCGAAGCCGAGTCGACGAACTTCGTGATCTCGCCGGCGACGTGGGCGAGTGCCCCACCGCGGTCGCAGGCGATCTTCCAGAACAAGTCCTGCGCCTGGACGGCCATGGTGCTCTCGTACCGCGAATCGATCTTCGAGCCGCGGATGCACTGCTCGACGTTCCCGGCGGTGGGCGCGTCCCTCGATCCGCTGGACTTCTCGGTCGTCCACGCGGTAACCCGGCGGCTCACGCGCGTGAAGACGTCGTTCGTCTTTGCCGACGGTCGTGCACTTCATGGCTGCCCCTACCGTTCGCTGTGCTGTTGTGAAGACACACCTTCCACAGCGAGCGACGGTGGGTGTTCCGGTTCCGCAGCCGGGGGCACAGGTCAGACAGTAGGTTGACGCCGAATGAAATCCGCCATGCCGGGCACGGTGAACGCGATCCGACCGTGCTCGGGCGCCCAGATCAGGCCCTTCTTGATCGCAGATTCACGGACGTCGCTGACACCGCTCGTGCTCACCCCCATCAGCTCGGCCACCTTGCCCGACCGAGGTGCATCTTCACCGGTGGCGGCGAGGGCCGTCAGATAGCGGCGTTCCCTGTCCGTCGCCCGATTCCACCGGGAAGGAAAGAAACCTTCATCGAGGTGGCGCCGCCCGACCTCGACGGCAAGCTCTGCATCTTCTGTCTGGAACGGTGCCTCCGGTGCAAGGTTCCAGATGGCCTTGCCAAACTCCTGCAGGAAATACGGGTAGCCGCCGCTGGCGGTGACGAGCACGTCGAGCGCGTCGTCGGTGAAGTCACCTCCGTGTTGACGAACCGGGATCCGCAGCGCATCGGCGGCCGCGTCTCTGTCGAGGGGACCGACCGTGCTGTAAAGGAACTGACGTTCGGCGTAGGAACGGTTCTCGGCCAGGATGGCAGGCAGGTTGGGAAGACCGGCGCCGATGAGGAAAAACGGCCACTCACGTTGGCTGGCCCGGTGCTGGACGGTCAACAGCGCCGAGAGCAGGTCAGCGTCGAGGTCTTGCATTTCGTCGATGAACAGACCGAAGGCGCTGCCCCGCGGTTTGAGTGCGGAGGTGATCGCTTCGACGAGTTCCTCGATGTCGAGGTCGATGTCGCCGCTCGAGGCGGCGGGTTGAGAGGTGCCGACGTTGACGGTGGCCGGCCCGAGACCGATTTCGACGGAGAATCCGCGAGCCAACTCGATCAGGGGGTCGATGAGTTTCTGAAGCTTGTGCTTGCGGCTGTACCGGCGCAAGCCGACAGTCAGTTCCTGACCCAGTTTGGCGCGCACAGCGGCGGTACCGGCAGCGTTGGGTCGCGCTTCGATACCGATGGTCAGCCAACCCTCCCGGTCAGCGTGTTCGGCGAGAGTGTTCAACAAGGTCGTCTTACCGACTCCACGCAGGCCGGACAGGACCATACCCCGGTCGTAGTTGCGTCGTTTGCTTCGCGCGACGAGCAAGTCGAACGCCTCGATCTGCTGGTCCCGACCTTCCAGCGCGGGAGGCCGCAACCCTGATCCGGGCTTGAACGGGTTCAGTTCCAGATCCATATGGAACAGTATAGACGGATATGGAAAATCTCCCATACTCCCCCATATAGTTCCCGAAGTTTCCCGATTCGCCGCCCTACATCACCCCGGCACTCTCCTGGACGGCGCAGATCACCTCACAGAACTACACAATCTCGCGCAGCAGCATGTCGAAGTCGCCGAGGGTCTCGGAGAACCCGGTCCGTTCAGAATCGTCGTCGGTGGGTAGCCCGACACGATAGGTGGCCGCGGTGCTCGTCATCTAGCCCGTGCACCGCATCATCCTTCGCTACCGTGCCGACCATGGGCACGACCCTGCACGCACCCCACCCCTGGCCGCACATCACCGCCACCCTCCGCGGCCCAGGCCC
>NZ_LRRH01000181.1:0-1285 GCF_001646785.1 Rhodococcus phenolicus
ACCAACTGGACGACTTCGGTCCGTACCGCGCTGTTCCCCGGTAGCACGGTCGAGCTGCTTCCGCAGGATCTCAACGGTGAGGAGCACCAGAAGTTCCGCCGCATCCTCAATCCGTTCTTCTCGCCGGCGGCGGTGCGCCGCATGGAGGATCTCGCTCACTCGCGCTGCGTCGAACTGCTCGAGGAACTCGCGCCGCAGGGTCACTGCAACTTCGTCGCCGAGTTCGCGATCCGCTACCCGACGGATCTGTTCCTGATCCTCATGGGGTTGCCGGTCGAGGACGGCGACTTCTTCCTGCCCTGGACCGAAGAGATGTTCGGATGCATGCTCCAGGGAGATCTGGACGGTGCCGCGGTACCGAAGGCGAAGATCCTCGCGTACTTCCAGGAGGCGGTCGACGAGCGCCGGGCGAATCCGCGTGATCCCGCGGAGGACATGGTCACTCGGCTCGTTCAGGCCGAGCTCGACGGCGAACCGCTGTCGAACGACACGATTCTCACCACCTGCCTGTCGATCATGCTCGCCGGTCTCGACACGACACGCTCGGCGCTCGGATACATCTTCGCGCACCTCGCCCGCAACGACGCGGACCCGCCGGACCGCACCGCTGCCTCGGCATGCACCTGGCCCGCCTCGAACTCGCGGTGGTGCTCGAGGAATGGCACAAGGTGATCCCGCACTACCGGATCAAGGAAGGTGCCGAGCTGATCGAGAGGGGCTCGCAGCTGACCCTCAAGGACCTCGAACTGGAATGGGATGTCTGAGATGACACTGTCTATCGCGCAAGGAAAGTGCATGGGCCACGGCCGCTGTTACGCGGTCGCGCCGGATCTGCTGTCCGACGACGAGCAGGGCTTCGTCGCCGAGGCCGGGCAGGATCTCGATGTCCCGGCGGAGCTGACCGGGCAGGCGCAGGACGCAGCCGGGGCGTGCCCCGAATACGCGATCACCTTCACGCAATCCTGAGTCTCCGACACAGGCATCGGTGCGGGGGCGGATGTTCGACCGCTCCCGCACCGGCGCTTCCGGATTCAGCGCCGCCAGCCGCGTCCGAGGTCGGTGCCGTGGTGGACGGCGATGCGCAGCGAGTCGAACGCGGCGACACCGGGTTCGACGCGGCACACCGCCGCGTAGGTGCCCCAGCCCAGCGCCGAGTCGGTGCCGCGTGCGATGTAGGAGAAGTAGCAGTCCAGCGCGACCCGGCCGTGGCCGGTGGACCGCACGTCGGGCTGGCACAGGAAGTGCCGCTTGTCGGAGTCGTCGGCCGCGCGGGCGGCTCGGAAGA
>NZ_LRRH01000181.1:1352-1468 GCF_001646785.1 Rhodococcus phenolicus
GTCTCCAGCAGTCGGTCTTCCGGGTTCACGGTTCCTCCATCGCCGGCTCGGTTGTCCTCCGGCAAATTGTGACATAGATTATGTTCACAATTATAAGTGATCTCACCCTCGGGGAG
>NZ_LRRH01000182.1 GCF_001646785.1 Rhodococcus phenolicus
GGACCTCGACGCCGAGCCCGATCTCGCCGCGGCCGCCGCCGGGCTCGAGAAGGCCAAGGGGGTGCTCCGGACCAAGGTCGGCGCCGGAACCGGTGTGCGGTTCACGCCGACCCTGACCTTCGTGACGGACACGGTGCCGGACACCGCCCGGCACATGGAGGAACTGCTCGCCCGCGCCCGCGCCGCCGACGACGAGGTCGCCAAGGCCCGCGAAGGGGCATCGCACGCCGGCGACGCCGACCCCTACAAGGAACCGCGTGAGCGAGACGACGCCGGCGACGAGTAGCCCCGCCATGTCCGACACCACCACCTCCGGCAGCACCCCGCCCGCGACCGCGGTGGACTTCCGCGGTGCGGTCGAGCTGCTCGACGCGGCAGGATCCGTGACGGTGCTGTGCCACGTGCAGCCCGATGCGGACACGCTCGGCAGCGGACTCGCGCTGGGTCTGGCGCTCGAACGCCGCGACGTGCCTGTGCAGGTCGCGTTCGGATCGCCGAACGACGTGCCCGACTCCATGCGGGAACTGCCGGGTCTGCACCTGGTCACCCCCGTCGGGGACGTGCGGGAGACCGTCGATCTGCTGGTCACCGTGGACTGCGGTACCGCCGGACGGCTCGGGCGGCTCGCACCCCGCCTGCACGGGGCCGCGCGGACGCTCGTGATCGACCACCATCGGTCGAACACCCGGTTCGGCACCCACAACCTCATCGAACCGGACGCCGAGGCGACCGCTGCGGTTCTCGCCGACCTTTTCGACGTGTGGGGTGTCGAGATCGACGCGGAGCTCGCACACTGCCTGTTCGCCGGGCTCGTCACCGACACCGGCTCGTTCCGGTGGGGCCGGCCGCAGTCGCATCTGCTCGCCGAGAGACTCCTCGCGACGGGTATCGACGGGGCTCGCATCACCCGGCAGCTCCTCGACACCCATCCCTTCGGGTGGCTGCCGATGCTCTCGGCGGTGCTCGCCACCGCGACGCTCGTCCCGGACGCGGCCGGCGGCCGAGGGCTCGTCCACGCGAGCGTCCTGCGCGCGGATTCCGCGCACCTGCGTTCCGAGGAGATCGAAAGCGTCATCGACATCGTGCGGACCACCGCAGAGGCCGAGGTCGCCGCCGTCTTCAAGGAGGTCGGCCCGAAGGTGTGGACGGTGTCCCTGCGTTCGAAGGACGAGATCGACGTCTCGCTCGTCGCGACACACCTCGGAGGCGGTGGGCACCGCGCCGCCGCCGGTTACACCGCACACGGTGATCGCACCGAGATCGTGGCGGAACTGCGTGCCGCCCTCGGCTGACCGGGACCCGACCGAAGCTTCGGCGAAGAGGATCCTGGGGCTGGCTCTGCCGGCGCTGGGCGTGCTCGCTGCGGAACCGCTGTACCTGCTGTTCGACATCGCCGTCGTCGGTCGCCTCGGCGCTCTCGCACTGGCCGGGCTGGCCGTCGGCGGTCTGATTCTGGCGCAGGTCAGCACTCAGCTGACGTTCCTGTCGTACGGCACCACTGCGCGGGCCGCCCGGTTCCACGGTGCCGACCGCGATCGCGATGCGGTGGGTGAGGGCGTGCAGGCGACCTGGCTGGCGCTCGGGGTCGGCACAGTCGTGCTGGTCGTCGGGCAACTGCTCGCCGGGCCGGTGGCGGGGCTGATCGCCGGCGACGACGAGATCGCGGATGCCGCCGTGTCGTGGCTGCGCATCGCGTTGTTCGGTGCCCCGCTCATCCTGGTGACCCTCGCCGGCAACGGGTGGATGCGGGGCGTCCAGGACACCGCACGGCCGCTGCGGTATGTCGTCGTCGGGCTGGCGTTGTCGGCGGTGCTGTGCCCGCTGCTCGTCCACGGTCTCCTCGGCGCACCCCGGTGGGAACTGGCCGGATCCGCGGTCGCCAACGTGATCGGGCAGGCGGTGTCGGCGGCACTGTTCGTGCAGGCGCTGGTGCGCGCGGGTGTGCCGCTGCGACCGCAGCGCGCGATCATCGGCGCCCAGTTGCGCCTCGGCCGCGACCTCATCGCCCGCAGCCTCGCCTTCCAGGCGTGCTTCCTGTCCGCTGCCGCCGTCGCCGCCCGCTTCGGGGCCGCCTCGGTCGCCGCGCACCAGGTGGTGCTGCAGCTGTGGAACTTCGTGGCGCTGGCCCTGGACTCCCTCGCGATTGCTGCGCAGGCGCTGGTCGGGGCAGCGCTGGGTTCGTCGGACCGTGCCGGTGCCCGCCGGCTGGCCTGGCGGATCACCGCGTGGTCGACGATCTTCGCGGCGGCGCTCGCGCTGGTCTTCCTGCTCGGCAGCGACGTGATTCCCGGTCTGTTCACCGGCGACGCCGCGGTTCTCGACCAGATCGGGGTCGCGTGGTGGTTCTTCGTGGCGATCATGCCGCTGGCCGGTGTGGTGTTCGCGCTCGACGGGGTGCTGCTCGGAGCCGGCGACGCCGCGTTCCTGCGCACGGCGACGCTGGCCTCCGCGCTCCTCGGATTCCTGCCGCTCATCTGGTGCTCGCTCGTGTGGGACTGGGGTCTGGCGGGAATCTGGACGGGACTTACGGTGTTCATCGTGTTTCGGATGGTGGCCGTCGTGTGGCGGACGCTGTCGGGACGATGGGCGGTGACGGGAGCGGACCGGCAGGTGCGGTCCCTCGACCAGGCAGAAGCGGAAGGATAGTGCCGGTGGCGAAGCTGTGGGCGATCAGCGACATCCATGTCGGACACAAGGGCAATCGGCCCGTCACCGAGGACATTTTCCCCGAGTCCCCGGACGACTGGCTGATCCTCGCCGGCGATGTCGCCGAGAAGACCGACGACATCCGGTGGGCGCTGAAACTGATGCGCAGCCGCTTCGCGAAGGTCATCTGGATTCCCGGCAACCACGAGCTGTGGACCACGGCGAAGGACCCGGTGCAGATGCGCGGTGTCGCCCGCTACGACTACCTCGTCACGATGTGCCGCGAACTCGACGTGGTCACCCCCGAGGACCCGTTCCCGGTGTGGGAGGGCGAGGGGGGACCCGTGGTGCTCGTCCCCATGTTCCTGCTCTACGACTACTCGTTCCTGCCGGAGGGAACCACCACGAAGGCCGACGGGCTGGCGCTCGCGCGGGAACGCAACGTCGTCGCGACCGACGAATTCCTGCTCGGCCCCGACCCCTATCTCACCCGCGACGCATGGTGCCGCGCCCGCCTCGAGCTGACCCGGCAGCGACTGGACGCGCTGGATCCGACGCTGCCGACGGTCCTGATCAATCATTTCCCGCTGGTGCGCGAACCCACCCGGATGTTGTTCTACCCGGAGTTCGCGCTGTGGTGCGGAACCACCGACACGGCCGACTGGCACGTGCGGTACCGCGCGCTGTGCTCGGTGTACGGACACCTGCACATCCCGCGCACCACCTACTACGACGGGGTCCGGTTCGAGGAGGTGTCGATCGGCTACCCGCGCGAATGGCAGCGGCGAGGGCTGCCCGATCAGGTACTACGGCAGATCCTGCCGGTTCCGGATTATCCGCCGGGCACTCTCAACAAGTGGGGCGGACACTTCACGGTGACCCCCGAGATGGAAGCGGAAGTGGAGAAGATGCGCGCACAGCGAGCGAGGGAACTGCGGTGACGGAAACGACCCGGAACGTCCCCGACGCGCCCGAGACGCTGATCGGGCGGATCCTGCCGGCCGGTGTCGTCGCCGCCGAATTGTTCGACGACCCGGCGGGTCTGCTACCGCATCCGCAGGAGGAGGCACTCATCGCGCGGGCCGCCGACAAGCGACGCCGGGAGTTCATCGGCGCCCGGCACTGCGCCCGGCAGGCGATGCGACGGCTCGGTGTCGATCCGTCGCCGATCCTCAAGGGCGAACGCGGCGTGCCGGTGTGGCCGCGCGGTGTCGTCGGCAGCCTCACCCACTGCGACGGCTACCGGGGAGCGGTGCTCGGATATTCGCTGCAGGTGCGCTCGGTGGGCATCGACGCCGAACCGCACGACGTGCTCCCGGACGGAGTGCTGCCCGCGGTGAGCCTCGAACCGGAACGGGACTGGCTCGCCGCCGCTGCCGACAACGACGTCCACTGGGACCGGCTGCTGTTCTGCGCCAAGGAGGCCACCTACAAGGCGTGGTTCCCGCTGACCGGCCGGTGGCTCGGGTTCGAGGACGCCCACATCACCTTCGGCCGCGACGACACCGCAGCGGGCGCGGTCGCGTCCGGGACGTTCCGGTCGAAGCTGCTCGTGCCCGGCGACACCCGGGACGGCGCGCCGCTGTCGGTGTTCGACGGGCGGTGGCTGGTCGCCGACGGTCTGGTGCTCACCGCGATCGCCGTGCGCTGAACCGGGGGTGGCAGAATCGGGCCACGTGTCTGCCACCGAGAATCCCGCCCTCGCCAACGCCGGTCTGCTCGTCGTCGACAAGGACCCGGGCATGACCAGCCACGATGTCGTGGCCCGCTGCCGGCGTCTGCTCGGCACCCGCAAGGTGGGGCACGCCGGCACCCTCGACCCGATGGCGACGGGAGTGCTGGTTCTCGGGGTGGAGCGCGCCACGAAGATGCTCGGGCTGCTGTCGCTGACCACCAAGTCGTACACCGCGACGATCCGCTTGGGACAGAGCACCGTCACCGACGACGCGGAAGGCGAGACGGTCGCGACCACGGATGCGTCCGATGTCAGCGACGAGGCGATCGCCGCCGGGGTCGCCGCGCTGACCGGCGACATCGAGCAGGTACCCGCGAGCGTCAGCGCGATCAAGGTCGACGGCAAACGGGCCTACGCGCGGATGCGTGAGGGGGAGACCGTCGAGCTGGCGGCGCGGCCGGTGACCGTGTCACGGTTCGACGTGCTCGCGCGTCGTGACCTTCCCGGCGACGGGTTCGTCGACGTCGACGTCGAAGTGGACTGCACGTCGGGAACCTACATTCGTGCGCTCGCTCGCGATCTCGGCGTGGCACTCGGCGTCGGTGCGCATCTGACGGCGCTGCGGCGCACCAAGGTCGGCCCGTTCGGGCTCGAGCACGCGCGTACCCTCGAGCAGCTCGCCGACGATCCGGCGCTGAGCCTCGACATCGACGCCGCGGCGCGTACCGCGTTCGCGTGCCGCACCATCAGCGACGACGAGGCCGCATTGCTCGCCAACGGTCGCTGGCTCGAGCCGATCGGCATGCCCGG
>NZ_LRRH01000183.1 GCF_001646785.1 Rhodococcus phenolicus
GTGGTCGGTGGGGCCGGTAGGGCCGTGTGCGGCGATCGGGTGAGGGGCGCGCGGGGAGCGGGAACCTTGGGAGGGAGGTCGGGGGTCCGGGGGGCGGAGCCACTGGGATCAGTAGGCCGGCACCGTCGTCGGTGGTGGCCGGCATAGACCGAAGGCCCCGACGGGGTCGGGGCCTTCAACGGTGGTGCGTCGACCGTTCGGTCAGTCGTCGGAGTCCTTGTTCTTGCGGCGGCGGATCTTCTCGACGTCGGGGAAGGGCTGGCCGTCGTTGTATTCGCGCTCAAGGTTGGCGGTGTATTCGGCGATGGCCTCTTCGATGAAGCTGTTGATGCTGCGGTGCGAGCCTGGGTAGGCGCCGCGCAGTGTCTTCTGGGCGTTGGTCGCTGCGTCGATGACAGACTCGGCGAGGGTGAAGGTGCGCCGGACCAGGCTGGGCTGTTGCACGAGCTTCTTGGGTGCGCGGGCCGCGGGGGCAGTGGTGTCGTCGTCGGGGTCTTCGGCGTCGAACATGCTGCGGAGATCGCTCATGATTTCTTCCTTTGGGTGATGAGGGCGGCGAGCTCGTCGTATACCTGTGCGTTGCGCCAGCCGTCTTTGGTCTCGGCCAGGGAAACCCCTGCTTCGATCGCTGCTTTGATTGCTTCCCGGTAGCCGATAGTGGCCAGGACCGGAATGCCGGCCTCGGCCAGATCGGTGGTCCATTTCTGGGCGATCTTGGTGTTGGTTTTGTACATGTTGAAGATCGCTCCGCGGACCCACAGACCTGGGTTGCTGCGCTTTTTGATGCGCTGGGCGTATGCGGTGACCCGCTGCATGGCGTCGACGCTGAACTGGGTCGGCTCGTTGATCACGATGAGCTGGTCGGCGGCTGCGAGCGCGCACAGTTCGAGTGCGTTTCGGGTGGGGGAGCAGTCGATGAGGATGTAGTCGTAGTGCTCCCGGATCGGCTCGAGTGCTTCGCGCAGGATGTGCGGTCCCTCGAGGGGATCGTTCGAGATGTTCTTTTCTGCGCTGATCAGATCCGCGGGGTTCTTGGGTGCTGCGATCAGGTCCATCCCGCCACGCACGTCCTTGACGATTGCATCGGAGGCGGACCGGCGGCGTTCGGCGTGCAGCTCGACGATGTGATCGACGGTCACCGTCGCGCTGTCCCGTCGGTCGGGCTGCGTCTTGGTGACGGTGAGCGTGAGGTTGCCGGAGGGGTCCAGGTCGATCAGAAGCACGTTCTTGCCGGCCCGGGCGATGGCTTCACCGAGGTTCACCACGGTGGTGGTTTTGCCGACGCCACCTTTTTCGTTGGTGAGCAGGATGATCTGGGAGGTCATGGCCGTCCTTTCTTGATGCGAGAATACAGCATTTCTGGTTCGTATCGGATGCTTTTTTCGTGACTATCGGCTCTTTGGTGTGCCTCAGATGTGCTTTAGGTGTGTATTTGGTGTTGGCGACCGGGGCGAATGGCAGCGGCCAGGGCTCGATGCCCTGGCCGTTGGCTACCGCCGGCCGGGGGCCTGGGGTGCGTTAGGTGATCTCGATGCAGTCGCGGCATTCCCAGCCTTGCGGGGTCTGGGTGCAGGTGCGCCGCTGTTCACACATCCAACACCGTTGGTTGCGTCGGCGTGCGGGTTGGGGTGTTTCGGCGATGATGCGCAGTTGGGCGCGGTAGGCGGCGCGGGTGTCGTTGTCGCGGGCGGTGATGTCGGCGTGGGTGAGGGGTTCTCGGCTGTCGGTCTTCTGCAGCATCGGTCCGAAGATGGTGCGGCAGGTCTGGCAGGGGGTGAGTTCCTCGGCGACGGGTTGGGTGCAGCCGGGCAGGATGCATTCGGCGAACAGTGATTCGGTGGTCATAGTGTCCTCGCGGCGGGTGGCCGCGGCGGCCGCGACATCGTGTCGCGGCCGCCGGGGTGGGTGGTCACTGTCCGGGGCGGATGGTGGTCTTGGCGTCTTCGGCGCGGGCGTCGGTGATCTTGTCGTAGGGGATCTTGTCGTTCCATCCGGGGTCGGTCTCGACGGTGACGGTTTTCGCGTTGACTCGGCGGATCCGGTACCAGGTGCTGTGGCAGCAGACGTAGTAGCCGGGGCGCAGGTCGGCGCGGGTGTAGAGCTTGGGGCCGCCGTCGGCGTCCTGGGCTGCGCGTACCGCGGTCCAGTATTCGATGTCGGCTTCGAGTTCGGCTTTGTCGAGTCGGAGTTGTTCGATGTGGCGGGCGCGGGCGGCGTTGCCGGGGTCGGTGTTGTGGGCGTGCTCGTAGTCGGTGAGTAGGCGCTCGATACGGCGTAGTTCGGCGGATTGGCGCTCGATGCGGCGGTGGATTACTGCGGGGTTGTTGCGGTGGTCGGTGCTGTGGGCGGCGACGGTGGCGCGGCGGGTGGCTTCGGCGGCTGCGGCGTCGGCGTCGATGGCGGCGCGGGCGGTGGTGTGGGCGCGGTCGAGTGCTCGGCGGTGGCGGGCTTCGCTGTGGTGTCCGATTTTGACGGGTTCGCCGCCGTAGGGGAGTGCATCGCAGGCTCGGTCGTGGCGGGCGCGGGCGGCGTCGGCTGCGTCGGCCTTGCGTTCAGCCTTGGCGGCGAGGGCGTCGGCGCGGTCGGTGAGGCGGGCGTCGCGGTCGCGGTGGGCGTCGGCGGCGGCGCGCAGTTCGGTGTCGATGTCGGTGTCGACGGCGTATCCGGCGGCGCGAAGTGCCTCGGCGGTGCGGTCGATGCGGGCGAGCTGGGGTGCGCGGTCGCGGCTGAACGGTAGGTACCAGGCAGTGATGCTGCGGCCCCATTTCCACCCTGCGGTCTTGAGGATGGCGGCGGTGCCGTCGCCTTTGGTGGTGCCATCGATGATCGTTCCATCGGCGGGGGTGTGGTTGATGGTGAGCACGTGCGGTGTCCTGTCTGGTCGATGGTGGGGCGGGTGGGGAGCCGGTGCGGCTCCCCACCCGGGGTCGTCGGTGGTCAGCTCAGACCGGCCTGGAAGGCTTCGCTGATCTCGGCTTCGGTCATGCCTGCGGCGCGGGCGGCGGCCTTGGTGTCGCGCGATTCGGCGAGTACGACCGACAGGTCTTTTCCGGTGGAGATGTTGACGAGCAGGGCGTCGACGTCGCGGGCGATGTCGCGGAGCTTGGCGATGATCTCTTCTTTGTTCATGTCTCAATTTTACATCTATTTTGGTGCTTTTTTGATGTTTTTTTGATGTTTTTCGGGTGACTTGCGTCACTGTCTTTTGTGCCATGACCTGCGGTTTTGCGGTGACCACGGGGTGGTTCGGGGGGTCGCCGGGGAGCGGGTTCCTCGGTCGGTCGGCCGGGTCCTGGTGAACCGGGCGCGGCGGCCGCCGGGCAAGGGCGGGTTTCCCTTGCGCGGTGGTCG
>NZ_LRRH01000184.1 GCF_001646785.1 Rhodococcus phenolicus
GGAAATCCCGGGAGGGATCAATATGACTTCATCCCGCTGCTGAGTTGGCTATGAATCCCGCGGTGCACAGCCACTATTCACCCGTGGTTACCAGATCAGCAACAGGAGCAATCTACCGGCACCTCAGGCACCTTCGGCCCGTTCAACCGTTGCGGGTGTTGTTGCCACTGGCCTGAGCGGGTCCGAACTCTGCATGGGAGGGAGAGTGCGATGGCGCCCTTTGCCCTGGCTCGCTCGAACAACCCTGCCGAGCACGAGATACGGGGAGCTCTCCCACGCCGATACATCCAAACATCGAGCGTTACAGTGATTTGCGGCACACACTTTGCCTCGGCCGTCCCACCTGGGTAAGTTCTCTTGTGCTCGGGGGAGTGCCTCCTTCGTGCTCGCGCCGGTCGGTGAGTGATTCCCGCCTGGAAGCAGTAGGCCCACGAAAATCGTGAGGTCTGCTTCCAGCTACCCGGAATCGGAGACGACATGCAGACCGCGAGCACCGACGACGAAAGACGTACAAGACGTCCGCGGGCGAAAGACCTACGAAGGCTCGCCGAGCGGCCTGTTTCGAGCGCGTTCGTGCGCCGCTCGCAGTTCGTCCTCCGAAATCCCCAACGCTGCAGAGAGCCTTTCGCCGACGTTGTCGGAAAGCGAAATCACACCACGTTCCACGCAGCTCACGATCTGAGTGGTAACACCAGCTTTGGCACCGAGTTGCGGCTGCGTCAGACCCAGCAGCACACGCCAGTCACCCGGGTAGCGCTCGGCCTCGGGCACTTTCACCACGTCCGCGATCGTCACCCCAAGCACTTCGACAACCCGAGCGAGCAAATCGACCTGCGGGGAGGACTCGCCCATTTCCCAGCGGCGGACGGTCCCGGTACCCACCTTCGCGACCCGCGCGATCTCCGTCTGCGACAAGCCGGCGTTGAGGCGCGCCTGACGCAGAGCGTCGGGACTGAAGCCACGCATTACCCGTCGGCTCACCGTCCGAACCCTCCTCGTGAAGTCGTCATCGCTAGACACTGTGCAACTCCCTCGATACGATGCGCGCATATGGATTTGAATAGATCGTTTGTATAGATGGATAATATGGAAGGAGTGAAGTAGCCACTGAATGCGAACGGTCCCCCAGCTGTTAGCAGCAGCTGAGGGACCGTCCAATAGCAAGCCGACTGTTACAGCAGTCGAACAAGCCAGAGACACACGGGTTAGCAGCCCGTGGCCTCGATTGCAGATATGGAGCCTGCGATGCACAGGTTAGTTGGTGCTGGGCAGATACGCCTAGTAGCAGAGAGTCCCACGCGTCCTGACGGAGAGACTCACGACACAATTCTTGGCAGCAAGGATCCCCACTACGTCCTCGCTGAGCACCTGCCTGATCCGGAGGGCACCGCATGTTCGTCGTGCGGGTTCACCTACTCCACGGACCGGCCGCTGTGCCTGCCCGTCGTCGCGGCGTTGCGCACGCTTATTGGACGCGCCCACACGCGATCGTTCAGCGACTATTCGACGAACCAGCTCCGCGCGCTCGAGCGGGAACATTGCGGTACCGGACGGTGCCGACGATGCGGATTCGTCTACACCCCCGCCGTGCGCGTATGCCCCACTTCGCGCCGTATCGCCATCGAGCTCGAATCCCGCTTCAAAGCTCCGATGAGCGAGGTCCGCGCAGGTCAAGGTCTGTGTTCCGGCAAAGGACAGGTGTGGACGGTGAGCGGCAACAAATCCGCCCCGTGGCGGCAGGCCGTCGCTGCATGCGCCCAGTGCCCGCTGCTCACCTCATGCACTAAAGAGCTCGACCGGAGGCTGGCCAGCGGGGAGAAGATCCGCGATCAGATCCTCGCGGGGCGACTGTTCTCCGGTAAAGGCGACGAGATCGCTCCCGAGATGTTCGATGCCTACGCCGACCGGTGCGGAGCCAAGACCAAACGTCGAAAGCCCAAACCGAAACGCCGACCGACCCGACGTGCAGCGACGAACCGGACTGCGTCCCCTTCTACCCCCGTGCAGGAGGTTCCAGCGTCCCCCACCGGCGGACAACTCACGCTGTTCAAGGGAGCAGTGGCATGAAGCCCAGCCCGCACCTGAACCTGTTCGAAGCCATCGCCCAGGGCGTCATCGAGGCACCGGCCGGCGACGACCACCCCGATGCAGACCGCTGGCAGTGGTTCGCCGACCTCTACGCCAACCGCACCTGGGGGCTGGTCGCTGCCATCGACGGGTTCCCGCGCCTGGCGGCCGACCAGATCGCCGCCGCCTGCCGGGACACCGCCACCGACACCGCGACGATCGATCAATGGCACGCCGTCACTGACATCGCGCGCACAGCCCGCACCGCCGCCCACTCCCCCGGTCTCGACATCGCGTGGAGCGCCGTCGCCGACACCTGCACCGACGCGCTCGATCATCTCGCCGGCCACACCTTCGGCGGTCTCGAAGCCATCCTCGGAGTACTCGACGCCATCGGGCACGAGCACGAGCCCTCGATCACGATGTCCTTCGCGCGCGACGCGTACACCGCCTGGGAACACCGTGTGGCCCCACCCACCGCGATTCATCGGAACGTCGCGTGAGCTCGGTAGCCGTTGATCGTGACGGCCGCGCATGGGCAATCCTCGCCCTCGACAGCACGCTCAAAGCCCGACTCGTCCGCGGGACCGCTAATCCCGCGGTGCTGGACCTCGACGAGCTGGTCGAACGGTACGGACCGGTGACGCTGTCCCCCACACGCCCTACAGTCGGAGGATTCGTGGCGTTCGCCGACACGGTCGGGCTCGTTGCCTCCGACCCGGAGACAGCCTCAATCGAGCAGATCCGGCAGGTCGCCCTCTTTGCTCAGTCGCTCGTGCTGCCCCCGGGTTCATAACCCCGTCGGTGAGCTTCGCGCCCCGTATCTCTGCCCCTGCGCAGCTTTCCATCCCGAGCTCGCACACTCCAATACGGATTCACCCCAGGGCCGGGCACCAAGGAGACACATTGATAAGCCAGTAACCCGGACCGACCACTCCGACAACTCAACAGCGCAGTGCCTCAACGAAAAAGAGAAACCCACCCCCCGGAAAGGGGGTGGGTCTCAGGAGGACATCCACTGAAGGACCTCGAAGGATCCTTCACTGTTCGAGCGAGAACGTCTGCCAGGACGATCACGCTCTGGGTGAGTCTCCGAAGTTTGCCGCTTCGAAAACTCTTGAGTTACTGCTTCCCCGAAGGGACTTACCATGCCAGGTACGTCTCAGGGTAGCGCACACCCTGAAACACGCCCAACCACCTCAACTTCCATCCTCGGCGCGTCGACCAACATCGATGATTCCGACCTCCCACTTCCGCAGCCGTTCACCGACGCCGAATGGGACACGATCGTCGCTGCCGCCGTCGCGAACGTCGCCGCAATGGAAGCCGCCGAAACGCAGGACCATCCCGACGAGGACGCGGTCCGCGACCTGCTCGACGCCCAACCTTCCGGAACCGGCGCCGCACTCTCCCTACCTGTCCCTGCCGGCGCATACGCGCGTGTCCCGACCTGGCACAGCCGCCGCTACTGGCTGACCTTGTGCGAATGGATCGTCACCCACACCGAACGCGGACGCACCGCCCTCACACACCACGGCATCGCCGCCCAGACGTTCCTGCGGGTCTGCGCCGCGCACGCCCACTACGCCGAATCGGCCACCGGCCGCCACGTCTGCGCCTCCCTGGCTACTCTCGCCACCAAAGACAAGCTCTCGATGGACCAGCTCAAACGCGGTCGACGCGCACTCAGAACACTCGACCTCGGCGTCGAACTCGCCCGCGGCAAGAAACTCAACAGCGGCGAGCGCGAAGCCGCAGCCCGCCTGCACACACATGCCCACGGACAACCCCCATGCCGTCCGCAGATCGGCGCGGCCAGCGTATGGGCACTCTCCGCACCCGCATGGGCCGTCGAGACCATGCCCGCACCGCCGACACCACGCAAGCAGCCACGGCGAGGGCCGCGGCAACGAACGACACACTCCGCCCCCAAGAGCGGAACCTCTGCCACCCGGTCTATTTCGCCAACCCAACGCAGCTCACCGACTTCCGCACCCCAATCCCCTAGTGGTTCTTTATCGTTGTGTCTTTCCGCCAGGAAAGATCACCAAGCGCGCACACGCGCAGGCGAACAGAACTCGACACCGACCACGCCCCGACCCCTAGCCCTCCAACGAGCAGCCGCCCAACTCGTCGACCGCATCCCCGCGCTACGCACGATCCTCGGCATCGACGACGCAACCGGCAGGCGCCGAGGGCACATCGGATCGGTCTGCGACCTCCTGCTCGAGGCCGGAATCGACACCGACCGCTGGACAGGCATCGACATCGCCCACGCCCTGAACCACGACGGCACCGCTCGCGGGTGGACCTGGCCGACAGCCGAAGCGATGACCGCACCGCTGCGGCTGGTGGCATACCGACTGTCCCGGATCGACTGGTCCGGCCCCTCCCCCACAGAACAAAAGACCCACGACCGCATGCACGGTGGTGAAACCCCGGCATCTACAGCACACCGACTGATCAAGACCTACCGCCACGCCCTCGTCGCCATCTCGACCCCCCAGGCTCCACCGGCGTCCGGCGAACATCGGCGAGCAATGCGCGAACAGTTCGCGACGGGGTCAAGCCCCTGGT
>NZ_LRRH01000027.1 GCF_001646785.1 Rhodococcus phenolicus
ACCAGGGGCTTGACCCCGTCCAAACTGCTCGCGCGCGTTGAGATGACCCACGCTGGCGTCGAGCGCCGCCTGAGCGAGCCCGGTGCACATCGCTGCATTGCCGCAGCGCTCGGGATTGAACTGGTTGACCAGAACCCCGGTGCCCTCCTTCGAGTCGATCCGAGGCCAGATCAGCACGTTCTCCGGCTCGATGCGGACGTTGTCGAAGTGCACCAGACACTCACCGACCCCGCGAATTCCCATCTTCGGGTCGACGACGAAGTCGCTCATCCCCTCGGGGCGACCCTGGACAATCACCGCACCGATGCCGAAGGGGCCTTCGCTGCCGGCAATGCGACAGAACACGATGATCGTGTGGGCCTCACGGCCACCGGTGATCCAACACTTGGTGCCGGTGAGACGAAACCCGTCTCCCTCCGGGGTGAGCGTTGTGCGCAGGTCGGTGCCGGCGGTGCCCGCAGCCGGTTCGCTCATCGCGATCGCGAAATGGTTGGTCCCGTCCGCCACGCCCGGCAGTAGCCGCTGACGCAGATCGTCCGTGCCGAGAACGTTCACCGCCCGCCACGGACCGTTCAGGAACGGCTGTACCGCCATGGCAGTCGACAGGCAGGCCCGGGCGAGTTCCTCGACGACGATGCATCCCTCGAGTAGCCCTTCTCCCTGCCCACCGAACTCCTTCGGAACCGTCAGGCCGATCAGGCCGGTCTCGAGCACTGCTTCGAACGTCTCCCGCGGGAACGTCTCCGACTCGTCCCACAGGTGCGCGCGGGGTCGGAGTTCGGTGACCGCGACCTCGCGGGCGATCTCCCGAATCTCACGCTGGCGCGGAGTGAGCTCGGCCCATGCTCCGTCCCAGGTGATCTCGGGATCGAGCTGCGCTGGCTCCCACACGTCACGCTGGTAGTCGAACATCAGATCTTCCGTGGACTGCACGGCGTCGAGAGTCATCGTTAATGGCCTTTCGGAACATGTGGTTGAAATGTGGGCACAGTCAGTCGTGCTTCCCGGCGCGCTGGTCGAATCCACGGCCGAGTAGTTCGGAGACCACGCGGATCCGCTGCATGTTGGGCGTGCCTCCCGCCAGCGCCCAGCCATGCGCATCACGGTGCATCCGCTCGAGCCCGTACTCCTCGGAGTACCCGTTGGCGCCGTGCAGGGTCATCGCCATGTCGGTGACGCGCTTGGCCATCTCGTTGGCCGCGCACTTCGCCAACGACACTTCGAGAGTGCTGGGCCGACCCGCGTCCAGTCCCGCAACCGCCCGGTCTCGCAGCAGCCGCGCCGACTCCACCTGCAGCGCCATGTCGGCGAGAGTGAGCTGGACCGACTGGAACTCGACGATGGGGCGACCGAACTGGAGGCGCTCCTGGACGTACGCGATGCTCTTGTCGAGCGCGGCCTGGCCGAGCGCGAGGCTCATGGTCGTGTTGCCGAGGCGCTCGATCGAGAAGTTACTGAACAGGGTGCGGAAGCCGTCCGGAGGGGACACGACAAGATTCTCGATCGGGACCTCGACGTTGTCGAGAATGACGTCCGCTGATGGGATTCCTCGGAATCCCATCAGACGTTCACGTTTGCCGAACGACACCCCTGGTCGATCGGATTCGACGATGACCGCTCCGATCCCGCGTGAGCCAGGGGCCTCGCCCATGCGGGCGTACACGAGGTAGCGGTCCGCCTCTCCGCCGTTCGAGATCCATCGCTTCAGACCGCGGACCACGACGGTGTCGCCCTGAACCTCGGCCCGGGTCACCATGTCTGTGGCGGCCGAACCGGCGTCCGGCTCGGAGATTCCGACCGCCATGGTGTTCTCGCCACTGATGATCCCTGGCAGGAACCGCTGCAGTTGTTCCTTCGTGCCGATTCGGGAAAGATGCTGGGCAGGACCGACATTGGCTTCGAATACCTGAAATGCTGCTGGCGGATAGACCTTCGCGAGTTCCTCGACCACCGTGAGCGCCTGCGTGAAGCTGCCACCGGCGCCGCCGTACTCCTCGGGAAGGGCGATGCCGAGCCAGCCGAGCTGCGCCAGGTAACGTCGCTCGTCCGTTGAGATGGTCTCGCGGTCGCGATCCCATTGCTCGACGAACGGCGCATAACGCTCCTGCGCGACTTGTCTCACGACTGAACGCAGTTCGTCCAACTCCTCCGCGCCGGACGGCTGACTCGGGACAGTGACGGTACTCATTGGGATCCTTCAGTAGTTTCTGTGCGGGTGGTGTCGTCGCCGTATGGCGCCGCACCGTTGTGGCTGGGTGGCTAGCGCTGCTGGCCGTACTCGCCGTCGGCCCAACGCACCATCCGTCCGCCGGTGAATCCGATCAACGCGCTGAACAGGACTCCGACGATCGAGATGGTGACGATGCCGACGTACATGCGGTCGGGGATGAACATCTGCCACGAGTGCCACGTGTAGTAGCCCAGGCCCTCCTGAGCGTTGACGAACTCGACTCCGATGACGAGAAGCATCGAGATGCCAGAGGCTAGTTTGAGGCTGGAGACAATCTGCGGCATACAGGCGGGGATGATCATCCACCTGAACTGCTGCGGCCTCGACAGCCCGTACGACCGGGCAACCTCGTGATAGGCCGTTGGGATCATCATCGCAGCGGACAGCGTTGTGAATGCAACGATGTAAAACGTACCCAGGCCGATGAACACTAGCTTGGGAAGTTCGCCAAGGCCGAAAATCAGCAGGAAGACCGGGAGCAGAGCGAGTTTGGGGATCACGTAAAGCCCGCGCAGCAATGGCTCCAGCATCCACCGGATCGTCCGGGACTGACTAAGAGCGAGGCCGACCACGACACCGGAGACGGAACCGACTACGTAGCCGGTGAGTAGTCGGACCAGGGTGATGCGGAGTTCCTCCCACAGTAGGCCCGACGAGATGTCCTCTGCTGCCTTGGCTGCGACCGCGCTCGGCTGACTGAAGAATCGAGGGTCGATCCAGCCGGCGCGGGCCGACAACTCCCAGATGACCAGTGCGCCCACCGGAATGAGGAGACCAAGGAAGACCCGAATCACGAGGTCGCGGCGAGCCTGCTCGTTGGTGGGTCTGCGCTTTGCCTCAGGACGCCGCACGACCCAGTTGGCTTTGCTGGTCCCTCGTGTTTGTTCAGTGTCGAGACTCATCATGCACCTCCGGCGGCGACTGAGACGTCACCGCGCAGTCGGGACCACAGGTCCTCTTCCATACGGACGAACTCGCGGTCCTGTCGGAGTTCGGGTTTGCGTGGGTGCTCGAACGGCACGTCGATGAGCTCCCGAATGTGCCCCGGGCGTGCGGACATCAGCGCGATACGATCCGACATGAGGAGCGCCTCGTCCAGGTTGTGTGTCACGAAGAACACGGTGTACTGGTGCTCACGGACGATGGAGAGCAATTCCTCCTGCAGTACCTTGCGCAACTGCGCGTCGAGCGCCGCGAAAGGCTCGTCCATGAGCAGGATCTCGGGCTCGACCACGAAGGCTCGAGCGAGCGCCACCCGCTGCTTCATCCCGCCCGAGAGGTTGCCGGGGTAGGCCTTCTCGAACCAGTAGTGCCCCATAGAGTG
>NZ_LRRH01000185.1 GCF_001646785.1 Rhodococcus phenolicus
CCAGTCCGTTTCGGCCGCGCTGCGGGCATCGGCGTGCAACGCGGCGATCGCGGCCTGCGCCTGGTATTCGCCGAGCCGGTCCCGAACCAGCGCGGCCTGCAGGATCGTCACCCCCTCCGCGATCAGGGCGGTGTCCCAGCGGGACCGGTCCTGTTCGGCGAGCGTGACCAGGCGGCCTCCCGGACCGGTGCGCGACGCGCGCCGCGCGTGGTGCAGCAGCATCAGCGCGAGCAGGCCCGCGACCTCCGGTTCGTCGGTGAGAGCGTCGAGTTGGCGGGTCAGCCGGAGCGCTTCGGCCGCCAGGTCGACGTCGCCGACGTATCCCTCGTTGAAGACCAGGTAGAGCACCCGCAGCACGGTGGGGAGATCACCCGGCCGGTCGAGGGGCAGTCCCGCCAGCTTCCGCTTGGCGCGGCTGATCCGCTGCGCCATCGTCGCTTCCGGGACGAGATGGGCCGCGGCTATCTGCCGGGTGGTCAGGCCCCCGACCGCGCGCAGGGTCAACGCGACCGCCGAGGCCGGCGACAGGGCGGGGTGCGCGCACAGGAAGTACAGATGCAGCGTGTCGTCGGCGGCGGGAACCGGCCCGGCGGGCGGCTCCGTGTCCACGGCGGCTTCCCGCCCCTGCCGTGACGTGTCGGCGCGCCACGCGTCGAGGTACTTGTGCCACGCGGCGGTGACGAGCCATCCCTTCGGGTCGCGTGGCGGGTCGTCCGGCCATGTTTCCAGCGCACGGATCAGTGCTTCCTGCACGGCGTCCTCGGCCGACGCGAAATCCGCTCCGCGTCGGACGAGGATGCCGATGACCGCGGGCACGAGTTCCCGCAGCAGCGTCTCGTTCACTCGGACACCGTGGGCGGCTCGGTGAGGAACGGCCGCAGTTCGAGCCATTCGTGGATCGGTTCGCCGCCGGCACCGGGCGCCGCGGACAGTTCCCCGGCCAGTTCGAGCGCGCGTTCTCGCGACTCGACGTCGATGACCATCCAGCCCGCGATGAGATCCTTCGTCTCGGCGAACGGCCCGTCCGTCACCGGCGGGCGTCCCTCGCCGCCGTACCGCACGAACGTGCCCTCGGGCGCAAGTGCCTGCGCGTCGACGAACTCGCCGCTCTCCTGCAGTCGTGCCGCGAAGTCGTTCATGTACTGCACGTGCGCGTCGACCTCCGCCGGGGTCCACCGATCCATCGGTACGAAGTCCCCGACCGGGGTCGGTCCGCCTCGGTAGTGCTTGAGCAGCAGGTACTTCATGATGTTCCTCCTACGTTCCGCGGCCCGTGGTGGCCGTCGTGGATAGTGCCCCGTGGAGT
>NZ_LRRH01000186.1 GCF_001646785.1 Rhodococcus phenolicus
TGCGGTTGTTCGACGACGCCGCGCAGCGACTCGTGGCTCATCTCGAGCGCGCCGGGTTCCGGTCCGGAGGCTAGAGGCCGTTCGGCACTTGTGGAATCTGCACACACCCGTGCACACTATCGGGTGACAGTGTTGCACTCCGAATTTCGCCGAGAGGGACGAACGATGGGGACCCGTACCGAAGAGCGTGTCGAAAATTCCGCCCCGGAGGAGGCGCAGCTGCCGCCGATCCCGCCGGGTTCGGTGAACCTCGAAGACTTCGTCGGGGAATCCATGCTGCTCCTCGGCGCCGGTGCCACCGTGCTGTTGCAGCTCGCCGAGCCCGGCGTCGGGCTGCGCACGACGATGACGTACGTCTACGCCGTCACTCTCGGCACCGAAGACGAGAAGAAGGCAATCGTGCGCCTGGTCAACAAGGCTCACGTTCCGGTACGCGCGGAGTCCTACAACGCTTTCGATCCCGAACTTCAGCTGTGGGTCGCAGCGACGTTGTACCGCAACGGTCTGGGCATGTACGAGCGGTTCTTCGGGAAGCTGTCCGAGGCCGATGCCGAGCGCAT
>NZ_LRRH01000187.1 GCF_001646785.1 Rhodococcus phenolicus
CTAGGCCGTGTTTCATAAGCCTGGGGTACGGAGCCACTGATTGATCGCGGCGATACGCACGGTGGCGGTGTAGCGGACCGCGAGCTTGTCGTATCTCGTTGCCACAGCACGGTTCTGCTTGAGCAGGTTGATGCCGCACTCCACGGCGTGCCGCTGCTTGTAGTGCTCGGTGTCGAAGACGGGTGGGCGACCACCGGACGAGCCCTTCTTTTTCCGATTCGCGACCTGGTCGGTCTTGGTCGGGATCGTCGACCTGATTCCTCGCGTGCGCAGGTAGGCGCGGTTGGCGGCACTGCTGTACGCCTTGTCCGCCAGCACCGCATCAGGGCGGCGGCGCGGTCGACCACGACCGCGCCGCGGCACCCGAATCGCCTCGAGCACGGCCTCGAACTGCGGACTGTCACCGCACTGACCTGCAGTGACGATGAGTGACAGGACCTTGCGGCCCTGCTCGCATGCCAGATGGGTTTTCGTGGTCCAGCCGCCGCGTGAGCGTCCCAACGCGTGATCATCGGGCTCGGTGTCGACACCGCCCGGTGGCTCGGCCTGCCGATCACCGTCCCTGCGGGCACCGGCTGCGTGCTGGTGTGCTCGGGCGATGGTCGAATCGACGCTGACATCCCACACGATCGCGCCGGCAGCGTCGGCGAGCGCCTGCACTCGGGTGAGGATCTGCGCCCACACCCCTGCGCGTTGCCAGCGCCGGAACAGTCCGTACACCGTCTGCCACGGCCCGTACCGGTCCGGAATGTCCCGCCACGGGCATCCTGTGCGGATCCTCCATCGGATCCCGTCGATGAGCTGGCGTTTCGTCCACTTCGGCGGCCGGCCCGCCTTCTTTCCCCGCGGCAACAACGGCTCCAACCGCGCCCACTGCGCGTCGGTCAGATCCGCCCGCCCCGGTACCGCTACGCTGGGCACGAGGTCTCCGGTATTCAGGTTTGTCTTGGTCGATTAACCCTCTACCGGAGACCTCGCTCATTCAGT